>NZ_OZ060923.1:0-1107340 GCF_964059965.1 Candidatus Fukatsuia anoeciicola | reverse complement strand
GTTATTTTCTATAAATAAAATCATATAATTAATAATACTAATTTGCTGTGAATTATTAGTGATTTTGTTTTGTATAAGTTGGGATCTAAATAGGATATTATCCACAGAGCTTTGTTGTTAGTAAGTTATCCTAGAAATAACTACTGGTTTTCCATTACTTTTACACAGGTTTATACATTTATAATAACTTAATATTTATTTTGTTGTATGCAGTTGAATCCAATTAACTAACCATTTTTCTGCATAATTTCTTGGTGAGCTATACTTAAGTGCATCAATTTTAAGTATTTGGCCGATTCTTTTAGCTCCTAGTCTCAATAATTCTTGATTTATTTTCTTAATAGCACCACAAAAATAATCATAACTAGAATCACCTAGACCTATTGCGCCGAAATGGATCTGTGATAAATTTGGTTTCTGTTGTTTAATTTCCTCTAATAAGGGTTGAAGATTTTTTGGTAATTCACCTGATCCATAGGTAGATGTAATAACTAGCCATTTACCATTTAGTACTAGTTCATTCAATTTAGGGCCGTGCATTATTTTAGTAGTAAAACCAAAAATATTTAATTGTTTAGATAAGTATTTAGCAATATCTTCAGCATTTCCAAGTGTGCTACCGCTGATTAAGGTAATATGAGACATAAAAGACCTAATTAAAAAGAGAAAGAAAAATTTTTTATTTTATGCTGTAAATTAATTTAGATTTACCTATGAATACTAAGAATAATGGCAATTTAATTATTATTTAGAGTAAAGTATAGTACTTACTATATTAGTACTAATAATAATAAAATAAACTATTTTTATTAATTATTAAAAAAAATAATATAACATATTAATATTAGTTATTTACTAAAATAGTATGCAATATTTAAATAAAATATTTTAATATATTAATTACTGAATTATTTGATTAATCCTAGTATAATAACATACATATCATGAGTCTTTTAATTACATTTAAATGTAATTAAAAAATAATATCACATTATCATTTTCTACTAAATACTCTGATTTAGATATTTATATTAAACACAATAAGTATTGTATATACTATGCAGTATATACAATGTAATAATGATTTTTATTGATAAATACCGATAAATAAAAGTATATTATTTATATTTTAATAATTAATTTATGTAATCTTTATTACATTATAGGGGAGTTATGTGGTTATTATTTACTGTCTTATTTATTAATTTCTTTTATTGTTATGTTTATTTTTTTGTTAATAATTTCCTTGTAAATAGTAGTTGATTAATATTATTCAAATAAGTAATGAAAAAAAATTTAAATTTTAGTTTATAATCTTATTAGTACTAATTAAAATTGTAAACGTAAAATATTATTATATTATTAATATTTACTAATTTTTTAGTGATAAGTATATAATAAAATTGCGTAATAATAAGTGATTAAATTTTTTTTCTTAGTAATTTAATTAAAATATCTTCCTTTTAATTTAATTCTAATGATAAATATAAGTAAATAATTTTTATTTTTTTGTAGAGTTTCTTTTATGAGTATTATCCAGGTGTAATATTTTTACATTAATTATAATATTTTTTATAATTACTCTACCTATTTAATTAGAGTTATTTAGAATTTATTTTATTAGTTTTTACATGTTGGTTATCGTATACTCTATGCTTTGATTTCATGTCGCTATTTAATTTTTATAATAAGTCTATAAATTAAAAATAAATATTTTTTCTAAAATTAATTTATAATTAATAAAAATTTATTAATTATAAGGGTAGCTCTACTCTTATTTACTATTTTATTACTAGCTTAAGCTAAGCAATTATTTTAATTAACGCATACTAGAAAAACTATAATTAGTACTAATAAGTTCTAGTAAATAATGATATTAATGTTAAATAATATAATAGATATCGATGATGTAACGCTTAGTCTATTTATAATCTTATTTTATTTTAAGTAAGATACATAAGAAATCTTAAGGTATTATAAATTTAATCTATTTTAAATAATAAATACTAGTTTGTGGATGTTCAGGAAAAAGAAATAAATTATGAGTATAGAACATAAACAATCTTTATCGGCAGTAACCTTAGCAGCAATAGGTGTAGCTTATGGTGATATTGGCACAAGTCCTCTCTACACGTTACGAGAATGTTTCTCAGGTAATTATGGTTTTGATGTTCACCCTAATGTAGTGTTTGGATTTTTATCACTAATTTTTTGGTTATTAATTTTAGTTGTTTCACTAAAATACCTTACCTTTGTTATGCAAGCAGATAATGCTGGCGAGGGTGGTATTTTAACATTAATGTTATTAGCAAGGCGTAACACTTCAGCTCGTGCTACTTCAATATTAGTTATTATAGGTTTAATTGGTGCTAGCTTTTTTTATGGTGAAGCAGTAATTACTCCTGCTATTTCCGTTATGTCAGCGACTGAAGGGTTAATAATTAGCTCTCCATCATGGGGTGATTATGTTATTCCGTGTTCAATTGTAATTTTAACTTTCCTCTTTTTAATCCAAAAGAATGGTACAGCTAGCGTAGCTAAGCTTTTTGCACCTGTGATGTTAGTTTGGTTTTTGATACTGGGATTATTAGGTTTATGTAGTATTATTACTAATCCTGAAGTGTTAGCTGCGTTTCATCCTAAATGGGCAATTGCCTTTTTTAACGAGCATAGAATGGCTTCTTTTTTTGCTTTGGGTTCTTTAGTATTAGCAGTAACAGGTGTAGAAGCCTTATATGCTGATATGGGACATTTTGGTAAATTTTCTATTCGATTAGCCTGGTTCATTCTAGTATTACCATCTTTGGTGCTTAATTATTTCGGTCAGGGAGCTTTATTATTAAAAAATCCTAGCGCTATTAAAAGCCCTTTTTTTTTACTTGCTCCTGATTGGGCAACGACACCTTTATTAATATTAGCAACTCTAGCAACAGTTATTGCCTCACAGGCAGTTATTTCCGGGGTTTTTTCATTAACTCGTCAGGCAGTACGTTTAGGTTATTTGCCACCCATGTGTATTATTAATACTTCTGAAATGGAATCAGGACAAATTTATATTCCAGTTATCAACTGGATTTTATATATTTTTGTTGTTTTAGTAGTTATTAGTTTTAAATATTCTAGTAATTTAGCTAGTGCTTATGGTATTGCAGTAACGGGTATAATGATGATAACTAGCATGTTATTTTGTACAGTAATATTAAAAAATTATCACTGGAATTGTTTTTTTGTTGTTATAGTATTGCTAGCTTTATTATTTATTGATGTTCCGCTATTTTTAGCTAATATATTAAAATTACTTTCCGGTGGTTGGTTACCATTAATTCTTGGTTTGCTAATGTTTATTATTATGACTACCTGGAAAAATGAGCATTTTCATTTATTACATCGTATGCATGAACATGGTAATTCGCTAAAAGCGATGATAATTTCATTAGAAAATTCACCTCCAATTAAAGTATCAGGTACAGCCGTTTATATGTCACGAGCTATCAATGTTATACCTTTTGCGCTATTACATAACCTTAAACATAACAAGGTGTTACATGAAAGAGTGTTGTTATTAACTTTATGCACAGAAAATATTCCTTATATACATGATATTCAGCGAGTAACAATTAAACAACTTTCATTAACTTTTTGGCAAATTAGGGCTTATTATGGGTTTAAGGAAACACCTAATGTTGAAGAGATTTTTCATCTCTGTAGTTTAGAGGGGTTGCCATTTCAAATGATAGAAACCTCATTTTTTATGTCATATGAATCTCTTATTTTAACTAAACGATCGTGGTATCTTTTTTTTCGTGGCAAATTATTTATTGCACTTAGACGTAACTCATTGCGTGTATCTGATCAATTTAAAATACCACCGGATCGAGTGATCGAGTTAGGCGCACAAATAAAAATTTAAAGTATATAAAAAATTTAAAACATAATTTTTTATTAATATTATTTTTTATTAAAATAGAAGTATAATAAATAGATATTAAGGAATATTTCTTGTTTTATTAGTTTTTATATGTAAATTTTAATAAAATTATTTAGCTTTTGTTTTTAATAAATAGTTTTATATATCTATATTAATATATAGCAATATATAGTTAAAATTATCAAATTTCTAATATAATAAATATTATTTTGCTATAATATTTATGCTTAATATTATATCTTACTCTAAAAATAAAATATCATAGATAATCAACATTCCTAAATACTAGAAAATTTTTTATTATTCTATTTAATAAGAGAAAACTTAAAGTAAGCTACACTATAAAATTTAGAAGCTAAATGTTTATAGATTTTATAAAATCTATTATATTATAATAATTTCATATATAGAATTAGGTATATAGTAATGAATTTACCTATTTATCTAGATTATGCATCTACAACACCAGTTGATCCTCGAGTCGCTGAAAAAATGATGCAATGTCTAACATTAGATGGGATTTTTGGCAATCCTGCCTCTCGATCTCATCGTTTTGGTTGGCAAGCAGAAGAAGCAATTGATGTCGCACGTAATTATATTGCCATATTAATTGGAGCAGATATACGTGAGGTAATTTTTACCTCTGGTGCTACTGAATCAAATAATTTGGCAATTAAAGGTGTGGCTAATTTTTACCAAACAAAAGGTAAGCATATTATTACTTGCCAAACTGAACATCCTGCAGTGTTAGATACATGTCATGAATTAGAGCTTCAAGGTTTTAAGGTTAGCTATTTATCTACACAACCTAATGGAGTTATTAATATAAAGCAACTAATAAAGACTCTACGACAAGAGACTATTCTTGTTTCTATTATGCATGTAAATAATGAAACTGGTGTAAGGCAGGATATTGCGGCTATTGGAGACATATGTCATAGTCATGATGTTCTTTTTCATGTTGATGCAACACAAAGTGTTGGTAAATTACCAATTAATCTTATAGATTTAAAAGTAAATTTAATGTCTTTTTCAGCACATAAGATTTATGGGCCAATGGGAATCGGGGCACTATTTGTACGACGTAATCCTAAAGTACATATTAAAGCTCAACAACAAGGAGGAGGTCATGAGTACGGTATGCGTTCGGGAACGTTGCCAGTGCATCAAATTGTTGGTATGGGTGAAGCGTGCCGTATTGCTAAAGAAGAAATGAATTATGAATCTAAGTATTTAACAAATCTACGTAATCGTCTATGGTATGGAATTAAAGGAATAAAAGGCGTTCGTTGTAATGGTGAAATCACACAGTTAGCACCTCACATATTAAATGTTAGTTTTGATCACATTCCTGTGGAATTGCTAATACTTCATCTAAGAAATTTAGCAGTTTCTTCTGGTTCAGCTTGCACTTCTGCTAGTTTAGAACCTTCACATGTACTACGTGCATTAGGTGTTAGTGATAAATTAGCCTATAATACACTCCGTTTTTCTCTTGGACGTTTTACCACTGAAGAAGAGATTGATTATGCTATTAAATCAGTCTGTGAATGTATTAAAAACCTAGGTAAGCTCTCTAATAAAATTAGGTAACTATAAAGTATTTTAGATTAGAATTAATCATGTTAGCAATTTTATTGCTAAAGAAATCATGTAGATATTATTAATAAGTATAATAATTTATAATTATTTAAATAAATACTACTTATTAATAGAATAATAGGGTGCTAATATTTATTTAAATGTTATGTAGGTGCTATTTAGCATGATTATTTTTAATATAGTATGAAAAATTAGATAAATAAGAAATCCCTGAAAGATCTATTATAATTTAAGATATAGGTTATTTATATATGAACTATTTAGTAACTTAGCAAAGATTATAAAAATAATGTATATTATATATACTAGTATAAGTATTTGTATTTTAGTAAATATTTTAATGAATAGAGTAAGATTATAGTATTTTATAAAGCTAGCATATAAGTTAAATATTATGTTGCTAATCTTAATTTCGGTAAAATAATACTTAACTTTATCTAATTAACCTTTTATATAAATCTAATAAAAAATAATATAATAATATAAATTATTAATTTTTTTATTATTTAGTAAAAATACTAATATTTTAGTAATATAAGTATGCTAAGGTAGTTAATAGTAAAAATTAAAATTTTATCATATCTTATATAAAGTGTACTATTAATACTTAACTTCTACTAAGTAAAGCCTATTTAAAATTCTATCTAGATGTGTATTGTAGTAATTATATTACTATTTTAGTATTAGAATAGATTTAGAATAGATAAATAGTATTTAAATATTTTACTTTAGAAGAGATTTAATATTAATTATTAATACTTAATTATTTCCTATTTTATAGTAAGTACATCCTATATGGTAATTTAATATATTTATTACAAATATATTTTTCTGTTCTTTAATTTCTTATTATTTTACTATGTCATAGTAATATGTTAGAATAATAAAGAATTAGTATTATAATTAGATAATTTATATTTTTAAATTAAGGCTTATTTTTTAAATATTTATTAAAAATAATTATATTTCATTAAATAAAAAATAAACTTTATTAAAAAACCTAAATTATTTAAAACTTTTATAATAATTGTAATGTATATTGTAGTTAAGTCTTATCTTTATTAAATAAAGATAAATAAAATAAAAAAGTAATTTAAATATAAAAGTAACTAATTTATACTATTTTTATAGTGATAATATCATATTTAAAATAGCATAATTTTTAATTAAAGACTATACATAAATAAAATTAATTATATTTAATACATAAAAACTATAAAAATCTTAAAAAAATAGTTACTCTAATACTTTAATAGTGTGGATTTTTTCATTATTTATTAAATTTACGTAACTATAAATATTACACTATTAAGCATGATTTAAGTAAAAGTATAGATGATAATTTAAAAAGCTAATATTAAAATAATTAATTGTACATAAGATATAAATATATTGTTTTAATAGACTGATACGTAATTTAGTAAATTAATAAGTTTTTTAGTACGTTTTAATCTAACTTTAATTACTAATTAAAGTTTATTGACGCTGCTATATTGTAGTTATTATTTAAATAATACATTGCTTGCTTCCTTATTTGCACTAAATAAGAAGATTGTATAATATTTATAATTAATCACTAACTCTATAATAAACATTAAATAATTTTTCTATTGATTATAATTACTACCTGATAATCTAGCTAATATTTACCCATTCGGTGTGAAATGAGCCCTCTTTATCAATACGTTTATAAGTATGAGCGCCAAAATAGTCGCGTTGTGCTTGAATTAGATTAGCAGGTAGTATTATAGCACGATAACTATCATAATAAGTAATTGCGGCAGAAAAAGCAGGAGTTGGGATGCCATTTTGTACTGCGTAAGCGACCACATTACGTAATGCTTGATGATAATTATTTGCAATTTTTACAAAGTAAGGTGCTACTAGTAGGTTAGTAAGATTGTTATCTACAACATAAGCAGCGGTAATTTTTTGTAATAACTGAGCACGAATAATACATCCAGCACGAAAGATACGTGCAATTTCACTATAGTTCAGCATCCAATTATGCTTCTTTGCTGCTGCTTTGAGTTGCTGAAAACCTTGTACATAAGAAATAATTTTACCTAAATATAATGCACGCCTAATTTTTTCAGTAAATTCTCTGTTATCTCCATTAAAAGGTTGATTTTTTGGACCATAAAGTACTTTAGAAGCTATTATGCGTTCTTCTTTTAATGAAGAAAGATAACGAGCAAAAACTGCTTCAGTAATTAATGTTAATGGAATATTAAGATCTAATGCACTTTGACTAGCCCATTTACCTGTTCCTTTATTTTCTGCTTTATCTAGAATAGAATCAACTAAATAATGATCTGTATCACTTTTATTTATGAGTATATTTGCTGTTATTTCAACTAAATAACTATTTAATTCACCTTTATTCCATTCATTAAAAATACCTGCTAATTGATTATTATCACTTTTTAATTTTAATTTTAGTAACGAATAAGCTTCAGCAATAAGTTGCATGTTACCATATTCAATACCATTATGTACCATTTTTACATAATGTCCAGCACCATCGGTACCAATATAGGTAATACATGGCTCATTATCTATTTTAGCCACAATTTTTTTCAAGATCGGGGCTACTAATTTGTATGCTTCTTTCTGGCCACCAGGCATGATTGATGGCCCCTTTAATGCCCCTTCTTTACCGCCAGAAATACCAATACCAATAAAATTAAAACCTTGCATAGATAATTCATAATTACGACGAATGGTGTCCTGATAGTGACTATTACCACCATCAATCAGAATATCGCCTCGCTTTAAATAAGGAATCAGAGAAGCAATAGTTTTATCAGTAGCTTTACCAGCTTTTACCATTAATAGAATACGTCGTGGTATTTCTAATAACTCAACGAATTCTTTGATATTATAATAAGGAAATATATTTTTTCCAGGGTGTTTATTAATGACCTCTTTTGTTTTATCCTTTGAACGATTAAAAATTGCTACTGAATAACCATGACTCTCAATATTAAGCGCGAGGTTACGCCCCATTACTGCCATACCAACAATACCAATTTGTTGTTTTAACATACTAAAACCCCTTTCTAAAATTGTTTTAACCAAGCTGAAAATGCTTCACCTTCAGTTTCATGGCGCCTACCATAGCTAACAAAAGTTTTCATATAACCAAGCTTATCACCGCAATCGTATGATTTACCGGTCATATGAAATGCCTCAACTAACTGTTGCTCTATTAACATATTAATGGCATCGGTTAACTGAATTTCCCCCTCAATTCCATGTGTGGTTTTTTCTAGTAATGGCCATATATTTGCTGCAAGAACATAACGTCCTACTACTGCTAAATTTGATGGTGCTTTATTTAAAACAGGTTTTTCAATGATATTAGTAATAACTGTACTCTTTCCTGGTAATAAGTTTAAACCATTAATATTAACAATGCCGTATTTATATGCATCCTCTATTGGTATTTGTTTTACCATAATTTGACTACGACTTGTATGTTCAAATTTTTTAATCATACAAAATAGATTTTCTTGCTTAAGATTTGCTAATTTATTATCAAGCAAGACATCTGGTAGTAGAATAATAAAAGAAGCCTCTCCGATTATTGGCTTAGCGCAGAGTATTGCATGCCCTAATCCTTGTGCTTGTCCTTGACGTACATGCATAATATTAACGTCATGTGGACAGATTTCTTTAATCTCTTTTAGTAATTGACGTTTGACTCGTTTCTCTAATAGAGTTTCTAATTCAAAAGAAGTATCAAAATGGTTTTCTATGGCATTTTTTGATGAATGGGTAACAAAAATAATATCTTTTACGCCAGCAGCGCTACATTCATTAACAATATATTGAATTAATGGTTTATCAACAATTGGTAACATTTCTTTTGGGATCGCTTTAGTTGCTGGTAGCATACGTGTACCAAGACCTGCTACTGGGATAACTGCTTTCCATTTTTTTCTCATTTTATTTTAATCTTTATAATAAAATATCTTATAAATTGGACTATAATTAAAATCTTACTCATTTAACATAGATCAATAATTTCTAATGTGATACATAGCAAAACTTTATAATTTAATTAAAATAAAAAATTATAAGAAAACAAAAGTTAATGTCATATTATAGTTTACTATAAAGTACTTTAGTTTAAACCTATTTGTATTCAATATAGTAGGTACCATGGATGTAATTTTCTTTCTTGATAACTATTAACTAATATTGATATATTATTTATTAATTTATAATTAATTTATTAGGTTTCTGCTATAATATTTATGCATAAATACTAGTTTCTAAAGATACCTAACACAAGGATTTATGAATGCCCTAGATAATGATCCCAATCCTTCCAAATTGGTTGTAGTCCGTTTTTGATTAATGCTTGTGCAACTTGTTGTGGAGAACGATTATCATGTGGTGAAAACTGTTCTAATTCAAGATAATTATTGGCATAACCTCCTGGTTGAGTTTTAGAACCGGCACTAATGTTATTGATAGCTAATGGAATCATATTATCACGAAAAAAAGGTGATTCTCGTGTTGAGAGTGAAAGTTCTACATTAGGAGCAAATAAGCGAAAAGCACAAATTATCTGTACTAATTGCTGTTCATTTATTATTGATGCAGGTTTAATTCCACCAACGCAAGGGCGTAAACGTGGAAACGAGATTGAATAGCGGCTTTGCCAATATTTTTTTTGCAAAAAAAATAAATGTTCTGCTAGCATATAACTATCAACACGCCAGCTATGTGATAAACCAAATAATACCCCTAAGCCAATTTTATCAATTTTAGCACGTCCTAAACGATCTGGTGTTGTTAATCGCCAATAAAAATCTTGCTTCTTCCCTCGTAAGTGATGCCGTCGGTAGTTATCATGATGATAAGTTTCCTGATATATCATAATACCATCTAATCCTAGTTTTTTTAACTCTACATACTCTTGCTCTGCTAATGGTTGAACTTCCATCATTAAAGAGCTAAAATATTGATGAATTATAGGTAGATAATAACGAAAATATTCCATGCCTACTTTAGTTTTATGTTCTCCAGTAACTAATAATAAATGATTAAATCCTTGTTTTTTAATAGCATTACATTCATGAATAATTTCTTCTTTATTAAGTATTTTACGTTTAATTTTATTGCTCATGGCAAAACCACAATAGCTACATTCATTAGCGCATAAATTAGAAAGATAGAGTGGTACAAAAAAATGTACCGTATTTCCAAAATATTGCCGAGTTAATAGTTGTGCTTTTTGCGCAAGCGGTTCTAGATAAGTTGATGCTGCTGGTGATATAAGTGCCATTAAATCTTCTAGTCCTAGTTTACTAGTATTTAAAGCGTTTTTAACATCGTGTGCTGTTTTATTATTGATACGTAAGGAAATATCATCCCAATCCAATTTTTTCCAGTGGAAACTAAAATCTTTAAGCATATTTTTAATCTTTTATTTGTTTGAGAAAAGCGGTTAATGGGCTGCTAGCAACAGCTTGTGATTGAGGTTGTGCAAAACCAGCTTGATAAGCTGAACGACCAGCTAGAATTGCTAATTTAAAGGCATATGCCATCTGGACAGGATTACGGGAAACAGCGATAGCGGTATTAACTAATATGGCATCTACTCCTAATTCCATTGCTTCTAATGCGTGACTAGGCGCACCAATACCAGCATCAACCACGACTGGTATGTTACTTTGTTCAATGATTAATTGTAGAAAATCACGAGTGCGTAAGCCTAGATTAGAGCCTATAAAGGCACCTAGTGGCATTACAGCAGCACAACCAACTTCCTCTAATCGTTTACATAATAATGGATCGGCATTACAGTAAGGCAATACTACAAAGCCTTTTTTTACTAAAGATTCTGCAGCTTTTAGGGTTTCTATAGGATCAGGTAATAAATGTCTAATATCAGGATGAATTTCTAGTTTTACCCAGTTAGTACCTAATGCTTCACGTGCTAGTTCAGCAGCAAAAATAGCTTCTTTTGCTGTTTTAGCACCAGAAGTATTCGGGAGTAATTGGATGTCAAGTTGTTGTAGTGGCGTTAAGATCGCATCGTAATTAATATTTAGATCAATTCGTTTCATTGCGATAGTAACTAACTGAGAACCTGATTCCTGTAGTGTATCTGTCATTAATGTTGAGTTAGCAAACTTTCCAGTACCAGTAAATAGACGTGAGTGAAAAAAGGTATCAGCAATTTTTAACTTATCATTAAACTTTAACATATTAACCTCCAGCTATTGCCTGAAACAGTAAGATCTCATCATTCTCTTGTAGTAAATGTGTCTTCCATTCATTGCGAGGAATAATGTTTTTATTAATTGCAATAGCATGTCCTTGTTGGTGTCGTTCTAATTGATGTAGTAGAGTATCAATGGTTATAATAGTTTTAAGTTCCATGGATTGGTCATTTAGCGTAATTTTCATAGTATTCCTCCATTAGGCGGCTATTTTTCATATATTATTTTGCTACAAACTGCGCAGTGAATTGAACGATTTAGTTGTAATGTATGCCAACTATGCTGTTTACCATTAAATAAATATAGTTTTCCACTTAAAGTAGATGGCATTCCTATTAGAATTTTAATTGCTTCCAATGCTTGTAAGGCACCAATAACGCCAACTACAGGACCTAATATCCCATAAGTATGACAGTTATGTGGTGTTATTTTTTGATCGGGATACAGACAAGCATAACAACCATAGGTGTATGGCGGTTCAATCACTAATAATTGCCCACTAAAACCCATAGCGCTACCACTAATTAGGGTTTTATGTGCTGTAATACAGGCTATATTAACTTTATGACGAGAACTCATGGTATCACTACAATCTAGTACTAGATCTGTATTTAGTATCGTATCCATCAAGTTTTGGCTATCAAGTTTCTTGTTAATAGCAATAATATTTATATGTGGATTAAGTTGATGTAGATGATTTTTCGCAAGTTTAGCTTTACTATGGCTAATATCATTAGTACGGTATAATATTTGACGTTGTAAATTACTAATATCAAGTAGATCGTAATCAGCTAACAACAAAGTGCCGATACCAGCTGCTGCAAGATAAAGAGCAGCGGGCGAACCAAGCCCCCCAATACCCACGATAAGTACACGAGAAGCTTGTAGTTGATGCTGTTTTTTAGTACCGATCTCTTCTAATATTAATTGACGGCTGTAACGTAAAAAATCGTTATCATTCATCATTAACTACCTACTTTTTCAATTAATTGTAATAAAGTAACTGTTGCTTGTTGCCAATTACTAGCCTGTGTGATAGCACTCACTACCGCAATACCATTAACACCACATGCTAATACTTGCGGTACTAACTCAATGCTAATTCCACCAATAGCAACAGTTAAACAATCAGGTATATTCATAACTTGTTGTTTTAATGCTACTAATCCTTGTGGTAAAGAAAGCATTTTTTTAGTTTTAGTTGGGAAAATATGACCAAGTGCAATATAAGAAGGATATAATTTACGTGCTTTTACTAATTCTTTTTCATTATGTGTTGAAATGCCTAGTCGGAGCCCTGCATTCCTAATAATACTGAGGTCTGCATTAATGAGATCTTCTTGCCCTAAATGTACGCCATAAGCTTGGTACTCAATGGCTGATTGCCAGTAATCATTAATAAATAATCTTGCTTTATAGCGTTCAGCTATCATAATAGCGCAAGTAATAATTTTTTCTCTATGCGAATGTTCTAAATTTTTAATACGTAGCTGTAAAGTAGTTACACCTGTATCTAACATTCGCTTAATCCAAATCAAAGAATCTACTACAGGATAAAGTCCTAAAGGAGGTTTTATCCTGGCAAAGGTTATGTTAGGCAGACTTGTTGGCATAATTATGCACTTCCTGTGAAATCTTCATTGAACAGAACTTAGGGCCACACATTGAACAAAAATGAGCTGCTTTACTAGATACTTGTGGTAGGGTTTCATCATGAAAGGCACGTGCAGTAATAGGATCAAGAGCTAAGTTAAATTGATCTTCCCAACGAAATTCAAAGCGCGCTTTAGATAACGCATTATCACGTATTTGCGCACCAGGATGTCCTTTTGCTAAATCAGCAGCATGAGCAGCAATTTTATAAGTAATTAATCCTTGTTTAACATCTTCTTTATTTGGTAAACCTAAATGCTCTTTTGGTGTAACATAACATAACATGGCACAACCAAACCACCCAATCATTGCTGCCCCAATGCCAGAAGTAAAATGGTCATAACCTGGCGCGATATCTGTTATTAGTGGTCCTAATGTATAAAAGGGAGCTTGATGGCAGTGTTCCAACTCTTCTGTCATATTACGGCGGATCATCTGCATAGGTACATGCCCGGGGCCTTCAATCATTACCTGTACATTATATTCCCAGGCAATTTTTGTTAGTTCGCCTAAGGTATGTAATTCTGCAAATTGAGCCTCATCATTAGCATCTTGAATTGAACCAGGGCGCAAACCATCACCTAATGATAATGAAACATCATAAGCAGCACAAATCTGACAAATATCGCGAAAATATTGGTATAAGAAATTCTCTTGATGATGGGACAAGCACCACTTAGCCATGATAGAACCTCCTCGAGAAACAATACCAGTTAAGCGTTTTGCTGTCATAGGAATATAATTTAGTAGTACTCCAGCGTGAATAGTAAAGTAATCTACTCCTTGTTCTGCTTGCTCTAATAGAGTATCACGAAATATTTTCCAATTTAATTTTTCAGTAATACCATTTACTTTTTCCAATGCTTGATAAATAGGTACTGTACCTATAGGTACAGGACTGTTACGTAAAATCCATTCACGAGTTTCATGAATATAACGTCCTGTTGATAAATCCATTACTGTATCAGCACCCCAACGGGTTGCCCAAACTAGTTTTTCTACTTCTTCTTCAATAGAAGATGTTACTGCTGAATTGCCAATATTAGCATTGACTTTAACTAAAAAATTACGACCAATAATCATTGGTTCAGATTCGGGGTGATTAATATTAGCAGGGATAATTGCACGACCTGCAGCTACTTCTTGTCGTACAAATTCAGCAGTGATGTTTTCTGGTAAATTAGCGCCAAAAGATTGCCCTAAATGTTGTTGGTATAATATTTTACTACAGATTTTTTTACGTCCCATGTTTTCACGAATAGCAATAAATTCCATTTCAGGAGTAATGATACCAGCACGTGCATAATACAACTGAGTAATAGATTGGCCTGTAATTGCTTTTATTGGATGAAGGCGCTGTATAAAATATGAATGATCTAGCACTTCATCAGATAAATGTTGTTGGGTAAAATAAGAACTGACAATAGGTAATGTTTCAGTGTCTTTTCGTTGTGCAATCCAGTTAGCTCGTAATTTAGTTAGACCTGCTCTAACATTTAATTGAACTTCTGGATCCCCATAAGCACCAGATGTGTCATAAACATAAATTGCTTCATTATCTACATAATGTGCTGCGCCCATTGTATCACTAATGAGTGTTGGACTTTGTTTAATTTCACGCATAGGAACTTGGATATCTATCCGTGATCCTTGTTGATAAATGCGCCGTGAATTAGGAAAAGTTATACCTTCTAGCGTAGAAATAAATTGTTGTGCGGCATCTCGTTGCCGTTTACGTGGACGTATTGCAGTAGGCTCTGGTATTATTGTCTTATTAATTGAAATTGTATTATTAGACACAGTAAATTCCTTAGTATAGGGAAATAAATACGACAGAGAAAAATTGTTTGCCTGGAGGCTAGTAGTGCAACAGTATAGAGAAACTAATGGTATTATTTTTTTGTAAATATAAATTATTAAAATTTTAAATCAGTTCTAACAAAATACTCTATTTTCTTTGTTAGCGCAGGCCTAGTTAGGTTTCTCAAATCCTGAATGTATAAGACTTATTTTACACAATGTTTGCGCTAAACTCTTCAGCAAGAGGGCTTAGTATATGAAGAAGAATAAAAACCACAAGCCCTGTTGAATTATATTTTTTAGATTTTATTTTAGTTATTAGCGCATTAATCCTGAACGTATTAATCCTAAATGAAAATTTACTAAACTATATTAGCTACTAAATAAATTAGCTCTTAAATTTAAAACGTGTATTAGATATTTACTTAAAATAAATAATATTTAATTAAACTCTTAATTATTATTGGTAACTATACAGTTGTATAAAATTCTATGATATCTTATATATTATTTCTTAATATAAGATAAATTTTATTTTTGAATATCATATTTAGTTAAAATTATTTTATTTATTCATAAATCTTTTATAAAACTCTTATTTGTAGTAGCACTCTTATAACTTAAGATAAATAAAACTATAAAAGTACTACTATAGATTTTAGGTTTGGATAGGTAAATAATAAGATATATCTTAATATATTATTTTTAGCATCACATCTTAAATATTCTAGTATTCATAGAATACATATACCTATAACAATAACTATTATTTAATATATTCTAAATATTAAGTTTCATGTTATTTTAGTTGTAAAAATATTGTATTAATATTTAAAAATATAACTGTAAAAATAAGGAATTTAATAAAGAAACCACGTTTATTGATATAAATTATAAGATCTATTTTATTAGATTTTACTAAAATATAGTTTAGTATATAAAGTTAAAATATAACATTATATTAAAGAAACTACCTAAAAGTAGTCAATAATTTTATTGTTTATTTTAATTACTATTAGATAGTACTTTTTATTACATTGCTAATTTCTACTAAATTATGAATTATTTTTATTCTTGCCTTAGTTAATGCGATAAATTTATCTTAGAATTTCTTTATTTTAATAACTATATATAGCAATATTTTAATAAATTAGCAATTTTAATATTATACAAAAATAAATTATTTATATTAAATATTAAGTTATAAGGTTATTATAGTATATTTATTTTCAAAAGTCACTATATAATAGTTTGTAATCATTGAAATACAGTTATATTAAATATATCTTATTACTTAATCCAATAAATATTATACAATTAATAGTAAATTAGGATAATAGAATTTTTATTTTTACTTTCAAGGTCTTAATGTATCTAAGTAAATATAATTTACTTAGATACATTAAGACCTATTAATATTAATAAGTATGTTATATGTATTTACTATACGATTAGCAATAATGATTATTAAGTCTTTAAATAAAAAATTTTTATTTAAAGACTTAATAATCAAATTATAAACAAAGTATTTAAAATTATTTATATTAATTACTTATATAAAAATAATAATTACAATTCAATATAATTTTTTTGTATTTTTTAAATATTATTAGTATTTTGAATAATGAAATAATTTATTAATAAAGATTATTTAAAACATTTTGAAAGACAAAAATACATAGTAAATTCTATTTATATTTAGATAAACTTAAATATATATTTAGGATAAATTATAATGGAGAATCAACTCTTGAATTTAGATTTAAACATGTTAGAATAACTATAGTAGTAATATATAAAATCTTGTATATGCTACTTATTAAGAGGACCAGAATGAGCAAAGAAATGCAAACTTTAGCTTTAATGCCACAAGGAAGACTAGAGGCTTATATTAGGGCTGCTAATGTCTATCCGATGTTAACAGCAGAAGAAGAACAAGAATTAGCTGAACGCTTATATTATCAAGGTGATTTAGATGCTGCTAAACAATTAATTTTATCTCACTTGCGTTTTGTTGCTCATGTTGCTCGAAACTATTCAGGATATGGTTTGCCACAAGCAGATTTAATCCAAGAGGGTAATATTGGCTTGATGAAAGCAGTATGTCGTTTTAATCCAGAAATAGGTGTGCGCTTAGTATCATTTGCGGTGCATTGGATTAAAGCAGAAATTCATGAGTACGTTCTACGTAATTGGCGAATTGTTAAAGTTGCGACAACTAAAGCTCAACGTAAATTATTTTTTAATCTACGAAAATCTAAGCAGCGCTTGGGTTGGTTTAATCAAGATGAAGTAGATATGGTTGCTAAAGAATTAGGCGTAACTAAGAAGGATGTCCGAGAAATGGAATCACGTATGTCCGCTCAAGATATGACATTTGATTTTTCACCAGACGATGAAACAAATGATACCCAATTTATTGCTCCAGTTTTGTATTTGCAAGATAAAAAATCTGATTTTGCTGATGGTATTGAAGAAGGTAATTGGGAAAATCACGCAGCAGATAAATTATCGTATGCGTTAGAGAAGTTAGACGAACGTAGTCAGCATATTATTCGCGCTCGTTGGTTAAATAATAACAGCAAATCTACTTTACAAGAACTTGCTAGTCAATATGACATTTCTGCTGAACGTATTCGACAACTAGAAAAAAATGCTATGAAAAGATTACGAGAGGCAATAGAAGACTAATTAATAATTTTATTTTATTAAAATTTTATATAAAAATTGATTAAATTATTAAATATTAATAATTTTAGTTTATGTAAATATTATTTAACTTCGTTGTGTTCATGTATTTTTTCTATATAATGATAGTAATAAATTTTGAATAGATTTTAAAAATCTTAGGATTATATATTAGTAATCATATAAGATTTCTAATATTCTTACGTAAGATAAAATATATATTTTTTATGATATTATTAATTCTGACTTAGCTTAGATTATATCTTGGTATAAGCTATATATTATTTATATTTAATTTATTGAAATATTTTAAAAAACCTCTTCTAAAACTTTTATATTTAATTTTCATATTAGAAATTACTGTAATTATATTATATTTAATTTAAATATCATTACTTATTTTAATATTGATCTAATATAATTTAGGTATTTTAACTATGTTAGATTAATATTAAATATTTTTATTATTTTTAAGCTAAACTATTTAGTGCTAATTAAATATAGTTTTTCTCTTCTCTAGTATTTTTACTATTCAATAATTTATAGAACCTCTTTCTTAGAAAATTATGTTAATACTTGTATAGAGTAAGAGTATTTATTTTTGGAAGAAATTTACTATATGATTTTATAAAAAAATAGTTACCATTAGTATTTAATTAATATCCAAACTAGTTAGTACTATAAAGTAACCTATACTACTAATAAGTGTGCCTACTATAGTGATAGTATTATTAAAAAATATAATTTAATAAATAATAGTGCTAATAATTAATCCTAATAAAAGTACTATATAGATAGTTAAATAGAATCTAATACATTATTTTATGAGTGTTAATTTATATTAGTAACCTAGTTTATATTTTATACTATTATGTTTATAGTTAATATTTCAGTTATAAAAAATTTATTTAATAATTTTTTAAAATTAATTAATAAAATATAGTATTTATATTTTTTGTATGTAGTTACTAATTTAATTAGAAAATTCCTTATTATTAATATATCGTTATATTCTATTTTTTATTACACTTAAGTTTTTAAATATAACCCTTGGGAACTTATTATATTGCTAATTTAGTATTAGAAATATAAATAAAGGTAATTAATAATTCTAACTTGATAAAATAAATATGTATACTCTAACCTGAATCTTTATTCTATAAGTTTATATTAATTTTATAATTATTATTAACTACTATTAAAAGATCTATTAATAATAGTGTTAAAACTAACTAGTAAAACTTTATTTATTATTATTAATAAAGTATTAAATAATTAAATTATATTTATAAAGTTAATAGTACTAATCAATTATATTATTAGCTATAATATCAAATACTTATAACTATAGTTATCTAAATATAGATTATTATATACTTTAAGTTATTAGATTTATTTAATAAGAAACTTCACAAATGCTAACTAAATGGTAATAATTTGTATTATGTCTTTTATATGTTGATAATTTTAATTATCTATAAATGAAATAGGTAATATCTATAATTATAACTTTTACTTAGCTAAATAAAATATAAAAAAATTTTTTATTTTATAAATTAAACCTTATGCTAACTTTATGCTAATATCACTCAAATATATTAGTAATGCGTTAATTATTGGAGTTAGAGTAGTAGGTTTATTACTAATTTTATAACTGACTTCATCAGATTATATTATTACTATCTTAAGTAAAGAATTGCTTTAAAAAAAGATTATATTTTATACAAAAGATAGAACTATTGCTATCTTTAATAAAATAGACAATATAGTACTATATATTAAAAGTATAAAGATATTAGGATTATAGGATATATAATTAAATAGTAATTAAATTTATATATTAATAATATTAGTTACTATATAAATTAACTTATATAACAAGATATAATTTTAATTAAAGGCTCTATATGTATAATAAAAATTATTATTTAGCTTATATAGTAGATTATAGTTGTTATTAAAATTTACATGGTAGTCGATATAATATATAAAATAATATAAAATATTAATAATAAAGTAAGTATTTATTCTTATATATGTATAAAAGAATGCTTTAATATAATTAATTTTATTATTTCTAATAAAAAATTAAAGTATTTTACTTGATCCTAAATACATTATGAATAACTATATTTAGGATTATAATTTGAATAATTAAATGTTTTTTAAGTAAAAGTAATTATATTAATCGTTAATAACACAGCCAAGGTAATTGATATACTATTTATTATGGATATTTTTCTAGTAATAAAATAAGATCACATAATAAGTAGGTTATTAAGTAACTAACTTTTAATTTAATTAATTTTATTTTACCCATTTATTTTTATTGGTTAAGATAAAATCGCTTATTAACCAAGGGTTATGTGATAAATATATTTATCTTGAGAGTTGTAATAATAATTACATATACTAAATTTTGATTTATATATTATAACTAACACTATATATTATAGTTACTAGAAATATTTTCTATAAAACTAACTAATTAAATATAGAATTTATATATTTAAATATTAGTGATAAATGTAGTAATTTTGCTATATAGTATGTTTGATAACTTATAAAAAGTTATTTTTTACAAAAAATATACTATTAGATATTAATTAATTATTAATATTATTATTGTCGTGCCTATAATTATATATTTAGAGGAATAATAATGGATTAGCATGATCATGCTAATTTAAATTATTTTATGTTATTAGTAGGGTAAATTAAAATAATTTTTTTGTAGTATTAGTTATGTAACTTTAATTTTTTTGCCAAAGTACTTAATGTATTATTAAATATTAGTAAAAAATATTTTGATACATTTACTTCATAGATAGCAAATTAATAATTTATTTAGCGAGATAAAAGTTATAAATAATTCTAATAAATAGTAACTATTTAATATAACTAATATAAATTATCTTTATTTATACAAATCATATTAGTGTTAAGTAAACTACTAAAAGAATATAATACATATATAAAGAATTAATATCTTATGGTAAAAGTTAATAAATATTATACTATTTTATTCTCTAAAATAATCTCTAAAATTAGATACCTAACATAAATAGCTAAATTAATTATTTACTACTTCATAAAAATATTAATTACTATCTGTCTAAAATTATTATTTGCCTAATCTGTAATGGCCAGATTATTTTCAATAAAAAGATTTTAAATTAATATATAAGGCTGATAAGCAGGCTTATCTTGTATAAAAGAGCATTCCTGTTCTATTAAACAATGTACTGCTTTTTGCTATTAATGAGAAACTAATATGAGCTTTATTGTTATTATTCCTGCTCGTTATAAATCACGTCGTTTACTTGGTAAACCATTAGCTGACATTAATGGCAAGGCAATGGTGTTACATGTCATGGAAAGAGCGCTACAATCAGGTGCTAAACGAGTAATTATTGCTACTGATAATAATGCAGTAGTAAAGGTTGTTAAAGCTGCTGGAGGAGAAGCCTGTCTTACCAGACTTGATCATCAGAATGGTACTGAGAGGTTAGTTGAGGTTATTAAACGATATAGATTTCCTGCCAATAAAATTATTGTTAATGTACAAGGTGATGAACCACTTATCCCTCCAGTAATTATTCGACAAGTTGTAAGTAATTTAGCAACATGCGGTGCGGGTATAACGACACTAGCAGCACCTATTAAAAATAGTCATGATATTTTTAATCCTAACGTAGTAAAAGTAGTGAGAGACATGAAAAATTATGCGCTCTATTTTTCTAGAGCACCAATTCCTTGGAATCATCAGCATTTTTTTAAATCAAAAATTAATACTCATAAAAATTTTTTACGGCACATTGGTATTTATGCTTATCATGCAGCTTTTATCCAGCGTTATATTAATTGGCCATCTAGTCCAATAGAAAAAGTTGAGTCACTTGAACAGTTACGTATATTATGGCATGGTGAAAAAATTCACGTAGAACTAGCACAGGAAATACCTTCTGGAGGGGGAGTTGATATCCCAGAGGATCTACAAAGAGTAAGGAATATTTTTTTTAATAAATACTATAAAAAATAAGGAATATTTTTTTCAATAAATGTTATTTCTAGGATAAAAATTTATTATTTAAATTCAAGGGTAAGTATAGATAAAATTTTTAAAATAATATCTAAGATAACAGTTTTAGTATGAAAAAATAATTTTTTAATTATGTTCTCTACTAAATATCTTATTTTATTAACTATTGTAATATTTTGTAAATAAAAATTACATTATCTAATAAAAATAAATTAATTAATATATTTGAATACATCATTATTAGGTGTAAATAAACTTACATAAATATTAATAATATTAAATTAATTAATTAATACGTTAAAGCACTAAACCAAAAAAAATTCTTACAGTAAAATAATTAAAAATACTTATATTATAATTATTTACATAAAGTTTACGCTAATAATAAGATTAATATTAGTACATTAACTATAAATAATAAATTTTTCTATAAATCTTTAAAATTAATGTAATGTGATATTCATATTATTAATTCTTTAATATAATTAAAAAATAAAAGCTCTTAATTGTTTAATATAAAATATTATAATAATGATGGTATCAGATTGCCAAAAAAGTGCACAACCTAGTAATAATATACAGAATACATATTCAGACTGATTATTTTTACTAGAATTTAGTAATGGAACACAAAAACGCCAGCGAAAAGGCCAAAGCAAAGGAATACCAGCTGGTGTTAACATATCTGCTAATAAATGGCTAAAATAACCAATAATCATAGCATGTAACACATCATCTGGTAAGAAAAACCAATAAGTAAAAATATCTGAACGAATCAAGATTATACTACTAAAAACTGCTAGTAAGCTATGGGTAAAGCCACGATGACCAAAAAGTTTAGCCATAAACAATGAAATCCATTTTAATTGCTGGCCAATAATAGAACTTGGATGATCTATATCAGGCAATAAAGAAGTTAGTAATGCTGCTGAGATTGTATGCCACCAATCTCCTTGTGTAAGTGCTGGTGTTAATCTAGCTTTTTGAGCAAAAATAACACAAGAGATAGAGAAAATTAAGTGTCCTTTCCCAGTCATACAGAAGTTTATATTAATAGTTATAAATTTTATTATTATAAAGGATTTATTTTAGTGTTAATAGTAATTTTATAGTGAGATGCTACCTTACTATAAATTTATCTTATTTTTAATAAATAAATTACATAAGTTTGTTTAGGAAAATAAAGTAAAGTAAGTTTTTAAATTACCTTCTTATTAAATATAATATATTTAAAATAAATACTGCCAATTTTAATTTTTTTATAAATAATTCTTAATAGATTTTTTACTTATAGAATCGAGTCTATATTATTTATTCATAATATATATAAATAAATTAGATATACAATAATTACTTAATATATAGTAATTTTTTTATAGTTTGATTAAAATTGAATCATAAAAAATAGAAAAATAATATTATCTTATTAATTTCTATAAAGTGCTCTAACTTAATATTATTTATATTTAATAAAATTTAAGCCTAAGAACAAGCAAAAGATACTAAAAGATTACCTTTAAGCACTTTAAACGCTAGGTCTTAGATTATTCTAAGTATGTAAAATATTATTATTAGCACCATAATTATAAGTACTAATGGTAAGTGTGTCTTTTAGAAAACTTAATGAATTATATTTGTTTTAGTTAATAGATATATAGTTTATAATACTTACCTTTAAGGATATTGCTACAAAAGCTAAGAATGAGATATATAGCAGGTAACTTATAATTTAATTATAAAAATTATTAATAGTATTAATAATTTTTATTTTTTATTAAAAAATTTTAATATAGATTAATTGTAACTCTATTGTATTATTTAACATAAAGTAGCACAGTAATACTTTTTATTAGTTTTTTAAAAAACTAAGTATTATATAATTAAGATACATAAAGTATTATAATTACTATACGTATATTGATTATTATTAAATAATACATTATTTATAATTCTAAATAGTTCTCATAAGAGCCTATTTTAAACTTATCGTCTATAAATATAATAAATTTTTTTGTAAATATAAATTATTCTAGTAATAGACTTACTAATAGACAGTAATATAAATTACTATTAATTATATGATTAAGTAAGTAATTATATTATATTTATTAAAAATTTTTATTATTAGCAGTATGATGTGTTAATAATAATAGTGGTGATGATATTTGGCTATTTTATGATTTAAGTAGCATACTTAACTTGATTTCTAAGATAAGTTAGTTTAACTAATAATTTTTTATAAAGAGAAATAGATGAAGTATCTGTGGAATAAATGGATTTTTGGCATAATATTAATTTGTGTGGGGAATTTATCTGCTATAGCAGTAGAAAAAGTTACTTTATTTGCTGCTATTTCATTAACTAATGCATTACAGGATATTGTTAAACAGTATCAGATAGAAAAACAAATAGAGGTAGTTATTTCTTACGCGTCATCTACTACTTTAGCACAGCAAATAGCAAATGGTATAGTAGCAGATATATTTATTTCAGCTGATCAACAATCTATGGATTTTCTTGCTAAAAAACAAGCTATTATTCCTGTTAGTCGCTATACTTTATTAGGTAATGAATTAGTCCTTATCGCACCAATAGATAGTAATATTTATAATGTTACTATTAACAAAGAAACTAATTGGAAAAATTTATTAGATGGAGAGCGCCTAGCACTTAGTGACCCTGACTATGATCCTGCTGGAGTTTATGCTAAGCAAGCATTAAAATATTGTGGTGCTTGGTCAACATTAGCGACAAATATTATTATTACTAATGATGTTCGTCGTGTGTTAGGGCTAGTAGAACGATCAAAAGCACCATTAGGCATTATTTATGGATCAGATGCAGTATCTAGTGATAAAGTTAGAGTTGTTGGTGTTTTTCCTGATCAAAGTCATAATCCTATTGAATATTCTATAGCAATAATTCGTGGTCATGAAAACTCACAAGTTAATGCTTTTTATGAATATTTAAAAAATCCTACTGCTATAACAATATTTAGAAATAATGGATTTTCCTATATCAATCATATTGAACAGTTACAAAAGGTTGATTAAAAAGAAATTATGAAACAAGTAGTGTATGTAGCAAGCCTTAATAGCTCACAGATTGATATTTGGCAATTAAATTTAACAGGTGAATTAATATTATTACAAACTGAAAAGGTATTTAATCAGCAGATTAAATCTATGGCTGTTAGTCCTAATAAACATTATTTATACGTGGGTATATGTCCAGATTTTGCTATACTAACTTATCATATTGCTGATGATGGTAGGCTAAAAAAAGTGGCTAATACTCCATTGCCAGGTAGGCCAACATATATTTCAACTGATTTACAAGGACGTTTTTTATTCACAGCATCCTATAGTGCAAATTGTATTAGCGTTAATAAAATTGATAACCAAGGTGTAGCAAGAAAATTAATACAGCGATTAGATAATATAACAACACCGCATTCAGTAAATGTTGATCCAGGTAATCAAATTATACTGGTACCTTGCCTAGAAGAAGACTGTATACGTCTATTCAAGTTAAATACTAATGGAAAATTAACACCACATAAACAACAAAAAGAAGTAAAAACAGCAAAAGGAGCAGGTCCACGTCATATGGTATTTCATCCTTATTATCAAGTTGTTTATTGTATTAACGAACGAAATAGCACGGTAGATGTTTATCAAATTACAGATAATGGTCAACAATATAGACGAATACAAACTTTAAACGTACTATTAAATGATTTTACTGGTACTTGCTGGGCCGCTGATATTCATATTACTCCTGACGGGTTTTATTTATATGTAAGTGATCGTATGGCTAATATATTAGCAATTTTTAGTGTAAAACAAGACGGTGTTATAGTTTCCTTTATAGGGTATGAACTAACAGAAGCACAACCACGCAGTTTTAATATTGATTATAGCGGTAATTTTTTAATTGTTGCAGGGCAACAATCTAATTATATTGCTGTTTATAACATTAATAAATATACTGGAAAATTAATTTTATTAGCACGTTATCCGGTAGGTAAAGCACCAGTATGGGTAACAATTTTAGCACTTAGAAGCTATTCTAAGTTTCTAAGTAACTGCTTAGATAAGAAAAAATAAATAAAGAGCGTAGTTCTTATATAAAGTAAGTAGTATTTTGAGTTATTTTAATAAATTATCAGTAAATACAAAAAATTTCTAATAGGTTACTAATAATTAATGTATTCATAACATATAAAGTTTACTGATTAATTTTAATATTAGAGTACTATTATGTAACTTGAATATTGTATTACTTAATATCTTTTATTTAGAACTAGATTGTTAATTGTCAACCTTCTCTTATAACTAATTACGACAATCTTTTAACTTTTAGCTAGTAATATACTATTATGTTAGTGTTTTAGACATATTTTCGTTATTAATTTTAATAGCATAATAGCTTAATATTTACGATTACGTACGATTTACTAATCCTTACAATAACAAGATATTCTTTTACTAAAAATAATTCAATAAAAATAAGATTTTATAAACTATAGTCTGCTAGACTACTTGACAATACTAAACTATTTATTATTTTTTACGTATTGTTTTTAAACTACATATACTAGTTTTAAAGTATTGATTAAAGTATATTTAACTAGTTGTTCTGTTATAGATATATTTTTATTAAGTCATAAATTAAAGGCATCTTTTATTGCACTATAAATAAAGTAACATATTGATAAAAAGAGAGGGGTTCTTTAGTCTTTCTAGTGAATTTTAGATCTTTTATTTTAATCAATAAAATATAAATATATCGATCTTAAATATCATTAGTGAGAAATTTTATACTACGAGGTATTATATTACGAAATTCATAAAAATTTGTTTATAGAATCTAGTAAACCTTAACGTAATTTATTAATATAACCCCTTTCTTGTATCATGGGTATTAAATTAATATAACTTTTCGTTAATAATTTATTATTCTCTAGTGGCTACAATAATGACTAATTAATAACCTTAATAATTGTAGTAATAGTATTAATAAAAAGAATTTTAGTATAGTGATTAAGCTATTAACTGTTTCCATTAAATAATCTATTAAATTACTAGTATCACATTAATACTATTAGTTATTTTTAGTTAAATTTTTAAAAAATATTTCTACGTTGTAGTAGAAATATAGTTTTAGCTTTTAGTAAATATAATAAAATAGAAATTGAGAAATAAGAACTATTAAATATTATATTTAGCATAAGTATCTATGACATGTAAATCCTGTACTTTATCATCATGTTTAAAAATAATACTACATATCTATTATCTATTACGTTGTGTTCTTATTTTTAGTTGATATAATAATGCATTAGCAATAAAAATACCAATGTTCTATAATCTATTAGAAAACTGATATTTTTATTTGAACACTTTTCTAGCATGGAGATAACAGATAATTAACTTAATAGTAAGAACACTTTCTTCAGAATAGATATCTATGAGCATACAATAATCAACCTATAGTAATTAATTAGTGTATAAATTACTTTAATATATTGTATATACCTTATTAAAGTTTTATTAATGCTACTACTAATTGCTATTGCTTAGTTTACTACATAAGTTTTAATATTTTAATTTTATACGGCTAAATTATAGATACTAGGTAGTATTTGTCTCTACTTTATTCATGATAACCAATAAGTACTTATTGGTTACATCTATTATTAGTTAATAAATAAGTATTAATTTATAATATTTTATTCTAATCTTAATTTTTTGCTTAGTTTTATATTATATTATTTATTTAATACTTTTACTTAATTCTATTATTTTAGTAATAACTTCTAATAGTTAAGGTATGCTTATTATAGGTAATAGTAGTAATGCGTATTTATTTTATAAAATTTTAAAGTTTTAAAATTTTATAAGTTATTTTATTCTTTATGATTTAGTTAAATAATTTATATTAAAAATTAATATAAAAAATTAGATAAAAATTTTTATAAAATATCTTATATATAATCAATCATACATCATCTTTACTAAAAATAATTGGTAATTTAATATTTTTTAATCTTTTATTACAATAATATTGTAAATACTTAGAAGTTATTGAGACGTGGTCTTTTACTTATATTAATTTACTTTATTTAATATTTTATTATTTTTTAAAATATATTACGTTAATACTAATTAAGTAACAAATTTTTTCTTTAGTATTTTATTATTTTATAATTCATAAGTCTCTTACTTAAGAGATTATTACTAACACTCATATAAGAGTGTTAATTTCTAAAAATTTAGTGTATTACATTAATATAAGTATTAGGTATCGATTGAGTTTTAATCGAATAGATATTAATAATATGTCTTTTCCCGATTTTTTTAAAGGATATAATCTTTTTAAAATTATTAAAGATAGTCTGATTAAGGCAATATATAGTTAGGCGTAAGAGTATTAAGTTTTATAAATTTCTAATATTTTCTTAATTGCACAGTACAATTTTAAAGAATAGTATTTATTAAAAATAATTGAATAAAGTAATAGGAATCAATATGAGTAAATCACTATCTATTGTATTAGCCCAGCTTAATTGGATGGTTGGTGATATTGAAGGCAATACTGAACGCATGTTACAAATTGTAGCTCAACAACAAGGAAAAGCTAATTTAGTTATGTTCTCTGAGCTTGCATTATGTGGTTATCCACCAGAAGATCTTTTATTGCGAAATGATTTTTATCAGCGTTGTATTGATCAGTTACTGCTATTACAGCAGGCTTCTTTACAGATTTCTATTATTGTAGGACATCCATGGCGTGAAGGTAAAGAATTATATAATGCGTTATCAATATTTTCAGCAGGAAAATTACTTGATCGTTATTTTAAGCAATTACTACCAAATTATGGTGTGTTTGATGAAAAACGCTATTTTACACCAGGCAATAATAGTTGTGTTATTAAGTTAAAAGATTATCACTTGGGGATGCTAATCTGTGAAGATGTTTGGTCTTCTGTACTAGTAGATGCAGCAAAAGCAGCAGGTGCAGAAATATTATTGTCAATTAATGCTTCTCCTTATCATCGTGAAAAATCTTATATTCGTAATCAATTACTAGTCCGTCATTGTCAGCGTACTAAATTGCCATTAGTTTATCTCAATCAAGTAGGAGGGCAAGATGATCTTATTTTTGATGGTTGTTCGAAAGTATTTAATGCACAAGGCAAAATTACACACCGCCTTGCTGCTTTTGCTGAACAAATTACTCTATGCCAACTAACAGATCTAAATATTATACCGATGCAGAAATTAGCAGTTAGTTATGTAATCAAACCATTTGCCAAAGAGTATCAAGCATTAGTAATGGCAGCAAGTGATTACGTTAATAAAAATGGTTTTAAAGGTGCATTACTTGGTTTATCTGGTGGTATAGATTCTGCACTAACTTTAGCCATTATTGTTGATGCATTAGGTAAAGAAAAGGTTCATGGCATAATGATGCCATCTCGTTATACATCAATATTAAGTATAAAATATGCACAACAACAGGCTAAAATACAAGGTATTAAATTTAATATACTTTCCATTGAGCCAATATTCAATACTTTTATGGCGCAATTAGCTCCATTATTTATAAATAAACAAGTAGATATCACGGAAGAAAATTTACAGGCTCGTTGTCGTAGTGTATTACTAATGGCGTTATCTAATAAATTTGGTAGCATTGTAATAACAACTAGTAATAAAAGTGAGCTTGCTGTTGGTTATTCTACCTTATATGGTGATATGGCTGGTGGTTTTGATGTGCTAAAGGATGTATCAAAAACTTTAGTATTTAAATTAGCTAAATATCGTAATTCTTTTGGTAAAATAAAAGTAATTCCACAAGAAATCATTGATCGTCAACCTTCGGCAGAGTTAGCACCTAAGCAACTAGACTTAGATAAATTACCCCCTTACGATATTTTAGATAATATTCTTGAAGGTTATATTGAGCGAGATGAATCTATTGTCGATTTAATTGCGCGCGATACCAAAGGATGTTATGATGAAACAATTATACGTAATGTAATTCGATTAGTTGATACTAATGAACATAAACGACGTCAATCAGCTATTGGTCCTCGTATTACTAACCGTGATCTTGGTAAAGATCGTCGTTATCCTATAACCTGTAGTTTTGGTCGTAAAAATTGGTAATTCTAATATAAACTACCAAAAAAATAAGATAATCATTAAATAATTTAAATACTATAATATATGTGAAGGGTCATAACTAGAAAGACATTGCTAGAATAACAGCTATAGAAATAAGGAATTTTAATTGTAAAATAATACACCTAGTTATACTAAAATATTAAATACATAATTAATTTTTATTCGAGTCAAAATTTGAAATTTACATTACTATCGTTATACAAATTGTCAAAATTAGCAAAAATTAGTGATGATAAAAAATTTTATTTATGCTATAAAAATAAATTTTAAATTTATATTATATAGATAATATTTAATTGTTTAATTGTTTAATTGTTTAATTGTTTAATTGTTTAATTGTTTAATTGTTTAATTGTTTAATTGTTTAATTGTTTAATTTTATATTAAAATTTAAATTTATGCATCTTTTTAAAAATTATTTTTAATATTTAGAATAAAAAGCTAGTTATTTTCGTAAAATATAATAAAGATATAATTTCTTCTTCTTAGTGTTAAAGAATATATAGTTAGTAACTAGAGTAAAGACTAATTTATTTAGTACTATTAACTATAGTGTTCTTGAAAAGTACTACTTATTTTATAAATGTTAGGGTATTTAAAATATAATATTAAAAACTGAGATAATCTTTTAATACCTACCTATTTATTTACCAAGCATAAAATCTATTAAATATAAATAAGATTTAGTGAAAGTACTTTGTATAATTGGTAATATTACGTACTATCTTTCTGTTTTCTTATAGTTTTATTTAACTTAAATTAGCAATGGTGCTATCATAATAAAATTTGATGTACTTTAATACATGATAGATACTTTAAATACTTCTGCTAGATATTAAATATTTCGTATTAATAGTGTTAGAATAGTTCTCTATACTAAACAAAAATACCATTATATTTATTTAGTAATAATTTTATTAGATGTTAAGTAATGCTTAATCTATTTAACTCATTATTTTAGATTAGCATTTCCTATATTAAAGTATATTTTTATTTATATATAGATTAAAGTTTATTTTTCCTTAATAATTAATACATGTTAACGAAATATTAATAGACTAAAAAGTCTCTATATTAAAAAACATGCTAATATAAATAGTAATTAATAAAATTAATACTATATCTTATAAAATAACTAAAAATAAAAAATACTACACAAAAATACAATTATTTTTATAGATACTCAAAATATATATATTAATAATAATTATTAATATATATATTAATGGTGATACAATTAACCTTGTATTAGCTACTTATAATATGATTAGTTAATACTAATGTTCCTTGATTACCTTGTAGGTAAATAATTTTTTATGGTTCAAATCACAAAAAAAATACTGGTAACGTGTGCGCTACCTTATGCTAATGGTTCTATTCATCTTGGTCATATGCTTGAACATATCCAGGCAGATATATGGGTTCGTTACCAACGTATGCGCGGTCATCATGTTTATTTTATTTGTGCTGATGATGCTCATGGCACACCTATCATGTTAAAAGCACAGCAGTTAGGGATAACTCGGGAACAAATGATTAATAAAATAAATCAAGAACACCAACAAGATTTTTCCAAATTTGCTATTAGTTATGATAATTATTATTCTACACATAGTGAGGAAAATCAGGAATTATTAAATTTAATTTATCTTCGCCTAAAAAATAATGGTTATATTAAGAATCGTATTATCTCACAGTTATATGATACGCAAGAAGGTATATTCCTACCTGATCGTTTCATAAAGGGAACTTGTCCAAAATGTAAATCACCAAATCAATATGGTGATAATTGTGAGAATTGTGGGGCTACTTATAATCCAACTAAACTTATTAATCCAAAATCTGTTATTTCTAATACAATACCAGTTATGCGTGAATCTGAACATTTTTTCTTCGATTTACCTGCTTTCAGTGATATGCTACAAGCCTGGATTCATTCTGGTACATTACAAGAGCAAGTTATTAATAAAATGGAAGAATGGTTTAAATCTGGTTTACAGCAATGGAATATAACTCGTGATGCACCATATTTTGGTTTTGAAGTACCAGATGCGCCTGGTAAATATTTTTATGTTTGGTTAGATGCACCTATTGGTTATATGAGTACATTTAAAAATCTCTGTAATAAGCGACATGATTTGAATTTTAATGAATTCTGGCATGAAGATACAATTACTAATTTATACCATTTTATTGGTAAAGATATTATTTATTTCCATAGTTTATTTTGGCCAGCAATATTACAAGGTAGTTGTTTCCGTAAACCAACTAACCTGTTTGTGCATGGTTATGTTACGGTTAATGGGAAAAAAATGTCTAAATCTCGAGGTACCTTTATTAAAGCTAGTACTTATCTATCTTATTTGGAAGCTGATTGTTTGCGTTATTACTATGCAGCTAAATTATCTTCCTCTATTGAAGATATTGATCTAAACCTAGAAGATTTTGTGCAACGAGTTAATACAGATATTGTTAATAAAGTAGTTAATTTAGCTGCGCGTAATGCTAGTTTTATCAATAAAATATTTGCTGGTAAGTTAGCTGATCATCTTGCTAACCCTAATCTATATAAAATTTTTATAGATTCATCTTTAGTTATTGCAGAAGCATATAATAATCGAGAAACAAGCAAAGTTATACGTAAGATTATAGAACTATCTGATTTAGCTAATCGCTATATAGATAAACAGGCTCCTTGGATAGTTGTAAAAAAAACCGATTGCGCTAGTGAACTACAAGCAGTTTGTTCAATGGGAATCAATTTATTTCGTGTATTAATAACTTATCTTAAGCCGATCGTACCAACCTTAATAATACGTAGTGAGACCTTTTTAAATATTAAATTAAACTGGAACGATATAGAAAAGCCACTTTTAAATCATAAAATTAATGAATTCCATCCACTATTTAACCGTATCAACTTAGATAAAATTAATCAATTAGTCAATGCTTCGAGAGAAAACCTTAAAAAAACAGTATAATAAGATAATTATAAAATAAATTTTTTATAGGCTATTATTTATTATGAAAAATCTTAGAAATAGCTTTTTGTATTATAAAGAAATATAGTTATTCCTACATTAAGAGTAGTTTTGATGCTAATAGTAATAAAGTATTACTTTATAAGAATAATTAACTAATTTTACTAATATTATATGTAATTAGCATTAAATTCTATCATGTAAATATGCAAGGTATTTAATACTAATAATTTTATTATTGTTACATAATATTTCTGTATATTTCTATTATGAGCGAGCACTATTTATTGTATTTTATATAGGTATTAAGGAATAATGTTATATTACTATTCTTTAAAGATTTATTTGTAGTTAGGGTACGTAAAATATTTACCTATTTAGTTATCGTTACTAATCTCTATATTTTATTAGAAGGTATATTAATGCTATTAATGAATATTTATAGTAATAACTATCTACTTTAATAATTAAATAAACCTAAAAGAGTGTTTAAAAAAATTTTTATTATATTTTTTTATTAAGATATAATCTAATATTTAATTATTGATTAAATATCAATATACGATATTAATATTAATTTAAATTTGTTAATTTAATTTAAATTTATTATTAATTATTTGATAAAATTTAAACTAATTTAGTTAAGTATTTCTGTATAGTCCTAATTAATAATAATTAATATTAATTAGCTAATTTTTTTACACTAATAATTTATAATTACTATTTTATGCATAATATTTTTTTTAAAACTAGTAGGAAGTAGTTAGCATTTAAAAGATATCTTTATATTTTCATTATAACTTAGATTATTTAATTATACCAATAGTGTTTTATTTAATGTATCTAGTTTAATAATTTATAATTATTAGGTCATCTTTTAGCACTAAAGAATTTTTCTTTATTTTTTTAAACAATATTAAGTTTAAATAAATTTAACTAGTACTGAGTAATCTGTATCTATTACTATTTTAATTGTAAGATATATTTATATACAAAGTTCTTAAATAATCTAAGATCATAATGTCTTTTATTAAAAATAGTTATATGTCTTTCTAAATAAAACTATTTACATTTTATTAGCTTAATATTATTTAGTGATGTTAATGAGTACACGCTGACGTTATATATTACTTTTTAATACATAATTATTGTTTATCTTATAGTTTTAGCTAATAGAAAAATAACTATGATATTAAGTATTTTATTATTTTTAATAATTATATTTAGTATTAATTAAAGTTATAATTATTATTGTTTTAGGTTTTTATTAATGCTTAACTATTTTTAATTTTGCTTAGCATCTACTGCTGCTTTAACTATTGCTACAAGTTCATCTACCTTTAATGATGCTGCACCTACTAGTGCACCATCGATATCAGGCTGTTTAAATAATTGAGCAGCATTAGTAGGATTAACAGATCCTCCGTATTGAATAATTACTTTTTTTGCACTGTTAGCATCTTTTTGTGTAATATAGTTACGGATAAATTTATGCACCTTCTGAACTTCTTCTGGTATTGCAGATTTACCATTACCAATTGCCCAGAGAGGTTCGTAAGCAATAACTGTATTTTCAAATGCTTTATTACCTGAAGTTTTTAATATAGCATCTAATTGTTTTGCGCAAATTCTTTGTGTTGCTTCTGCCTGATTTTCGATTTTAGATTCTCCGATACAAAGTACTGGAATTAAATTTTTTGCTTTTAAGAGAGCAAATTTTTTTGCGATAATCTTATTACTTTCACGATGATTATTGCGACGCTCAGAATGACCAATGATAATATATTTTGCACCAATATCTTTCAGTATTTCGGCAGAAATTTCACCAGTGAAAGCACCAAAAGAATTTATATCTACATTTTGTGCGCCTAATTTAGCAATACTATCTGCAAGTAGATTTTGAATCTGATAAAGATAAACGAATGGTGGAGCTATAACTAAGTTATACTTTTTTATTTTACTTAATTTTTTTAACAGTGTTGGGATAAATGTATTAATCATTTTAGTACTACCGTTTAACTTCCAATTACCTATAACTAAGGGATAGCGCATCCTTATTCTCCAATTTTCTTAATAAAGAAGATTTTTGAAAAATATCAATTCTTGTATAAAGCAAAAGCATAGAATAACTTTTTTATATTACATAAGTATATAAAGATATAAATATACCATAATATTAAATTTATAGTCCTTATCAGCTTATAAATAATTTATATATATTTGCAACATAAAAATGATTAATTATAATAGTTTTATTTTTAATATTTACTTATATTTTTTGTAATTATAATTATAAAAAATTAATAACTTTTAAATTAAAAACTAATTTATTTAAAGAAAATATTTCTCTTAACCATCTCTCTAAGAATAGATTAATTAAAATTAATCTATTCTTAGAGAGATGGTTTTAATTTAAGTTATTTTAAATATTTTATTTACTGTATTTATTATTATTTATATAAAAATTACTTTTGCGAGTTTACGTAAGTTTCTCTTTTAGTTTAAAGATATAGTGTATAATTAGTAATCATAAATAGTTTATATTATTTTTTAATTTATTTAGTGTAATTTTAGCACTTTAATTTTATAATAAAGAATTAATCTTTACATTGTAAGAATGTAAAACTTATTTTTTAGATAAATTACATTAAAATTTTATAGTTACTGCATAACTCACATTAATTTAAATAACAGGATGCTATTATAAAGTTGCTACCGTAAAATATGAGAAATTTATAATAGTTAAAGATTAATATATATTTTAACTGTAATACAATTAAATATATTGTTGAGGATATAATAAATGACAACTATTGAAAAAATTAAAAATCAAATTACAGAAAACCTAATTTTATTGTACATGAAAGGTTCTCCTAAATTGCCAAACTGTGGTTTTTCGGCGCAAGCAGTACAAGTATTATCTGCCTGTCGTGTATCTTTTAATTATGTAGATATTTTACAAAACCATGATATTCGAGCTGAACTACCTAAATTTGCTAATTGGCCAACCTTCCCGCAACTTTGGGTTGATGGGGAACTAATAGGTGGTTGTGATATTTTAAATGAGCTGTATCGAACTGGTTCATTACAGCTATTAATAAATAAAGCTATTAATAAACACTGTCTACAACAGACTAAAACTGTATAATATATCTCTTAAAAACTAAAATCTTTGGTGTAAAATAAAACATCTAAATAGGTAATAACTGTATAGTATTACACATTTAAGCATAGCTCTATAAAAGTTTGTGGTACTTATATAACGCTAAATTCATACTATATAGTGCGTCACAAGAAAAATTTATAAAAATCTTATTAATTAGAGCTAGGTAATGGCCAGCCACCCAAGCGTTTCCAGCGGTTTACTAGTTCACAAAATAATATTGCAGTTTGCTTAGTATCATACAAAGCTGAATGTGCCCGCTTATTATCAAATCCGATTTGAGCGGCAATACAAGCTTTAGCCAATATCGTTTGTCCTAATACTAAACCACTTAATGCTGCAGTATCAAAAGTAACAAAAGGGTGAAATGGATTTTTTTCTAATAAAGATCGTTTAGCAGCAGCCATAATAAAACTATGATCAAAATAAGCATTATGGGCAACAATAACTGCTCGTCGACATCCTTCGTGTTTAAGTCCTATTTTTATTTTTTTAAATAAAGCATTTAAAGCTTCTTGTTCACTAATAGCACCACGTAATAGACTTTTAGGCTCTTTTATTCTATTAAATTTCAATGCATCTTCTTCTAAAATAGCACCTTCAAAAGGTTGCACGTGAAAATGTAAGATTTCATTACATATTAACCAGCCTTCTTCGTTCATCTGTAAAGTAATTGCTGCAATTTCTAGTAATGCATTAGTTTGAGCATTAAAACCACTAGTTTCTACATCAATTATCACTGGATAATAACCTTGAAAACGGTTTTTTAGGGTGTTTAATTTTATTTTATCTACCATTAGTTTTTTTATCTTCAAATATAGAAAGGAATGTGTATCTAGAATAATTTATATGTTCTAAAGAAATACTTTAACCTAACATAAAAGTTAACAAGTAATTTTAAGTTTTTTTGATAAAGTATTAGTAAGTAAAATTAGATCTTTAATGAACTTGTGTACTTAACATAAGTCAATAAAATTTTTCTAGAACCTATTAGACCATATAAGTTTATTATAAAAATAATTAATGTTAATTAATAAAAGTAATCATGTTATATAACACCTACTAGGTAGATAGTTATTTTGCTTTTTATTAGTGATTACTTGATTATTTTTAAGACTTTTAATTAGTTTTTCTATGATGTTAATAAGAATATACTCATAAACTGTAGTTTTTAATATAGTTTTATTATTAACTAGTTTAGAAGTAGTATACTTTAGCATATTGTCTATTATTTAATTATTGTAATAATATAGATTATTATTTATCTATAGCTTCAGCTAATAGAAAAATAAATCTATACTCTATTAGATATAAGGACTATTAATAAATAGTATTTTAAATATAATTTAAATTTTTTAGTTTTTTGTTTACGCTTATCTTTTATTTAAAATCTATCATCTTTTTAAATATGTACATTTAATATCAATTTAGTTAAGAAATTTTTTAGTACTTTCCTTGTTTCTTATTTTATAAGATTCTTATTGAAAAATAATAAACTAATTTTTTTCTATTTTTCTTATCTAAGTGTAGCGAAAAAATTCAGAATAAATTATTTAAAGGAATATAAATAAATAATATAGTAGTTATTAGTAGTTTAACTAAGATATAGAACTAATACATATTATTAGTTTGATAAATTATAATTTATTACTAAATTGCTTAATTTTACAGCAATAATTACTGTATATTACAAGAATTTATTTAAAATTTTTTGTATATGCTATATTTAGCTAAGTAATTCTTAAAAAATAAACTCAAATTTTTTATTTCCCTTACTTATTATACATAAAAAATAAAATATTATTTTTATTATTTTTTATATTAAAATCTAAAAATATTTAAAATAAAATATAAAATATAAAAATTTAATAAATATCTAACAAAAAAAATTATTTAATAATATTATTATCTATTTTTTTATTTTATTATTTTTTACTAATTAAAATTTTAATCAGCGAGTTTTTTAGGTAACTAAGTTATCAGCAATGATTATAGTTGTATAAGATATTTTTATAGGCAGATAACCAAACTAGATAGAGTAAGTCATTCATAATGGTAATAGGCATTTTTTAGTACATATCATAGAAATAAAATAAATTATATTTTTTATATTATCTATAAATACATAGATACTATCTTATAGTAAGTAATTTTTATTATCCATAATAATGTAGATAAATAGAATTTATTGAAAATATCTTAACCTAATCAATAGATTTATTAATGTATTAAAATTTCTTAAAATTTCTTTAAAGATTCTTAAAATAAAGATAAATAGATAAAAAATCTAATTTATTACTTACTACACTTTGATTTTTTTTATATATTTTAATGTATCTTATTTGTTTTTTTACCATTAAATTTTATCCGCTATTTAGATTAACTATATGGATTGTTGCTTAAAATTATTCTTAATCTATATTTTCAAAAAATCTACTCTCAGAGCAGAGCTCGAGAAAATTGTAAGATGATTATTCAGTTTTAGGGGATAAAATGGGAAAACTTATAATGATATTATTAATTTTATTTAGTTGGTTACAATATTCACTATGGTTTGGCAAGAATGGTATTCATGATTTTTTCTACATTAAAAATTATATTTTAGCACAAGAAATAAATAATCACAAACTTAAAGTACGTAATGATCAGTTATTTACTGAAATTAATGATTTAAATATTGGTCAAGAGGCAATCGAAGAACGTGCACGCAATGAATTAGGAATGATTAAACCTAATGAAAGTTTTTATCGTCTAGTTCCTGAACAATCAAAAAATAAAATAAAACAAAATAATAAAAAATGAATTCTTTTTATGAAGTAATTGCTATACTACCTGCTGCTGGAATTGGTAGTCGTATGCAAACTACCTGTCCTAAGCAATATCTAATACTTAGAGATAAAACAATACTTGAACATGCAATTGAGACTCTATTATATAATCCAATTATAAATCATATTATTGTTGTGCTTAATCAGCAAGATAATCTATTTTTCTCTTTACCAATTGCAGATAATGATAAAATTAGTGTAGTTTATGGTGGTGATAAACGTGTTGATTCGGTAATGGCAGGGTTACAACATGTAAAAAAAAATACAAATAAATCTATATGGATTCTTGTACATGATGCTGTGCGTCCCTGTTTGTGTCGTTATGATTTAGATATTTTATTAAATATAATCGGGCAGAGTAAGACTGGTGGTATATTAGCAACACCAGTACGTGATACAATAAAACGAGCTGTAGCGCCTATTATTATGGGTAAGGTAATTATTGCTCATACTATAGAGCGACAACAACTTTGGCATGCTCTTACGCCACAATTTTTCCCATTTGAATTATTAAAAACTTGCTTATCATGTGCTATAGATAAAAAAGTGGAAATAACGGATGAAGCTGCTGCACTAGAATATTGTGGTTATTATCCACAATTAATTAATGGTCGATCTGATAATATCAAAGTAACATACCCAGAAGATTTAGCCTTAGCTGAATTTTATTTAACTTATAGAAATTATTAGGAGTAAAATGATACGTGTAGGACAAGGTTTTGATGTACATAAATTTGGAGGCAAGAATCCGTTAATAATTGGCACTATTACTATACCTTATGCACAAAGTGTACTAGCACATTCTGATGGTGACGTATTATTGCATGCTATTATTGATGCATTACTCGGTGCTGCCGCTCTTGGAGATATTGGTCAATTATTTCCTGATAGCAATCCATTACTAAAGGATATCGATAGCTCTATTTTGCTACATAAAACTTATAATTATGTTAGTAATAAAGGTTATCATCTAGCTAATATTGATACTACTATCATTGCACAAGTACCTAAAATAACACCTTATATTCCACAGATGCGAGATAATCTTGCAAATCTTCTACAATGTCATAAAGATAATATTAGTATTAAGGCTACGACTACAGAAAAATTAGGTTTTATCGGGCGTGAAGAAGGTATTGCCTGCAAAGCTATTGCTTTATTAAAAGCATCTTAATAATTAAAAGATAGTAAATGAAATAATAAAAATTATAAACTTTATTTATGTAATTACGTAAATAAAGTATCTATAATAAAAGCTTATTAAATTAATACTATGCAAATATTTTATTAATAAAGTGCTTACCTATAAGTTTTATAAAATATAGTATTATAAATATAGTTTAAGGTAAACAATCTCGTAATTACACATAATAGTGCTCATAGTAAAATTACTATAATTAATTAAATATTATGGTATTAGAAATTATATAAATTTTAGTTACTAAAATAATAATTTTAACATATTCATAGTATATATTTACTAGTCAAATCTACTAAAAATTTTAATAATAACTAAAATATTAACTTAAATTATTAAATTTGTAGAATATTACTACTAATTATAGCAATAACTGACAGAATTAGTATTCTGTGTATCTTTAATATTATCATTATTATAGAGCATCATTAAAAATTCTACCTTTATAGTATATTAATTAGATAAAAATAATAACAATAATAATCAGAAAAAAATTAAATATTATAAAGTATTTAGGTATAAAAATAATTTTTTATCGAGCTAATATAGATGTATTATTTTATTTTATTTACTAAAGTAAATCTGGCATAATTATTGCTATTAGTTACTAACTATATAGTGTTAATAACGATTGATAATTTAGATTATAAAAAAATTTGTTTTTCATTATATCTATAAACAAGAGAATACAATTGATATGCCGGAATTACCTGAAGTTGAAACAACTCGTCGCGGGATAGAGCCATATCTTATTAATCAAACAATTCTTTATACAATAATTAGAAATCCACATCTACGTTGGCCAATTTCCAATGAGATCCTTAGTTTAACTAATCAAATAATCTTAAGTGTACAGCGTCGTGCTAAATATCTATTAATTGAACTACCAACAGGATGGATTATTGTTCATTTTGGTATGTCTGGTTGCTTAAAAGTTTTACCACAGGGAGTAATGGCTAAAAAACACGATCATATTGATCTGATAATTAGTAATAATAAAATATTACGTTACAATGACCCACGTCGTTTTGGTGCCTGGTTATGGGCCGAAAATTTTACTAATTGTCGTATTTTTACACAGTTAGGAGTAGAACCTTTAACCATGGAATTTAACAAACACTATCTATTTGAAAAATCTCGAGGTAAACGTACACCAATTAAGTCTTGGTTAATGAATAATAAAATTGTAGTCGGTATAGGTAATATTTATGCTAGTGAGTCATTATTTTTTGCTAAAATTTTACCAGAGCGTTTAGCAGGTTCGTTAACAAAAAATGAAAGTAACCTATTAGTAAGCGCTATCAAAACAGTGTTATTAGATTCTATCGAGCAAGGAGGAACTACGTTATGTAATTTTTTGCAATTAGATGGTAAACCAGGTTATTTTACCCAACAGTTACAGGTATATGGTCGTGCTGGTAAATATTGTTACAGATGCACACATATTATTGAAATGGTAAAACAAAGGCAACGTAGTACCTTTTTTTGTCGTCATTGCCAACATTGAGTTTCTTAAAATTATAATGAATACTATAATAAGCTAAGAATTTAGTACGTAGCTACTATACTCGTATATACACTAGTAAATAGTAATTATTAGCATAACTAACTAAAATTTATAGCATATATTTATATATATGTAGATATGCAGGTAGATTTTATAAGAAATTTATTAATGCGCGCTACCTTAGCTAACAAAGCTTGCATAACTAAATCAGGAAGTAAAGAAGTGATATTACCTCCTTGAAAAGCAATTTTTTTTACTAATGTTGAAGAAATAAATGAATACTTTTCTGAAGGTAATAGGAATAAAGTTTCTAACCATGGCATTAAATGGCGATTTATTTTTTCTAGCTGGTATTCATAGTCAAAATCTGTAGCAGAACGTAACCCACGAATTAAGATGTTAATTTTTTTTTCTTGCGCAAAATTAACAATTAATCCATTAAAATCAATAACTTCAACATTTTTAATAGTATGAGTAACATTTTTTACTAGTCTAATACGCTCTTCTAGAGCAAACAGTGGCTGTTTAGTAGTGCTAACAGCAATTACTACAATAACTTTTTCGAATATAGTTGCTGCTCGTGTTAATAAGTCTAAGTGCCCATTAGTAATGGGATCAAATGTACCAGGATAGATTGCTTTAGTAGTCATACTTACTCATTTATTATAGAAATTATTTAAAATCTCTTATATAGCTATGTACAATATGGATCATATAAATTACTTGTAAAAATAAGTAATAATATAAGTATATTACTACTAGTTATTTATTATAGTAACTATGTGTTATTAGTATTTACTATGCTATGTAATTCCTGTATATAAAATATCTTAATTTTATGTTATTGATGATGGTTATAAAAAATCTATTATTATTTTTATTAACTATGTAATTAGTGTAAGGTAATTTATTTATTAGTAAATTTTTATTAATGAAAGTGAATAATAAATTTTATTTATCATTAGAAATCTTATTAATAACAGTTATGATTAGAAAAAAGTACTAACAGTATAAACAAAATAGCGAAAAATAACAATTTACCTTATTTACAATATTAAACTACCTAAGTCTCCTATGACTAGGTTACTTTTATTAAAAATCTAAAATTATAACAGATTAAATACAGTAAATTACTATTAAAAGAAATCACTTCAAGTAAAATCATCATTCAGCAATTTACGCATAGTAGTATTACTATATTAATATTTATAGCAAAGATGCAAATGAATAACATGAAGGGATAATAAAGTTAAAAATTTTCTAAAAGTTATGTTTATTATAGTTATAAACTATGTTAGTTGATTGCTAAGAATATTATTTTTAATAGTAATTTTAAATTTAATAGTCATTTTTATTAATATTAATCTTAGAGTATAGTCACTATTAGTATAGCATAACACAACATAGTACTAATTGTCTTAATTTATCAAAATCTTATTAATTAATATTAATATAATTCTTATATTAAGATGCTTGATTAAAATAATATATTATCTAAATTTTATAAATTGAGAAGTTATAAGCTACTAATCTAAGTAATAAAAAGTAGATATTTAATCAATAATAGTACTTTATTTTGAATAACTATCAAGCAAATAAGTATTTTATTACATTCAAATAATCTTTCAAGTTACAAACTATATATTATAAAGCTTAAGAAATATATACCTTATAAATAGTAGTATATAGATTAAGGATAGCAATCCTAATCTTACTGTTAAGATTTTATTTTAATAGCTATAATATTATATTTTTTATTATCAACTACTTTTATAGTAGTTGATAATTTAAATAATAATTAATTACATAAGTAATTAATTATTATTTTAAGTATTGATATAGAGTAAAAATTACTATGTTGGTTAAAAAAATTTTTTTAAACAACTAACTAGTGACTATATAAATAATAATATATAATTAGAAAAAATTATCAAAGTATTTTTCTATAGATTTATTACAGCATATCTATAGTAGCATACGACTACTATAAAATAGCAAAATAATTATAATTAATACTATAAATTAATAGTAATTAAATACTATCTATCTATATAAAAAAATAGCAAAAATTATTATAAAATAATAACTTTATATATTAAATACTAGAATAGCTTAATTATTATTAATAATATTATTATATTTACTATATAGTATTTTACAGTTCACTATAAAAATACTATATAGTAATAATTATTTAAAAAATAATAGCACAAATACCTGTGTATTTATTATTAAAACTAATAATGCTAAAATTTTATAATTTTAATATTACTATCTATTATAGTATCTATATTACTTATTTTTTATAAAATAATTTTATTAAATTGATAAAAAATTAATCTAAAATTTATTATTATATTCAGGATCAATATATTTTTAATCAAAAATAACGAGTAATAAAATTAGATACTATAGTGTTTAGTTATACTAATATTATGGGTGTTGATCTGAATATGATGCTAATACTATTATTAATATTATATAATAAGTTTTAGTAAAAATAAAACATAAACTATAATAATAACTTTACAACTTAATGCTTAATGTATAAATAATTTATTTATGCATAATATTAAGATTGCTTATCTATTTATATTTTATTAACTAGAATACACATTAATTTATTAGGTATTTTTAAGAAATATTATTAATTATTAATATTTTTGATTACAATGTTAATAACAATATTTTATATCTATAATGATCTAAGACTTAATTTCTAAGTATTTAAAAGTATCCTAAAGTAACAATTATTATTGTAATTGATATATGTTCTATAAATACTAGAATATTTAATATGCAATATTAAAAATCTAGATAGTATTTTAATACTTTTTTGTTTATTTTTAAATTTAGAATTTTATCTAATATAAATTAGATTAAGTTAAAATATTTTATATAAACTAATAATACGATATTATTTTTCTGTTTTCTTATAATTTTATTTAAAATAGATTATAAGATATTATTGTAAATTATGTAATATTAATAATATAATATCATTGCTATAAGTTAATGATCTTAATATAATAAATAAAAATTAATTATATACATATATGAAAGATTCAATAAATGAGCGTTTTATTGTAAAGTTTTATTTGAAACTTTAAGTAAATACTGAAATATTTGATGTAAAGCTCGTGTTGGTTTACTTGTTATTTTTTCTTTTTGTGCGTTACGAACTAAACTACGTAATTGCTGACGATTGATATGTGGATAAAGTACTAATACGGCAAGAATAGCATTATCACCTTCTGTAATTAGACGAATACATAGTGTCTCTAATTTTTTAAATAGAGAAATTTGTTGGTTATAACGATTTTTTAGTTTATCTAACGCTATTTGAATAGATTTAACTTCACGGTGACGTAATATTTTGCCAATAAGTTTAATTTGGCGACGATAACCTTTTTTTTTAATTTTTTGTGCTAATTTAATAGCATTAAGTAAATCTTCATCTAGCGGAATGTGTTCTAATGCATTTTTTCCTAGATTAACTAATTCATTACCAAGAATTTTTAATATTTCTGCATCACGTTTTATTTTGCTTTTGCTTACCCGAATGATTTTATTATCATTATTTTGATCTTCTATTGTTGTATCAAGCCACTTTTTAGACTGCTGATTCATAGCTAAACTCCTTAAAAGAGATCGATCCTATCAGTTTTTGCTCTTTATGAGAAATCGTATATGAATCTTGTTAAACTTAAATTCTGTTTATTATGATAATAAACAGTAATTTTTTTATAAATAATTTATTAACTATGGTAAATCAATGAAAGTAGCTACTCAGATTGCAGAACAACATAAAATTTTGAGACAAGCCGTTGCGCAGGCATTAGAATTAGCTAGTTCTTCTTGCGATAACGCTGAAGTTGCGATTACAAAAACAACTGGTATTAGTGTAAGTACTCGCTTTGGGAAAGTAGAGAATGTAGAATTCAATAGTGATGGCGCATTAGGAATTACTGTTTACCATAAACAGCGTAAAGGTAGCGCATTTTCAACAGATTTAAATTCTAATACTATTTCTCGTACAGTAAATGCTGCTTTAGATATTGCTCGTTATACTTCAATCGATCCATATTCTGGAATAGCGGATAAACATTTATTAGCATTTAATACGTTAGAATTAGATCTTTTTTATCCAGGTAATTTAGAGACTACTTATGGCATTGAATTAGCAGCTAGAGCAGAGATGGCTGCATTAAGGACTGATAAACGTATTGCTAATACCAAAGGAGGTAATTTTAATAGCAATTATAGTATTAGAGTCTTTGGTAATACTCATGGTATGTTACAAAGTTATTATTCTAGTTGCCATTCACTTTTTAGTAGTGTAATTGCTACACACGAAGGAAAAATGGAATGTGATTATGCTTATAGTATTAGTCGTCGTATGAAAGATTTACAAACTCCTGAATGGATAGGTAAAGAATGTGCTCGTCGCACACTATCACGTTTAGCTCCCCGTAAATTATTAACTATGCAGGCACCTGTATTATTTGCTTCAGAAGTAGCAACAGGTTTGTTTGGGCATTTAGTGACTGCTATTAGTGGTGATAATGTTTATCGTAAATCAACTTTTTTACTTGATCAACTAGGTAAACAAATATTACCTAAATGGTTAACAATATCAGAACATCCACATTTATTATGTGGTTTAGCATCTGCTCCCTTTGATAATGAAGGCGTACGTACTGTTAAACAAAATATAGTTAAAAATGGAGTGCTAAAAACCTATTTATTAAATAGTTATTCAGCACGTAAACTACAATTACAAAGTACTGGTCATGCTGGCGGGATTCATAATTGGTGTATTTCAGGTCAAGAACAGGATTTTATCAATATGTTAAAACAGCTAGATAAAGGTTTATTAGTAACATCACTAATGGGTGATGGTGTTAATTACGTTACCGGTAACTATTCACGTGGTGCTGCTGGATTTTGGATTGAAAATGGTGAAATTCAGTATCCAGTTAGTGAAATAACTATTGCGGGTAATCTGAAAGATATGTTACTTAATATTGTTAGTATTGGTAATGATATTGAAACCCGTAATAATATACAATGTGGTTCTGTGTTATTACCTGTAATGAAAATTGCTGGTAAATAATGAAAAGATAAACATAAAATAATTAAATACTCAGATTTTACATCTTAAATAAAATAAGTACATAGTATATCTAGGTTAGTATTTTATTGCTGTCTTCTTTTCATGGCTCTTTGATTGATTATCTGAGTATTTTACATTTATCTTTACGTAAAGATATAAATTTTATACTATAATAAGAGATACTGTAATATAAATAAAATAATTATTTTACTAAAATAATTAAAATGTTAAATAACATAATTAATTAATAACTCGTAAAAAATACATCTTTTTACATAAAATCTTTTTATATTAATTAAATTTAATAAAGAGTAGTCAGTTATAAAGATATTTTATAACTTAACTTAAATAGCATAATAAGAAAAAGAGTTAATATTACGCTATTACTTTTTGTTAAAGTTTTTAACTTGATATTATTCATGTTAAATATAATAGAGGTATTATAATTTGTTTGTTTTTTATTAAAAAATATTAATGTATTATATTTATTTTTTATTAACAATTTATATAATTATTATTAGAGAATTTTATTCTTATCTATAATATTTTTTAGATTTTGGATAATAAAATATTTTTATGGTAAAATTCATATACTTTAATGTATGATAAATATCTCAATTATTTACTTAAATATTAAGTGTTCTGTGTTAATAAGTATTAGATTAGTTCTCTATACTAAGTAAGAATATTATTCTATTATTTAAAAATAATTTTATTAGAAGTTAAGTAATATTTAATTTATTTAACTTACTATTTAATAATATTTTTATGATATAGTATATTATATCTATATATAGATTAAAGTTTATTTTTCTTTAATAGCTAATACATATTAACGAAATATTAATAGATAGTAATCTTGATATTATATAGAAATAAATTATTTATATATTATATATTAAATATTAAATAATAATACTATTATTATATAGTTAAGTAAAATCTACTATAGAATAGATAATTCTAAATTAAAAGATACTAAGTACTTTTAGTATATATTTACTCTTAATCTTTTAATATACGCTTAGTATTATATTCTAAAAATAGTATAATACTAGCTAATTTAGTGTAGTAAAAATAATATTTTAAAGGCTATTTTATAGAGAAGTTAATCTATTTTTATATAGATCTTTTACTTATATGATTATATAAAAATTTTATTTAATAAATTATTAGTTTATGTTATATCTAGAAACTAATTTAAAATCTATTATATTTACTAAATTTTACTCAAGTAATTAGTTAAAATACTTAAAATAATTATTTACTTTATATAAAGTGTACTTTTTACATATTTTTTATCTAAATATAATTTAAAAAAATTTTAAATAGATTTAATCTATTGATGATTAATATATTTAACTTCTACTATATTTAATGTAAATAAACTTAAGTAATATAGCCTTTTAAAAGAAAGCAATAGATACTATTTATTTATTTATAGCTTTATTTAAATTAAATTTAAATATATTTACTGTAGTTTATGAATAAACTTAAAGTAATCCTAAATATAGAATAAAGATAAATAGTTTATTTAAGTGATACTTTTATATTAGCTAATAACTTACTATTCTTTTTTTGATAATTTGTAAGTCTGTTAAAAATAATTATCTAATATACTTAGATAAATAAAATCATCATTTAAATGTTTCGTTTAATTCTTTACGTATTGTTTGTAGTATTATTTTAATTGCATTTGAATTACCAGCAATAATATTACCGGAATTATAATAATTATGATTACCAATAAAATCTGTTATTAAAGCACCTGATTCACGTATTAGTAATTCACCACTAATAAAATCCTGATATTCTAAACCTACCCCAAAGAAACCATCTATACGATTTGCGGCAACATAGGCCAGATCCAAGACAGGTGAACCAGAAATATTTATATTATTACATTGCATAAACAGTTTATTAAATATATTAAGATAGCTTTCTGAGTGTTGACAAGAATTAACAGATAAAGCAGCCATTAGAGTAATGATACGTAAATCTTTTTTTTGAGCAGCAACAACACGCAACCGATAACCATTAAGTTGTGCCCCTTGTCCACGAACCGCAGTAAATAATTCATTGCGTACTGGATCATAAATTGCAGCAACTTCAGTATTTTCTTTGTTACACGCAACAATAGATATCGCAAAATGAGGTAGGCACTTAATAAAATTAGAAATGCCACCTAATGAATTAACAATCCATTTTACATCACTATTATCACTAATATATTTACCATAATATTTAGCGAAAATATTATCTTTAGGGTAGTATTTTTTAATAATATCAATAGCTAAATGCTCTGCTTTCTGAGCAAGACAGGTAACAAAGTCATTCCTACTTTTATTGTTTGATTCAGTATAATTCTGTAGATGATAACTTTGAGAAATAAAATCACCAGCCTTACGTATAGCACGTATAGCAATAGTTAGCATTGGATGCATAGGTATCTCTTCTGCTAGGATATTAAAGAACAATAAGTAATATTTATTATAGCAGAAAATTTAAATAATACCTATGTCTATATTAAGATATATTTATCTCTTCTAATTATTTATAGTAAATATATTGTATGTAATTTGTATTTTTTTAATAAAAATATTTTATACTATAAATATAGGTTTAATATTAAGAAAATAAAACTATGAAGTTAATTTATCTATATTTAGATAATTTACTAATAAAATTAAGTTACTAGACTATATTAAATATTAATACTATTAATTTTATTAATAAAGTATTTTTTATCAATATGTAAAATTATTACTAAAAAGATATATTTTAGTAAAAATATTAAGATATTCTATGAATAGGTTAATACTATTAATAATAGTAAATTCTTTATAAAGTTATAGTAAATTATATAAAATTAAAATAGACAAAACTCTTAGCTTTGTGATAATATTTTATCATAAAAATATTTTTGCTTATTTTATACATATTAATAAATAGATAATCTAATATTATATAGTAATAAATTATTTATATATTAAATATTAAGTTATAAGATTATTATAATGTATATTAAAAGAATCTTCTTACTTTTTAATACTAGTATTCCATTTTATTTATATTTATTTATATATTACAAACATTATTATTAATATTATTAATAACTTTTATTTATCTAAAAATAATATATTTAAAGTAGCATTACTATAAAAATTATAAATAAAAATTATTTTATATATAGTATATTATACTTTATTTATAACTATAACTATAGTTATTAAAGTAATATGTAGTGATTAATTTTTTACTTACTGATATAATATATTTATTTATATAAGTTTACATAAAAATTATTATTAATAATTATCCTATACTATAGGTAATACCTATAGTATAGATTTAAGGATTAGTTAATAACTTAATATGAGTTTATTAATTAATATAGATTATTTGTTTTTAGTTTTTAATTGTTATAATAGTTATTATATAATATAGTTTTTATTAGTATATACTAATTAGCATTAATGCTTAGCAACTTATATAATTACTATTATATGATAGTAGGTGTTAATAATATAATAAGTCTATTAATTAGATATTATTACTATTAAAATATACAAAAATATAATTTTTTATATGTTAATTAAGTAGTTATATAGATTTAATCTATTAAATATTAATAATTATTATTTAAATAATACTACATTAGTATTAATAAAAATTACAAAAAAAATTTGTATTAATTTTATTACATATATAATTTTAAATATAATATTCTTATATTAAAAATAGTTATTTAATTTATTATCTAATTTTATTTATGTATTAGCTATAAGTATTTTATACTCAAAGTATATATTTTATCCCAAGATAATTAAATGTTAACTTAACATTAAAAAATATAATAATAACTATATAGAAGTATTTATTTTTAGATTTAATTAAATATTAATTATAATATCTCCTATTGGTTTGCAACAACATGGAAGGATTTCGTTATTCTGAATAAACGCTAATGGTTGTATTAAATAATCAATTTTACCTTTCAGTAGTATTAGGCGACATACACCACAATAACCTGAGCAACATTCATACTCAACTGGTATTTTATGTTTCTTTAATACTTCTAATAAATGATTACTCTCAGTAGGATAATCAAATTGTAATTTACTCTTATATAAGTTAATAATAAAGTTTACCATAAGATTATAATTCAAAATCCCGTAAGTCATCAGCATTGACTTCAGCATCAATTTGCCCTACCAAATAAGAACTTACCTCAACTTCTTGGGGTGCTACCTGTACATTATCAGAAGAAAGCCAAGGCTTAATCCATGGAAGTGGGTCATTACGGTTTGGGAAAGGGGGTTCTAATGTTAAAGACTTCATACGAATATTAGTAATATGTTCGATATACTGACAAAGAATATCTTTATTAAGCCCAATCATAGAGCCATCACGAAAAAGATAATTTGCCCATTCTTTTTCTTGTTCAGCTACTTTAATAAATAAAGCATAGCAATCGTTTTTACATTCTTTAGCAATTTCTGCCATTTCGGGGTCATCTTTACCTCCTTGCATTAAATTAAGAATGTGTTGTGTTCCAGTAAGATGAAGTGCCTCATCGCGAGCAATTAACTTAATAATTTTAGCATTGCCTTCCATTAATTTTCGTTCTGCAAAAGCAAAAGAACAGGCAAAACTGATATAAAAACGGATGCCTTCCAATGCATTAACGCTTATTAGACATAAATAAAGCTTTTTTTTTAAAGTATACCTATCTATATTTATAGTAATATTATTAACTTGATGGGTTCCTTCACCCAATAAATTATAATAACTAGTCATTTCTATTAAATCATCGTAATAAGCAGAAATATCTTTTGCACGTTTTAAAATTTCTTTATTAGTAACAATATCATCGAATATAAATGAAGGCTCGTTAACGATATTACGAATAATATGAGTATAGGATCTAGAATGAATTGTTTCTGAAAATGACCAGGTTTCTACCCAAGTTTCTAATTCAGGAATCGAAATTAACGGTAATAATGCAATATTAGGGCTACGTCCTTGAATAGAATCAAGTAAGGTTTGATACTTTAAATTACTAATAAAAAGATGTTTTTCATGTTCTGGCAAACTTTGATAATCAATACTATCACGAGTAACATCAATTTCTTCTGGACGCCAAAAAAAAGAAAGTTGTTTTTCAATAAGTTGTTCAAAAATAACATATTTTTGTTGATCAAAACGAGCTACATTAACTGATTGCCCCAAAAACATAGGTTCTTTTAATTGATTATTTTTCTTTTGCGAAAAAGTAGTGTAAGCCATAATTTTCTCTAATAATTAAATTTTACAAGCACCGCTTTCGCAGTCATTATTAATAATTTGATTACTTGTTATATCTCCTTGAGCATCATTTGCCCCATCACGTGTATTATGGTAATATAAAGTTTTAATACCTAATTTATAAGCAGTAAGCAAATCTTTTAGTAATTGCTTCATGGGTACTCTATTGTTAGGAAAACGAGTAGGATCGTAATTAGCATTTGCAGAAATAGATTGATCAATAAATTTTTGCATTAAACCTACAAGTTGTAAATATCCTTCATTATTAGGTATATCCCACAATAATTGATAATTATCTTTTAATCGCTCGTATTCTGGTACTACCTGACGTAGGATACCATCTTTTGATGCTTTTATACTAACATAACCACGTGGTGGTTCAATTCCATTGGTCGCATTAGAAATTTGTGATGAGGTTTCTGAAGGCATAAGTGCAGAAAGAGTTGAATTACGTAGCCCAAACTGTTTAATTTTCTGGCGTAACCTTTCCCAATCAAGATGTAGTGGTTCATTACAGATTTTATCTAATTCTTTTTTATAAGTATCAATCGGTAAAAGACCTTGCGCATAAGTAGTTTGTGAAAACCATTGACAAGCACCCTTTTCCTTTGCTAATTCATTAGATGCTTGTAATAGATAATATTGAATGGCTTCAAAAGTACGATGTGTTAGATTTTTAGCGCTATGATTAGGATTGGTACTAGAATAATCCAAATCATTTTTTGCTAAATAATAAGCAAAATTAATTACACCAACACCTAAAGTACGTCGTCCTATTGAGCTATTACGTGCTGCTATAATGGGGTAATCCTGATAATCGAGTAGTGCATCGAGAGCGCGTACTATTAATATTGCTAAATCTTTTAATTCATTAATATGGTTAATTGCGCCCAAATTAAAAGCAGATAGTGTACAAAGAGCAATTTCACCTTTTTCATCACTAATATTATTTATAGGTTTAGTGGGTAATGTAATTTCTAAACATAAGTTAGATTGGCGTATCGGTGCTACCTTAGGATTAAATGGGCTATGTGTATTACAGTGATCAACATTCTGAATATAAATACGACCAGTAGAAGCACGTTCTTGCATCATTAAAGAGAATAAATCAACTGCTCTCACTCTTTGTTGACGAAGATTTTTATCTTGCTCGTAGTATAAATATAGTCGTTCAAACTCATATTGATCTGCAAAGAAAGCATCATATAATCCTGGCACATCAGAGGGACTAAATAACGTGATATCTCTATTTTCTAGCAAACGTTGATATAGCAATTTATTGATTTGTACTGCATAATCTATATGACGTACTCGATTACCTTCAATACCGCGATTATTTTTTAGGACTAATAAGTTTTCTATTTCCCAATGCCATAATGGATAAAATAGTGTAGCAGCACCTCCGCGTACTCCACCTTGTGAACAAGATTTAACAGCAGTCTGAAAATATTTATAGAATGGAATGCAACCAGTATGAAAAGCTTCACCTCCACGAATAGGGCTTCCAAGTGCGCGGATACGGCCTGCATTAATACCAATACCAGCACGCTGCGAAACATATTTTACAATAGCACTAGCCGAGGCGTTAATTGAATCTAAGCTATCATCACATTCAATTAATACGCATGAACTGAATTGACGTGTAGGGGTACGTACACCAGACATAATTGGTGTTGGTAATGAAATCTTAAAAGTCGATATAGCATCATAAAAACGTTTAACATAATAGAGTCGAGTTTCTTGTGGGTAACGAGAAAATAGGCAAGCAGCAACAAGAAGATATAAAAATTGGGCACTTTCATATATTTCGCCACTTACTCGATTTTGTACTAAATATTTTCCTTCTAGCTGTTTTACTGCGGCATAAGAAAAATTAAGATCACGCCAATGATCAAGAAAAGTATCCATTTGGGCAAATTCTTCTGGGGTATAATCTATGAATAAGTGTTGATCGTATTTATTCATTTGAATCATTTTTGATACATGATCAAAAAGTAATGGTGGTTCAAATTGACCATAAGCTTTTTTACGTAGATGGAAAATTGCCAGGCGAGCAGCTAAATATTGATAATCCGGTGCGTGACTAGAAATTAAATCAGCAGCAGCTTTAATAATAGTTTCGTGTATATCGGCAGTTTTTATTCCATCATAAAATTGAATATGGGAGCGTAATGCTACCTGAGAGACTGAAACATTATGCAAGCCTTCTGCAGCCCATTCAATAACTCGATGGATTTTATCTAGATCAATGCGTTCTTTTTTATTATCACGTTTTGTAACAAATAATCCTTGGTTCATGTGCTGTTATATCCTTAACATACTGATATATCACCACTTAATGAATAAAAGTGGGGTTAAGTTGAGTTAGAAGGATTGCTTCATTTTATAAGCACGATATAGCAGGATTGTATAGTATGATCATTTTTATTAATAATTATTGATTAATATTGATATGTTATTACTTTTTTATAAGTAACTTATACGGTTTTTATTATATATACTGATTATAGATCGATACAGTAACAAGATAGTTTGTTCTTATTATTTTGGCAAGTAAACAAAATAAGGAGTTATACAAATAGTTTAGATAGCTTTAATAAATAAATATAAATAATATAATTATAAAAAGTTAGTATTTTTATGTTTAAATCTTTTTATTAATTATTTTTTATTGATTTTTTTAAATATTGCTAATTTAGGTAATAAAATACTTAAATTATAAGTATAGAGTCCTTGCTATTTTTTAAGGCATAGTTAATAATACCTCCTATGCTAAAATTAATAAATATTTAGATCGATGGTAACTTTGTTGGTTCTCTTATGATACTAACTCATGAATTCGGTCAGGTCTGGAAGGAAGCAGCCGTAGTGAGTGATATGTATGCTAGGATGTAGCTAATAGAGTTACCGCTCTTTGTTTTCTTTATATTGATATTCTCCGGTAAAAATATTATTTTTACCTGATATATTTACTATTTTATAATAGTAAAAATTAAAATAAGGCATTAATTTTAATATTAATAATTTTTGTACCCATGGAAATAATAATAATAACCCAAGAAAACTAGTAAAAAATCCAGGAGTTATAAGTAAAAATCCAGCTAATACTAAAGAGATGCTTTTTACCATTTCTTGAGTGGGGTTTTCACCTTTTATTAGTTTTTGCTGTATTTGTATAAATATTTTTGCTCCCTGATTCCATACTAATGAAATACCAATATAAGAAGTAAAAATAACTATCAGAAGAGTAATAGCTACGCCTAAAACCGCTGCAATTTTAATAAAAAAAGAAATTTCTATATAAGATAGTAAAAATACTAACATGAATGGTAACCAATGCACCATACTCTCCTTATAAAACTATAATTAACTCAATACTTATTAGTAATTTATAACTAATACAATGGTTAAATACCCTAAACACTAGAGGTTTACTTCAGATTAATTTTTTATATCATAGAGATATATTTAATATTTTTCAAGATAAGGTCATTCTTTTTATGTTAATAGTTAAATTAACTGTGAATAATATTATAAATATAAGATTATCTTAATTAATTATCATAATAATAGTAATCTAAGTTTAAAATATTTATTACTAAGCAGTATATGATTATAACAATAATAAATTAAATAATTCATATCTGCATATTTATTGTGCATGATGATTAAAATTAATTAGTACACAGAAAAATTAGATAACACATAAGAGAAGGTTCTCATGTTAAATCAAACTTGGCCTATAGAAGAATTTCGTTTCGAAGAAGATCTATTAGGTAAAAGAAAAGTTCCCATAACAGCGTATTATGGTATTCATACTCTACGTGCAATTGAAAATTTTAAAATAAGTAACAGCACGATTAATGATATACCTGAGTTTATTCGTGGTATGGTAATGGTAAAAAAAGCAGCAGCAATGGCTAATAAGGAGTTACATGCTTTACCATCTAATATTGCATTAATTATTATTAATGCTTGTAACAAGGTATTAGATGAAAATAAATGTATGGATCAGTTCCTGGTTGATGTATTTCAAGGGGGGGCTGGCACTTCATTAAATATGAATACTAATGAAGTTTTGGCTAATATTGGACTAGAGTTAATGGGAAAAAAAAGGGGTGAATACGAATATCTTAGTCCAAATAATCATATTAATATGTCTCAATCAACTAATGATGCTTATCCAACAGGGTTTCGTATTGCAGTTTATAATTCCATTATAAAGCTAATCAATGCTACAGATATGCTAAGCTTAGGTTTTGGTGTAAAGTTACAAGAATTTGCACCTATTCTAAAAATGGGACGTACACAATTACAAGATGCTGTACCTATGACATTAGGTCAAGAATTTGGTGCTTTTCAGGTATTACTAAAAGAAGAAAGTAAAAATTTATATCGTACTGCTAAATTTTTATTAGAAGTTAATTTAGGTGCCACTGCTATTGGTACTGGTTTAAATACACCTGAAGGATATCAACAATTAGTGGTAAAAAAACTTTGTGAGGTTAGTAAGTTACCTTGTATTACGGCAGAAAATTTAATTGAAGCTACTTCCGATTGTGGTGCTTATGTTATGGTACATAGTGCGCTGAAACGTTTAGCTATTAAGTTATCAAAAATTTGCAATGATTTACGCCTCCTATCATCAGGTCCTCATACTGGTCTGAACGAGATTAACTTGCCAAAATTACAGGCTGGCTCTTCGATTATGCCTGCTAAAGTAAACCCAGTTATACCTGAAGTAGTTAATCAAGTTTGCTTTAAAGTAATTGGTAATGATATGTGTATAACTATGGCGGCTGAAGCTGGTCAGTTACAACTAAATGTAATGGAGCCAGTCATTGGTCAAGCTATGTTTGAATCAATCCATATTCTTACTAATGCATGCCATAATCTATTAAGCAAATGCATTAATGGTATTACTGTTAATAAAGAAGTATGTGAACATTATGTATTTAATTCAATTGGTATTGTTGCTTATCTTAATCCATTTATTGGTCATCATAATGGTGATAAAGTAGGTAAGATATGCGCCGAAACAGGCAAGAGTGTACGGGAAGTAGTATTAGATCTAGAATTATTAACTGAAGAGCAACTTGATGATATTTTCTCTATTAAAAACCTAATAAATCCAGTCTATAAAGCAAAACTTTATAATGATGAAAATAAATAACACAAGTAACTCTTTATTAATACTTAAAGGGATGTTAGATTGGTTTTTTAAAATATAAATATTAAAAGTTATTTTTTATAAAATATTAGTAAACGCAATAGATTTAGAATAGATTCTAAGTTATGTTCCTTTTGTAAGAATTAAAGAAAATTAACTTTTTTTAAATATATTATTTTAAGGTATAATCATTAGTATAAATATACTAAGGCTTCTCTTTTAAAATTATTAACTAATAACTAAAATTAGTTATGATTATTAATTAGATTTTTTAATTTTATTTAAAACATAAATAATTAATTATACCTGAGTTAGTATATTTATACTAATTATTATTTATGCTGCTAGCAGCTAAATTATATTTTAATAGGTTAAATTAGGGATATTTACTATCTCTAAAGACCTTACTATTAAGATAAAATCTTATAGTATTATAATAACTTTAAAGTAATAACTAGTATTAAAATACTAGTTATGCATAGCAAATATATTTAGTATTAATACAACTAATAAAAACTATGCTGATATAAAATTATATTTTAATAGAAACTTATATTATTCTACTTAATGCTATATATAAAATAAAGCTCTGTATGATACTATATTAGTTAATAGAATTAAAAATATAATAAGGATCCTATAATTTAACATAAATAAAATTATAGAAATAACAATAATGCTATATTGTTATTTCTATAAAACTTTTTGACTTAAATTTATTTATATTTTTATATGATAGGTATCATTTAACATAATAACTTTTATTAAAATATAGTATTGCTATTTATATAAGTAACTTATATAGAAGTCCTATTATATATTACGTTTAATAGGAAAAATAAGATATAATAGTATTAGATTTATATATTAATTAGTATTTTGCTTATAAATAATTTAAAAAATACTTTACTAATTCTAGTATTAGCTAAAAATTAATCAAAATTATATTATCATAAGAAGATGTAGTTAGTAATACTAACATACAAGTTATAATATTAAAAATTGTACTAGTTAGAAATGTTAAAATCCTATTTTAATAAAAAATAATATAAATAACGAGCTCATGGATTAATAGTTTTATAAATATTAATAATGATATAATTCATATATAGGATAGTTTATCCTAATATTTTTGTTACTGTATCAATAGTTCTTTTAAGTAGTATTGATCAAGTCTTTTAACTATAGTAAAGAAATTTTATGAAATTTACTATATATTATAAATTATATATTATGTAGTACTTATAATTTTCATATACTTGATCTAATAATGTAACTAGCATGTTATATTTAATTAAATATCAATAGGAAACACTGTGATCCTAAATAATATTATTACTTATATTATAGATTTTATCCATGCACACAAAATTTGGGTAATTCCTATAATTTTTTTTCTTGCATTCAGTGAATCTCTAAGTTTTTTTTCTTTATTTTTACCAGCAACAGTTATTTTACTAGGATTTGGCGCTTTAATTGGAAAAAGTGGCATTTCTTTTTGGCTAATATGGGTTACAGCTACTACTGGTGCATTTTTTGGTGATTGGCTTTCTTATTGGATTGGTTTTCACTATAAAGACCGTGTTAATACTTTATGGCCATTGTCACGTAATCCATTATTATTAGAATACGGACATACATTTTTTGCGCGTTGGGGTATTTTAGGTGTATTTATAGGACGTTTTTTTGGTCCTTTACGTGCTATTATACCATTGGTTGCTGGTATTTGTGCTATGCCACAGAGTTATTTTCAGTTTGCTAATATTACCTCTGCTATTATTTGGGCTTTTAGCATATTAGCTCCAGGAGCATTAGGAGCTCAATGGTTTGCTTATTAGGTTAGTTAAATAATTAGTGCGCTCTATATACTACTTAAAACAATAGCTTTTTAAAAATTTTTATAAAAGTTATATAACGTGATTACTTTTAATAATAACTATTAATTTATATGAATAGTTATTAATTATTTTTATAATTATAAAACTTTTACTATAATATATAGGTTATCCACTTATAAAAAAATCTACTAATAATTTATTAATTGAATATTAAATATATTTATTAACTAATATTCTTATTTTAACAAGTGTTACTAATAATTCCCTAAATAAGAAGATTTTTATGCAATATAAAGTAATAAATAAAGATATTATAATAAATAAATTTATCGTTTAATTAGTACTAAATATAGTTTAGTTTAAAAAAATAATAAAATATTTAATACAGTAGATGAGCATAAATAAACAGCAGTGGTTAAAAAAATTAGGTTATATTTTAATAATTATTTATTAATAATCCTTAAGTATTTATAAAAGTATTGTAGTTATTTTTTTATTAACTAAAACTATAAGATAAGTGAAAACTATTGCTATATAGTTAATTATAAAAACAAGTAATAATTATTTATTTTAATTAATAGTATTTCCAAAAAAATAATTAAATTATATAGTATCTATTATTTTTTAGATTTTTCTTTTTTACAAGAAAAATATATTGCAAAATACTAACAGATAAGTTATTTATATATTATATAGAAATAATTTATTTTTATATAATATATAAAATTACAATATTATTGTTAGGAAAATCTTTTAAGAATTATTTAAGAAATAATATATGAGCTTATATTTTAGTTAGGTATTTTCAATAAATTTGTCTAGTATATATAAAAGTACTATCTAATAATTACAAATTAATACTTATGTTATCATGCTAAAAAATTTTAAATTAATATATTTTATAAGTATATTATTTTTAGTATTTAAATAGTATTTATACCTAATACCCTAAATAGTTAAATAGGACTACTTTTGTGCATCAGTTAATTAATACCTATATTTTATATGTTAATTATTTAATTTTATAGATTCTAGTATGATTTTTCCTATAATACTTTGCTTAATATAGTAGACAATTTTTTGTTTTTACGATATTTTTGCTAGACATATTTATCTTTAGTTGCTTTTAATACTATCTATTATTAATATTTTATAAAGAATTTTTAGTTAAATATAATAATTTTATAAAAATTTATCGTATAAAAGCGTCTTATTTAGTAAATATTCGTGCAAATATTATTAAATATTTATTTATGGCCTCTAATTACAATTCCTGCTTTACTATGCGGTTTACTTTATTCTTGTATAATCACTCTTTTTAATAATTGTATTTAATATTTTGACTAATAAACGACTTGAGTGGCAATCTTTACTGCCCGATACCACACCATATAAAGCATTATTTTCTAATGCTAACCAATTAGCTGCGATACCTTTTTCTGAGGTACAGCTAAGATTAAAAAGTAGCATAAAGTTATTTTGTCATTCACAATCAAAATCAAGGTTTATGCAGATTCAGGCACCAGAAAATAGTGACTATCTTGCTCTAATCACTCAAATGATTAAAAAATTTCGATCACAAGATCTTGTGCTTTTTAGTAGCAATTATCGAATACAAGATAATAAAATAATTTGGCAATCATCCCGAAATTATGATGAAGCCTTTATGACGACAGCAAATTGTTTGTATCAAGAATGGATTGAGCCAGAACAATTATTTGGTTGTGTTAGATGCTATAAAGATCAAATTAACTTACAGCCTGGTTTAATACATCAAGTAAATGGTGGTGTATTAGTTCTTTCAGTACGTTCATTACTTGCGCAACCTTTAATGTGGTTACGTCTTAAACAAATGGTTATACAACAACGTTTTGAATGGCTTTCTTATCATGAAACACGTCCTTTGCCACTTCAGATTCCTGCGATACCGCTAGATCTACATTTAGTTATTGTTGGAGATCGGCTAAGTTTAGGAGATTTCTATAATATAGAACCAGAATTAGGTAAGTTATCCATATATGGTGAATTTGAGTCTGATTTGCCATTAAATAATATTGATGATATGTCATTATGGTGCAGTTATATTAATGCTTTACGGGAAAAAGATCATTTGCCTCAATTAACTCCTGATGCGTGGATAGTCTTATTTCAACAAGCAATTCGTTATAGCGGTGATCAAAATTACTTACCGCTCTGTCCTAGTTGGCTTACTCATCAATTAGCTGAAGCTTTGCTATATACAGAAAAACAAGAAGCTATTACTGCCAACGCGTTAAATATTTCTTTGAATATACGTAACTGGCGACAAAATTATCTCGCTAAACGGTTACTAGATGAAATTGAATTAGGACAAATTTTAATCCAAACTGAAGGATCAGTTATAGGTCAAATTAACGGGTTATCCGTGCTTGAATACCCAGGTCATCCGCATGTAATTGGAGAACCAATACGTATAAGTTGTGTTGTGCATCTTGGTGATGGTGAATTTGTAGATGTAGAACGTAAAGTAGAACTAGGAGGCAATATTCATGCAAAAGGCATGATGATCATGCAAGCCTTTTTAATTTCTGAGCTTGCGTTAAAACAACAGCAGCCTTTTTCTGCATCAATAGTTTTTGAGCAATCTTATAGTGATATTGATGGCGACAGTGCTTCATTAGCTGAATTGTGTGCTTTAATTAGTGCTCTCTCTCAACAACCAATTAATCAACAGATTGCAGTAACTGGTTCTGTTGATCAGTTTGGGAATATTTTACCTATTGGTAGCGTTAATGAAAAAATTGAAGGTTTTTTTGAAATTTGTCAACGACGTGGTTTAAATGGAAAACAAGGAGTAATACTTCCTTATAATAACATACGCCATCTTTGTTTATACCAACCAATTATTGAAGCAGTTAAAAATAGTCAATTTAATTTATGGACTGTATCTAAGGTATCTGAAGCACTGCCATTATTAACAGGATTATCCTATTCAGATAAACAAAAAACAAATCTGTTAAGCATAATCCAGGAACGAATTGCACAAGTTAATACACATGAACGGCGTAGACATTGGTTATTCCACTGGCTAAACTAGCTGTGCTAATTGGATTAGTTTAGTTTTTACATAGATTAATATATATTATTATCAGGATAATTATATAACTAGATTGTAACTAATACTACTGTAATAGTTTTAATACTCACTAATAAAAAAATAAGGTTTACTAAGAATATGGTAGACGAAAGCGAATCAGCTAAAGGAACTTGTTCTTACACAAAAGAAGATCTTCAAGCATCAAGCCGTCATGAACTTTTTGGCATGCATGGACCAACATTACCAGCCGGTGATATGTTAATGATAGATCGTATTGTTAACATTACAAGTAATGGTGGCAGCTATAAAAAAGGTTATATTGAAGCAGAACTGAATATTAATCCAGATTTATGGTTCTTTAGCTGTCATTTTATTAATGATCCTGTAATGCCTGGTTGCCTAGGTCTTGATGCAATGTGGCAATTAGTAGGTTTTTATCTTGGCTGGTTAGGTGGCGAAGGTAAAGGTCGAGCACTAGGTGTCGGTGAGGTGAAATTTAGTGGTCAAGTGCTACCTACGGCTAAAAAAGTTACTTATCAAATTAATTTCAAACGTATTTGCAAGTCTAAATTATTCTTAGGTATTGCTGATGGTAAGGTATTAGTTGATGATAAACAAATTTATACCGCTACTGATTTAAAAGTAGGTTTATTTAAGGATAATTCTATATTTTAATACAGTTTTATTAAATATACAAAAACCTCTATAAAGCAGAGGTTTTTGTTTTTCTGTTAAGTAACAATACTTTTTAAGTAAATAACTACCATTCTATTTTTATTATCTGTCATTAACCTACTAATTAATAATCTTACATTTTAATAATTAATAAAAGTATTTCTATTTTTAATACCTAATAATACTATCTAATAATCTCGTAATAATTTTATATATGAACTTATTTTAGTTTATTTATACTTTATTTCTATCACTTATAATCTTATTAAAAATAATATTCTTTTTATATAGACTAAATAATAGAAGTAATTATGATTAATAAAAAGAAATACGTAGTATTTATACATTGTTTTAAATAGCATTATTATATTATGGCATATATTATGTAATATAATATTATTAATACATACTATTTAATATTAATACACTATTACTGTTTTATAAGTAATCCATATAATCTATACTGTAAAATTTTAGATTTAGGAAATAAGTAGTAAGTATTAAAAGACTATCTCAATTTTAATGTTGTATTTTAAATATCCTAGTGTTTATAGAGTAAATATTGCCTAAAATAATTATCCCTTTAAGATATTTTGACGTTAAACTTTAGATTATTCTAGATATAAAAAATATCATTATTAATATAATAATTAAAAATACTAATGATTAGCAGTATTTTTTGATATTACTTAATGAATTAGTGCGTATTTTAGTTACTAAAACGTAAATTATAGAGTCTATATTAAATTTTATAGCAAAATTTAATATACTTTAATGTATGATAGATACTTTAAGTGTTTCTATTAGATATTAAGTATCCTGTATTAATAAGTATTAAAATAATTCTCTATACTAAGAAAGAACACTATTATATCTATTTAGTAATAATTTTATTAGATGCTAAATAATGTTTAATTTATTTAATTCACTACTTTAGATTACTATTTTCTATACTAAAGTGTATTACTGTTTATATAGACTATAGCTTATTTTTCTTTAATAGTTAATGCATGTTAATAACATATAAATAGATAAGTCTTGATGTTGTACAAAAATAAATTATTTATACATTAAATATTAAATAATAATACTATTATTATAAACGATAAAATTTATTATCTAATATTTAATTAATTAATTAAATTATATTATTTTCTTAATAAATAAATTAAATTATTTTAATTTATTTATTAAAAATATATTAATAAATATATCCAATTTTATAAATAAATCTTTCCAAAAACTCTTATTATCTAATTTTCATACCATAAATGACTATAATTAGATTATATTTTAATTTAAATTATTATTACCTATTTTAATAATAATATAATATAGTTTAGATTATTTAATTATACTAATGGCATTTTATTTAATACATGCTAGCTTAATAACTTATAATTAGGTTATCTTTTAGTACTAAAGAATTTTTTTTATTTTTTAAGTGATATTAAGTTTAAATAAATTTTATTAGTCACAAGTAATCTATATCTATCATTATTTTAATTATAAGATATATTTATATATAAAACTATTAAGTAACCTAAAATTATAATGTCTTTTATTAATAAAAGTTATATGGGTAACTGCTTTACTTTTATTAACGATTACTTAGTTTTTAAACTATATCTTTTATTTTTAATAAAACTCTTTATGTTTTTTGTCGGTTTAAACAGTATTTAGTGACATTAATAAGTGTACGCTAATGCTGTATATTACTTTTTAATGCATAATTATTACTTATCTTATAATTTTAAATAATAAAAAAATAACTATGATGCTCTCATAGATACTTAAGAATTATTAATAAATAATTACCTACATATGAGTTTTTAACTACTATTATTTATTTATACTTATCTACTGTATTAAATATCTTATTACTTTTTAAGCTAAATTATATTTAATACTAATTAAGCGATAAATTTTTTATTGTAGTATCTTTATTTATTGCTTTATATTACATGAAAATTTTCTTATTTAGGGGATTGTTAGTAACGCTTATGCAAAAGTAAGAGTAAGAGTATTATTTATCGAAGAAGTCTAACATTTATCTTGAATTGCTAAACTTTATCTAAGTATAAAATAACTAAGTTATTTAGTATTTAAAGTAAAATATTAATATTATTACACTATTTTTAAAATATCCCTATGATAATTTCATATAAAATATTTTTACACTAGATTTTATTGTTAAAACTTTTATTAAAGCTATTTAAATAATATCCTAAAAATAAAACAGTTATTATTATTACCTATTATTTAAATACGTTAGATTAAGTTAATTATATTATAATATTTAAATAGTGGTATATTATTAAATATTATAAAAATAATACTTTTATAGATGAATATTATTCCAGTAAATTTATGATATATAATATATTATTGATATATTTTAATAAGAAAATAATATTAAAAATTAATACTTAACTTATAGTTAAATAATTTATTTAATTATATCCTAGTTGTGATTTATGTAATTTGCACTTTATAACAAATTACTTAAAACACTTTATATTATTTATAATAAACTAAAAACTATATTAATTAATTAAGTAAATTTTTTATTACTCATATGATTTTAATATTTGATATTAGGGAAAATAATAAGTTATATTAGTATAACTATATTAACTAAATTAATAAAAAGTATAAGAAATTTATCTATATAAGTAAGATAGTTATTATTTTAGTTTAGATTTTACTAGTATAATATATATTAATTAATAAATAAATTATTTTATTTTATTTTAATATAATATATAATTAAATTAATATAGATAAAATTTTAAATTTTTATGTAGACTATATAATAAAATATTATTGTGAAAGTTAATTTTTTATAGAATATAATTCTATCTTATATTAATAATTATTCAAATATTATATTAAATTTATATAAAAGTTTTTTAATATTATTAAAACTTTTATATTTCTTATACTTTAACTGTTATCATAAACAAATAACTAATTTATCAGATTATATAAGGTATAATTTTTTTTATTTATTAGAGACTTATAAAATTTTATTATGCTAATAATAAATAATTATTAACTTTTACCATGTATAACAAAGATATACGAACTATAACGTAATATATTTTATTAATACAAAATAATCTAAGTATTAATATAAAATAAGTCTTATGCTATAAGACTTATAGTTTTATTTAAATAAAACCTTAATAAAACGTAAGAAAAATAAAGAATTAATATTACATTATTATTTTCTATAAAATATTAGAATTTAAGTCTATTTATGTTAAAAGTAACATATTAAACTAAGTTAACTAATTTCTACATATATTTTAAATTTTTTATTTTTCTCTTCTAGGAAGTTAGTTTTAATTTAATAAATAAAAAATAATATAAACGATCTAATCTAATAATATCTATTATATCATAAATTAACTATATACTCTAAATTTAAATTTTATTTATTTCATATTTTAGTCTAAAAAATTTTTATTAGAGTAAATTTTTAATATTTTAAAAGATCTCTTAATAAAATGTTATGGGTAATATAAAAAAATATATTTTAATTAAAAGTTTATTTAGATTTTATATCTGCTTAAATTATATGTATTCATAATCATAAGAAAGAAAAACTCAAAATAGTTATGAGTAAAATAAGGATTAATTTAAATGCTATATCTATCTAAGTTGAAATTTCTTTTTTCTTAAAAGTATATTACCTATAAAAAATTAAGTATGATAACAGTAAAAAATTTAACTAGATGAGTATATCTGCAGATAATAGCTAAATTGCTTATTTTATGCTCTAAGATATTTTTTATCCAAAATTTTTATTATTTTACTATATACAAATTTTTTAAAAAATACTAGCTATTAAATAGCTAGTTTAATTATTAAATTTAATTAGCATAAGAAGATTTAAACTTCTGACCACCGGCCACACTATAACGGTGCGCTACTATACTGTGCTATATGCTGATGTTATTTTGTGTAATATATTTTACCCTGAATGTAAGAATTTATATGATAAATAATTTATATTTTAAATTCTTAATATTAATTATATACTAATTTAATAAATAATTTTTAATAATAATAATATATCGAGATATAGTATAAGTATTAGTATTTATCTTAAAAACTACTACTGAATAAATTATCAATATAGCATAATTACTTTTATGTGTTATCTATAACAATATAGTTTAAAATTAATTTATCTGATAAAAATTAAGTTATCTAATAGTAATAGCGCTCTTTCTTTTTTATCTATTACCATAAATAAATTATATACTTAAGATAATAATTAATAATTATCACAATAAAAACTGTGTTACTTTAACAATCTGCTATTAATTATATCTATATTTAATATCTTAAAATCTATTTCTCTTTATGTTTTAATTTATATTTTTTGTAGTAAAATTTAGGATTTATTAATAATAAATAAATAGTATTTTAGATTTTTTATTACTTACTAAAAATTTAAATTTAATAAGTAAAAAACTAGCTATGGCATTATTAGCATTTAAAATTACGCGATATATCTAATACTATAGTATAGCATATAATGATGATTTATTATTCTAGAGTTAATATAATTAATTAATGCTAATACTAAAATAACTATAATTTATAACATTAATATATATAATATAAATTTATTAATAATGCAAACTAAATAATTAGTCTTAACTTAGTTCAAATTTTATTAAAAGTTTAAACTTAGTTAAGTACTTATTTAGTCTATTGACTAATCATCTTATTTTATAGAATAAGATGATTTTTTATTGACTAGTTAGAGTAATAAAACTGTATTAGATCTAATTACTGATATTATTAATAGTATACTAAAAATAATTATTAAAACAATAAGATTATTAATCTACTAAGATATTTAGCTTCCTAAACTAACTATACTAATTAGCTGTATTATTTATATATTTATGTTAACTTAATAATCATGCATATAGTAACAATATTACTCATACTATTAGATAAGTTATTTAAGTCTATTAATTTTAAATAGTAGTATTTAATCAAGTATAGCGTACTATATTGTAAGCAGGTAATTATTAGTTTTTGTTTTATCTTAATAAATTTATACTAATACAACTAAGTATTATATTAGTAGAATTATAATATAGAATATTATTAATGCAATTAATTTTAGATGCCCATAACTAGTGTACTTTATATTATATAGTATTCTTAATCTTTATAATTAGCTGTACACTGTAGTAATATTTTTACATTATAATTCAATTAATTATTATTAGATTAATGATAGGCAATAAATTAATTATGACTCAGGATAAGCTTAAAAAAGCAGTTGGTTGGGCAGCATTGAAATATGTTAAATTTAACTCGATTATTGGCGTAGGTACGGGCTCTACGGTTGCACATTTTATAGATGCCTTAGGAACAATTAAATATCATATTAAAGGTGCTGTTTCTAGTTCAGATATATCGACAGCAAAACTTAAAAATCTCGGTATCCCTGTCTTTGATTGTAATACTGTAGATATGTTAGATGTTTATGTAGATAGTGCTGATGAAATTAACAAGCAAAAACAAATGATCAAAGGAGGGGGGGCGGCATTAACTCGTGAAAAAATTATTGCTGCTATTGCTAATAAATTTATTTGTATTATAGATGAATCAAAACAAGTAAGTATTTTAGGTAAATTTCCATTTCCTGTTGAGGTAATCCCGATGGCACGATCTGCTGTAGCTCGTGAGCTAGTTAGACTTGGTGGGTTGCCAGAGTATCGTCAGAATGTAATTACTGATAATGGTAATGAAATCTTAGATGTACATTATTTGCAAATCGTAGATGCTATTGCTTTAGAAAATACTATTAACTGTATTGCTGGGGTAGTAAGTGTAGGATTGTTTGCCAATCGTGGTGCAGATCTTGTATTGGTAGCAACAACTAATGGTGTTATGGTTATAGAATAAAATTAAAAATTTTTTTAAAGATTAATTAAAGTCAATTAAACTTTACTAAAGACTGTTTTAATAATTATTGTTATATCTAGAATAAGTATCTAACTATTATTAACAACATAGATGTATTGATATGATTTTCACACTTAATTTTTTATGTTATCTAAAGTAATTAGATCTTAAAATAGGATAAATTAATATTCAATTTAATAAATGGAAATATATAGACAATCTAATTAAATTTTATAGAACTAAGACTAATTAATAATTAGTTTTAGTTAATATTTTACTATATAAATAGTAGATTTTTTAGTTAAAAAATTTATATAGATAAATAAAGTTATTTTTATTATTTTTAATATAAATTAAATTTAGTATTAATTAAGCAACAAATTTTTTAATATCTTTATTTATTGTTTTATATTGCATAGAAATTTTTTGTTCAGGATATTATTAGCAATATTCATGTCAGAATAAAAATAAGAGTATTGGTTACTAAAGAAATCTAATACATAATTGTTCTTAAGTTTTAATCTATATTTACAATGAGCAACTCATTTATTGAGCAACTTATTATAACCAGTTAATATATTATATAAGCTACTTATAAAAATTAGCTGACTTTTTGATAAAAAACTTATTGACGCTAAAACATCAATAAGGTTTAATGTATTTTGTTGCCCGGATAGCTCAGTCGGTAGAGCAGAGGACTGAAAATCCTCGTGTCCTTGGTTCAATTCCGAGTCCGGGCACCACTATAATAAATAAATATTGACTAATATCTTTTTACTCTAAAAATCTATTTAGTATTTATTTTAAAATTATATTTTTATACTAGCTCTAAATATAAATAAGTTAGTAAATTAGTCTTAGTAGATGTAGTTCCTCATAAATACAAAAGATAATCAAAGTTAAACACAAAAATACAGTAAATATTTTTAATAATAGTTAAATACTTAACGTTATAATATTTAAAATAATTACTTTTATAGTGCTCTAAGATCTAATAAATATTAGAAAAATATTATTCTTTTGCTAAGTTATATTAATATTCTATTTTGAGACCAATAGAATTGGTAGAATATTTATAAAATTAGAAGATACAGTATATCTATAGTAACAAATTACTATTATAGTAAGTTATATTTTCTAGATAACATGGTTAATTATGCTCTAAGTAAAATATAATAGATATAATTATTACTACCAAATACACCCATCATTTCACGTTAGATTTTACATATATTTCTAAATTACTCTAATAAACAAACCCTGTAAAATACATTTATTTACCTAGTTAGCAAGGTAGTAAATACTTATCTTGCTAGATAGTTAAGTGCATACTATTTATTTTATATTTTATCTAGTTAGACTAGTTATCGCTATTTTATAGCAAATAAAAGTAATTAGTAGTAAATATAAACTTATTTTATTAATAATCGATATACACATAAATTGATGAATTAAAATATAATAAATAAAGTTTTTAGCATTATAGATAACAATACAAATCAGATTGTTATAGCTTAATAATTATTAAACTTCCTCTAAAATTCTTATTATCTAATTTTTCATACTATAATCAGATTATATCTTAATTTAAACTATTATTATCTATTTAGTAATAATCTAATATAACTTTAGATTATTTAATTATGCTAATAGCATTTTATTTAATGTATACTAGCTTGATAATTTATAATTATTAAGTTATCTTTTAATTTTGAAAAATTTTTTTCTTTATTTTTTAAGTAATATTATGTTTAAGTAAATTTTACTAGTCCTAAGTAATCTATATCTATTATTATTTTAAATGTAAGATATATTTATACATAAAACTCTTGAATAATCTAAAATCATAATGTCTTTTATTAATAAAAATTATATAGGTAATTGCTTTACTTTTTATTAACGATTACTTAGTTTTTAAGATATGTCTTTTTTCTTAATAAAACTTTTATATTTTGTTAGTTTAAACAGTATTTAGTAGTGTTAATAAGCATACACTAATACTATATATTACTTTTTAATATGTAATTATTACTTATCCTATAGTTTTAGCTTACAAAAAAATAATTAGATAATATCTAGTTATTTGAGAAATATTAATAAATAATTATCTAAATATAATACAATTTTTAATTATTATTGTTTATTTATATTTATCTAATATTGATATTTTTATTATTTTTAAGTTAAACTGTATCCAGTGCTAATTAAACAACGAATTTTTTTCTTTTAGCATCTTTATTTATTGCTTTATATTGTACAGAGATCTTCTTGTTTAAGATGTTATTAGTAATACTCATGTAAAAATAAGAGTAAGTGCATTAGTTACCAAAAAGTTTATTATTATCCAGATAAAGCTGAAAGTTGATCAGCTTGATATTCTTGTATAATTGGCTCAATTAATATCTCTAATTTACCTTCCATTATTTCATCTAAACGATATAGTGTTAAGTTAATACGATGATCAGTTATTCGTCCTTGTGGAAAATTATAAGTGCGATTACGGTCTGAACGATCTCCTGAACCTAGTAAATTACGTCGTTTAAAAGTTTTAGCCTGTTGTCTTTTTTGTATTTCTGCTGCTCGGATACGCGCAGCTAAAACTGACATGGCTTTAGCTTTATTTTTATGTTGTGAACGTTCATCTTGACACTCTACAATAATACCACTTGGCAAATGTATAATACGAATAGCAGAGTCAGTAGTATTAACGTGTTGCCCACCAGCACCAGAAGAACGAAAAGTATCAATACGTAAATCATTAGCATTAATTTTAGGCAACTCAGCTTCGGGGATAACTGGCATTACCGCTACGGTGCAAGTTGACGTATGAATACGTCCTTGTGATTCTGTTTTTGGTACACGCTGTACTCGATGCCCACCAGATTCAAACTTTAATTTACCATAAATACCCTCTCCAGAGATCTTAGCAATTACTTCTTTATAACCACCATGTTCTCCTTCACTTAGGTTTATAATTTCAATTTTCCAACGGCGTATTTCTGCATATCGGCTATACATACGAAATATATCTCCGGTAAAAATAGCTGCTTCGTTGCCGCCAGTTCCGGCGCGTATTTCTAGAAAACAGTCACGTTCATCATCGGGATCTTGTGGTAATAACAGTAATTTTAATCGTTGTGTTAATTCTTCATTTTGTATATTAGCAACTTTTAGCTCATCTTGCGCCATTTCATGCATTTCAGGGTCTTCTAATATCGTTTTAGTTGTTTTAATATTATTTTGCATGTAGCACCATTTTTTAAAACAGCAAATTATATCACCTAATTGTGCATATTCACGAGATAAAGTACGAAAACGATCCTGATTAGTAACCAGCTGTGCATCACTAAGATATACTTCTAACTCCTCATAACGTTCTTGTAACGCTTGTAATTTGGTAATAATAGAAGATTTCATTGATGAATTTTTTGACCTTAATTAAAAAATTAAAAGAGTTAATTTTGAATAAATATTAAAAATTTTTTATTTAAACTATTAATCTAATTAATAATTTGCATAATAATTGAAAATATATTGTACTTATTAGTAGCTCACTAAACTAATTAATCAGTATATAGATAGATGATTATTAGCTTATGTGTTAATTATATAATAGCTAATTTCATATTTTACTGTATTCAATGATTAACAAAGATTCTAGATATCATATTAATTATGGTTAATATGATTGAGCGTAATATTTATAATTTTTCTATAACGACTTACGATTATAGTTGTATTATAAAAATAATATTTTTCTATTAACTATTAATTTAATTTAAATATCTACTATTTTATGCTGAGGTAAATCATGTTAAATAATAACTTATAAGTTATACAATATATAGATAGGATTAACTAATTTAGTAATTTTAGATTTAATATTATGCAGCATAGAAAGTTTAAAAAATAATATTAGTTAATTATCATAATAGATTTTTAATACATATTAAAATAAAATTTAATTAAAAACAGGAAATTAATTAACGATAAAATCAATAATATTTATATTAACTAATAATATATTTAATTTAAGAAATGATTTTTTACATTTACTTTATTAATTAAAGATATTAACTTTTTCTGCGCATAATTAGAGATTACTATTTATTTAATTTTATATTTACCTAAATAATAGTAATTAGTTTAAGTATTTTGCCTACTATAATTAGAGGAATATTTAGTCCAGGCATAACTTAAAAATTTGTTTAATCTCTTGCATAGGTAGTAAAGACTATAGAATTATGCTAGCGCTAATATTAATTTATACGTACTTATTTATTTATTAAAGTATTCTAAAACAAAAGCTTTAATTTATTATATAAAATTGAATATACCAAAAGGTAGTAAACTTTTTTAATCCTATCTAATATTTGTAGTTTTTAGTATTATTAAATTTAACTATTAGCACATGCATTAAATAATTAACTATTAATATAGGCTATTTAGCACTTTACTTTAAGATATAATTTAACACGGTTATAAGTAGGAGACAATACTATGCACTAAGGATATTTAAGTAAATTATTTAGTATAATAATTAAGAAATTTAAGTAAAAATTTACCTATTCATATGATAATATCAGACTAATCTTATAATTAGTAACCAATATAAATAGTATTATAATAATTTAATACTAATTCTTATAAGATTTATTAACATTATGCCTAATAAAACATACTAATAGAAGCTATACTTGAAGATATAGTATATATCTTATTAATTTTATTTTTCTAGTTATATTAATTTTATATATAAACATGGATTTTATGAAAAATTTCATGCATAAGTATTACGTACTACTCTTGATTAGTTTTATATTAACGGCTTGTAACATATTACAACCAGTTTCTATAGCAATAGATCCAAATTTATTTCAATGGTATCAACATAAACAGCAATTACAGCAACTTAAACAATTCCAAATAAGTGGTGCTTTGGCTTATTTTTTTGATCAACAAAAGATTTATGCCCGTTTTTTCTGGCAACAATATTCAAAAGAATGCTACCGTTTAGTATTTACTAGTTCTTTAGGTATAACTAAATTTGAAGTATTTGTAAAGCCTACAGTTACTTTATTAATCGATAACCAAGGGAAACATTATTCCAGTAAAAATCCGCAAGAGATGATACAAAAATTTACTGGAATATCGCTTCCAATGGATAATCTGCGTCAATGGATTATAGGTTTGCCTGGTGATAGCCATGATTTTACTTTAGATAATAAATATTATTTAAAACAAGTTAATTACCAGCAAAATACTTTTACATGGTTTGTGAGTTACCAGAACTATAATACAGATCCTACTATACATTTACCTAGTCGTATTGAATTAAAACAAGTTGAATTAGGAAAAAAAGAAAAATATATTAAATTAAAAATAGATAATTGGACGCTAAAATGATACAGATATGGCCTGCTCCAGCAAAGATTAATTTATTTCTTTATGTTACTGGTCAATATGCTAATGGTTATCATCAGTTACAAACCTTGTTTCAATTTCTTGATTACGGTGACGAATTAATTATCACACCTCGTTGTGATCAGCAAATTCGTCTATTAACTCCCTTAGCAGGGATTGATCAAGAGCATAATCTAATCACACGAGCAGCACGCTTATTACAAAAACAGATATTAAAACAAGATCAGTTAAAAAGAACTCAATTACAAAAAAAGTCATCTAATAATAAAAATTATGGTGCTGATATTAGTGTTATAAAATATCTACCAATAGGAGGAGGATTAGGGGGTGGTTCGTCAAATGCTGCTACTGTTTTAGTTGCTTTAAATCATCTATGGCAATGTAATTTTACTGATAAGGAATTGGCCATCTTAGGATTAACTTTAGGTGCCGATATTCCAGTATTTATTTACGGACAGTCTGCGTTTGCTGAAGGGATTGGTGAAAAATTACAATCAGTGATACCTATTGAAAAATGGTATTTAATTGCTCATCCAGGTATTAATATTATAACATCTCTAATTTTTTCCGATAGTAAGCTGGTAAAAAATACGCTAACTCGCTCTTTAGCAACACTTTTAGCAACTCCTTTTACAAATGACTTTGAACCAATTATAAGAGAACGATTTTATGAAGTTAAACGGATTATTTCATGGCTGTCAAAATATGCACCATCACGTCTTACAGGAACTGGTTCTTGTGTTTTTGCTGAGTTCGATACCGAGTCATTGGCTCGTGAGGTATTAAATATTGCTCCAGAGTGGTTACATGGTTTTATTGCAAAAGGATCTAATATCTCATCAATGCGACGCACTCTCTCTAAATATCTTGTTTCTATGTATACTTGAGGTTTTATTAATGTCTGATAATGTAAAGCTTTTTGCTGGTAATTCTGTTCCTCAGTTAGCTAAACAAATTGCTAATCGTTTATATATCAATCTTGGTAATTCAACTGTAGATCGTTTTAGTGATGGTGAAATTAGTGTAGAAATAAAGGAGAATGTACGTGGGGGTGATATTTTTATTATTCAATCTACCTGTGCACCTACTAACGATAATTTGATGGAGTTGCTAGTTATGATTGATGCATTACGTCGTGCTTCTGCAGGACGTATTACTGCGGTGATTCCTTATTTTGGTTATTCTCGTCAAGATCGTCGTGTTAGATCTGCACGAGTACCGATTACTGCTAAAGTAGTTGCTGATTTTTTATTAAATGTGGGTGTTGACCGTATATTAACAGTAGATCTACACGCAGAACAAATCCAAGGATTTTTTGATGTTCCTGTTGACAATGTCTTTGGGAGCCCGGTTTTATTAGAAGATATGCGACAACAAAATCTGGATAACCCTATTATTGTTTCTCCAGACATAGGTGGTGTAGTTCGTGCCCGTGCTATTGCTAAATTATTAAGAGATACGGACATGGCTATTATTGATAAACGTCGTTCTCGTGCTAACGAGTTAGAGGTTATGCATATTATTGGTGATGTTGCTGGTCGTGATTGTGTGTTAATTGATGATATAATTGATACTGCAAGTACATTATGTAAAGCAGCAGAAGCATTAAAAAAAAGTGGAGCAAAACGTGTATTAGCCTATGCAAGTCATCCAGTTTTCTCTGGTAATGCTGTTAATAACATTAAACACTCTGTTATCGATCAAATTATCGTTTGTGATAGCATTCCATTATCACGTGATATTAGCGCACTAGAAAAAGTATATACACTAACATTATCAAACATGCTCGCAGAAGCCATTCGTCGTATTAGTAATGAAGAATCTATTTCTGCAATGTTTGAACATTAAATATTAGTATAATAATCCATGATAAATATTAAGACAACACAAATAAAATTAATTGTTGGATTAGCAAATCCTGGCATTAAATACTCACAAACACGGCATAATGTTGGTGCCTGGTTTTTACAACGCTTAGCAGACCAATATCATATTTCTTTGCAGAAAGAACATAAATTTCATGGATACACTGCTCGAATGAATCTTGCTAACTGTGAGATACGATTACTTATACCTACTACTTTTATGAACTTAAGTGGCAAAGCAGTAGCTGCAATGGCTAATTTCTATAGTATTACACCTGAAGAAATTTTAGTTGCTCATGATGAATTAGATTTCTTGCCTGGGATAGCAAGATTTAAATTTGGTGGTAGCAATATTAGGCATAATGGTTTGAAAGATATTCAAAGTAAACTAACGAGTAACATTGCTGATTTTTATCGTTTACGTATCGGTATTGGTCATCCTGGTGATCGTAATAAAGTGCTTCGATTTGTTTTAGAGAAACCACTAATTAATGAAAAAGAGAGAATTAATAAAGTTATTAGTGTAGCTATTTATTGTATTAAGTTATATTTTGAAGAAAACATAAATCGAGCAATTCAATGTTTGCATTCATTTAAAGTTAACGAATGAAATATCATGTAAAATTCTATTTTAAATTAAAAGAACTATTTAATTCAAGATATTAAGAGAATAATCTATCTTGATAAATTTTAAGGTATATAAAATATGGGATTTAAATGTAGTATTATTGGATTACCTAACGTGGGTAAATCTACATTATTTAATATTTTAACACAAGCAGGTATTGAAGCAGCTAATTTTTTATTTTGTACTATTGAACCAAATACTGGCATAGTACCAGTACCTGATCCACGTTTAGAACAACTTGCTAAAATTGTGAAACCTAAACGCATCATACCAACTACGATGGAATTTGTTGATATAGCTGGTTTAGTAAAAGGAGCTTCCTGCGGTGAAGGTCTAGGTAATAAATTTTTAACTAATATTCGCAAAACTGATGCTATTGGTCATGTAGTAAGGTGTTTTACTAATGAAAATATTATTCATGTAGCAGGTAGAATTAATCCAGCTGAAGATATTGATATTATTAACACTGAGTTAGTGTTATCTGATCTAGAAATCTGTGAACGCGCTATTTTGCATATAGAAAAAAAAAATAAGAAAAACAATAAAAATGCGCAAATTGAATTAACAGTATTAAAAAAATGTCAATTACATTTAGCAAAATCAAAGATGTTACGCACCATGATGTTAACTAAAGAAGATAAAAATACTATTTATCATCTAAATTTTTTAACATTAAAACCAATTATGTATATTGCTAATGTAGATGAAGATGGTTTTGAAAAAAATCCTTATTTAGAGCAAGTACGTTATATAGCAAAACAAGAAAATGCAAACGTAGTTGTTATCTGTGCAGCAATAGAATCTGATATTGCCGAGTTAGCAGATAAAGATCAAGTAGAATTTATAGCAGGTTTTGGTTTAAAAGAAACAGGTTTGAACCGTATGATTAATGCAGGTTATAACTTATTAAAATTGCAAACCTATTTTACTGTTGGAGTTAAAGAAATAAGAGCTTGGACGATTCCGTTAGGTGCAACAGCTTCACAAGCTGCTGCTAAAATTCATACAGATTTTGAGAAAGGTTTTATCCGTGCTCAAATAATCACTTTTGATGATTTTATTAATTATCAAGGTGAGCAAGGTGCAAAAGAAGCTGGTAAAATACGTGCTGAAGGGAAAGATTACGTAGTTAAAGATGGTGATGTAATAAATTTTTTATTTAATGTATAAATCTATAAATTTAAAATACTTTATATTTTGATTTTATACTAACTAGTTCTTAAACGAAAACCTACTACATCATATGTTATATTTTTTGAAAAATTTATAAGTATAGTTATTCCTTCTTTTTATAATATATATTATGTAATAAATAGACTATCTCATTATTTTTATAATTTTTTCTTAAATTAATAATTTTATTATATATTAAACTAGATTTTTAATCTATATAGAAAAAATATAGTTTTGTTAATTAACATGGTCAAAACATGTTAATTTAATGATAAATAGTTAGTATTTTAATTAAAATTTTTAAAAAATTAAAGATAAACTTATAAGATAAAATAAACGATTAATAGAAAATTAAACTGTATCTTAATTTAAATTATTATTACCTATTTTAATAATAACTTAATATAATTTAGATTATTTAATTATATAAATTATATTTTTATTTAATATATGCTAGATTAATAATTTATGATTATTGTATTTGTTTTTTTTGGTGCTAAAAAATTTTTTCTTTATTTTTTAAGTATATTAAGTTTAAATTAATTTTACTAAATTATGAGTAATCTATATTTGTTATTATTTTAATTATAGAGTGTATTTGTATATATAAAAATCCCTAAATAATCTAAGATAAAGATCTTATAATTTAACATTTAATATATAAATAATTTATTTTTACATAATATCAAGATTACTTATCCATTAACATTTCGTCAACATGTATTAGTTATTAAAGAAAATAAGTTCTAATCTACATAAACAACAATACACTTTGGTATAGGAAATAATAGTCTGAATAATAAATTAAATAAATTAACATCACTTAACATTTAATAAAATTATTACTAAATAGATAGAATGGTATTCTTGCTTAGTATAGAGAGCTATTTTAATAATTATTAATACAGAATACTTAGTATCTAGAGTGGAAGTATTGGAAGTATCTATCACGCATTAAGGTATATTAAATTTTGCTATAAAATTTAGTATAGATTCTATAATCTACGTTTTAGTAACTAGAATACACTAATTCATAAAATAATGATTATTATTATAGGTAATATGTATTCTATAAATAATAAAATATTTAAAATACAATATTAAAAATCGAGCTAGTATTTAATGCTTTTCTGCTTGTTTTTAGGTCTAAAATTTTATCTAGTATAAATTAGATTAAGTTAAAACGCTTTATATAAATTAATAATGCGTATTATTTTTCTGTTTTTTGTAATTTTATTTAAAATAGATTATAAGGGTATTATGTATAGTTAATAAATTAGTAATAGAAAATATTTTTTATATTAAGTTATAATAAAATGAATAAAAGATAAACAAACAAATTATTCTAATTTAAAAATCACTAGACAGACTAATATTAAAATCGTAGTATTATTATTAATAATTTTTTGGGCGCTCGTAGCTCAGTTGGATAGAGTGCTGCCCTCCGAAGGCAGAGGTCTCAGGTTCGAATCCTGTCGGGCGTACCATTAGTTTTATATATAAAAGCTACGAAAATAGAATTATATCTTAAAAGATATTAACTTTTATAATGGTGGCTATAGCTCAGTTGGTAGAGCCCTGGATTGTGATTCCAGTTGTCGTGGGTTCGAATCCCATTAGCCACCCCAATTTTTAAGATATGTGATGGTGGCAAAATTGGTAAACGCGCTAATTTCAGGTGTTAGTGCTCTTATAAACATGAGGGTTCAATTCCCTCTCTTTATACCGTGTTATTTATACATTTATATATTGATATATTGATATTAAAATAATAAAAATATAGAGTAAAGGTAATTTTTATTAATAAATCGGCGAGTAGCGCAGCTTGGTAGCGCAACTGGTTTGGGACCAGTGGGTCGGAGGTTCAAATCCTCTCTCGCCGACCAAATATATTTTGGTTAGTATTAATGTTTAATAGTAATCTATTTAATTTAAGTTTTAATTAAATTAATATAGTTAATAACCTACTCTATTTAATTGTAATCCTAATTTAATTTTAATCCTATTATATTATATTTAAGCTTTAAATAAATAATGTCATTATATTTTTAGTAAATATATGCTATATTTTATACTAAATAAAATAGTAATGTTATTATTTTTATATTATTAACAAGTAACTAGATAATTAAACTTAGTCATCTAGCAACATGTATCTTTTATTGGTGCTAATAGCAATATGAATAATATTTTCTAATTATATAGTACTAATAGATAGATAGATTATTATAACTATATTTTTAGATTATACTGATAAGATAATAATGTATAAGTTAATAACATTAATTAGGTATCAATCTTAGTTATTATAATAAAATAAATAAATATAAATAAAAGAAAGAAGTTATAAACCTAGGATATAGTTAGAAACTTATTTATTAATAATTTTTGATATTTATAGAAATACTGTAATAATTTTTTATTAGCAAAAATATAGGGATAATCTATAATCTATAATTTATATATTAATTATAAATCTATAATTTACATGTTAATTATATACTATATTTAATACTGACTAAACAAGTATATTATAGCAGCGGCAAATAATCCTGCAATGATATCATCAATCATAATACCTAATCCTCCCTGTAAATTACGATCACACCAACAGATTGGCCATGGTTTCCAAATATCAAATAAACGGAAAATAACAAATCCAATAGTGACCCATTGCCAATTATTAATCGGTAATGCTATAAATGTAATCCATATCCCAACAAATTCATCCCATACAATTCTACTATCATCATGTATCTGTGTATCTTTAGCTGTGCGCTGACAAAGATAAATACCAATACTAATACTAAATATTACAAATAAAAAATAAAATTGCCACGGTAATAAAATTAATAATAACCAAAATAAAATAGCAACTAGAGATCCTACTGTACCTAGTCCTACAGGAAATAGTCCACTACCAAACCCAGTTGCTATTAAATGCCAAGGATTAGTAAGCTGTAAATGACTTTTAACTTTATTTTTCATTAACTTTAGTCATAGTAAAGTGTTTAAAGGGTTGCAGTAATGGTTGAATACATCTTCCTGCTGTAAAAAATTTAATATTTTCATTAGATGAAATAATCTGACCAATACAGGTATAAGTCACGGCAACCTGGTCAAGTAATGTTTCTAAAGAACTACAATTTATTTCTGGAACAGTAAAACAAAGTTCATAATCTTCTCCTCCGTTTAATGCCCAATAACTTGCCTGTTTGGTGCTGATATATTTTTTTAATGTTTCTGAATATGGTAGTTTATCTAATTCAATATATGCACTACAATTACTTGTTTTTAGTATATGTTGCAGATCAGTAACTAATCCATCAGAGATATCAATAACTGCACTCGCAAAATTACGTAATAATAATCCTAAATAAATCCTAGGTTGCGGTCGTAAATGACGCTGAATTAATAATTTACGATCTTTATTATCATTAATTGATCGTTGATCAACCGGCCATCTATTTTGTAATAGCGCTAAACCTGCCGCACTATCACCTAGAGTACCGCTAACATAAATCCTATTTCCTACACTCGCTCCCGCTCGAGTAAGTGCTTTACCTGCTGGTAATTGTCCATAAATAGTTAATGTTAGACTTAATTTGCCATACGTTGTGTCACCACCAATTAATTGCATATGATAATAGTCAAGTTGTCTAAATAAACTGTCGCTGAATGTTTTTAACCAGGTTTCATTTATTTCAGGTAGCGTTAAGGCTAAAGATAACCAAATTGGCTCTGCCCCCATTGCTGCTAGATCACTTAAATTTACAGCTAGTGCTTTATAAGCTAAATCTGCCGCATTGATATTAGGTAAAAAGTGAGTACCTGATACTAGCGTATCAGTACTAATAGCTAACCATTGTTTTTCTTGTAACATTAATAATGCACAGTCATCACCAATGCCTAATTTCACTCCTTGGTGATTTTTTTTATAGTGATTAAAATAACGCATAATAAGGTCAGATTCGTCATAGGACATAATATAATTCCATGAAAATACAACTTTTGTAAAATCTAAAACATAGTATGAGTTTTATGTTATAGCAACACAGAAGATTTAAATAATAGATTATTTTAGTTTGCGGATAACTAGAGCGGCTTTATCTAATACCCCATTGATAAATTTATGACTATCTTTGGTACCAAAGATTTTAGCTAATTCAATAGCTTCATTAATTACTACTTTATAAGGAATATCACTACGTTTACTAAGTTCAAATATCGCAAGGCGTAAAATGGCTTTTTCAATTTGATCTATATTTTCAATCCTACGGGAAATATAAGGTATTATCTGTTTATCTAATGTAGTTATATCCATAGCAATACCAGAAAGTAATTCCCGAAAATACGTTATGTCAATGTCTTTACTATCCTGTTCTAATAAAAATTGTAACTCAATATCAGTAATATCATTTTTAGATAACTGCCAAGAATAAATTGCTTGGACAATACGCTCACGAGCACGACGACGAACCATAGGTTTCACATATTTCCCTTTTAGTAACTATCAGCTCTAATAGTCTTAATGATATCAATCATTTCAAGTGCAACTAAAGCAGCTTCTGCCCCCTTGTTTCCTGCTTTAGTACCAGCACGTTCAATAGCTTGTTCAATACTTTCTGTTGTTAATATACCAAAAGCTACTGGAATACTATAATTCATAGCAACTCTTGCCAAACCAGAGCTACATTCACCAGTAATATATTCAAAATGTGGCGTATCTCCTCTAATAATAGTGCCTAACACAATAATTGCATCGTAACGCTTAGTTTTAGCTAATTCTTGTATCGTTAATGGTAACTCATAAGCTCCGGGTACCCAAATTACTGTAATATTGTTTTTCTGTACTTGGCCAAAACGTTTTAAAGCATTAATAGCACCTTCTAGTAAACTATTATTAATAAAAGCATTAAAACGTGCAATTGCAATTGCTATACAAGCATTCTGATTAATTACAATACCTTCGATAATATTCATAATAACCCCTTAATGATATATTGACTAATATCTCTAGATTAAACTAAAATAAATTCTATCATATTCTTTTATTAATTACGATTATGCATTTATAAATTATTAATATTAAGATTCTTGAATAGGCTTTAAACGTAAACGTAGATCTGAACCAATCTGACGTACTTCAATTAAGGTAAATTGAGGGGCATCTACTAGGTTATTTAATCCTGGCAAGATACATAATCTACGCGCATAATCACCTAATAATTTAGGTGCAAGATAAAGGATTAACTCATCTACTAAACTTGCTTGCAATAAAGCGCCAGCAAGCTGTGCACCTGCTTCTACCCAAACAGAGTTAATTTTACGTTTTGCTAAGATCATCATTAATGAGAGAAGATCGATACCATTTTTAGAAGCAGGTAAACTAAGTTGTTCTACGTTTTTAGGCCAAATTTGTTTATCAATATTAATTCTAGCTAACCAGCAAGATCCACTTTGCTGAATTACTTTGTGTTGAGGTAGTAGCCGATTACGGCTATCTAATATAATCCTGATGGGTTGACGTATATGCCCTTGTAATGGACGTGATCTATCATGTGGGTAGCTAGTCTGTATATCAATATCAAATTCTAACCAACGTACTGTAAGTGCTGGGTTATCTGTTAATACAGTCTCACTACTACTTAGAATAGCAGCACTTTGTGCGCGAAAATGTTGTACATCTTGTCTTGCTTGTTTTGAGGTAATCCATTTACTTTCACCTGATGCTGTCGCAGTACAACCATCTAATGATGCCGCTATTTTTAATTGTAGATAAGGTAAGCCAGTACGCATTCGCTTTAAAAAACCTAGGTTAATTTCTTCAGCTTTTGCCATCATAATACCATATTCAACTAATATTCCTGCTTTTACTAACATTACCCTACCCCGACCTGAAACCTTAGGGTTAGGATCATTCATAGCAACTACTACACGTTTAACACCTGCTGCAATTAAAGCATCAGTACATGGAGGTGTTTGTCCGTGGTAACAACAAGGTTCTAAAGTAACATAAACAGTGGCCCCTTGCGCTAATTTACCAGCCATACGTAGCGCATAAATTTCAGCATGTGGTTCTCCTGGGTATAAATGATACCCCTCACCAATAATTTTTCCTTTATTCACAATAACACAACCTACATTTGGGTTTGGTGCTGTAGTAAATCTTCCTAATAATGCTAACTTTATAGCCCTTGTCATATATTTTTCATCAGTCATAATACTCTTTCCTTTATCATGCATTCAAAAATAACCTATACTTCTCAATAAAATTCATAGGGATACTCTATAATTTATATAATATTTTATAACATACTATATTTATATTAAGTACTAGTATTAATAGTTATCTAATATATGACAGTTATTACTAATTAGGTTTTATAACAGTAAAATATATACCATATTCTAAATATACTTTAGAGCATTATGAGTATTTTTTAATAGATTATATCTAGATAGCAATATAATTATAAAGTTCTTCGTTGCTTTTTATCTTATATCTATTTTATATTTATTTTATATCTATTATTTTTTATTTAAGACTAAATAGATTTGATATTTTTATAATATTATATGTTATGTTTCAATTATCCAGCAATAATGTTAATTTATCTTTATGAATAAAAGACTAATAAAAATGGGTAGAGCTATGTTTTTATTCATTAAGGACTAAAATAGAAGTGAGATTGTTTATTCAGCTCGGTTGGTATTTTCGTCGAGAGTGGCGTCGTTATTTAGGTGCAGTAGCACTCTTAATTATGGTCGCTATTTTGCAATTATTACCCCCTAAACTAGTTTCAATTATTGTTGATGGTATTATTAGTCAACAGATGTCTAAGAATATGTTCTTAGTTTGGATCAGTGTTATATTAATTATTGCACTTATCCTTTATTTTTTATGCTATCTCTGGCGTATTTTGCTTTTTAGTGCCTCATATAAGCTAGCTGTTGAGCTACGTACGCAATTATATCATCAACTAAGTTGTCAAAGTCAGGGTTTTTATTTACATCATCGTACTGGAGATTTAATAGCACGTGCTACTAATGATGTTGATCGCGTAGTTTTTGCTGCAGGAGAAGGGGTGCAGATACTAATTGATTCAATAGTTATGGGATGTGCTGTTTTAATTGCAATGAGCAAACAAATTAGCTGGCAACTCACATTATTTTCACTATTTCCAATGCCTATAATGGTAATTTTACTTCAATATTATGGCAGCCAACTTCATCAACATTTTAAATTAGCTCAAGGGGCTTTTTCAGCTTTAAATAATAAAACACAAGAAATTTTAAGTAGTATTCGAATGATTAAAGCTTTTGGTCTAGAAAAACACCAATTAAATCAATTTTCTCAGGTTGTCGCTAAAACTAGTGTCATAAATATGTCAGTAGCTAAAATTGATGCTCGTTATGAGCCTACTATTTACATCACTATTAGTCTAGCTAATTTATTAGCAATAGGAGGTGGTAGTTGGATGATAATACATGGAAGTATTACCTTAGGTCAATTAACTGGTTTTATGATGTATTTAGGTTTGATGATTTGGCCAATGCTATCATTAGCGTGGATGTTTAATATTGTTGAAAGAGGTAGTGCTGCTTATTCTCGTATTTATAACTTGTTAGCAGAGGTTCCTGTGGTAACAGATGGTTATTATTCATTAAAAACTGAGTCTGCTACTTTAAACATTAATATTCGCTGCTTTTATTATCCGCGTAATCAACATTATTATCAGGATAATCCTGATAATAATGTTTGTTTTAAAAATGATAATCCTATTAATCACCACCAACCAGCATTACAAGATATTGTATTAAAACTTGAACCAGGCCAAATGTTAGGATTATGCGGACCAATAGGTTCTGGTAAGAGCACTTTATTAGCGTTAATACAACGGCATTTTAATATTAACGAAGGACAAATTTGCTACCAAGGAATATCTTTAACAAAGATTCTATTAGATGATTGGCGTGCTCGTCTTGCAGTTGTAGGTCAAGTACCATTTTTATTTTCTGATACTATTTCTGCTAATATTGCTTTTAGTCAACCAGGAGCAACACAACAACAAATTGAACAAGTTGCTCGTTTAGTAAGTATGCATGAGGATATTTTACATTTACCTCGCGGCTATTTAACAGAAGTAGGTGAGCGTGGTGTAATGTTATCTGGGGGGCAAAAACAACGTATCGCGATTGCACGCGCACTTTTATTAAATACAGAAATTCTAATCTTAGATGATGCGCTTTCCGCTGTAGATGGACAAACTGAACATCAAATTTTAAAAAATCTACGATGTTGGGAACAGGATCGCACAGTTATTATTAGTGCTCATCGATTATCCGTATTAACTAAAGCTAATGAAATTTTAGTATTGCAACAAGGTCGAGTAATACAACGCGGTTGTCACCATGTTTTACTTAACCAACTAGGTTGGTATCGAAAAATGTATTATTATCAGCAAATCAAAACACAATTAGATTAAGATAAGTGATCAAAAATTAAACTATATAGCAAATAAAAATGAATAAAATAGAATACTTTTGGCCAACATTAAAACGATTATTATCTTATGGAGCTAGTTATCGTAAATCACTACTATTAGCAGTATTTATACTATGGATCGCCGCAGCAGCAGAAGTTATAGCGCCAATGTTAATTAGCTACTTTATTGATCATATTATTACTAATGGTTATTTATCTCTTAAATTAGTTATTGGATTAGTACTTATTTATATAATATTACAGTTATTAGCAACAATTTTACATTATTTTCAGACATTATTATTTAATAAGACGGCATTAGGAGTAGTTCAACGTTTACGTATTGAAGTAATGGATGTAACATTACATCAGCCATTGAATATTTTTGATAACCAACCAGTAGGACAAATTATCTCACGTGTCACTAATGACACAGAGATTATTAAAGATTTATATGTTATTGTGATTTCTAATATAATAAAAAGTACTGCTCTGATTGGATCAATGCTACTAGCGATGTTTAGTCTTGATTGGCGAATGGCATTGATATCAATAGCGATTTTTCCTGCTGTTTTAGCAGTTATGATAATTTATCAGTATTATAGCACTCCTGTAGTACGTCTTATCCGTGCCCACCTAGCTACTATTAATGATAGTTTTAATGAAGTGATAGGTGGCATGACAATTATTCAGCAGTTTCGCCAACAAACTCGTTTTGCTAAACGTATAGCAGTAATTAGTAATGAGCATTATTTAGCGCGCATACGGATGTTGCATTTAGAAAGTTTTTTATTACGTCCTTTACTGAATTTATTCTCTGCATTAGTACTTTGTAGTCTATTACTATTATTTAGCTTTAGTCTACCAGGTTCAGTGGGTGTAGGTGTTTTTTATGCTTTTATTAGTTATCTTAGCCGCTTACATGAACCATTAATTGGATTAACTGCTCAACAATCAATTATGCAGCAAGCAGTAGTAGCAGGAGAGCGCATTTTTAATCTAATGGATCAAGTACAGCAAAGTTATGGTACTGATGATAGCTTGATGACTGGGGGAAGCATTCAAATGAATAATGTTACGTTTGCTTATCATTCAGATAAAAAAGTACTAAGTAACATTTCGTTTTTTGTTCCGTCACATGGGTTTATTGCGTTAGCGGGTCATACTGGCAGTGGTAAAAGCACCCTTGCTAACTTACTTATGGGGTATTATCCATTACTACAAGGAGAAATTTTATTAGATAATCGACCCTTAGTTAAATTATCTCATCGTGTTTTACGTACTGGTATTGCTTTAGTAGCGCAAGATCCTGTTATCCTTGCTGATTCTTTTTTTGCTAATATTGCTTTAGGGCGTAATATTAGTGAACAGCAAGTATGGGAAGTTTTAGAAGTCGTGCAATTAGCTCATAAAGTACGTAAGTTACCACAAAAATTATATGCACAATTAGGTGAAAAAGGTAACTCACTTTCTGTTGGTGAAAAACAATTATTAGCTTTAGCACGCACTTTAGTACAAGTGCCACAAATACTAATTTTAGATGAAGCTACTGCAAATATTGATTCTGACACTGAGCAAGCTATTCAATATGCATTGCAATTAATTCGCCAAAAAACTACACTAGTAGTTATTGCCCACCGTCTATCAACTATTATTGATGCTGATAATATTTTAGTTTTACATCATGGAATTACAGTAGAACAAGGAAAACATCAACAATTGCTTGCTCAACAAGGACGTTATTATAAAATGTATCAATTACAATTAGTTGGTAAAGATTTAGTTACTTTAGATCATAAAAAATCTATTGTTAATTTTTAATCCAATGCAAATGCCATCCCTGTTCTCCAGTTTTTATTTGTCCTTCTTGCGTAATAAACATATCAATAGCAGCTATTAATCGCTCATTAAAATACAATAGTGGTATTCTGTTGCGTTCCCATGGTGGTACATTTAGTTCTTGCCATAATTTTTTACTTTGTAGCGAATAATGGCGACCGAGAATCTTTACTTTTCCCTGTAAACCAAAACGAATGCTAACAATTTCATCTGATGTTGGCATGCGTATTTGTTGCCCACCAGCAGCTAATAGTTTTAGTATACCTAAGTTAGCAGGTAACACTAAATCTTCAATACTTGTCTTTTGTATAGTTATATTTTTAATGACTAAATAGCTTGGGTGCTCAATAGTTAATTTTTTTTTTATAGGCCATAATAATATTTGTTTTAGAATTTCTATTTTTGATGTTAATAGATAGAGACGTTGGCGAAAACGTCGTAGTTGATATTGACCATATTGTAAATGTGGGTTAGCATCTACTCGTGCTAATATTACTTCTTTCCATAGTTGTTGTAACTGCTTATAAGTAGGCATAGTAACACCCTGCCTAAATAACCAATGACGCAATAAAGCATTACGTTTTACTTCTGAGAAGTAGAATAACTCCTTAGTAGATAAAGAGCCATCAGAATATTGTAATTTATCTAATATAGGAGTAAGTAATTCATAAAGTAATTGTTCTTGTTCTGCACAAAGCCTAGCACTACGCGCTGTAGCTTGAGCAAAATATGGCCAGCGTTGTTGCAATAAAGGTAAAATTTGCAATCGTAGAAAGTTACGATCAAAACGAGTATTCTGATTACTTTTATCCTCTACGTAGTATAATTGATGTTTTTGCGCATAACTTACTAAATCTGCTCGAGAATAAGTTAATAAAGGTCGTAATAGCTGGTTTTTTATTAGAGTCGTCAATCGAGCCATTGATGATAAACCAGCTGGGCCACTACCACGTTTTAATGCTAATAGAAATGTTTCACATTGATCATCCTGATGTTGAGCTGTAAGTAATATTTCTTTAGTAGCTAGATGCTTAGTAAACACCTGATAACGCGCAACTCGAGCAGCGCCTTCAATACCATGGTTACGAACATCTATTTGCACTGGTACTATTATTAGCGAAATTCTCCATTGTTTACATTGATATTCGCAATGTTTTACCCAGGAATCTGCATCTTGACTAAGTCTATGATTAATATGAATTGCTCTGAGATAAAATGCTGAGTGTTTGCTATCACGTATTTGCGTAAGTATATGGAGTAATACAGTAGAATCTAAACCACCACTAAAACCAACTAATAAATTAGTGTATCCAGCTAATTGTTTTTCAACATGCTGTAATAGAATTGCTTCTTTATTTATTTGTTGCATATATTTTTTAGTTACTTATATTAATTTAACAATAACCATAGTTCATTAAACGTTTATAGCGCTCTTCAAGTAATTTATCTTCAGTAAATGTATCTAGATCAGTTAAATCAGCTAATAGGCGTTTTTTCAATGATTTGGAAATTGCTACAATATCACGATGTGCCCCACCTAATGGTTCGGCTACTACAGCATCAATCATCTTTAATTCTTTTAATCGCTGAGCTGTAATTCCCATAGCTTCAGCGGCTGATGGTGCTTTATCTGCACTTTTCCATAGAATAGAAGCGCAACCTTCAGGAGAAATAACAGAATAAATACTATATTCTAACATATTTATTCGATCGCCAACAGAAATAGCAAGCGCTCCGCCTGATCCTCCTTCGCCAATAATAGTGCAAATAATAGGTACTTTGAAACGTGACATTTCACGTAAATTACGAGCAATAGCTTCTGATTGACCACGCTCCTCCGCTCCTACGCCAGGATAGGCACCTGGTGTGTCAATAAAAGTAATAATAGGTAGTTTAAAACGTTGTGCTATTTCCATTAAACGTAGTGCTTTACGATAACCTTCTGGTGCTGGCATACCGAAATTACGGTGAATTTTTTCTTTAGTTTCACGACCTTTTTGGTGACCAATAATCATCACTGGACGTCCATCTAAACGAGCTATACCTCCGACGATAGCTTTATCATCAGCATAAACACGATCACCTTTTAGTTCATCGAAATTAGTAAATATTTTAATAATATAATCTAGTGTATAAGGACGACAAGGATGGCGTGCTAATTGCACTATTTGCCAAGCACTAAGACCTTCAAAAATCTCTTTTGTTAATTTTGCGCTTTTATTTCGTAAACGTTGTACTTCTTCATCTAGATTAATTTGTAATTTTTTATCTTGGTGGTTAAATGTTGTTAAAGCATCAATTTTTGCTTCTAATTCAGCAATTTGCTGTTCAAAATCAAGAAAATACATATTTATAATATTCCTATTTAGTCAAATTCTAATTCTACCTGTGCGTTACCTAATAAATTACGTAGTTTAATTAATAAACTTTCTGTTGGTGTTATCCGCCACATTTCTCCAAAGCGGAGCCTAGCGCATGCATTAACTTGTTGGTAATAGAGATATACTGGAATTATTCCTGATCGATATGACTCAAGAATCTCTCGAAGCTGGTTTAAGAGTTGATCATTAATTTGTTGAGAAGTTAATGCTATAGCAAGACTACTAACATATTTTTTACGTGCATCATTTATATTCATTAATTTGCGTGCAATTATTTTAAGGCCGCCATTAAAATCATCAAAACTGACTTGTCCAGTAACAATAAGAATATGGTTTTTTTCTAATAAATGTTGATATTTTTCTAAAACATTAGTAAAGAGCATTACTTCTAAACGTCCTGAGCGATCATCAAGTGTAAAAGAACCAATACGGTTGCCGCGTTTAGTAGTTATAATACGTGTTGTAATCACTAAACCTGCTACTGTAGTTATTTTTCCAGAATCCATTGCTTGCACATCTTTCAAACATGAATTTACATAATGTTTTAACTCCACTAAATATTGCGTAATGGGATGCCCGGTTAAATATAACCCTAATGTTTCTTGCTCACCATTTAGAATTTCTTGTTCTGACCAAGGTGTTATTTTGGCATAAGATTCTTTAGCTTTTTGTGATATCTCAGTTAAAACACCAAACATATCTACCTGTCTAGTTTCTTCTGCTTTAACATGTTGATTAGCTGTTTTAAGTGCGGTATCTAAGTAATGCATTAATGCTGCACGATGTGGCCCTAAAGGATCAAAAGCACCAGAAATGATTAACTTTTCTAAAATTCGTCGATTTAATTTTTTAGTATCTATATGTACACAAAAATCAAAGAGATCTGCAAAATGACCTTGTAACTTACGGGCTTTAAGGATCATAGTAATCGGCACTGCACCTACACCTTTAATCGCACCAAGACCATAAAGAATTTCAGCTTTATTATTAACATGAAAATGATAAAATCCATTATTGATATTTGGAGGTAAAATCTTAAGTCCTATACGCTGGCATTCATCAACTAATCCAACTAATTTATCTGTATTATCCATGTCAGCAGTCATTGCTGCAGCCATAAATTCAGCAGGATAATGTGTTTTTAACCATAAAGTTTGATAAGAAACTAATGCATAAGCTGCTGAATGCGATTTATTAAAACCATAACCAGAAAATTTCTCTACTAAATCAAAAATCTTAATTGCTAATTTACTATTAATTCCATTGTTTTTTGCACCATCTACAAAAGTAGAACGCTGCTTAGCCATATCAAATAGATCTTTCTTACCCATAGCGCGTCGTAATACATCTGCACCGCCAAGTGAGTAACCAGATAAAACTTGAGCAATCTTCATTACTTGTTCCTGATAAAGAATAATGCCATAGGTTGATTTTAACACTGGCTTGAGTAATTTATGTTGCCATTGAATATCAGGATAAGATAATGCTTCACGTCCATGTTTACGATTAATAAAGTTATCTACCATGCCAGATTGTAACGGACCAGGACGGAATAGCGCTACTAAAGCAATAATATCTTCAAAACAGTCAGGCTTTAAACGTTTGATTAAATCTTTCATTCCTTTGGATTCAAGCTGAAATACTGCTGTAGTTTCCGCGCGTTGCAATAGAGTAAAACTTTTTTTATCATTAAGTGGAATAGCAGCAATATCAATAGGATCTAATCCTGTACTATTACGTTGTGCATTAATCATTTCTAATGCAAAGTTAATAACTGTTAGAGTGCGTAAACCTAGGAAGTCAAACTTTACTAATCCAGCATATTCAACATCATTTTTATCAAACTGAGTAACAGGATTTTTACCTTCTGTATCACAATAAATCGGCGCAAAATCAGTAATTTTAGTAGGTGCTATTACGACACCACCTGCATGCTTGCCTACATTACGGATTACACCTTCTAACTTTCGTGCCATATCAATTAATGTTTTTACTTCTTCATCTGCCTGATATGTTTCTATTAACTGTGGTTCTGTTTTAAAGGCTTTTTCTAATGTCATATTAGGATCAAGTGGGATTAATTTTGCAATACGATCAATAAAACTATAAGGATGCCCAAGCACCCGACCAACATCACGGATAACTGCTTTGGCAGTCATAGTGCCAAAAGTAATAACCTGCGAAACTGCATCACGACCATACATCTCTGTTACGTGGTCAATAACTAGATCACGTTTTTCCATACAGAAATCAATATCAAAATCAGGCATTGAAATACGTTCAGGATTTAAAAAACGTTCAAATAATAAATCAAAAGCTAATGGATTGATGTCAGTTATATTAAGCGCATAAGCAACTAAAGAACCTGCACCAGAACCTCGTCCTGGTCCTACAGGGATATGGTTATCTTTTGACCATTTTATAAATTCCATAACAATCAAAAAATAACCAGGAAAACCCATTTGGTTAATTACTTTAAGTTCTGTATCAAGACGCTCATCATATTTTGGTCGTTGTTGTAATCGAACACTAGAATTTGGAAAAAGAAAGATTAAACGCTCTTCTAATCCTTGCTTAGAATTTTTTATTAAAAAATCTTCAGTATTCATTGCACCAGTTGGAAACTGAGGCAAAAAATATTCCCCAAGACGTAAGGTTACATTACAGCGTTTAGCAATTTCAACAGTATTGGTGAGTGCTTCAGGGATATCAGCAAATAATTGACACATTTGCGCTTCGTCGCGCATAAACTGTTGCTTACTATAATTTTGTGGTCGTTTAGTATCCCCTAATACAAAACCATTATGGATTGCTACGCGGATTTCATGTGTATCAAAATCAGCCTGATTAATAAAACGGACATCATTCGTTGCTACTACCGGTAATCCATATTTATTAGATAATATTAATGCACCAGACAGATACTGCTCTTCATCGGCTCGACCAGTACGAACTAGCTCTAGATAATAATTATTATCAAAATACTTTTTGTAAAATTCAATACATTGCTGCATCTGTACGTGATTATCGCGTAGCATAAATTTACCAACATCGCCACTACGACCACCTGATAGTAGGATTAGTCCTTTATGATGTGTAATTAACCACTCACGATCAATGATAGGACCATTTATGCCATAACCACGTTGATAAGCATTAGAGATTAGTAAGGTTAGATTTTTATACCCTTGATTATTACGCGCTAGTAAAGTTAATTGAGCAAGTTCATTACCTAAGAGTTTGTTTCGTAGGTAAAAATCAGCACCAATAATAGGTTTTATACCAGCAGCATGAGCATTCCTATAAAACTTTACTAAACCGCATAAGTTAGTAAAGTCAGTAATAGCTAAAGCTGGCATTTCTAAAATTGCTGCTTGTTTTACTAGTAAACTAACTTTAGATAATCCATCAATCATAGAATAATCACTATGCACATGCAAATGAATAAAATGTGGATCAACCATATAAAATACCAAAAATTAGAAGTTTATTGTGAGCATCCGTTTAGCTAGAGCAAAACTATAATGTGATATGTTCTTACATTAAGAGTAGATATTTTTAAACCTAATATGATTAAATAATCTTAATGTTTATAAAATTATAATTAAGAAATAGGTAATTAAGTTTGTTTGTTTCCTGAGTATGACATAAATTTTTATATAATATTAATTGATAGAGTATTATAAAGTATTAAAAAATTTTATCCTGATATCTATAATACATTAGCTATAACTACAATAGTTTTATTACTTAACCAAACACTAATAAAAATCTGTTTTTTCTAAAAAGATACTATTCTTGTCTATAATAGATAATTATTTATAGCAGTATTACTATTACTGTATAATTAATTGATAGTTAGATAATTTTTTAAATTAATAAATTCTTTCATGTTAATATTTTTTATTACTATCGATTTAGATGCTAATTTTATCAGTTTATACTATGATAATAGATTACTAATAATTTTATTTTTATTATTGCAAGCTATTATTTATGTAAAGCTTTATTAAGTGTGTTAGCAAAATAATAGAGTTCGATTTACTAATGTTCTTACTAGTAAAATTAATTATACTATTTAGTAGATATATAACACTAATGATTATTTAGAGTAAACTATTAACTAAATGCTATAGATATTACGATTATTATAAATTATTTATTTTTAAATAATTTTATTACTATTAAGTTATAAAATTTAGTGTTTAAATTGCTTACTTTTATTTATAAATAATTTATTAATGTTACCTTATATTACTTTAAGTAATAAACTATTAACTATTAGTTTTTTTACTAGGTATTTAATTGCGATGTGTTAGTCTAGCAGGGACTAGTATTATTTATTATGTCCATGTTGATTATTATTTTAATATTAATCTTAGTGATAATATTTTATTTTTTATTTATTGTTCATCATGCGATAAATAAAAAATAAAATATTATAAATTTAGTAGCAAGATACTATAATCTAATATAGGAATAATGCTAAAAGTTATTATTAATATATAAGTTATTACTAATTATTTGGTCCATCCATCATTTTATTTTTCTAGTTATTTCTATAGATTATTCTTCTTATTTCTATAGTCGGTATTTTTTTGTTTGTATTACTATAGATTAGTTATTAAAATTTATTTATTACTGTTCATATTTATATTTTTAAAATAGGATTATTTAAACATTAGTATAGCATTCACGCTCAGGTAACCATCTCTGAATTAATGCTTTTGATTGCTTAGGATATCGTAGGTGCATGTTAGAGGCAAGATTTTGTACAATTGGCAATAATGCTTGATCTCTTAGTAAATCAGCAACTTTAAATTTTGTACTACCAGTTTGCCGGGTACCAAATAACTCACCAGGACCGCGTATTTCTAAATCTTTTTGAGCAACAACAAAACCATTATTACTGTTACGTAATACTTGCAAGCGTTTTTGTGCTATTTTATTAAGTGGTATTTTATATAACAATACACAATGTGATGCGATGTTTCCACGTCCTACTCTTCCACGTAATTGATGTAATTGTGCTAAACCAAGACGTTCTGAATTATCAATTATTATTAGACTAGCATTAGGTACATCAACACCTACTTCAATTACTGTTGTTGCAACTAATAATTGTAAAAACCCTTGTTTAAAAGCTTTCATAATAACCTGTTTTTTCTGTGCTTTCATGCGACCATGTATTAAACCAATACTGACATCTACAAGTGTAGCTTGTAGCTCTATATAAGTCTCTTGTGCGGCCTGTGCCCCTAATGCCTCTGATTTTTCAATTAAAGTACAGATCCAGTATGCTTGTCGTCCTTCTTTTAAACACATATATTTAATTCGTTGAATAATATCACCACGACGAGTATTAGGAATTACAACAGTAGTAACGGGACTTCTACCTGGTGGCAATTCATCAATTATTGATGCATCTAAATTAGCATAGGCGGTCATCGCGAGTGTACGTGGAATAGGTGTTGCTGTCATAATTAATTGATGAGGATAAAAACTTTGTGTTTTTCCTTTTTTCCATAATGCTAAACGCTGATGAACCCCAAACCTATGTTGTTCATCAATAATAACTAATGCTAATCCAAAAAAATGTATTTGTTCTTGAAAAATAGCATGAGTACCAATCACCATAGAGATTTGTCCTTTTGCTATTGCTTCCTGCTGAGTTAAACGTGCTTTATCTTTTTTCTTTCCCGTTAAACAACTAATAGATAACCCAAGTGGCTCAAACCATTGCCGGAAAGTTTCTGTATGTTGCTCTGCTAACAATTCAGTAGGAGCCATTAGAGCAACTTGTTTACCATAAGTAATAGCATATAATGCTGCTAACGCAGCTACTAATGTTTTGCCGGATCCTACATCACCTTGTATTAGTCTCATCATCGGAAAATCTTGTGCTAAATCTTGCTCAATTTCAACAACGACACGTTGTTGTGCACAAGTAAGTTTAAATGGTAGAGCTGTTAGAAAACGTTTTTTTAAGGTGTAATTAGATTGCCGAGATAAAAGTAAGGAGTGAGCCCGATAATTCCTAGTTATTGATCTTATAGCTAACATGTTAAGATTATACGCTAAAAGTTCTTCTAAAATTAGACGATACTGTGCTGGATGTTGCCATTTATCTAAAGTAGTTTGCTCAATATTAGCAGGAGGATTATGCAGTATATATATAGCTTCTGGCAAACTAAAATCTGTATTGTTATATTCATCCGGTAATAATTCAGGGATATTAGCATTAATTAATAAATTAAGTGCCTGATTAATAATCTTACGTAAGGTAGCCTGATGCATTCCCTCAATACTAGAATAAATAGGTATTAATCTATTATTTAATATGATACCTATATTTTTATTATAAGCACGGTACTCTGGGTGAATAATTTCTATTCCATACTTTCCCTGTTTAACTTCACCATAAACAATAATTTGCTTACCATCTGATAGACTAATTTTCATTGAAGTATTAAAGTTAAAAAAGCGCAGAGTAATGATGCCGCTATTATCACTAAGCTGAATTGTTAATATAGAACGGCGACCATAACTGATTTTAGAACCTATTATTTTGCCAGTAATAGTTACAAACATACCTGGAAGGAGATCAGAAATTTGATAAAGATGGCTACGATCTTCATAGCGAATCGGTAAATGTAATAATAGATCCTGAATAGTTTTTAAACCCATTCTAGCTAATTTGGCCAGTTGATTTACGCTAACTCTAGAAAGTAAATGAAGTGGTGTAGTATCTAGCAAATGGCCTTTCATTTAAAAACTCCATAGTTTGCCAGGTTTATTATGATTACCACTAACTTTAATTACGTTAGGGATAATGCAAATTTTATGCATGATATTATTAAATAAACATAGTTATAGATCTTAAAATAAATAAAATATAAATAAAATTACATTTTTTAATATTTATCCTTTAAATATTAGATTAAGTAGCATTAATAATGCTATTAAATTAATTCACATACTGTATTAATTAAATATTTTAACTTTAATTTTAATAATAAATTATTATTTGCTATCTTTATGTTACTTAATTCCTATAAATTTTTAAATTTATTTTAATAATTATAAATATTATAATAAGATTTACGATAAATAACTAAAACTTTTATCTGGCTAATATAGCTTATAATATAATTACCTAGAATAATTTAATAATATTTTATGAAATTAATGAATATATTATTTACGTTTTTAATTAGTGATTTTTTAATTGCCTAGTACACTAATATTGATAAGACTATCCTTTATATTTTTAATAATTGCTATTTTTAAATCTGTCTTTTAGATATAAAAATATAAATTTTATTAGGAATCAGATTATATTTAACATTTTTAATAAATTTTAATGAATTACTGATATTTTATTAACTATAAGAAACTTTATACTTAACTTTGAGTGTAGATTTAGATAATACTACTAAATCTATTTTTTACTTCATAGCTCTTAATCTTTGATGTGGCAATAGGATTTTATATATCTATAATGCATAGATCCTATCTTAGCTATCTGATTTATATTTTCTATACAAATTTACACTTTAACAGGTAAATATGAAAGTTAATTAAAGAGAATATAATATTTTTCCAAGTTCTAATTTATATAGATTATTAATCTAGCCTTATCTATGGTAATAATATTAATTCTTTTATTATAATATAAAAATTATAAGTATCCATAATAAAATGAAAGCATTACTTTTTAAATTTATCTTATAGTAAATAGGATAAAGGTATTTTTATTTCTATAGGTTCGATAAATGATACTATCCTTAGCTAAATACCTTTTATTTTTATAAGATTTTTTTGATTATACCTTAGGATTACCATGAATAGTTTTAACAACTTATTTATAATTTAATACAGTTAAAACATAATATCTCAAAACTTAATTATTATGGCTTAGTTTTTAACTAATTAATTCTTAGTCTATATAAGAGTAAGTTATAAACTTTAAGAATTTATAGCTAATATACTAGCTATTATTAGAGTTTAATAAAACTAAAGACTACATATTATATATACAATCGGCTAATTTAATTAAATTAATACGGATATTATATTATTACTATAATTATTTTAAGGATGTATAATTAAGATATATTTCACTATAATATAGACTATCATAATAAAGTGATAATATAAGGTTTACTATTAGAATGTATTTATCTTTATAAATGTCATATGTAACAAATATATTTGCTTAAGATATTAGTTTTATTTTTCTAATAAATAATGCTAAATTAATAAATTTAGGCTTTTAAATAGATATAAAATAGGATCGTATCCTAACTTTTGCTTTGATTTTACGTAGTGAAATCATTATAATTTCATTATTTTCCTTAATAACTTATTCTTTTTATTACTAGTTTGTAATTAATATACTCTAAGTAATAACTAATACTAAATTAAAACGGTTTCTAATTTTTTCTATAGTATCTTAAATAATCACGTGTGCTATAATTTTAGTCTATAAACCAAAAGTGTAATATTAAAAAAATAAAAAAATTCTAACATAAATTAACTAGAGTTAGTTTAAAATTTATTACGTTGACAATAGAGTTCTATTCTAGTCTAACAAAACTTTTCATATAACCTACTGCATGATATAAATTTAATATTGCATAATATTAATAATCTTCGTATATTTATATACAGACTAAATAGTCTGTATTACAGTCTTCTTAACTTCATATAACAAATTATGATTTTATAAGTAATTCACTAAAATAGTGATTAATTTTCTAGTAATTGATTAATTAAGTCATTATATTGTTGTTTTTGACGACCTAAACATAATCTTTCAGCGTAAATAATCATTTTAAGATCTAATAATGCTTGCTCAAATTGATCATTAATAATTAAATAATCATATTCCACAAAGTGGCTCATCTCAGTAATAGCTTGCGCCATACGTTTTTTAATAACTTCTTCACTATCCTGAGCGCGATTTTGTAACCGGCAATTTAATGCTTTTTTTGAAGGTGGTAGTATAAAAATACTACGAGTTGCTGGTTTATTAGAGCGAACTTTTTTTCCGCCCTGCCAATCAATATCTAAAAAAACATCAATTCCTAACGACAACTTATTTTCAACAATTTTGCGTGAAGTACCGTAATAATAACCAAAAACATTAGCCCATTCAAGAAATTCACCTTCATTAATCATTTTATAAAATTCTTTTTTAGATATAAAAAAGTAATCTTCACCATCTTTTTCTGCAGGACGCTTGGTTCTTGTGGTATATGAAACAGATAACTGTAAACTAGGCACCTTAATAGGGTTATTGTCATTATTATCTTGAGATGGTACTGTTTTTAATAAAGTTTGAAGTAGGCTTGACTTACCCGTACCACTAGGAGCAGAAATAATATATAATATACCTTGAAGCATGATAATTTTTTAATTTATTATAATAAATACATATTAATACAGTATACACTAGCAAAATATTATCTACAGTATTTATTAGACTTATTATAAATCTTTATTAGCAATACTTACTATTCTATATTCCTTAAAAGAAAGCAATAAGACATATTAAAAATAGTAAAAAACGAAATTCTACTATTAATATAAAATTATTTTTAAGTTAAATTAAATTAAATTATAATTTATAGTTAAATTATTTTAGTTTTTAGTATTATTAGGTATAGATTTACTATAAAAATAAAAAGTTTTAATTAATTTATTATTAAATATACAAAATAAAAGGAATATGCAAAAATATTAATTTAATTTTTATCTTTAATAAATAAATACTAACGTGATTATGCACTTAATCAGTATATATTACTCTTTATTGTAATTTAAATCTAAATTTAAATTGTAATAAAATGCTTATTTTATAAAATAGCAATTAAATTAATTTAATTAAGTATTATACTATTTTATGTTTAGTAGAGATAATGTAATTATCTATTACTATTACTATTGTCAAAAACATATACTTAGTACTCTTGTATATCTTAGGTAAGAATATTGTTTTTGATGCCTCTATATTTAAAATATAGAAATACTATTCTAAGAGAACCTATCTTATTATTTTATTCTTAGTACAAATATTTAAATAATAAAATATTAGTCATACAGTATTTAATATTTTATTATTATTAATAATATACTTAGCATAAAATGCTATTAGTACATTACTATTTAATAAGCTACTATATAATTGAACATTTAATCATAGATGTTTTTCGTATAGTACCTTCTATATTAAATATAAATAATTTTATAATAATGTAATGTTAATTTTTTATTTTTTTATAATTTCATGTAAATTAGGTTACAAAGTTTCTATTATAACTTATTAATATATAAGCTACGATAGATACTTTTTAGTATTTTGATGTAGTTTATGTATAATATAAATTTTAAGTTAATAATATAATTATATGTATCTTAGTTAGAAAATTAGAAATATACAAGCTTCTATTAATTATATAAATATAAAATTATATAAAACACTTAATTAAAAATATTTATCTATTTATTAAAGTAAATATAATTACAAGTTTATAGAATTTATATTATCTAATATTCTTATGTTAGTATTGTTTAATAATAATTAATGCTATATAGCCTTACTTAATTATGATAATAATTTATAATTTATAATTTATAGAATAGAATTAAGATATTACATAGCATTTATCTATTAAATAAATAATAGTACTAATTTATTTTTAATTACTTTAGAGTAAATTAATTAAATTATAAAGAAAATTAAAGCAGTATAGAATATAAACTATTAACATGAGTACTATTAAAATTACATAATTGTGGATCCATCTAGTTAAATAAGTAAAATAAGAAAAATTTTTATTTGAAGTATAATTTAAAAACTTATAATAAATACGAGTATATTAATTAGTGTAGCAATTACTACTAAAAATGATATAATATCATATTTTTAATGTAATATTTAACTAAATATTAGTAAATTTTAATTAATTTCTTTATTAATCTGTAATTTTATATGGACTTTATTTATTTTAGGTTATTAAAGCTTTTGGTGGAGCTAGACGGGGTTGAACCGTCGACCTCTTACATGCCATGCAAGTGCTCTTCCTGCTGAGCTATAGCCCCACAAATATAAATATATTAAATATTTTAAACCACTCATAATATATAATAATACTAAGATAGTATCAATAGTTAGATTAACTTTTAATCTTGAGTATCAAAAAGAAATTAGATTTATATTATTTAAAAAATTTCTGAATGAATCTAAAACCTATTTAAAACCATTATAAATAGCTAGAAAAAAATCATAGAAAGTACTATAACTGCATATTAGAAATTTTATAATTTAAAATATAATATTAAAGTAATTTTAATCTTGCACAATATTAAAATTACTTATTTATTAGTATTTTATAAGCATGTGTAGATATAAAAATAAACTTTAGTATTATAAATACTAATGTTTTTTAACATAAAAATACTATTTATATGATAGTTAAAATAAATTAAATTATATTTAATATGTAATAGACTTTTAATCATAACAGGTATCGTTTAATATAATTATTTTAAGTGATAACTATTAGGTAGTATTAATAGTTATTATTCATTTTTATAATAAATTTATATAGTATTTATTATGTATAAAATAATAATAAGTATTTTATCTATTTTTATAAAGTATCTTAAAAAGCTTATTAATTATAATAGGTGTTATAATATACAAGTATTAATCATTAAATATTATGTGTAGTAATAAATTTTAGGGCTCTATCTATACGAGTAAGTGTCCGTTGCTGACCAATAGTATAAACAGTTATGTCTATTGAAGGAGACTGACCACCTCCTGTAACTGCCACACGCAGTGGCATCATAATTTGTCTCATACCAATACCAGATGTTATTGTAATATTTTTTAGTACCTGGTGAATATTTTCTACATTCCATTCAGAAATTAAAGATAATTTAGTACGTAGTATTTCTAATGGTTTGCGATCTAATGGACGTAAATATTTTTTTGCCATATCTGCATCAAATTCCTTAAATTCTTCATAAAAATAGCGGCAAAAGCTAGCCATTTCTTTCAATGTTTTACAGCGTTTACCAAGCAACTTAATAATTTCAACTAATGATGGTCCATTACTAGTGTTAATACCTTGTTTTTTTATATGCCAAGAGAGATAAGTTGCGATATTTTCTGGTGGAAGATGATTAATATAATAATGATTTAACCATAGTAATTTTTCATTATTAAATGCGCTTGCAGATTTACTAATAGCATTAAATGTAAATAATGTTTTCATTTGTTCTAGAGAAAAAATTTCTTGGTCATTATGAGACCATCCTAAACGTACTAAGTAGTTTAGTAAAGCTTCTGGTAAATATCCATCATCACGGTATTGCATAACGCTAATAGCACCGTGACGTTTTGATAATTTTTTACCATCACTTCCTAGAATCATTGATAAATGAGCGTATTTAGGTATTGGAGCCTTTAAAGCGTTTAGAATATTAATTTGACGTGGAGTATTGTTAATATGATCTTCGCCACGAACTACGTGGGTAATTTCCATATCTAAGTCATCAATAACGACACAAAAGTTATAAGTAGGAGAGCCGTCACTACGACGAATAATTAAATCATCTAATTCCGAATTACTAACTTTAATTAATCCGCGAATTTCATCTTTAAAAATAACAGATCCTTCTTGTGGGTTACGGAAACGTACTACTGAACATTGTTCTAAATTATGCTGATTATTACGACAATAGTTATCGTAACGTGGTTTTTCTCCTTTAGCTATTTGCGCTATACGTAATGCTTCAAGGCGCTTCTTAGAGCAATAGCACCGATAGGCTTTACCGTTTTCTAACATCTGATTAATCATGCTATTATAACGATCAAAGCGTTTAGTTTGCAAATATGGGCCTTCATTCCAATCTAAACCCAACCAATTCATGCTATCAGTAATTATATCAATAGCTTCTTGAGTTGAGCGTTTTTTATCAGTATCCTCAATCCTTAATACAAATTTACCATCTAAATGACGAGATAATAACCAAGAATATAGTGCTGTGCGGACACTACCTACATGTAAGTAGCCAGTAGGACTAGGAGCAAAACGAGTTTTAATTTTCATTTAGATGCCTTATTACGCTACGTTCTATCAGTGCATACTGACTTATCTTAAATAGAATTAGTTAATATTCTACTATTTTATTTTAATTACTTAATATTACTATTATTTGTCACATATTTGTAGATACTAATTAATAATAACGTTGCAATATGATAACTAATTTGTTATTAAGAATAGTTTTTGTTTTAAAAATGTTGACTCACTTATAACTATCCTTATAATATAATCCTGACAGTATAATAGGGCGATTAGCTCAGTTGGTAGAGCATCTCCCTTACAAGGAGAGGGTCATCAGTTCAAATCTGGTATCGCCCACCAAAATATCTTTTTGGGTCGTTAGCTCAGTTGGTAGAGCAGTTGACTTTTAATCAATTGGTCGCAGGTTCAAATCCTGCACGACCCACCAAATTTTTAATTAGCTATTCTTATCTGACGATAGGAATAACTTATGATTAAATTATCTTAAAAAATTAAAATTATTTTAAATAAGTTATCCTAGTCTATAAGTATAATATTTAATAAATACATGTTACCTATTAAATTATTTATATCTATATTTTTATTCGATCTCTTCGTATAAATACTTTATTATTGACTAATTAATTAATTTAGACTGTACCTCCGACTGTTAAATTATCTAATTTTAATGTAGGTTGCCCAACACTTACTGGCACACTTTGCCCTTCTTTACCACAGATACCAACGCCTTTATCTAAAGCTAGATCATTACCAACCATTGAAATCTGTTTCATTACCTCAATGCCAGAACCAATCAAAGTTGCACCTTTTACGGCATCAGTAATACGCCCATCCTTAATTAGATACGCTTCTGAGGTTGAAAATACAAATTTTCCCGAAGTAATATCTACCTGACCACCACTGAAATTTGGTGCATACAAACCATAATTTACGCTGGTAATAATTTCTTCTGGTGTTGATTTACCAGCTAACATATAAGTATTTGTCATTCGTGGCATTGGTAAGTGAGCATAGGATTCACGACGACCATTACCTGTTGGTGCTACACCCATTAAACGTGCATTCAGCTTATCCTGCATATAACCCTTTAAAATACCATTTTCAATAAGAATATTATATTGACCAGGAACACCTTCATCATCTATAGATAGTGAGCCACGACGATTTGTTAAGGTGCCATCATCAACTATTGTACAACAAGGAGAGGCAACAAGTTTTCCTATTTGGCCACTAAATACTGAATTACCACGACGATTAAAGTCACCTTCTAAACCATGTCCTACTGCTTCATGTAATAGTATACCTGGCCAACTTGAACCTAAGATTACTGGCATTGTTCCTGCTGGAGCTGCAATAGCCGAAAGATTAACTAGAGCTATCCTAACAGCCTCTTTAGCAAAAAAATCAGCACGTATTTCGCCATCAATTGATTCAAAAAAATAATCATAACTACAACGACCACCACCACCACTAGTACCACGTTCTCGTTTACCATTTTCTTCAATCAATACACTTACTGATAAACGTACTAATGGTCGTACATCTGCAGCCAGTGTGCCATCAGTAGCAGCAACTAAAATTAATTCATAAACTCCAACTAGACTAGCACTAACTTCCTGCACTCGATGATCTTCCTTGCGAGCAATTTTATCCACATGGTGTAGCAAAGCAATTTTATCTTTAGGTGATAAGCTTTCTAGTGGATTTAATAATGGGTAACGCTGACAATAAATAATTTCTTTTAACTGATGAACTTTACTATTACTATTATCACTAACAATACTACGTGCTGCTTGTGCGCTTTGCTTCAATGCATTAAGGGTTATTTGATCTGTATAGGCAAATCCAGTTTTTTCACCACTAATTGCTCGCACTCCAATACCTTGGTTAATATGATAAGAACTATCTTTAATAATATTATCTTCAATTACCCAAGCCTCGTAATAGCACGATTGAAAATAAAGATCAGCATAGTTAATATTTCGTTGATTTAATTGTTCAAGTACTAAAAATAAATCTTGATGATTTAATTTATGAGCAGCAAGCAGCTGCTCACTAACAAAAGTGAGGCTCATATTTTAATTACTCTTAATTGTATTTTTGTAAAATTATACTAATATGATACATGATAAATATATATATAAATATATGAGAACCATGAATATTAAGTAACATAGAATTCAACAGGTTATACAAAAGTTATGTTAGATTAATAACTATTAAGTATGCTATTAAATATTAGGACTTTTCTAATATAGTACTAAATTAAAATAGAACATTTATCATTTATATATAAATAAATTACTCTTGATAATAAAGCAATTTTATCCTGTATTTATTAATTTATTAGTTATAGTTTCTATTATTAGTGGTATATTAAACTATCTGTTTTTTAATATATCACTTATAGTATAGAGGTATAAACTAGAAGATCATTTGCAGGATAATTATAATAGAAACATGTAATTTCATATAAAATTTTATAAGATACTATTTCTAGAAATTTAATTCTGCCGCAACCATAATAGTTTAGATAATAGTAATATAAAACATATTCAATACTTTCATGTATATGTTTATAAATAATTGTACTAGTCTTAGCTGTGAAATACTATTAAAGATAGTTTTTGTATAATATTTACTTAAAATTATTTTAAAACTTATAATATCTTGGCAATTATTTTGGCTTTTCATATTGATAAAATCAATATTAGTACTAAAAATAGTTTTATTAAGATTACGTTGCCACATAAAGATACTGCTATTATATTAATAGTAGTTATATTAATGAATATTTAGTTTCATTTTTAATATTATGATAAGCAAAATAAGTTAATTGCTGTATAATACTCTAATTTTAATCATATCATAATAATATATTTAGTAGTAAATTTTATTAAAAGATTGTATATTAATTTAAAATTAACTTAAATACGATTAATTTTCATAGTAACAAAATCGCATAGAATACGTTATTTAAGTAATAATTTTTGAAAAAATGCATTAGATTTACTGTGCTATTTTCTCTAAATTAATATTATTAAAAACTAACTATATTTCTGATAATACTCAACTAACAAAATCTTTATAAATGTTATCTACTATACTTTTAACCCTATGCTTAATATAAATTTCTTATATAATACCATTATTGATATAAGCTACTTATGTTTCATATACAGTAATATTAATTAATAATTTAGTAGTTATATAATTTTCTTATAAATCTGATATAATAATATTATTACTAAATAAATCAATGCTAGAGCTAACTAAGAAAGTAAAACATATATATTGTTTAAGCTAAGCATAAATCTATAAGATTATTGCTAATAATAAATATGATTAAATATTTAAAACCATATTTATTGCAAGGAATTCATGGCATTATATTATTTTAAATTAATAGTATATTTATTATTAAAATAATTATTTTACAATATTTTGTTTGTAATTATGAAATATTATATTTTTTCTAGCTATAAATGCTTTAATTTCATTTTTTTATTAGCTATTTAAAAGTAATTTACTATCTGCTAGATAATATCTAGCACCAATGATATATTACTATAATAATTTTTTTATATTATTAATATAGATATTAGTATTACTTAATACATACTACGATACTAAATTATAATTATAACTATTTTTCTATGGTGATCACTATAATATTATTACATAAGACTTGAATTAATAATGAGTAAGTAGTTTTTAAAAAAATATTATGTAAATTATTAATTTACTAATAATTATTATTATCTGACTAATATTTCTTAATTGCTAATAACGAGTTAAATAATATAAGTACTATTATTCTACTTATATTAATAATAATTTGATTACTATAGAAATTAGTACTATTATATATTATTTATGCTACTATTTTATATTCATTCTAATGTAGAATATAAGTCAGTGATTCATGCAAGTAAGTATTATTATATTTAAATTATTTTAGTGGTTATAAGTCAATATTATTAAGCAATAAATCTTAACTTAATATACTATTTTAGGTTTGATTTACTATTTTATTATTGTTATTTTAAAAAGGTTATCTAATATAGATGTAATTTATTGGTAAAAAATAGAAAGGGTTTTAGTTAAGGTGCTATATAAGTTCGCGTCTAATAATATTTTATATTTACTTCTTATGATAATATCTATTATTTATTAATAAAAAAATTGCTACCATAGATATCTATCATTTCTAGTATCTTATTACCATTATAAGTAACAGAAGTTATTAGATCTATAGCAACTTATAACAGTAATCCTTGGTTCTTTTTTAAATAAAAAATATAAATATATAATAGATATTATTACTGGTAAATACTCATATTATGCTTAAAAACTTCATACTAATTATAATAAAATAATATTTATCTTAATTAGTATTAAATTTTTAATATTAATTAATATTTCCTGTAAATTTTTAAGAATTTTATTGGAATTTAAAGTAAAAATACTAAGTATCCCTTTAGGTAAAATTATGACCATTTACTTTAATTTTTAACGCTTATTAATTAGAGTAATATAAATTCATATCATACTTAATACATTTGATTTTTTCTTTATTAATCAAGAAACTATAATTACTACGTGCATAATTAATAATAACTTTATTAAAACGATTACCATTAATACGTACTAAAGAAAAATAAATTACATTATTAAATAAAATAATAATTACTTTAGTTGTACTGCTACTGATATCAATATCATTAAGATAAGAGTTTTAGAAGTAAACTAATCTGGCATTAATCGTACAGTTATTAATTCTTTAATTAAAAATATTTTAAAGGTATAAGTTCTTATATAGATTTCTAGATATTATAGCATCTAATTTAAGTAGTATTTATAAGTATATATATTAGATATAGGTACTTAGATATATAAAGCAATTATTATAACTTATTTAATAAACATTATGATATTTTAGTCATAAAAAATAGCAATTGTATTATTTTTTATTGGATAGATCATGGTAATATTACTAGGGTTTATCCTGACATCTGTTTTGTTTATATCATGCATCTATTATAATTTTAAATAGTTAGCATGATTCTATTAAATTATAACTATAGAAAGTTTATTAAGTAAAATTTTTTTTATTTAACATAAACTATAATATTAGTAGTACTTAAATAAATTAATTAGTTGCTAGAAACATATTATGAAATTTATTAAATATAATAAAAGATATTTTTGTAAGCTTAAGTCTAAATAATCCATCTAATTTATTGATCGTGCATAACGAGTAATAAAGTTTTAATGTAATTAAAATGTATATTATTAAAGTCCTATTTATTTTACATATAACTTAGTATAATATAATATATTTAATATTTTTATTTAAAGGATAGAACTTGTGATATATTATCATCTAATAATTAAATTAGTTTACTAGTAATAGTTTAGTTTTAAGCTCTTATAATATAAATAGTTACAAAATATTTTACTTTAATTTTTTATGTTATACTTAGGTTACATGTTAAACCTATATAATTTTTTTATTAAAATCTTAAATATTCCTTTATTTAGTCTAAAAATATCATATTAGTATATGATTATAAGATCATCTCCATAAAATGCGCTGATATACTAATATTTTTTCTCTAATGAATATAAAACGTATTAGGTATAAGTAAAATAATTACTAATTATTCCTAGATAATCACTGATACTAATATCAGTTATATATTTTATTTTTATAAGACTACATTAAAAGCAACTATCTATCTAATTTCTATACTATAAATTAACATAATTATATTAAATTTTAATCTAAATTATTTTATTTATTCTAATAATTATTAAAAAGTAAACAATAGAAACTATTTTAATAATTAAAAAAATAATTTTAATACAATAACAAATAAGATATTTTGCCAAAAATTAAAAGTTTTTTATTACATAAATTAAAGATCTAATTATTTTAAACATTAGTATGGAAATAAATAAATTTCTTATTATATTTATAATTAAGAATAAAAATATAGTATCAAAAATAAGATATAGTTATCATTATAATTTTTATTATATTAATATTCTTAACCACAAGAATATTAGGATTAAGTGTTACGATATTTGCTGTTTAAACCAACTCTCTAAAATACAAGCTGCCGAAACAGCATTTATACGTTTTTTATTTAGTGCACGATAACCATTATTTGTAAATAAATAAGATCGTGCTTCTATCGTACTTAACCTTTCATCATGTAAAATAACTTTTATACTAAATCTCTCATGTAGACAGTTAGTAAATCTGCGTGCTTTTCTAGTTAATGGTTGTTCTGTTCCATCCATATTTAATGGTAATCCTACTACTACTAAATCCGGTTGCCATTCTTGTAATAATTTTTTAATTTGCTGCCAATTAGGAATACCTTCTTGTGCCTTAAATGTAGTTAAACCTGTCGCTGTACCAATAATTTCTTGACCAATAGCAACACCAATATTTTTAGTACCAAAATCAAAACCTATAATAGTACGATTAACCATTAGTTTTATCCTACTAGTTACTTGCAATATATCTTTCTATAGCATCCATCAACATACCTGTAATAGATATTAAAGATTTTGCTTCAATTTCTCTAATGCAAGTAGGGCTAGTAACGTTAATTTCAGTAAGACGATCACCAATAATATCTAAACCAACAAAAATTAATCCTTTTTCTTTTAATAACGGTGCGACAGTATGTGCAATTTTCCAATCACTATCACTAAGAGGGCGCACTTCACCACGCCCACCAACTGCTAAATTACCTCGCGTTTCGCCTTGAGCAGGGATTCGCGCTAAGCAATAAGGCACAGGTTTACCATCAACGATTAGTACACGTTTATCGCCCTCTTCAATTGCTGGTAGAAAATTTTGTACCATACAGAAACGGTGTCCCTGTCTAGTTAAGGTTTCAATAATTACTGATAAGTTAGGATCTTTAAGTTTCACGCGAAAAATAGAGGTCCCACCCATACCTTCTAATGGTTTTAATATGATATCCCCATATTTCTCATGAAATTTACGGATTTGTTTTGTGCTTCTAGTTACCAAAGTATCTGGTGTTAAATCAGGAAACCATGTAGTAAATAACTTTTCATTACAGTCACGTAAACTTTGTGGTTTATTAACTACTAAAGTACCTTTCATTTCTGCTCGCTGTAAAATATAGGTAGCATACATAAATTCATTATTAAATGGTGGATCTTTGCGCATTAGAATAACATTAAAATTATGTAGTGATTGATCCTGCTCATCCCCAAAACTATACCATTTGTTATAATCATCTTTAACATTAATTATGCGAGTATGAGCACGCCCCTCATCGTTACGTAAATAGAGATCATTAATTTCCATATAATATAATTGCCAGCCCCGTTTTTCAGCTGTAAGCAACATCGCAAAGCTACTATCTTTTTTTATGTTGATTAATGATATAGGATCCATCACAATACCAAGCTTAATCATTTTTTTCCTTATAATTTAGATCACCAAAACGTAATTGTAATGCAGTAATTGCAACGAGCGCTGCAGTTTCTGTACGTAAAATGCGTGGTCCTAATAGAATATTAGTAAATCCATTACGTACAGTCATAGCAATTTCATCAACGGATAAACCACTTTCTGAGCCAACTAACAGGCGAATATTATTTATTGATGGCATTAGACTATTAATGCTTTGATTAGTGTATGGATTTAGATTTAACTTTGTACTGTTACTTTTTTGTTGGCACCAATCAGAAAGTAACATGGCAGCACGAATTTCAGTAATGGTATTACGACCACATTGTTCGCAAGTAGTAATAGCAATATTTTGCCACTGCTGTTTTTTTTTTCTAAGCGTTTTTTATTAAGTTTGACTCCACAACGTTGTGAAAATAATGGAGTAATTATGTTAACACCTAATTCAATAGATTTTTGAATAGTAAATTCCATCTTTTCACCACGAGATATAACCTGTCCTAAGTGTAATTTTAAAGGTGATTCACGATCCTCTACTTTAGCAGCTTCAAGCTGAACAGAGACATTTTTTTGATCTATATAGATAATATTAGCAGTAAAAACTTGATTACTGCCATCAAATAAATGCAGAGTTTGTCCAACAGACATGCGTAATACACGACTAACATGCCGGGCAGCATTACTATTAAGTAATACCTTACTATAAGGGGATAATAATAAGGGATGATAAATACGAGGTATATGCATATATTTTGCCCTAGTCAATACGGGGTAAGCTAGCTATATATAAAATTTTAATTACCTAAACTTAAGCAATATATATTTTACATTAATATTTATATAAGTTAACTATATATTATTAATCCTAAACTTTAGGAATTTACTCTATTGTTTAGAAGTGCATAATTAATAATAATTGCTCATATAAAATAGTTATTAATACTAGCACTATAAGTATAATTTAGTAGCTAAGTCTTTTATTTTTAAAATTTATTTTTATCATATATTAACCTGTATTTATCCATCTTAATATTAATTAATTAATATTTTGTACTTCATTATAGTTAATTAGTTAACTAATTATAATTAGTTTTCTGTAAATATATTTTAATTAAATAATAATTAATATAAATATTCTATATTATACCGTATTATATTTTAACTACTAAATAAACCTAAATAACATTACTTGATTTAAACTAAAATCTATACATGATATTTTATTATTTTAATTAAATTAGATCATAAATTAAAAATTAAATCAAAAAACTTAAGCTATTATTAATAGTTATATTAATTAAACATAATATTATAAAATAATAATAAATATAAAATTATAAAATATAATGATATTAAGTTACTTAATTAGGCCTAGTATATAATAAAAAATCTAACATTAGTATATAATACTATATAACAGTATATGATAGAAAATCATTAAAATTATTTATAAATTAATATGGTTATCATTTCTTTGTTGCTGTTTCTACTATTTATCAGTTATGCTATGTGAAATTATAATACCTAATTATTTTTAATATAGGATTAGTTGCTATCATGCAAGAGCAGTATTGTCCAAAAGATATTGAATCATATGTACAACATTATTGGCAACAACAACAGACTTTTAAAGTAACTGAAGATAGTAGCAAAAAAAAATATTATTGCCTTTCAATGTTTTCCTATCCTTCAGGATATCTTCATATGGGGCATGTGCGTAATTATACTATTGGAGATGTTATTTCTCGTTACCAACGTATGCTTGGTAAAAATGTATTACAGCCTATAGGTTGGGATGCATTTGGCTTGCCAGCAGAAGATGCAGCAATAAAAAATGAAACCACTCCAGCACTATGGACTTATAAAAATATCAAACATATGAAGGATCAATTGAAGTTATTAGGTTTTAGTTATGATTGGGATCGTGAAATCATTACTTGCAAACCAGATTACTATCGTTGGGAACAATGGTTTTTTACTCAATTATATCAAAAAGGGATGGTCTATAAAAAAAATGCTGCTGTTAATTGGTGTCCATATGATTTAACCGTATTAGCTAACGAGCAAGTAATTAATAATTGTTGTTGGCGTTGTGATAGTAAAGTAGAGCGCAAAGAAATTCCACAATGGTTTATTAAAATTACTAATTATGCCGATCAATTACTTGATGATCTAGATAAACTAGAAAGTTGGCCAAAACAAGTAAAAACTATGCAACGGAACTGGATTGGTCGTTCTACTGGAGTGGAAATTATCTTTAATGTTATTGGTAGTAAAGAAAAATTAACTCTCTACACTACAAGACCAGATACTTTTATGGGCGTAACCTACGTGGCAGTTGCAATAAATCATCCTCTATCTTTACAAGTTGCAGCAATAAACCCTTCCTTAGCTAAATTTATCGATCAGCATTATAATACTAAAGTTTCTGAAGCTGAAACTGTAACGATGGAAAAGAAAGGTGTAGCGACTGGTTTGTATGCTATTCATCCTTTAAACGGTGAAAAATTGGCTATTTGGGTTACAAATTTTGTACTAATGGATTATGGTACTGGTGCAGTTATGGCTGTACCAGGTCATAATCAGCAAGATTGGGAGTTTGCCGTTAAATATAATTTACCTATAAAAACTGTAATTTTAGTAGCTAATAACCATCAAATAGATACAAGCAGACAGGCAATAACTCAGAAAGGTATTCTATTTAATTCTAATGAATTTGACGGTCTAAATCATAAGGATGGTTGTAACGCTATTACGGATAAATTAGTATCCATTGGTGTTGGACGGCGAAAAATTAACTACCGCTTACGTGATTGGGGTATTTCCCGTCAGCGTTATTGGGGTGCTCCTATTCCTATGATTATGTTACAAGATGGTAGTATAATACCTATACCTGCCAATAAATTACCAGTAATTTTATCAGAAAATGTAATAATAGATGAAACTAGTAGGTTAATTAAAGTAGATCAACAATGGGCTAAAACTAAGATAAATGGTTTTTTAGGTTTTCGTGAAATAGATACCTTTGATACTTTTATGGAATCATCTTGGTATTACGCACGCTACACTTGTCCACAATATAATGAAGGAATGATAGATCCTGCTGCTGCTAACTACTGGTTACCAGTTGATCAATATGTTGGAGGTATTGAGCATGCTATTATGCATTTAATGTATTTTCGTTTTTTCCATAAATTAATGCGTGATGCTGGTTTTGTTAACTCTGATGAACCAGCAAAACGTTTATTATGTCAAGGAATGGTATTAGCTGATGCATTTTATTATCTAGTTGATAATAGTAAGCGAGTCTGGGTTTCTCCTACCGATGCAATTATTGAACGTGATAATAAAGGTCATATCGTTAAAGCTGTTGATAGTAATGGTCATCAACTTATCTATGCCGGCATGAGTAAAATGTCGAAATCAAAGAATAATGGTATTAACCCAGAAATAATGGTTAAAAAATATGGTGCGGACACTATTCGTTTATTTATGATGTTCGCAGCACCTGCTAAGATGACTCTAGAATGGCAAGAATCAGGCGTTGAAGGTATTAGTCGCTTTTTAAAACGTATTTGGCGACTAGTTTTTTATCATCTTAAAAAGGGTGCTCCTCAATCATTAGTTATCTCTGACTTAAATAATTCACAAAAATCTTTACGTTATGATCTTTATAAAACTATTAGTAAAGTTACTGATGATATTGGTCGTCGTCAAGCATTTAATACTGCTATTGCGTCAATAATGGAATTAGTGAATCAATTAGAGCGTACATCACAAAATACTGAACAAGATCGAGCATTAATGCAAGAAGCATTACTAGCAGTAGTACGTATGCTTTATCCATTCACACCACATATTTGTTTTATCTTATGGAAAGAACTAAAGGGTACAGAAGATATCGATAGAGTACCTTGGCCGATTGTTAAGCAAGAAGCAATGGTTAAAGTTTCAAGATTAATAGTTATACAGGTAAATGGCAAAGTACGTGGTAAAATTACGGTAGTTACTGATGCAACCAAACAACAAATTTGTCAAATTGCCACTCAAGAATATTTAGTAGCTAAATACTTAGAGGGAGCTACAGTACGTAATATAGTCTATGTCCCAGGTAAATTACTAAATTTTGTTATAGATTAAAGGAGTAAGGGTGGGGTTGTGCGCCATCGTATTTTAACATCATTTTTAGGATTAATAGTGCTAGTTAATACTAGTTGTAGTTTTCATCTGTATAGTATAGCTCATATACCACTGGAACTGCAAACTATTTTGCTAGAAAGTAGTGATCCTTATGATCCATTAACATATTTTGTACGTCAGCAATTATCATTGTATAACATTAATATTATTGATAATCCTGTACATAAGGATATACCAATATTACGGATTATAAAATTTTCCAATAACCAAAATGCAGTATCAATTTTTCAAGACGGAACTACTGCTGAAAATCAATTAGTATTAAGGATACAAGCTCAGATGATTATACCAAGACAGGGTATTTATCCATTACATGTAACTATATTTCGTTCTTTCTTTGATAACCCATTAACGGCATTAGCCAAAGATGCAGAGAATAATATTCTCTACCAAGAAATGTTTAAACAAGCTGCTAAACAATTAGTACAACAACTACTAATAATAGATATAAAAAAAAATAAAAAGAATGAAAAAATAATGTAATACCTACTAATAATACTATTCCAGTTACTATCTTTAACAAATGATATACGTCTCTACAGAACAACTTTCTATGCAATTACAACAAGGATTACGTAATTGTTATCTGCTCTATGGTAATGACCCTCTATTATTACAGGAAAGTCAAGATGCCATTTATCATGCTGCTAAACATCAGGGTTTTAATGAATATTTCAGTATTATTCTGGATAGTTATACTGAATGGATGAATATTTTTACTCTTTGTCAGGCGCGTAATCTATTTACCTGTCGCCAAATTTTGTTACTTATTTTTCCTGATAGCGGGTTAACAGCGTTGATGAGCCAACAACTTATTAAACTGACAGTATTATTACATCCTGATATTTTACTACTACTACGCATAAATAAGCTGACTAAAATTCAGCAAAATAGTATTTGGTATAAATTATTAAGTAAAAATGCAGTTTTTATAAACTGTCAAACACCAGATCAAACTCAGTTACCGCATTGGGTTAATAATCGTATTCAAAATATGAAATTAGATATAGATACAACGGCAATCCAGTTACTTTGTTACTGTTATGAGGGTAATTTATTCGCACTTTCACAAATATTACAAAAGCTATCATTACTTTATCCTAATAAAAGACTTACGTTATTACATGTTAAACAAATAGCTAATGATGTTGCTCGCTTTACACCTTATCATTGGTTAGACGCTCTCTTAATAGGAGAAAAAGAACGAACTTGGCACATATTACAGAGATTACAGCAGGAAGAAGAGCATCCTGTTATTCTTCTACGAGTTTTACAACCTAACCTCTTATTACTATTAACATTAAAATGCAATATGGAACAAATTCAATTATATAGTTTATTTAAACAACACAAAGTTTGGCAAAATCGTCGTAACATAATAATGAAAGCGCTACAACGTCTTTCGTTATTTCAGATTCAACAAGCCATACATTTATTAGCACAAATAGAAATAGAATTGAAAAATAACTATTGTCAATCGATATGGTTAAGACTCGAAACTCTATCTATGCTACTTTGTGGCATAGAATTACCTGAGAGTTTACTTAATGTCTACTAGGGTAATGTATAAAAAACAAACGGTTTCTAGTTTTTATGCTCTATTTGGTGGAACTTTTGACCCCATTCATTATGGTCATTTACGACCAGTAGAAGTTTTAGCACAACAGCTAGGGTTACAACAAGTTATATTATTACCTAATCATGTTCCGCCTCATCGTCCACAACCAGAAGCAAGTCCATGGCAACGTTTAAAAATGATTGAATTAGCAGTCGCGAATAACCCATTATTTCGTATAGACACGCGTGAATTACAATCTAGTAACCCCTCTTATATTATCAATACTCTTAAAATTATACGTCAACAACAAGGTCTAAAATTTCCTTTAGCATTTATTATTGGTCAAGATTCATTATTATGGTTACATAAATGGCATAAATGGCAGTCGCTATTAGATATTTGTCATTTATTAGTTTGTGCTCGACCAAGTTATAATAATAAATTAATAAATACTGAATTACAGCAGTGGCTAAATACTTATCAAACAGATAATATTAAAAAACTTAATCAACAACCAAAAGGTTATATTTATTTAGCTAACACACCTTTATTAGATATTTCAGCAACTGATATTCGTCGTCGTTACCATCAAAATCAATGCTGTGATTACTTATTACCGCATTCAGTTCAACAATATATTAAACTCCAAAATCTATATTGTTAATAACAATAAAATTTTCACTTTATCAATTAATTATTTTTATAATAATAGTTAATTTAAATATTTTGCTTAATATAAATTTGTAGATATATGATTTAAAAAACTATTATATTAAATTTTAAGTTTTAATCGTGTTACTATATATAGTAAAAAATATTTTTTATTTTTATTATTTTATAATATTTTGCATAATATTGATTAATTTTATTTGATTTATAGCTAAGACAATTTTCTATCTTTAGAGGATACGGTTAATAAGGCGATCAATATGTATACTACGCATACGACGAATAAGTTTTTGTACCTTATTTGGATATTGTTGTAAATTATCTAAATCAAGGTAATGAGTTAATACTCGAGTATGTCTGCGAATAAATAATAACTCTTTAGTACGCTGTTCTTGCATCTGGTATTGAGGATCATGAATAAGAATAGCATTTTCTAAATCTAGATGCCAGGCACGTAGATTTAGATTATTACCAGTAATCAATTGCCATTTATCGTCTATCCAGATTCCTTTTAAGTGATAACTATTATTACCGTCTTTCCATAGGCGAATAATAAGTTGACCAATATCTACATATTGTTGTAAGCTCCTAAAAAAACGTCGTAGATTAATTTCATATAGATAAGGTAAAGTACCAATCATCTTAAAAGGTTGGTTTTCTGGGATATAAAAATCATTTGCTGTTTTATCACCAACAATAATTTCAATTTGTTTACCATTTTGTAATAAATAAGTAATATTGCGTATTAATAATGTAGGTAAGTTAAAATATGGAATACAAATAATAAGGTATTGTTGAGTAGAACACATTAGAGCATCAATCGTATTATTTAGTGGGTTTTTTTTACCTAATCCTACTAATGGAGTAACTGCTAATTCTTCATTATCTGCATCATTAGTAAATTGATAACCAATATCACGTAACTTAAGACGAAAATGTCTAGTTTTACTTTTGATATCAGAATTATTTAGACAATTACGGCGATCTAAACGTTGTGCTACTCCAGTATTTAAAACTTGTTGTTTAATATAAGATAGCATAACAGTAGCTAATGCTGGATTTTTAATTAATTGATATCGATCATAACGATATTTATCATGTTGATAAAGATAAGCATCATTAATACTAGCTCCACTATAAATAACATTATCATCAATGATAGATCCTTTTAAGTGTAAGACTCCTAGAGCTTCACGTGTATTAACTGCAACACCATAAATAGGAACTATAGTTCCCTCATTTTTTTCAGCCATTTGGCAATACCAATCTACATTAGTATTTCCTGTCATATCCCCGATGCGACATCGTTGTGCTCGGTGCCAATCTACTAATAAGCAGATTTCTAATTTAGGTCGTTGTTTTTTTGCTCGATATAATGCGGTAAGTATATTTTGACCTGCTTCATCTTTTTCAAAATAAAGTGCTATCAGATAAATTCGTCTAGTTGCCTGTGCAATTAATGTTAGTAGTGTGGAGCGAAAAATTTTAGGACAGTACAATGTTTGAATATCATCAATAGCCTGAGGAAGTTTTGGTAAATAACAGAGTGGTTGTTGGTATTTACTACGTTTAAATTTTGATAGTATCATAGTATTTTCTTCTATATTATTATTTAATAGTAAAAGTATTACAGTTAGGAATATCCTCTTCCAACAAACGGATAGTAATATCATTACCTTAAAAATTATATGTAAGTTTTACTTATTTATGTTGTTATTTATAATAATCTTAAATAGGTTTTTAGAATTTAATTAGACTCAAACCTATCACGTACCAAGGAGAGTGCTTGTTCAATAACCATAATATTTGCACTAGACTTATAAGCATTTTCACTTAAATAACGTCGCCACTTATGCGCACCAGGAATACCTTGAAACATACCAAGAATATGACGAGTAATACTACTAAGACGGGTTCCTTGAGATAATTCCTGTTCAATATAGGGATATAATGCTTCTATTGCACTTACGCCATTTACTATCGGAGATTTAGAATGAAAAAGATTAAAATCTACCTGGGTTAAAATAGCAGGATTTTGATAAGCTTCACGTCCTATCATTACACCATCAACATATTTGAGATGATTGACAGCTTCCGCTAATGTTTTTATACCCCCATTAATAGAAATATGTAATGCTGGAAAATCACGTTTAAGTTTATAAACACGAGCATAATTAAGAAGTGGTACTTCTCGGTTTTTTTTGGGGCTTAGTCCAGAAAGCCATGCATTACGAGCATGAATTATTAAAGTGTTACACTTACCTTTATCGGTAATTTTTTGCACAAATTCATATAAAAATGCATAACTATCTTGTTGATCAATTCCAATACGTGTTTTAACAGTAATAGGAATTGATACTACATCATGTATAGCACTAATACAATTAACAACTAAATCTGCTTCTGCCATTAAGCAAGCACCAAAACGACCATTTTGTACTCGATTAGAAGGGCAGCCAATGTTAAGATTAATTTTATCATAACCTTTTTGCTCTGCTAATTTAGCACAATACGCTAATGCTAATGGTTCATGGCCACCTAATTGTAATACAATAGGGTGCTCTTGTTTATTATATTTTAAACAATTACTTTTACCATGAATAATAGCATTAGTAGTAATCATTTCAGTATATAATAATGTTTGTTTAGTTAGTAAACGATGAAAATAGCGGCAATGACGATCAGTCCAATTAAGCATTGGTGCTACAGAAAAACGCCCTAAAGGGTAAGTTTGCTTTAGCATATCCCTGTTAGTAGACAATATTGAATTTATTCTTTTTTTATTCTTATGCATATAAAGTTTTGTATACTTTTTATAAGTATCCTATAAAGCATTGCTAATACATAGGATATTGAACAAGAAAAAAATTAAAACATGATACATTCTAGCATAGAAAGTATCCATAAATAGTGTGACATGCTATATCTTTATGTTTTAAAATTTACTTAACTTAAATTAGAGATGAATAGATTATTTATAATGTGAAAACATTTTAATATTTTAGCATCAATTTTAAAATAGATGAATATTTAGTGATATAATAAAAGAACTATATTAATAATATACTTAAACCTGTCTATTGAGAATTTTATATTAAGCGGTACTCAATTTTTTTATAAAGATCATCTATTAATAAACAATATAACTTGTGTATATTTGCTATTCTATATTAAAAATAATTTAGTAATATATAAATAATTACACATATCTTATGATTAATAATCAAATCAACATACACTAATAACAATTAATATAAAAATTTAATAAATTACTGAAAATTGTTATTAATAAACGTAAATTAATTTTTTAAATTTAAATTAATAAGAATGCATAACAAATAATCCTGTTATATTTTATTTATATTAGAGAATATATAATTTATGAATCTAAGCAATTAAATTATAATTATAATTACAATTTATAAATATTATTTCATGAAGCATATACCTTAAAATATATAATAATTTTATTAGTAATTTTTATATATTTAAAATACACTTATATATCATATATATAGATAGTATTAGATATGAATCCATGAAAGAATAAATTGGAGAATAAATTAATGAAAAATTTAATGCTCTTAGATATACTAAAGAAAATTTTTTATATCTATCTAACACTAAAAGTAATATTATATTTTTATATTTTTATATATTTTAAAAGTGCACACTTAATTCATCAAATTTAGTTAATTAAACTAATATTACAAGTTATTTAAAATAGAGAATATAATTTCTTTATTAATTTAAATAGTTTTAAACTAATAAGTTATTTTTAGGCATAATTATTAGAGATCTAACTTAGATTTCTTATTAATGAGAATATTTTTTGATAAATTTGATTTTTTATAGTATTTTATAGTTATATTTAGATTTTTATGCCGTTATTTCATAAACAATAAGTAAATTAAATTTATTAATTTAAATCTAGGTTATATAAAAATACATAGTAATGGTCTCTCTTAAAACTAATCTATAACCGGTCTGGATTTATAATATTAAATTTTTAACAGTGTTCTATAAAATAATATTTAACTTGGAGGTTATATTTTATTTTATGCTATATAATATTTGTTATTATTCATAATAGCTAGTAAATACCATATAACATGATTACTTTTAGCAATAACTATTAATATCAATTAATAGTTATTGCTAATTTTACAATAAATTTATGTGCTTTTTATTACAGTATCTAAGTCTTTACTTACAAAAAATCTATTAATACTATATTTTATAGAACCTCTAATTAACTTAGATACTAAATTTAATAAATTATAGATAAACTATTTAGCACAAACATAAAATCTATACTATAAATTTTAATTTTAATAGTATTGGTTAATTCTAAGCTATAAGAAAACTTATTATAGGTCCTTTTATTTTGAAATATTTTTCTTATCAGCCTGAAGTAAAGTGATCAAAGTAGCCATATCTTCTGGTAAGGCTGCATGCCATTCCATTGGAATTCTACTAATAGGATGAAGCAGACGTAACATTGTTGCATGTAGCGCCTGACGGTTGAAATTACGTAGTTTATTAATTAGAATATCAGATGTATCCTTAGGATAACTTAGTTGACCACTATACATTGGATCACCTACTAATGAATGTTGAATATGAGACATATGAACACGTATTTGATGAGTTCGTCCAGTTTTCAAACACAGTTGCAAGTGAGTATACGCACGAAAATGCTCTATAACACGATAATGCGTAATTGCAGGTTTACCTGTTAGGTGCACTATCATGTGAGTGCGTTTAACTGGATGACGTGTAATTGGTTTTTCAACTATACCTCCTGATATTATATTACCAATAACAATAGCTTCATATTCTCGTATAATTTTATGTTTTTGTAATGCTTGCACTAAATAAGTATGTGCAGGTATAGTTTTAGCAACAACCATTAAACCTGTAGTATTTTTATCTAAACGATGGACAATGCCAGCACGTGGGACATTAATAATTGCTGGATAAAAATGTATCAAAGCATTTAAAATAGTACCATCAATATTGCCTGCGCCAGGATGAACGATTAGACTACGAGGCTTATTAATCACTAAAATATCATTATCCTCATATACAATATCTAAAAAAATTGCTTGAGGTATCCAAGGATTATCTTCTTTCATTTGGGCATTAATACTAATAAATTCATTACCTAAAACCTTATTTCTAGGTTTATTTATTTTTTTACCATTAACTATAACCTGATCTGCTAAAATCCATTTTTTTATACATGATCTTGAATAATCTGGAAATAATTTAGCTAAAGCCTGATCTAAACGTTGTCCGAGCTGTGATTCAGCTACTATTGTATTAAGTTTTAATGTTTTTATCATGCATAGCTTCTTTTATTGATATTGAGTTTTAGTAATAGACTTATTTTATATAATAAATTTCTTATTAAATGGTAGAAAGAAATCTAATGTACTTCTATTCTTGCATATATATCAAATACTTAATTCGTTAATCTCTGATAATAATATTTTAAGGATAATTAAAATATGATAATACGTATAACACATTTAGCAGTAGTTGTTATATTGCACTTACTTCTTATAGGGTGTTCTAGTAATAAATATAAAATTATTGAAAAATCACCTACTGAACTTTATGCTGATGCTCAAAAAAAATTACAAAATAATAACTTTGGAGAAGCTATTACGCAACTAGAAGTATTAAATAACCACTATCCTTTTAATCCTTATTCCCAACAGGTATACTTTGATTTAATTTATGCTTATTACAAATCTGCTAATTTATCAATGACACAAACACTTATTAATCGTTTTATGCGTCTTAATCCTAAACATCGTAATAGTGATTATATTTTATATATGCGTGGTTTAACTAACATAGCACTAGATAATAATATGTTACAAGGTTTTTTCCAGATTGATCGTTCAGATCGTGATCCAACATATGCACTAGCAGCATTTTATGATTTTAATGAGTTATTAAAAAACTATCCGCATAGTCAATATATATTAGATAGCCAAAAACAACTACTGTACATAGCAAATCGTTTAGCGAAGCATGAATTAGCAATTGTACAATACTATGCTAAAAATAAAGCTTATGTTGCTGTTATTAATCGTATAAAACAAATGTTACAGAATTATCCTAATACACAAGCAACTCGTTATGCTTTGCCTATAATGGAAAATGCTTATAGACAGCTACAATTAATTAAACAGGCTAATAAAGTTACTGTTTAATTATGCTAATCCTATATGAAGAATACTAATATAAATTACTAATTTCTTAGTAATTAGATAAACTTAAACCTATTGAGTAGTAAGGTAAAGCTTTGGTTATTTAATACTGAAAATATACAACATAATATGTTAGAATATTTTAAAATAACTGCATTTAATATAGTAGTAAAAATAAGAGTAAGAATAAAAGATTTAAATAGTATAAGTTAGGTTTTTATGTATTAGTATAAATCAAGTAACAGGTAAATCTAAGATAGATATATGAGTTTAGATAATATTTTAAAATAGTTATTATGGTAAAATAGATGTTTACTAAAAGTATTTTTCTTTTAGATAACATCACTTGAAATATCTTGGGCTATCCTTGTATAGTTAGCAACTCAATATTTTCCAGAGGTTATAATGATTGCTAGCAAATTTGGTATTGGTCAACAGGTTCGTCATAAACTGCTTGACTATTTAGGTGTAGTAATTGATATTGATCCTGAGTATTCACTCGAACAACCACAACCTGATGATTTAGCCAGTAATGATAATTTACGCTTATCTCCTTGGTATCATGTAGTAATGGAAGATGATGATGGGCATCCTATTCATACCTATTTAGCAGAAATTCAGCTGGCTTATGAAGTATTAGAGACGCATCCTGAACAGCCATCATTAGATGAATTAGCAGCATCTATCCGAGGTCAGTTACAAGCCCATCGTTTGCGTAACTAATTATTTTTTATTAAAATTCATCTAATTTAAGCAAGCTTTTTAGTATTTTATGTTGCCTATTTTTTTAAAATAAAGGTTACATCCTTTTAATAAAAAATAATAAATAAACTGAAGCTAATTTTACTATGCAGTAATAGAAACTATTTTTCTATAATATAGATAAAATTATTAAACTGTTAAGTTATGGTTATTTAACTGTTGCATAGAATTATTATAATAAATTACTAATGCTAGTACTTTAACATATAAATTAGTATGTAACATTGAAAGTAACTATAGTATTTACTACTAACTAAAATTGAATTTTTATATAGTAGTATAATAAAAGTATAATAATATTTAATAAATTAACGAGAATATTATTTTAGAATGCTATCATAAATTAAAGCAGGTAGTTTAAACTAGATTTCTAATAATTTTAATTAAAATAAATAACTTATTGATTTTAAATCATATCAATTTTAATAAGATAATTATTTTTATATATTAAAAAGTATTTAGTACTGGTTCCACCGAAATAATCAATTAGTAGGGCTTAGTTTGCTATTAATTAGGAATTACTATGAATATAAACAAAAATAAAACAGTAAACTGGCAACCAAATGCACCTATTAAAAATTTAAGAAAACGTGCGGCAATATTAACAGAAATACGGCAATTTTTTGCTGATCGAAATGTATTAGAAGTTGAAACACCTGCTATGAGCCAAGCTAATATTACAGATGTTCATATTGTTTCTTTTAAAACTAAATTAATTAGCTCGGATAGGACTATTAGACCAACATTATACATGATAACTAGTCCAGAATACCACATGAAACGTCTACTAGCAGCAGGTAGTGGCTCAATCTATCAACTAGGACGTAGCTTCCGTAATGAAGAATCAGGGCGTCTTCATAATCCAGAATTTACCATGTTAGAATGGTATCGTGTAGGTTATGATATGATAGAATTAATTAATGAAGTTGATGAGTTATTACAGCAAATATTAAGCTGCGATATTGCTAAAAGAGTATCTTATCAGCAAATTTTTCTAGATTATTTAGCCATTGATCCACTTGCTACTGATATACAACAACTTAGTAAAGTAGCGTCTAAATTAAATTTAAGCAATGCAGATAAAGAAAAAAATCTTGATACTTTACTCCAGTTTTTATTTGTTGAAGGAATTGAACCCCTTATTGGGCATGATAAACCAATTGTTATATATAATTATCCAGCATCGCAAGCTTCATTAGCAAAGATTAACAATAAGGATTATCGAATTGCAGAACGTTTTGAGTTTTATTTTAAAGGAATAGAATTAGCTAATGGTTTTCACGAATTAACGAATTTTACTGAACAAAGACAACGTTTTGAGCAAGATAACCGTTATCGAGTTGCTCAAGGATTAAAAGAATCTTTAATTGATGAAAATTTTATTAATGCTTTACAATATGGTTTACCTACCTGTTCTGGTGTATCTCTAGGCGTTGACCGCCTAGTAATGTTAGCACTAAAAGCAACAAAATTAAGTGAAGTCATGGCTTTTACGATTGAAAGAGCATAATCTTTTTATATTATCCCATGTTATACTTACTCCAAGGATTAAGGTGATAATCCATAATGGCAAAGAACCGAAACGAACATAAGGAGTGGTACCAAAGGTAGGTGCTATTTTAATTTCTAATACTTGACGAGTGAATTGAGGAATCTTTTTTAATACTTTACCATTTGCTCCAACTACTGCTGTAATGCCATTATTAGTGCTACTTAGCAATGGTCGACCTGTTTCTAAAGCTCGCATACGTGCCATTTGAAAGTGTTGTTGTGGCTCAATGGAGTGTCCAAACCAGGCATTATTAGAAATTGTTAATAGAAAATCAGTATTTGGGCGAATATTATTTCTAATTTGTTGACCTAAGATTACTTCATAGCAAATAGCCATAGTTAAATTAAAACCAGATACATTGAGTGGTAGCTGTTGGTAATTGCCACGACTAAAAGAAGACATAGGTAAGTTAAAAAATGGCGCAAGCGGGCGTAATAAATTTTCTAGTGGTATGAATTCACCGAAAGGTACTAAGTGATATTTACTATAGTGTTGAGTTGTTAGGTGCTGATAATGTTCTTTTTCTCCTAATACAATGATATTATTAAATAAATAATTATTATTTTGTGTATATTGAACACTAACAATACCACTAATAAGATTGCTACAATTAGAATGCATTAGTTGATTTATCATTGATAGAAAGAAAAATTGATTAGCTTCAATATCAGGAATAGCAGTTTCTGGCCAGACAATAATAGACGCCTTACCTATATAAGGACGAGTTTGATCTAGATAAATTTGCAGAATATTAGCTAAAATCTTTGGATCCCATTTTATTAATTGGGTAATATTGCCTTGTATCATAACAATATTGACTGTTCGTTCTGGTTGTAGCGTAAACCAAGATAAATAACGCAAAGGTAATGGTAATAATAAGAGTATTAAAGCAATAATGCCTGCAATGATACATTTTTTTTGACATGCATATACTAATAAACCGCTGATAGCAACTAGTATAAAAGTAATACCATCAACACCTAAAATTGGCGCAATTCCTTGTAGTGGACCGTTTATCTGGCTATAACCAAATTGTAACCATGGAAATCCAGTTAATACCCATCCCCGTAAAAATTCTGTAATTTGCCATAATACTGGTGCTCCTACTCCTAATTGCCACCAGGTTACTGTAGAACATAGGCGTACTAATAAACTAGCAAATAATAAAGGATAAAGAGAAAGATAAGCTGCTAACATTACTACTAGAAAAATACTTATCACCATTGGTATTCCACTAAATTTAGCAAAACTAATATAAATCCAATGAATACCACTGCTAAAAAGCCCTATTCCCCAAAAAAAACCTATTGTAGCAGCACGTGCACTACGACAATTAAGTACTAAACTTAATAAACCAAATAAAGAAATAATAGCAGCAGGCCAAAAATCAAATGGAGAGAATGCAATTGTGCCACAAATGCCAAATAATAATGCTAATGGTATACGTATCCACTGACGTTTAAATAACAAAGTAATGATCATTAGAATCTATTCTTTTAATTTTAGTGGTGTTATATTATTTAGAATTTTAAGGTTAATTTGGATAATGCGTCTGCTATTAACTATTAATGTTTTAAATAAATGACCATCAATTTCAATAGATTCTCCTAAAGTTGGTAAATGACCAAAGGCTTGTAGCACAAAACCACCAATAGTATCAACCTCATCCTTGCTAAAATGGGTACCAAAAACCTGATTAAAGTCTTCAATATTAGTTAATGCTGAAATATTATAATTACCATGGCCAATTTGACGAATATTTTGATCAACTTCATAATCATATTCATCTTCAATCTCACCAACAATTAACTCTAAAATATCTTCAATAGTTACAAGGCCGGAAACGCCTCCAAATTCATCAATTACGATAGCCATATGGTAACGTTGTAAACGAAACTCTTTTAACATACGATCAACATGTTTACTTTCTGGTACAATTACAATATTACGTAATACTTTGCTAATACTAAAAGGCTCAGCATTAGTACGTATAAAAGGCAGTAAATCCTTTGCTAATAATAAGCCTTCAACGTGATCTTTATCTTCACTTATTACTGGAAAACGAGAATGTGATGATTCAATAATAACCTGTAAGCATGTATCTAATGTTTGATTAAGTTTTAACGTAATCATTTGAGAACGAGGAATCATAATATCTCGTAAACGCTGGTTTGCTATATTCATAACTCCCTCAAGCATATCACGAGTATCTAGATCTATGAGGTCTTTTTGTTCAGAGTCGCGAATAAGTTCTAATAGATCATTGCGATTTTTAGGTTCATTATTGAATAAATAACTCAGAATAAGAGTCAAAAATCCTTTCTTAGGAATAGGGTTATTATTACTTAATGGATAGTCGTCGTTCATGACGTTTTAATTAATATTACCTATGTTAAATAATTTATTATTAGCTAAATTTATATAGTCAACTCGGTTATTTGGGGTTTTTCTCTATAAGATAAGGATCAAGATAACCCAAAGTTTGCATAATTTTAGTTTCAAGAATTTCCATTTTTTTTGCCTTATCATCAGTAATATGATCATACCCTAACAGATGCAGAGTACCATGCACAACTATATGCGCCCAATGAGCCAATAGTATTTTATTCTGTTGTCTTGCTTCTTGTTCAATTAGTTGTCGACAAATAACTAAATCACCTAGTAATGGTGATACAATTTTCGCTGGTGCTTCAAAGGGAAAAGATAGTATATTAGTTGCTTTATCTTTACTGCGGTAAGTTAAATTTAAGTAATGACTTTCTGTATTATCTACTAATCTAATAGTTACTTCAAATACTGTTTGAAATTGTAAAAGTACAGCATCTAACCAAGATTGGAATGTAGTTTTAGAAGGTAAATTTTGTTTATTAACACAGGCAATTTGTAAATCTAGAATAACTTGTTGGTTCATTAAACTTCCTGTTACTAAAATAATTTTTATGATTTTATATATTATAAAACAACATTATTATTATCTAAACGCTATTAGTATAATACTAATAGCGTTTAGATAAATCAATTAGAAAAGGGCAGGTAATAAATTCATTTTAATTATAAACGCTTATAAACTAATAGTTTATGTATGCATTTATATAAAAGATAAACTAATAAAGTTTATTATACAGGAAATTTGAAGCTAAAATCCTCCCATCATTTTACTTTATTTAATAAATATTAAACGTTAATTTAAAATAATATACAACTAGTAGATACTAATTTTCTTAGTATATGTTAACTAAATCCTATTATTATAGGTAATATTTTCTTATCATATAATTTATATAAAAAGATAAAATTAAACTTTTTATATAATAAAATCTTATAATATTTTTTTTAAAAATAGAAAAAATTTTATAAAAAGTATATTCTTAATTCTTTAAGTTAGTTTGAATTATTATACTAGGATTTTTATCCTATTCTAAATTTTTTTATCTTTCTTTTATAATTTTAGAATAAAAAGTTCTTTAGTAACATGCTACTATTTCCGAATTATCTTTTAACATAAAAACAATAGATAATTTACTAAGCTTAATAGTACTCTAGTTGTATGCAAGGATATCTGTCTTAATATTATTAAGAATTTTTAAGAGATGTTGTTTATAACTAGTATTTTTAATTGCAATATTAATAATACTTCTATATCTAAAATAATCTAATACCTAATATCTAAACCATCTCAAAGAGATGGTTATTGTTATTGGTAATACATATTTTATAAATGTTAATATATTTAAGATACAATACTAAAATTTAGGTAACCTTTTAGTATCTTTCTATTTATTTTTTAAATCTAAAATTTTATTAAATATAAATAAAATTAAGTCAAAGTACTTTGTAAAGATTAATAATGTAATATTCTTTCTATTTTTATAACTTTATTTGAATTAAATTATAAGGCTCTAATAATAATATTTCAGTGATATACTCAGTAAAATTTAAATATAAACTTTGGTTATTATAAGTATAAAATTTTACTCTGTAGTTCAAAATTTTATACTAACAATTATCTAAGATAATAACTAATTAGAAGCATTATACTATTTTATAGTAAATTATTAATTATAAATAATTTATAGTACTATGTTTATAGTAGTATTTATAAAGGTTGTAGATAAAGATATTAACCAGTATCTTTACTTAAATAATACAAATAATTAAGCTAAAAAAGATTGGTCCTACTAAATCTATAAAACCTAAATAATCCCGTACAGCTAGTAAATACATGACATAAATAGCATCGTCTACTAATACTAAATGGTAAGTAGAGAAATCATATACATAATATCTATAAACAGAAAAGTTTATCTCTTACTTTTTAGCTAGAACTTACCTAAATATATATTAATTACAAAATAATAAAAATATTATAATTCCATTATTATGAAATATCTAAAGTATTATAATTTAATTAGATTCTTTATTATAGATAAGTAATATTAGTATATTGCAACAATGATATTAAATATTTTTAGTGTATCTACTATTAACGTAGTTATTGACCTGACTCTATTAGCACCTACTATTTAAAAGAGCTAAGTAAATAACTATAACTTAGAGCAATAAAATTTTACTTTTTTCTAAGATATTCACTTGAATTTGCTAGATATATTATAGTTATGGTATTATAAAGTTAATTTATTGGTATATTGTACCACGATGTTTATAAAATCACCCAATTTTTGGGATGTATCTTGTATAACTAAATTATGCTTATTAGTATGAAAAAATTTCTTTGAAATTATATTTTTGAGTTTTTATTTTACTATAATAATTAATACGTAATAATAAGATATTATCTTAAATACTAGTATGTTATACTAAATATTTATATTAACTGAATTTGTAAATTACTACTGTATAATTTATAGGTTAGAGTAAAAAATTAACTATACTCATATTGCTGATAATTATATAAAATAATTGTACAAATTAATCTTAACTTAAATTTTGAGCATGATAACAAGTATATCCTATGTTATTAGTTTTTATTTCATAACTATTAAGCTAAGATTATGTTTAGTAAATAAATGATGATATAATTAATAAATAATTAAATTAACTTATCAATAACACCTAAAAATTACTTTTTAATTTTTTAGCGTTATGGTTTTTATTGGATTAGAATCTAAATTAGTTTTATACTATGCTACTGTTATTAAGATTTTCATTAATAATGTTATATTCTATATAATATAACTAAATCTTTCTTTAAGATAGTATATAGAATTTATATTGCATTACTATTAATGTTAGATAATAAATAATATAACGTGCGATAAATAAGTAAATATAACTAGTACCATGTTACTTACTTATTTGTAGAATTTTACCTAATTACTAACTAAAAGCCTGCTATAACTATAATAAAACTTATATTATATCATCTATAAAATTATAATTAATTTTGTAAATGATATTAAACTAGTGATTGGTACAACTGTACCATTAATAATAATACTAATAAATTATAATAGTAAAATACTTAAAGGTATATCTAACTAGATTTTTCACTATTATACTATTAGTAATAATTATTATTTATTAATAATCTTATTAATTAGCTAATAAGGTTATTATTTGCTAGCCGTAAGTAAGTATTAATAACAGTAATAATAATATTTATAACTCTTATTGTATAATGCAATTAATATAATAACTTATACTTGTTTCTAGTAAAATAAATAGATATTTTATTATATAATTTAATTAAATAATCCTAGTATTAAAAAATAATTTTAGACTATATATTAATAGATTTAATATAACCACTGTTACTGATCTAAATTTAAGAGATTACTACTACATAGTTGGTTAGTATTAATTAAGTATTTAAACTAATTTATATTAGATATATCTTTTATTAATACAATAGCCTGTATATTAAAGCTTAGATATTGTACAATATTTAATAGTAAAGTTTTCACTAATAATATTAAAAAAAATTTACTAATAATTAACAATAAAACTACTAATATAATATCATCATATTTACGCTAATAGCAATACTTATCGATTAATTTGTACTGCCATTAATGCTTCAATAGCATCTATTTCTTTTACTACGCTAGCTGTTAAGTTTTCATTACCATTTTCAGTAATTAAAATATTATCTTCAATACGAATACCGATACCGCGGTATTTTACTGGAACTTGAGCATTAGGAGCAATATATAAACCAGGTTCTACCGCCAATACCATACCAACCTCTAGGATCTGATTTTTTTCTGGATGAAAACAATTACCCATATCATGAACATCTATACCTAACCAATGACTTAAATTATGCATGAAAAATGATTGGTAAGCTTGTTTTACTAATAATTCTTCAACATTTCCTTGCAAAATACCTAAATTTAACAATTGGTTAATCATGAATTTTATTACTTCTTGATGCACATCATAGATGCTAATACCTGGTTTTAATAATTGCAATGCTTTGTTAATTAATGCTAATACTATGTTATAAATTGTTCGTTGTGGTGGGCTAAATTTACCATTAACCGGAAAGGTACGAGTAATATCAGCAGCATACCCTTGATATTTACAACCAGCATCAATCAACACTAAATCACCATCACGTAATTTAGATTTATTTTCAGTATAATGTAAAATACAACTATTATTACCACTACCAACGATAGTAGGATAAGCAGAGTGGCGAGCACCATGCTGGATAAATTCATGATGAATTTCACCCTCAAGTTGATATTCAAACAGTCCTGGACGGCACATTTTTATCGCCCGAGTATGGGCATGTGCACTTATTTCGCAAGCACGACGTATTAGTGTAATTTCTTCTGAAGACTTAAATAATCGCATTTCATATAACCACGGACGCCAATCAATTAATGTTATAGGCACATGTAAATCTTTACTTAAATCAAGATGCAATCGCTTTAATACAGTAGATAATATATGATCAGCATAAACATATTGATCTTGTGCGTGATAAATTATGTTTATTTCATTAAGTAATAAGTATAATTGCTCATTAATTTTATCAAATGGTAATGCCCGATCAATACCTAATTTCTTGGGTGCTGCTATTTGTCCTAAACGTTGTCCAGACCAAATTTTAGCAATAGAATTATGTTTTCGGTTAAATAATATACATTTAGTATTAATTTTACTCTTTTTTACTAAAACTAATACAGCTTCTGGTTCAACAAAACCAGTTAAATAGTAGAAATTACTATCTTGATGATAAGGGGAATTATAATTTATATTATATGCTACCTCTGGTGCAGAAAAAATAATAGCCATACTATTTATTGCCATTTTTGCTAATAATATTTTACGGCGTTGCTGGTATTTTTGTTTAATTATTACCTCTTTTTGAATTTTATCCTCTTGGTATAGTAATTCACTATTTTCACAAGCTTGTAGAGTATTTTGCATTAAAGTGGCAACTGTCATTGGTCCAACCCCACCTGGCACAGGTGTGATCCAACCTGCTCGCTGTTCTGCACTATTAAATTCAATATCACCAACTATCTTGTTATTTTTAAGACGATTAATGCCAACATCAACTACGATGGCTCCAGGTTTAATCCACTCGCCAGGAATAAAATGAGGTTTACCAACAGCAACAATTAATAAATCAGCATTTTCAATATATTGACGTAGATTAATCGTGAATTTATGAGTAACGGTAGTAGTACAACCGGCAAGTAAAAGCTCTAAACTCATAGGTCGGCCAACAATATTTGAAGCACCAACTATCACAGCGTTTAAACCTTGAATCTTAATTCCACTTTTTGCTAATAAAGTAATAATACCACGAGGTGTACAAGGGCGTAGTATAGGTATGCGTTGACATAGTCGACCAATATTATACGGATGGAAACCATCAATATCTTTATTAGGATGAATATATTCTAGAACTTTAATATTGTTAATATTAACAGGCAAAGGTAGCTGAACTAAGATGCCATCAACTTGATTATTTTGATTTAATTTATTAATTAAGTGTAATAATTCAATTTCAGTAGTCATTTCAGGTAAATAATAAGGAAAAGAAATAAAACCAACTTCTTTACAAGCTATATTTTTATTATCTACATAAATTTGTGACGCTGGATTTGTACCAACTAATACTACCGCAAGGCCAGGAATACGTTTACCTTGGGCTACACGTTTTTTTACTGCTACAGCAACTTCATTTTTTATTTCTTGGGCGATAAATTTACCATTAATAATTTTTGCTGACATCATTTAAAGAATCCATCAATTAAAAAATATAAATAGACTATTTTGTTAAAAGCTAGCTAGACTGTTAGGTTTAAAACGATAATTAATTTATGATAAAATATACAGAAAATAAATTATGAAACAAAAAGCTATTGACTTGATAGCAGTTGTCTGGATAATTTTAATCTATAGTTAATTATTAGAATTTATTTTAATTATAATCAATATTATAAGCGCTCTTAGCTCAGTTGGATAGAGCAACGGCCTTCTAAGCCGTAGGTTACAGGTTCAAATCCTGTAGGGCGCACCAATTTTTTAATATATTTATTAAATTTTTTATTGATTTTTTATAAGTACTATAATAGGTATTATTATTTTTAAACCCTCCTATTTTTAATTATTTAATAAAAAATTTATATTTAATAAATATGCTTTTATGCTAGTCTTAAAGTACAAATAGATTATAGTAAAATTTTAAATAGGTAGTTATTAATTTTCGTTTAGATAGAGTTAAATAGTATTTAAATAATTTAACAATAAAATTATAAGTAATCAATAATGAATATATATAATTCAATGTATATTGATGATACTAATTACTTATCTTATTTTTTGTTATTAATTACTTTAGAATAATTAAATATTACTACAGTAATTCTTGATAAAATAATAGTAATATATATTTAAATTAAGCTTTATAGGTATTATCTAAATAAGCTATCTGCGTAATGGAATAATATTCCATTAAATAAACTCTTTATTTTATTATTATTAATATCTTCTTTGATTAATTTGAATAGTAAGAGTTAGGATATTTATAAAAAAGAGGGATAAATAGATATTAGTATATGTATTAAAAGCAGTATGATATAGGTAATAATTTTAACTTCAGCAAACATCTAATACTACTAATAAGATAGATTAATTATGTATTAATATTTATTACTTACTTAATTTTTAAAATTATAAATATACGATACGTGTTTTAAATTATTTTATAATATATTTGATATAGATTAATTATTAATAATAGAAGGATGATATTTATTTTCAATATATAAATATTTTATCTAGTTATATTACTAATATGATATGAAGCTAGCGTATTAATTATAATCTAATTTTTATTAAAGTGAGTCGCAATATATAGTAAGTACTATTTCCTATACTATAGAACAGTACTTATTTTTATTATTATTAAAAGTAATAGTGTATGACTATATTATATTATAATAATATTATCTCTTTATAAAAGAATAATTTAAAATAATATTATTATATTTTTCTATTATTTTTAATATAATATAGTAATTATTAGTAATTTATCTACATAATTAATATTATTATAATAATTATTGTTATTAATATTTATATTTAACATCATATATTTATTTAAACATTTATTATCTATTATCTATTATTTTCTAATTATGATAAGTTTTTTGTCCTTATAAAATACTATAATGTAAAGATAGATAGTTACTAGTAAAACAAGTAAATTATTCACAATTATCAAAATTAAAACATTAATGTAAAAATAAAATTTTATTATCTATATAATAAAAAAGGATAAATAAATGATTACTTAGTAAAATATTAGATATATTTATTTTTAGCTATAAGGATATTGCCTATAGAAAATAAATTATGCTAGATAAATAGTTAGTAATATGTATTATCAGCAAATAATCAATCTCTATATCGTCTGTAGTATTATTATTTTAACTATTTATATTATTACTATTATTAACTATTACTAAATATTTTTAATCAGCAATTGAGCTTCTTGTTTAATTATAAATTAGCAACTATTTATAAAATTATTATATTAGATAAACAGAACATATCTACTATTTGCTATTTTATGGATTAGTAATAACTAAAAAATATGGTCTTAATCAGTTTTATCTGTTTTTACACAAAAATAAATGTTTGATGGCACTTGTAATTTATCGATATAAGTTATTAAAAATAATAACTAGTAATATTTACCACCATAATATATTTACTGATACTTTTCAAACAGAATTGCTAGTTAACCAGAGGTATAATAACCTCATCTCTATTTTTTCTTTGATTAGGTGCCTATAATGATCTATCATATTAATTATATTATATAATATAGTTCTTTATTTTAATTTATTCTAGTTAAGTAATTTTAGATATATATTTAGAAATTTTCTGTTACTTAATATTTTTATATTAGTAGTATTTAAATATTATTTAAGTTAAATTATATATTATATAATAAAAAATAGATTTTTATATAGAAAATAATGATAACTATTTAGTTAATTTAAAATAGATTTAATTTAGTAACATCATAATATATCTAGTAATAATATACTTATTAGAGTTTCTATATAAAAAGAGCGTCTAAAGTAGTATTATATAAAATAATTAACAATTTATTAATATAATTTTTTCTAGGCAATGAAAACTAATACTTCTAATATAATTAATTCTTAATTAAGTAGATAAAATACTTATTGTTAATTTTATGACTAGTGTAATAAAGAACATTAGAATATCTTATTCTATAAGCTACTATAAAAAATTAACTTTGAACACTTATAATTTTATATTACTTATAGTAAAGATTTTATACTTAAGTAACAAAAATCTAATAAGGTAATAAAGTATAAGATATATAAATTAGATTTAATAACGAGATATACTTAGGTCTATATACATAAAATATATCGGTTAAAGTATTTATTATATTAGTTTTTATAGTAAACTATGTAAAATTTAATTACCTAATAGAGAAATAATAGTAGAATCTAGTAATCTATAAGTTTTTATTATATAAAATAAACTTATTAGATAAATTAGAAAAATAAATATAGTGATGATCTTACTAAAATATAAGCTTTATTCCATAATTAATAATGGTAAAAAGATAGTAAAATACTAATAAGATAGGAATAATTTATATATAAAAAATCTTTTTGCAAAATGTTTCTACAAACTAGTAATATAAGATATTTTAGTTTAGTGTTGCTAAAATAGGTCTATTGTAGATATCTTATAATATTATAATTTACTAATTAAATAGTCAATATTTTTTGCTTTAAAAATTATGGAAGCTATCCTTATTATAAATTTATCATAGATTACTTTATTTATTAATTGTGAAATACTACTATATTAAAACAATAGAGTAAGAAGATAGAACTCTTTTATTATAAATACTTTATTAATAACTACAGTATTATAATTGACATTAATTTATTTAATCTATTATAGTAAAATTTAAAGATAATTAATGCCTATTGACTGCTTAATTTATAAGTAAAAAACTAATAAGAAAATAAAAACTTACATTTTTATAATATGTAAAATTAATAATAATAAAGGAAGTATAATTTCTAGATCATTAATTATAAATATATTATATTCAAGTTTAAATAATTTTAAAACTATTTATTTTATAATAGATTAGAATTGCTATATTATAAAAGAATTAGATAGCTAAATATAACATAAAATCAGTTTTAATAAAAATTATATAAGAATAATTTTTAGTCTATTTATGTGACTATTTTGAGATAATAATTTTTAAGTTTATAGTTATGCATGGTAGCATTAATTCTATTATTATAATCTAAAAATTTTTACTTATAAAGAAATTAGCACTACTATTAAAATCTAATAAACTATTGAAATTACTATTGAAAAGTTTAATAAATTTATAGTATAAAATACTATTAGAAGTTTATATAGACTAGATATAATAAATCATATTTTTAGTTATAATTATATAATTATCTTAAAATAATATCCTTTATTAGAAAATACTACTCTTTGTTAATAAAATTTGGACGTTATTAGGATGCTATTGTTAAATATATTAGATAACTTTTACTCTTCTGGGTTAGGTTTATGTTTAATCTAATTAAAATATAAACATTGCCATTTACTTGTTGTAAGTTAATTAGTTATATATTGTTTAAATTTAATTGACAGTAGTAATTAAATAACTTTACCAGTTACTTTTTAATAATTATTAATATATTTTGATAAAATACTAGTAATATTAGTATACTTTATTTATTATATTTTTATATATTAAATATATACCTAATGATATTAATTTTCTAATATTTAATAGAAAGATATTAAATAGTTATCTAATGATGAGAAATTAGTTTTTTAAAAAGTTAAAAACTTATAAGAATAGAAATATTATAAAATGATAATAAATATAATAAAATAAAATACTTATGCTATTTCTATAGTTTTCCTTTAGATCGCTTAGTAATTTAAACAGAAAATACTTTGTATTAGTTAAATTATTATTATTGTTAAGAGTTCTATGTTAAGGTAATTAATAAAGTTATAGAAAAATTATAAATATCAGCATTAGGATAATATAAATATGGTAAAATAGTGACTAAATTCGTAGATAGTATAGTGAAACTAATATAAATCTATTATTTTAGTAATATATATAAAAATATGAATATATACTAAGTATATGTAATAAATTAGTAGAAAAGAAACTATCTATCCTATTAAAAAACAATAATAAATTTTAGTAGTCAAACAATAAAATAATGCAAACTTATCCTAGGTAGGATCACTAAGGACGTAGATACTAGATACCTATTACTATAAAAAACAAAAACAGAATAGTTTATAAAAGTTACGCTTGCTATAAATATTGTTATTAATAGATAATTATTACGTTCTAAGAATTTTCTAAACTTACAGTAATTTAATATCAAGTGGTATATCACTATTTAGCTTAGTTAATGTAGCAAGGCAGAGTCGATCAACTAAACCACTGCGCCTGAGAGTTGGTGTGTTAATAGCATAATTCAATACTTTATCAGAGACATATAATGTTAGCTGTTGACGAGCACGAGTGATGCCAGTATAAAGTAATTCACGAGTTATTATAGGTGAAAAATAATCAGGTAATACTAATACGGTATGTTTAAACTCTGAACCTTGAGATTTATGTATAGTCATTGCATATGCAGTTACGTGGCTTGGTAAGCGATTTGGTTGTATCGATTTAATCGTACCATTTGGTAATTGAAAGTAAACTCGTAAATAACCATAAGTATTATATAAAGCAATACCAACATCACCATTAGATAACGATAATGTATTATCATTACGCTCAATCATTACTGGGCGACCTGCATACCATTGGCCAAATAAACTTTGTGTGCATTGTATTAAACTATTACGCTGTAACGCCTGTTCAATTAGTGAATTTAAACCTTTAACACCAAATGGTCCAGTACGTAATGCACAAAGTACTTGGTAATAATTAAAAGTAGTTAATATTTCAGCTGCATTAGCATTTTGTGCGACTAATTTAAGATATGGTTGATAATTAGCAATACTTATCTGCAATAATTGTTGATAATCTACTGTATTAGTTAATACAAAGCGTTTTACATCAGTATAATTTCCGTTTAGTACTGATAAAGCTTCAAAATATGCACCAATATTAACTGCTTTAGCAAGTCGTCCAATACCTGATTTCTTATTAAAACGGTAACTTTTACTTAACAAACATAAGCTATCACTTATTTCAGTTAATCCTGTAGTTAGTGTTTTACTTTTATTTATATAATAAGGATGCTTTAACTGTTCTAATGAATAGCCAGTTACTCTAGCTAACTGTTTAGATCGAAAAATACTATAACCTGATTCAATAAAATGACAAATATCACCAAAGACTGCTCCTGCATCTACTGAAGCAAGTTGATTTCTATCACCAAGAAAAATTACTCGTGCATGAACAGGTAGTGCAGCAATGAGTTTCGCCATTATAGGTAAATCAATCATTGAAGCTTCATCTACTACAAGAACATCAAGATCTAATAAATTATTACTATGGTAAAGTAACTGCTGACGATTAGGCTGAATTCCTAATAAACTATGTAATGTAAAGGCCTGATCGGGTAATAATTTTTGTTCATTTTCATTAAGTTCTAATTGTTGCCACGCTTTACTAAGAGATTCGGTTAAATGCGCAGCAGCCTTACCAGTTGGGGCTGCCAATTTAATACGTACTCGCTGTCGCCCCTTATATAAACGTACTAAAGCAGTTAGTAATTTTGCTATAGTAGTAGTTTTACCTGTTCCTGGTCCACCAGAAATAATTGATATTTTCCGTGTTAACGTCGCGGCCGCTGCTACTTTTTGCCAATCAATTTTATTACTATTAGTACCAAAAAGTTGCTTTAAAATATTTTTTAATAGGATTTCATTAATTTTTTCATAATTAGTGTTATTATTCATAATAAAATGTATAATATCGCCTTCATTCTGCCACATTCTTTGTAAATAAAGACGATTATGTTGTAAAACTAAGGGTGTTGGTTGCGAGCCATTACTTACAGAAAATGAATTTTGTAATATTTCTTGCCACTGTTGTGTGCTTGGTTTCCCAACAGTTTTCCATAATAATTTAACTAAATCTGATTGACAACCATTAAATAAATATTGAGGTTGTAAATCTGTTATTAGTAAACAAATATGCCCATCCCCTATTTTAGCACTTAAATAAGCAGCTGTTAGTTGTAGTAAAGCTCGTGCAAAGTTAATACTATAGTGCTGCTCCTGTATTGTATTTTGCGCTTTAATTTCTACTAACTGCTGAATATTACGAAATAAATTACATAAAGGATAATTATCAGGAGCAATCATACGAGCAAATTGTAAATCTATTGGGCGTAAAAACCGTTCACGAACAGCCTCTGTTAATAGTTTCATCATAATATATTTTTTATCTGCTAAATAGGCAATCTAAGCCTTCAATTAACTCTAGTTGGGGACGACAGGTAAAAATACCATTACCTGAATAGTGCTGATTAATACCACGTAAAAAAAGATAGATAACTCCACCAAAATGACATTGATAATTATAATTTATTAGACGATGGCGTAAATAACGGTGTAATGCTAAGGTATAAAGCTGATATTGTATATCATAACGATGCTTAATCATTGCTTGTACCATTACATCATAATTATAAGCTTGATTATCATTTCCTAACCAGTTAGATTTATAATCTAGCAAATAGAATTTGTCTTGCCAACAAAATACTAGGTCAATAAAACCTTTTAGCATTCCCTGTACTTGTTCAAAATTTAAGACAGGACACATAGCTGATAAAGAATCATAATATTTTATTAAACCATCTAACTCTCCAGCTTGAAGTATTTTTTCTATTGGTAAATAAAATTGTAGTTCTGTCTGTTTACTTGTTGATGCTAATCCTGCTAATGTCACCTTAGTTTTATTAAGTGGTACATGCGCAATATCATTTAACCATTGATATAATACTGGCAACCAAACGTTATCAAATCCCTGTTGCAATGATCGTTCAGTCAACCATTTCATTTCAATTGATTGACTAAAATTAAGTTCTTCAAGTAAAGAATGTAAAAATATTCCCGGTATTATACCGCGCGGAAAATTATGAGGAGTTAGATTTATTATTGTTAATGAGACTTGTTTACTATCAGTATTACTATCAAACTTTGGTATTTCTATCTTTGAAGTTGGTTTAAGTTTTAATGTGTCTTGTTGTTGTAATCCTGAATAACTTGTTACTCGCCAATAATCTTGTAACTTACGCGTAAAGCATTTTGCTGCTAAGGGAGGTATTGTGATTTTTTGTGGTTGCCATATATGTTTATCTAATATACTAATTTGTGATACATTAATATTTTCTCCTTGTAATGTAGCAAGTTTTTTTGCGAGAAAACGAGCATTACCAGCCTCTCCACCTTGAACTAAATAACCTAATGCCGTTTTATGTAAATCACTATTTCCATGTTTTTTTTGATTACCTTTTATTAACGGTGCAATCCCAATGCTACAATGATAAATTGCACGAGTTAACGCAACATAAAGTAAACGCAAATCTTCTGATAATCGTTCTTTTTGCGCTAGTTTTTGGCTCTTATTACTAGCATGTAAATCTAGAATAGCATTAAAATTTTGCTGATCGTGATAAAGATTTGTTGATTGTTGGTGAAAACTGCTAATGAAAGGCAACCAAACTAAAGAATATTCTAATCCTTTTGATTTATGGATAGTAATAATTTGGACTTGAGGACGCGTATTTTCCAACCGTAATTGTTGATTTTCAGATTGGTATTTAGGTTGCGTAATTTGTTGTGCCAACCAACGTATCACAGCATGATTACTATCAAGTTTTACTGCTGTTTCCTGTAATAATTCACTTAAATGAAGCAAATTAGTTAAGCGACGCTCTCCACCCTTACTAACTAATAAATTTTCTGCTAAATGACGTTTAATAATAATTTTACGTAACATAGGTAGAATACCATGTTGCTGCCAGTATTGGCGATAACTATCAAATTCATTAACTAATGCATCCCAAGCATTTTCATCGTGGTTTAAATTATCCAATTGTTGTGCATTTAATCCTAATAAGCTAGTTGCCATTGCACAACGTAAAATAGATTCTTGTTCAGGCAGTAGTACTGCCTGTAATAACCAAAAAAGATCTTTAGCTTCTTGTGTATTAAATATACTCTCTTGGTTAGATAAATAAATTGAAGAGATTGCTAATGTTGCTAGTGTATTTCTAATTAAAGTAGCTTCAGAATGACTGCGTACTAAAATAGTGATATCTGATGCTTTTAATGGGCGCATTCCTTGTCTAGTAACTAAATTTGCTCTCCCAAATTGACTAGCAGTTAACCAATCACGTATTTGTGTTGCGCACTTCTGTGCCATTAGTTGTTGATATTGATATAAGTTTACACTTTCTCCTGGTTGTAGCCAGAATTGCAATGCAGGTTGTACTTTACCATCAATCTGGAAAGTTAATTTATTATTAATTGTTGTTGCAGTTACATTTGTAAATGGAATTTGTTTAAATAAAAATGGTGTTTTAATCTGATTAAATAATTTATTAATAGATTGTACTATACGATTCGAAGAACGCCAATTAGTTAATAAAGTATAATGCGCGTCTATTTTAGAACGAGCATGAATATAAGTAAAAATATCCGCACCACGAAAACCATAAATAGCTTGCTTAGGGTCACCAATTAGTAGCAACCCACAGTTTGCTTGGGCAGCATAAATACGCTGAAAAATTCGATATTGTTGTGGGTTAGTATCTTGAAACTCATCAATGATTGCAATTGGATAACGATCACGAATTGTTTTAGCTAGTAACTCACCTCCTTTTTGTTGCAATGCAATATCTAAACGGTTTAATAAATCATCGAAACCTAATAAACTATGCTGTTGTTTTTCCTGTTGTATAGAAGTACGGATCTCATTTATAGCTTTTGCCATAATAAGGTCCCGTAACGTTAGTGGTTGTTTAAGCAAGCAATCAATGGCTAAAAATAATGTATCCTGGGGTACAGGATCTTTTTGACATTTTTTATATAAAATTGATTGACGAAATTTATTTAATTCTTTTGGTAGGCTATAATCATCAGTTTTTTGTTTTGCCCATTGCGTTACTATAGCTAACCAGTGAGGTAGATATTTACTATTATAACTCCGCTTATTAATAGCTGAATTATAGATTAATGCTTCTAGTTTATTAGCTTTTTGTAGCCAATGAGTTTTTAATTTATTTATTTGTGTTATTATTTTTTGATGACGAGAACTAATAGTTTCATTATCGCAGGGTACTTTAAGAAACTGTGGTACTTCACCCTCTAAATAAGCAGACAAATCTTTAAATAATTTTTCTGGATTACTCCATTCTTTACTAACTGCTTTTGCTTCAGATAAGGATAATGGATAACAATGACGTCGCCAAAAATCAGTACAAGCTTGCTGACGTAGTGGTAACTCATCATAAATTAAAGTATATTCAAATAATACGCCAGACTCAAATGCATTAGTTGCTAGCATACGTTGACAAAAACTATGAATAGTATAAATAGCTGCTTCATCCATTTGACGTTCTGCAGCTAATAATTGTGCTGCTGCGTTAGTTAGATCAATAATTTCACTCAATAACGTCTGTTCTATAACATCATCACTAAAACCACGTATACAAGCTATCCATAAACGATGAATATTACCACGAATTCTATCTTTTAATTCTTTAGTTGCAGCTTTAGTAAAGGTAACAACAAGGATTTCTTCTACGGTTAAGCAACGAGAATAAGCTGCGTCTTTACCTAATCCAAGTAATAAGCGTAAATATAATATTCCAATAGTAAAAGTTTTACCTGTTCCTGCAGAAGCCTCAATCAAACGTTCACCAAAAAGCGGAAGAATTAAAGGTTTAAGTTGTTGTGGTGTCATGGTTAAAAATATTATTTTTAATTTTAATATAAAAAGTAAATTGTAGCACTAATATTATTATTCTCTGTAATTATATAAAATTCATATTAATTTTTTATTTTAAACATTATTTACTATTTCTATAAGTTAAGATAGTTTTTATCATTGTGACAAGAAGAAGAATTTATGATATTATATTGTAAATTTTTCCATTCTTTCTGAGTATGAGCATGTAAAACTAATGCATGTAACCCTTCTTTAAATTCTTGTGCCAATAAATTATAAATTTCACGATGACGGGAAATAAGAATTTGATTAGAAAATTTATCACTGATAATTATAACTTTAAAATGAGTTTCAGTTTCTGCTGGTACATTATGACGGAAACTTTCGTTAATAACTTTTAGGTAAATAGGTTTAAAATTTTCCTTTAACTTTTTTTCAATACGGCTAGTAATAGAATGCATTACTAATCTCCTTTAAACATTTAAAATACATACTACATAGTATAATCTTATCTAAGGTTATTTATCTAATATAAAAAATCTATAAAAAAATTTTTTATATTCATATTTTGGTTAAATTATTTATTAAAATACGTTTAAAACTCTTATAATTCCTTTGTTGTTATATTAAAAACATACTATATTTCATTTATTTTACTTCTGCTAGGCATAACAAAAAAATTTAAAATAGGTTTTAGAAATTTTAGAACTTAATAAATAGAAAATAGTCTATTCAGTAAAGTTAAAATTAGTCAGTATAATTTAGATCCTAGGTTATAAAGTATTTAGAATCTTATTTTTAGTATATTATACTGGCATACTTATTATACTATTCAAGGTAGCTAGGATATTAAAAATTTTTTATAACTAGTGAGAAAATAGCATGCTAAAAAAACTGATTTTTTCTTTATTGGCCGTTTGTATACTTACAGGTTGTGCTAATAGTGACAATATCTTAAATATTGCACCGAAAGTAATATTACCACAGAAAGATCCAGCATTAATGGCAATTACAATTAGCATTAATGGCGCTGATCAGCGCCAATATGTAGAATTAGCAAAAGTAAGCCGTAATGGAAAATTAGTAGCACTAACTGCTTCACGTGATTTACGTTTTCTATTACAAGAGGTATTAGAAAAACAAATGATTAGCCGTGGCTATATGGTTTCTAGTGATGGTTTAGTGGGTTTACAAATAATTATTAATTATCTACATGCTAAGATACAAGAAGGTAATCTACGTCATAATATTACTGCTAAAGCAGACATTTCAATTATCGCTCAAGGAAGAAACGGAAGTCAGCAGACTAAAAATTACAGATTTACTTATAATGTTCAAGGTCTTTTTAGTGCTACTAATACAAAAATTAGTGATGCCATTAATGTTGTATTAAGTGATTTAATAACTGATATGTCACAAGACACTAGTATTAGTAGCTTTGTTAAACAAAGTGCCCATTTATCGCTATAATTCCCTATGGATTTTTTAATGGAAATTAAAATTAAAACACCTAAAGATATCAATAATATGCGTGCTGCTGGTCGTTTAGCTGCTGAGGTTTTAGAAATAATAGAATCTTATATTAAGCCAGGCATTAGTACCGGTAAATTAGATCGTTTATGTCATCATCATATTACCTACTATCAACAAGCTATACCTGCTTGTTTAGGTTATCAGGGTTTCCCTAAATCTGTTTGTATTTCAGTTAATGAAGTAGTTTGCCATGGTATTCCAAATGACGATAAGATACTAAAAGACGGTGATATTGTTAATATTGATGTGACTGTTATTAAAAATGGTTTCCATGGTGATACTTCTAAGGTATTTTTTGTTGGCAAACCTAGTATTCTTGGGCAGTATTTGTGTCATATCACTCAAGAAAGTTTATATTTAGCAATTAGGTTAGTTAAGCCCGGGATACGTTTAGGTACTTTGGGTAAAGCAATACAGAAATTTGTAGAAGCAAAAAAATTTTCTGTAGTACGTGAATATTGTGGACATGGTATTGGTAGGGGCTTTCACGAACCTCCACAAGTTTTACATTACGATACTGATGATAATGGTGTTATATTAGAGCCAGGTATGGCTTTTACTATTGAGCCAATGGTAAATGCAGGTGGATCTCATATCTATAATATGAGTGATGGATGGACAGTAAAAACTAAAGATCACAGTTTATCCGCACAATACGAGCATACTTTAGTCGTTACAGATAATGGATGTGAAATAATGACATGGCGTAAAGACGAAAGTATCTCAAGTAATATTAAGCATACTAAATAGTAGTATTTTACTATTAATTAATACATATCTATTTATTAGATTTTTTAATATAGGTATTATCTAAAATTTATTTTATTTAAAAGTTAATTTGTGTGGTGTTAAAGCAGTTGTATAATTTTTAATTTTTAGTTAATAAAGGCTTTGATGCAGGTCTTAATATAGAAATATTAGTAGTGATGCATATTTATTTTAATTACTTATTATAAAGTTTATAATTTTTATTTAAAATAATATATCTATAAGAATTTAAACTTATGATATTAACCTATAATTCTATTTTACTAATAGTACTTAGAGTATCTTTTTAACTTCTGTAATATACATAAGAGAAAGAAAATAATTCTTTATTAAATAATCTAATAAAGCGCGTATCTTATATGTAATCTAATTTAACCGAGTAAAAATACTTTTGGCAATATTAAACCTATACAGTTTTTTAGTTAGTCTATAAGGTTATAATTTTATTAGTTTTAATATTTTATATCATTAAAGTTATAAATTTCTATTTATAGAAACTAAATAAGTATAATTACCTACCAAAATTTTTTTATTAAAAAAATAGTAGATTTATGAAAAAAATACAAATAAATTATTAAATACTAATATTTATAAGAAACAAAATTGTAATTATTAATATTTCTATAATTGTATGCTAGTGCTAAAACTGGTCGCTAAATTTCCTAAAAATATACTATATTAATTAATTTATTATCTAATATAGTAAGTAATAATTTTTTTGTTTTTATAATTGAAAATTTTTGTAGTTTATAATTAATTAAATAAATAAATAAAATAGTTAATTTTAAGTGGGGACAATAAAAAATTAAAAAGATAATCGTATCAAGTTTTTTAATTATAAGTTAGGTAAAATTATATAATTCATCTAAAATATTATATAAATTATTTTTTAATTAAATTTAATAATTTATTTTAAATTTTTATTTTTCAAAATAAATAAGAGTAAGATTAGTAAAATATCTAATATTAAAAATACATAAAATAAGTAAAAGATTTAGAATATTTTAATACATAATTTACTATTATTTTAATATTTAAAGGAAAAATAATATGCAGCAACTACAGACTGTTATTGAGCATGCTTACGAACGTTTCGGTGAGATAACGGCTAAAAATATAGATTTATTAACCTATGATGCTATTAATTATACAATTAATCAACTAGATAATGGAAAACTGCGAGTAGCAGAAAAAATTGATGGCCAATGGATTACTCATCAATGGTTAAAAAAAGCAATACTGCTTTTTTTTCGTATTAATAATAACCAGTTAATTATAGGTACTGAAACACACTATTATGATAAAGTACCTATGAAATTTGCTAATTATAATGAGGCACTATTTCAGAGTAATAATACGCGTATTGTTCCACCAGCAACTGTACGTAAAGGAGCTTTTATTGCACGAGATACTGTTTTAATGCCATCTTATGTTAATATTGGTGCATTTATTGACCAAGGTACGATGATTGACACTTGGGCAACTGTTGGATCTTGTGCGCAAATAGGTAAAAACGTCCACCTTTCTGGTGGAGTTGGTATTGGTGGAGTACTAGAACCTTTGCAAGCTAACCCAACTATTATTGAAGATAATTGTTTTATAGGTGCTCGTTCAGAAATAGTTGAAGGTGTTATTATAGAAGAAAATTCAGTAATTTCTATGGGTGTATATCTCGGTCAGAGTACTATTATCTATGATCGACAAACTGATAAAACTTATCATGGTTATATTCCTACAGGTTCAGTTGTAGTATCAGGTAATCTACCATCTAAAAATGGTAAATATAGTTTATATTGTGCGGTAATTGTAAAAAAAGTAGATGCAGAAACGCGTGCTAAGGTTAGTATTAACCAATTGTTACGTAGTTAATATAAAATATGTAACTAATTTAAAGAATTAAACTTATTTTTAGCATAAAAGGGTACTATATTAATTAATGTTCTTTAATTTATTTTATAATAATTTTACTAAAAGATGCTCCTATTATTTTGATAAAATATACTTATTCCTATTTTATACTTTCTTAGTACTAATTCTTAGCTTTTATAAAAATTATAAGATAACTAATATATCCTTATTAATCTATATAATATTTTTAGTATAGTAGTTATAATTAAGTAACAATCTATTTTAATAAGAATTAAAAATAATAATATTTATAGCATAAAAATCAAGATTCTATTTATCTAATAATTGAAGCATGCTTCAATTTGTTAATAAAAATTATAAATTAAAAACTTTTATATACATTTTTTATAAAAATAATTATTAATATCATAATAATTTATATAATTTTAATAATAAATATATTACACTTATATTTATTTGTAGAAATAAATTCTATTTAAAGAATTACTTAAAGTAGTAGTTAATAACAGACTATTGTTATACTAAACTATAGTAAATACTATTATAGTAAGTTATTGAAATAAGTTTTTAATTCTTAGCTGCAAATTAATCCTGTATTTAAATTTACCTGATTTAGTAAAAACTGTATCAATAACGCTACAGGACGACCAGTAGCACCTTTATTTTCACCAGAATACCAAGCTGTACCAGCAATATCTAAATGTGCCCAATGATATTTAGTAGCAAAATACGATAAAAAACAACCAGCAGTAATGGCGCCTGCTGGACGACCACCAATGTTTGCCATATCAGCAAATTTAGAGTTAAGTTGCTTGCAATAATCATTATTTAGTGGCAAACGCCACACACGATCACATGATTGTTCAGAAGCAATGATTAATTTATCTGCTAATGGTGTATTATTAGACATTAATCCTGTAATATGATGACCTAAAGCAATTACGCAGGCTCCGGTTAAAGTAGCAATATCTATCACTAACTCTGGATTAAAGCGTTCTACATATGTTAGAACATCGCAAAGTACCATACGACCTTCAGCATCAGTGTTTAGTATTTCTACTGTCTGACCAGACATAGTAGTTAATATATCACCTGGACGATAGGCATTTCCATCAAGCATATTTTCGCAACCTGCTAGAATACCAATTACATTAAGTCGTAATTGTAATTTTAATAGTGCACATATAACACCATACACAGTTGCAGCCCCGCACATATCATACTTCATCTCATCCATGCTTTCTCCTGGCTTAAGAGAAATACCACCTGAATCAAAAGTTAATCCTTTACCTATTAAAACAATAGGTTTTACATTTTGGTCTGGATTCCCATTATATTTAATAACTGACATAAGCGATTCATTTTGTGAACTTTGTCCAACTGCCAGATAAGCATTCATCCCTAACTCTTTCATTTTTTTTTCATCAACTACCTCAGTAGTGATAGTATTATGTATTTCATTTAACTCATAAGCACATTTAGCTAAATAGGTTGCATTGCAGATGTTTGGTGGCATATTCGCTAAATCTTTTGCTTTTTTGATACCTAAAGAAACAGCTAGAGCATGAACAAGAGCGCGATTACTATCATTTAATTCAAAGCTTTCAGTAATATTAAATGTTATTTTTTTTAATGAATGATATAATTCTACTTTTTTACTTTTAAACTGAGTAAAAGTATAAAGCATTTCCTGAATTGTTTCTACTGCTTGACGTACCTTCTGATAAATATCACAATCTTTAACTGGTAATTCAGTTAAGCAATAGAGTGCTTCTGTTATGTTCATTCCATTAAGAATTTGAATTGTTTTTTGTATTACTTTCTTGTACTGATTTTTATTAAATTCAGATTTTTTGCCGCAATTAATTAATAAAATACGTTTAAAAGAAACTCTAGGGATATCTTGTTGCAATAAATTATATAGTAATAATGTTTGTCCCACTTTACCTTTAAGTTCTTTGTAATTTAAAAAATTACTGATGTAACCATTGCTTGCTTTATTAAGTTTTTTAGCACTTAAAGATAAATGATACGTTTCAAAAACACCAATGACACAGACATCATATTTTTCTTCCATATTACATTTTTTTATACTGAAATCCATATACTCTCCTAAATCTTTTAAAGGTTATGGTAGATTTTTATCATATTAATAATTTATATAAATTTTGTAGATAATAAAAACTACTTTGATTACTAATAGTGTATTTCTATATCATAGCAAAGTACTATATGCTGTTTTGCTACGTAGTGCAGTATTATCTACTTTAGTTTTTATGTTTATTAGCGATTAAAAACACCCTATTATTAATAGTATCAGATTAATGAACAAATTATATCTTTCTGCAAAAAGATAAGTTTTTATAGGTATAATCAGTATGATAATTATTAAGTATTTAGCAAAAGAAACAGCTAAAAACCAAATTATAATTCTATTTATTCTACTACTAATTTTTTTTAGCCAAAAATTAGTAGTAATATTAAGGGCGGTAGTTAATGGTGACATACCAATAAATCTAGTTTTTTATTTTTTAGGATTAGGACTACCAGAAATGGCACAATTAATTCTGCCATTAAGTCTATTTCTTAGTTTACTAATGACATATAATAAAATATATACAAAGAGTGAAATTACTGCAATATATGCCTGTGGTTTAGGTAAAAAATCTCTCATTATAACAGCATTAAGTTTAGCATTAATAACTGCTGCACTAGCGGCAGTTAATGTACTTTGGCTAGGCCCTTGGTCTATGAAATACCAAGAAAAAGTTCTTAATAACGCACAAGTTAACTTAAATTTAACTGCTTTACTTGAAGGAAGATTCCAATCATCAAAAAATGGTAATACAGTGGTCTTTGTTAAAAATATAAATGGTAAAAAATTTAATCGAGTATTTTTAGCACAATTAAAACCAAATGGTAATCAACAACCATCAATTATGGTAGCTAAGAGTGGTTATATGTCAGAATGTATAGATGGTTCTCAACTAATAACTTTAGATAAAGGAACACGCTACGAAGGAACTGCTTTACTACGTAATTTTCGAATTACAGATTTTGAAGATTATCAAGTAACCATTGGCTATCAGTCAATTATACCAAGTAGTAGTTCATCTGAGCAAATGTCAACAAGCAGTTTATGGTACTCTAATTATCCAGCTGCACGCGCTGAGTTTCATTGGCGCTTAACTTTAATTATCGCCGTAATAATTATGGCACTACTGGTTGTGCCATTAAGTGTAGTTAATTCACGTCAAGGTAGGGTATTGAGTGTATTACCGGCTATATTGTTATATTTGGTTTTCTTTTTATTTCAGAGCTCACTGCACTCTAATGCGAGTAGAGGTAAATTAGATCCATTACTTTGGTTGTGGATGATTAATGGTATTTATTTAGCATTGGCAATAATACTTAACATGTGGGATAGCTTAGTAATATGTAAATTACGTGCTTATTTTCGTAGTAATTTAAGAGGTATTGCCTGATGTTTGGTGTTTTAGATCGTTATATTGGTCGCACTATTTTGTATACTATTTTGACGACACTATTTGTACTTACTTCTTTGTCTAGTATTATTAAATTTATTGAGCAACTACGTAAAGTAGGACAAGGTGAATATTCAGTGATAAATGCTGGTATTTACACTTTGCTTGGTATATCTAAAGATATTGAAATATTTTTTCCTATGGCAGTACTACTTGGTGCTTTATTAGGGTTAGGTAATTTAGTGTTATGTAATGAGTTAGTAGCGATACAAGCTTTAGGTTTTACTCGCATACAAATAGCAGTAGCAGTAATGAAGACTACAATTCCATTAATATTATTAATGATGGCAATAGGTGAATGGATCGCCCCACAAGGTGATCAAATTGCTCGTAGTTATCGTACAGAAAAAATATTTGGGAATACTTTACTTACTACCCAATCAAGCTTATGGATAAAAGATGGTACAGATTTTATCCATATTAATCAAGTATTAAATAATAACACATTAAGTGGAGTAAATATTTACCACTTTGATCAGCAAGATCATTTATTATCTGTACGTTATGCTGCTATGGCAATATTTCAAGACAATCTTTGGCAACTTTTTCAAGTTAATGAATCTGATTTAAGGGACACAAAACAAATTAGTGAATCACAAACTTTAACTGGACAATGGGAAACAAATATCGTACCAGATAAATTAGATATTATAAAGATGGATCTAAATTCTCTTTCTATTAGTAAATTATATTATTATATAAAATATTTAAAACAAAATCAACAAGAATCAAATCGTTACCAATTAAACATGTGGAGCAAAATATTTTCTCCTATTTTAGTTACAGTTATGATGTTACTAGCACTTTCATTTATTTTTGGCCCCTTACGGGATACACCTATGGGAGGTAAAATAATAATAGGAATTTTTGTTGGTTTTATTTTTTATATAATAAATCAAATTATTGGATCACTTAGTCTAGTATATAAGATTTCACCGATTATAAGTGCGTTATTCCCAAGTATCTTTTTTCTATTTGTTAGCTTGTATTTTTTATTAAGACATTCTAGATAAAAGTAAACGAAATAACAGTTGTATACATAGTAATAGAGAGTATAATATTTTCCATATTCTACGGGTAACTTTAATGCCGAAGTGGCGAAATTGGTAGACGCAGTTGACTCAAAATCAACCACTATTTAGGTGTGCCGGTTCAATTCCGGCCTTCGGCACCACTATAATAAATAAATATTGACTAATATCTTTTTACTCTAAAAATCTATTTAGTATTTATTTTAAAATTATATTTTTATACTAGCTCTAAATATAAATAAGTTAGTAAATTAGTCTTAGTAGATGTAGTTCCTCATAAATACAAAAGATAATCAAAGTTAAACACAAAAATACAGTAAATATTTTTAATAATAGTTAAATACTTAACGTTATAATATTTAAAATAATTACTTTTATAGTGCTCTAAGATCTAATAAATATTAGAAAAATATTATTCTTTTGCTAAGTTATATTAATATTCTATTTTGAGACCAATAGAATTGGTAGAATATTTATAAAATTAGAAGATACAGTATATCTATAGTAACAAATTACTATTATAGTAAGTTATATTTTCTAGATAACATGGTTAATTATGCTCTAAGTAAAATATAATAGATATAATTATTACTACCAAATACACCCATCATTTCACGTTAGATTTTACATATATTTCTAAATTACTCTAATAAACAAACCCTGTAAAATACATTTATTTACCTAGTTAGCAAGGTAGTAAATACTTATCTTGCTAGATAGTTAAGTGCATACTATTTATTTTATATTTTATCTAGTTAGACTAGTTATCGCTATTTTATAGCAAATAAAAGTAATTAGTAGTAAATATAAACTTATTTTATTAATAATCGATATACACATAAATTGATGAATTAAAATATAATAAATAAAGTTTTTAGCATTATAGATAACAATACAAATCAGATTGTTATAGCTTAATAATTATTAAGCCTCTTATAAAGTTATAATTAATTATAAAAATTTATATTTATTATAGATAATAAAGGCTCTTATATGTAGTAACTGCAAATTATATTCAAATATAAGAATTATAAGTGGAAAATAACACAGAATTACAGTTACCTGATAAGTTTTTTAAGGAGCCTAATCAATAATAAGATATTTATAGCTTCAGAGGTTATTATGGTTGAAAAAATTGCTGTATTAACAAGTGGCGGTGACGCACCAGGGATGAATGCTGCTATACGTGGTGTGGTACGCTCTGCTTTATCTGAAGGTCTGGAGGTTTGGGGAATTTATGATGGCTATCTTGGTTTGTATAAAAATCATATGTTACAATTAGATCACTGTAGTGTTTCTGATATCATTAATCGTGGTGGTACGTTTCTTGGTTCGGCACGTTTTCCTGAATTTGCTAAACTAGAAAAACGATTATGCGCTATTAATAATCTAAAAAAACGCAATATTGATGGTTTAGTAGTGATTGGGGGCGATGGTTCTTATGTTGGTGCTGATTATTTAACAAAAGAAGGACAAATTCCTTGCATTGGCTTACCAGGTACTATTGATAATGATGTAGCAGGTACTGATTACACAATAGGTTTTTTCACTGCATTAGAAACAGTAATTAAAGCTATTGATCATTTACGCGATACTTCTTCTTCTCATCAACGTATTTCACTAGTTGAAGTAATGGGGCGGCAATGTGGTGATTTAACGCTAGCAGCGGCTATTGCTGGAGGTTGTGAATTTATTATTATACCAGAAGAAACATTTCAACAAGAAGAACTATTAAATGCTATTAAAGCTGGGATTAAGAAAGGTAAAAAGCATGCTATTGTTGCTATTACTGAACACATTTATGATATTAATGAATTAGCTAAATATATTGAAGAAAAAACTCAAAGGGAAACTAGAGCAACAGTGCTAGGTCATATTCAACGTGGTGGTTCACCAGTGGCTTATGATAGGATTTTAGCTTCACGTATGGGGGCCTACGCGGTTGAGTGCTTAATTAAAGGCTGGAAGCTATCAGGCGCACACTGCGTAGGAGTGCAAAACGATAAAATAGTAAATAAATTAATTTCTACCTGTATTGCACTTGAAAATAAAAAAAGTAAGTTTAAAAAAGACTGGTTAGAAATAGCAAAAAAACTATTTTAGATAAATTTATAATAATCTATATACTATTTACCTCTAATATATAAATAATTTATTTTTGCACAATAGCAAAATTGCTATCTATTTATATTTTATTAACATGCATTAGCTATTAAAGAAAAATAAACTCTAATCTACATATAAACAACAATACACTTTAGTATAAGAAATAGCAATCTAAAGAGTAAGTTAAATAAAATAACATCACTTAGTATCTAATAAAATTATTACAAAATAGATATAATAATGTTCTTGCTTAGTATAAAGAACTATTCTAATACTTATTAATACAGAATACTTAACATCTGGCAGAATTATTGAAAGTATCTATTATATATTAAGGTATACTAAATTTTGCTATAAAATTTAGTATAAACTCTATGATTCACGTTTTAGTAACTAGAATACACACTAATTTGTTAGGCATTGCTAAGAAATGCTATTAATTATGATGCTTTTAATTACGATGTAACAATATTTTCTATACCTAAATAGCCTAAGACTTAATAACTAAAGTATCCTAAAAGATGTATTTTACAATACTATCACTATTATATAATAGATAAAATAAATTAAACATTATTGTATATATTGCAAAAAAATTGCATCTAATTGTTATAATTTTGTATAAAGTAATTAATTTAATACCTATATTTGATTAGAGATATATCAAGCATATGAGTAATAAAAAGTTTATTCATGATTATGTAATATTATTTAATAATCAAAAATAAAAGTAGTGCATGGATAAGCGTAACAAAGATTGATGTATAGTGCACTTTATAGTATAAAATATATTAATAATCTACTCTGCTATAATTTAATAAATTGCCATTTTTATTGAATTTCTTGTAAAGCTATGATTTATTATTTTAAGCTAAAAGTCTAACGTATTAATGTTTATCCATATATAAAGATTTTAGATATTATGTAATTCAAAATTTGAAGTATTTATTTATAAACAAACAACACATATTTATAAATAAATAGACAGTAAGTTTTTAAAAAATCTATTGTGTTTGATTTAAATCATATATAGAAAGTTTATATTGATAAACCATACTTATATGCATAAATAACACACATAAATCGATACGTACTCCGGGGTGCTCCTGGTTTTTATTTAGGGGGTCGGTGTTATGAGATTTATGGAGGAATAACCCCAATTTAAATTATAGAGGCTCTAATTATGACAACTGTTTCCATGCGTGATCTACTTAAAGCAGGTGTTCATTTCGGACACCAAACTCGTTACTGGAATCCTAAAATGAAGCCTTTTATTTTTGGTGCCCGTAATAAAATTCATATTATTAACTTGGAAAAAACAGTTCCCCTATTCAATAATGCTTTAGCTGAATTAAAAAAAATTGCTTCTCGTAAAGGTAAGATTTTATTTATTGGTACTAAGCGCGCCGCAAGTGAAGCAATAAAAAAAACAGCTATTGACTGTGAACAATTTTTTGTTAATCATCGTTGGCTAGGTGGAATGTTAACTAACTGGAGAACAGTTCGTCAATCTATTAATCGTTTAAAAGATTTAGAAATTCAATCTCAAGATGGTACTTTTGATAAGTTAACTAAGAAAGAAGTACTAATGCGCAAGCGTGAACTGGATAAATTAGAGAATAGCTTAGGTGGCATTAAAAATATGAGTGGTTTACCTGATGCCCTATTTGTTATTGATGCTAACCATGAACATATTGCAATTAAAGAAGCAAATAATCTAGGTATTCCAGTACTTGCAGTCGTTGACACTAACTCTAATCCAGATGGTATTGATTTTATTGTTCCAGGTAATGATGATGCCATTCGTGCCATAAAATTATATTTAGAAGCTGCTGTAAAAGCTGTAGAGAAAGGTTACTCTAAAGATCCAGTAGTACAAATAGAAGAAAATTTTACAGTAGAATACTAAGAATATAAGTACCTTTATTTCATATAATAAACTATTATTTTACAAGAAGTCTATTAAAAAATTATTTATAAGAATTATTCTATAATTAATTTTTTCCTAATAGGGTAAATAAGGAAAAATTAAATGATTAATATTACTGCAGCCCAGGTAAAAGAACTACGTAATCTTACTGGTGTAGGCATGATGGATTGTAAAAGAGCATTAACTATAGCTAATGGTGATATTAATTTAGCTATTAATAATATGCACAAATCTGGTCAAGTAAAAGCAGCAAAAAAAATAAATCGCGTTGCTGCTGAGGGTATTATTTTAACTAAAGTTGATGGTAATACTGCAGCTATAGTTGAGCTAAATTGTGAAACAGATTTTGTTGCAAAGGATATGAGTTTTAAAGCATTTGGTGAAAAAGTGATTAACCAAGTAATAACTAAAAAAATAACCGATATTACTCTTTTGCAAACTAAATTTGAAAAACAACGCGTAGATTTAGTTATCAAAACAGGTGAGAATATCTATATTCGTCGTATTGCTATACTTACAGATGCAGTCTTAGGTCAATATTTACATCATAACGCACGTATTGGCGCAATAGTAGCAGTAAAAGGCGCTGATTTAGAGTTAGCTAAACAGGTTGCAATACATATTGTAGCAAGTCACCCCAGATACTTAACACCTGAGAATGTTTCTAAAGAAGATGTTGAGCTTGAGTATCAGTTACAATTAAGTCAGGTGCTAGAATTTAAAAAACCTCCTGAGATTACTAAAAAAATACTTGAAGGGCGTATGAAAAAATTTATTTATAGAATTTCTTTAACTAGTCAGGCTTTCTACGCAGATGCTAATAAAACAATGGGTCAGATATTAGGCAATGCTAATGTTATTAATTTTAAGCGTTATGAAGTTGGTGAAGGAATTGAAAAACCTTGATCTGATTTTATTTTCAAAGCGATCGTGATAAATTCATTATTTTGATACCTAAATAAAACTGTCAGGCGGTTTTATTTTTATCTGCTAGACAAATTTTTAATATTTTTATACAGAGGTTCAAGATAAACACCATGACAATAAGTAAAAAACCCATATATAAGCGTATTTTGCTTAAATTGAGTGGTGAGGCGTTACAGGGAAAAGAATGTTTTGGTATTGACCCTGATATCTTGTATCGTATTGCTAAAGAAATTAAAGAACTAAATGATCTAAAAATTCAAGTTGGTGTTGTCATTGGTGGAGGTAATTTATTTCGCGGTGCTGGTTTAGCAAAAGCAGGAATGAACCGTATTGTTGGTGATCATATGGGTATGTTAGCTACAGTAATGAATGGTTTAGCGATGCGTGATGCGCTACATCGTGTTGAAGTTAAAGCACATATGATGTCTGCTATTCCATTAAGTGGTGTATGTGATAATTATAGCTGGGCTGAAGCTATTAGTTTACTTTGTAATAATAGGGTAGTAATTTTTTCTGCTGGTATTGGTAATCCATTTTTTACTACAGATTCAGCTGCTTGCTTGCGTGGTATAGAAATTAAAGCAGATGTAGTATTAAAAGCTACGAAAGTTAATGGAGTTTATTCAGATGATCCTGTGAAAGTTTCAGGAGCTACTTTATATTCAAGATTAACTTATCAGAATGTGTTAGAGCGTGAACTGAAAGTGATGGATCTTGCTGCTTTTACCTTAGCTCGTGATCATAATTTACCTATTCGTATATTTAATATGAATATATTTGGAGCATTACGAAGAGTAGTTATGGGGGAGGATGAAGGAACATTAATTGGTAATAAATAATCTATTTTTACAATTCATTTATTATTTTTTATTATTAGTTTTTCGTAGGTTTATATTGTGATTAATAAAATTAAAACAGATACTTCTGAGAACATGAAAAAATGCATAGAAGTTTTCAGGGGTCGTATTAATAAAATTCGCACAGGACGTGCTACACCAAGTATACTTGATAGTATTTTAATTAAATACTATGATAATATGACACCATTGCGTCAATTAGCTAGCATAGTTACAGAAGATTCTAGAACTCTAGCCATTACTATGTTTGACGATAATATGAGATCAACAGTAGAAAAAGCTATTAGAATATCAGATTTAGGCCTTAATCCTATTTCTGTTGGTTCTATTATTCGAGTACCATTACCCCCCCTTACCGAAGAGCGTCGTAAAGAATTGATAAAAACTGTACGGGTAGAGGCTGAAAAAAGTCGTACTATTGTGCGAAATATTCGTCATGATGCTAATAAAAAAATAAAAGCATTACTAAAAAATAGTGTAATTGGTGAAGATAAAGAACATAATACTAAAGATAATATACAAAAACTAACAGATGTTCATATCAAAAAAATTGACGCATTATTAGCGATCAAAGAAGCTGATCTAATGACATTTTAATCTAAAACCATGTCGTTTATATTCAGAGTATATTCATGAAGAGATTAGCTATTCTTGGTTCTACCGGTTATATAGGTTGTAGTACTTTAGACGTAGTACGAGTTAATCGTTCTCGGTTTACCGTGATAGCACTAGTTGGTGGTTATAATGTCAAACGGATGGTCGCACAATGTCAAGAATTCAAGCCACTTTATGCTGCAATGGCTAATAAGTATTCAGCGTTCTCTCTGCGTACTTTATTAGTAGAATACGGAATAAAAACTGAAGTATTTTTTGGTGAGCAGCGTATTAGTGAACTAGCATCATTAAATGATGTTGATCAGGTAATAGCTGCTATTGTTGGTGTAGCTGGGTTGTTGCCTACCTTGTCGGCGATTCGTGCTGGTAAGCAAGTACTATTAGCTAACAAAGAGTCAGTAGTTAGTTGTGGTCGTTTATTTATGGAAGAAGTACAAAAAAATGGCGCTCAATTATTACCTATAGATAGTGAGCATAATGCAATTTTTCAATGTTTACCGGAACAAGTTCAACAACAATTAGGTTATGCTGATTTAGTTACGTATGGAGTTTCAGGTATTATTTTAACAGCTTCTGGTGGAGCATTACGTGAAATGCCTTTAGCGCAACTTGCTAATGCTACTCCTTACCAAGTTTGTGCTCATCCAAATTGGAGTATGGGACTTAAGATTTCTGTAGATTCAGCTACCATGATGAATAAAGGTTTGGAATATATTGAGGCACGCTGGTTATTTAACGCTTCAAATAAACAGGTAGAAGTTGTTTTACATCCACAATCAGTAATTCATTCTATGGTACGTTATAAAGATGGTAATCTATTAGCTCAATTAGGCACTCCTAATATGCATATCCCAATTGCTTATGCTATGACTTATCCTGAACGGATAAAATTAACTATTAAGCCACTTGATCTATGTAGTATTGGAGCGTTAACCTTTACTAAACCAGATAATAACCGTTATCCTTGTTTACAACTAGCAATTGATGCTTGTAATAAAGGTCAGGCTGCGACCACAACTCTTAATGCAGCTAACGAAGTTGCAGTACAAGCTTTTCTTAATGGTTCTATTCGTTTTACTGATATTGTAACAGTAAACTACCAAGTTGTTGAAAGGTTAAGCTTGCTTGATCCAACTAGCGTAGAGGAAATTTTAGATATTGATACTGAAGCTCGTAATGAAGCTAAAAAAAGTATTACAGCATTAAAAAAAATTATTTCATTAAGAGAATTAGCTCAAACCATATCTTTTAAAAATTCAAATAAAACAGGTTTACCCTTCGTAACACAACGATTGCCGCGTCATGTTGCTATTATTATGGATGGCAACGGTCGATGGGCAAAATCTCAAGGTAAAATAAGGCCCTTTGGTCATAAAGCAGGATTGAAATCAGTACGCCGAGCAGTTAATTTTGCCGCAAAACAGGGATTAAAGGCGTTGACACTTTATGCATTTAGCAGCGAGAATTGGCATCGTCCTACTGATGAAGTTAGTGCGTTAATGAAACTTTTTATGCGTGCTTTAGATAAAGAGGTAAAAAGTCTGCATAAAAATAAAGTCTGCTTACATATTATTGGTGATATTAGCCGTTTTGATTCATGTTTACGGGATCGTATTAAGAATGTTGAAGTATTAACAAAAAATAACAACGGATTACAACTAAATATTGCTGCTAATTATGGTGGACGTTGGGACATTATGCAGAGTATGCGTTATCTAGCTCAACAGGTTCAACAAGGAATATTACAACCTAATGATCTTGATGAAAAATTAATTAATCGTTATATGAGTACGCAATCTTCAGTTGATTTAGTGATTAGAACGGGTGGTGAATATCGTATGAGTAATTTTTTATTATGGCAAATAGCTTATGCTGAGCTTTATTTTACTGATGTACTATGGCCTGATTTTGATGAAAATATTTTTAAAAAAGCATTGGATGAATTTGCACAGCGTGAACGTCGTTTTGGTAGAGTATCATTTCTAGACAAAATAATATAAATTAAATTATACCTAAAAATTATATTTTTACACTAATTTTTTCGTCATCTAACTAGTACTAATAAAAATTTTAACTAGCTCCTTAGGGGAGGAACTTTTGCTGAAGCATCGTTTTATTACTGCATTAATTTTAATCCCTATAATTATTAGTATGCTATTTCTTTTATCACCCACTGCTTTTGCTGGAGTTATTTTAATAATCTGCATGCAAGCTGCTTGGGAATGGGGTCAGTTAGCAGGGTTTGTTAATAGTAGACAACGACTTTGTTTGGCTATGCTGTGCGGTTTACTCCTCGTTATAATGTTATTAAGTATCTCTAAACATCAATACTCAATAAATCTACTTCAAATTAATATACCACTTTGGATCTCTCTGGGGTGGTGGTTAATAGCGCTAATATTAGTACTTACTTATCCACGTTCAGCAGTTTTATGGCGTAATTCACGTATTTTAACTATTATTTTTGGTGCTTTTATTATTATTCCATTCTTTTGTGGGATGTTTGCTATACGTCAATATAATTACCAACAGAGTCATACTATTGGAGCTTGGTGGCTACTTTACCTAATACTATTAGTATGTAGTACAGATTCTGGTGCTTATTTTTTTGGTAAAAAGTTTGGTAAACATAAATTAATGGTAAAAGTTTCTCCTGCTAAAACTTGGGAAGGATTATTAGGTGGTTTACTAACTTCTGCTTTAATATGCTGGTTATTTAGTAACTATTCTCAACTAGAGTTTAGCCACAAAAAACTTCTAATTTGTTCTATTGTAGCAGTATTTGCATCTGTGTTAGGGGATCTGAGTGAAAGTATGTTTAAACGCGAAGCGGGAATTAAAGATAGTGGTCATTTAATTCCAGGACATGGTGGTATATTCGATCGTATTGATAGTTTAACTGCTGCTGTACCAGTATTCACTTGCTTAATGTTATTAGTATTTTAAAATAAATTTTTGAATAAATTATTAAGTAAGGGATATAGTAATTATGATACATATATTGTGGAATTTGGGCGCCTTTATCTTTGCATTAGGTATTTTAATTACCTTTCATGAATTTGGTCATTTCTGGGTAGCACGCCGTTGTGGTGTTAAGGTAGAATGTTTTTCTATTGGTTTTGGTAGACCCATATGGCAATATATTGATAGTCAAGGTACTAAGTATATTATTGCCCTAATACCCTTAGGTGGTTATGTTAAAATGCTTGATAAATCTATCATATCGCCTAAGCTAGAGTTTTGTTGCCAAACTTTTAATAATAAAACAATTCTACAACGTACAGCTATTATTAGTGCTGGACCTATTGCTAATTTTATTTTTGCTATTTTTGCTTATTGGTTAGTATTTATTATAAGTATACCTAGTATACGACCAATTATTGGCAGTGTTCTTAATAATTCTATTGCAGCACAGGCACATATTTTGCCAGGGATGGAGCTAAAAACAATTGATAATAAAGAAATACAGGATTGGAATGCTATTCGATTAGCACTGTTAGGTAAAATTGGTGATGATCAGGTTCAAATAGGAGTTGTTTACCCTGGTTCTAATGGTGTAGTGCAAAAAATTTTAGATTTAAAGCAATGGAAATTTGAAGCAGATAAACAGGATCCAATAATCACGCTAGGTATTTTCCCTTTAGATCCACAAACTCAGCCAATATTAGCAGGAGTTCAATCAGGCTCAGCTGCACAAAAAGCAGGATTACAAATAGGAGATAGAATAGTTAAAGTAAATCATCAATTAATTAATAATTGGTCATTATTTATTAACTTAATACGTAATAATCCTAATAAACCTTTGGTATTAGAAATTAAAAGGAAAAAAATACCCTTATTTTTAATTCTAACACCTGATATCATTCCAGGAGATATAATACCTACTCAGGGTTTTGCCGGTGTCGTACCTCAAATAATACCACTAGCACAAGAATATAAAATAATTCACCAATATAATCTACTTTCTGCATTATACCATGCTTTTAAACAAACTTGGCAACTTACGAAATTAACAGTCAATATTTTAGGAAAACTTATTACTGGTGATGTTAAACTTAATAACCTAAGTGGTCCTATATCAATCGCAAAAGGGGCGGGAGCTTCAGCTCAGCATGGATTTATTTATTATCTTATGTTTTTAGCACTAATTAGTGTTAATTTAGGGATTATTAACTTATCTCCATTGCCAGGGTTAGATGGCGGTCATTTATTTTTCTTAATGATAGAAAAAATAAAAGGCAAGCCACTTTCTGAACGAGTACAAGACGTCAGCTTTCGCATTGGCTCAATTTTGTTAATGTTGTTGATGGGGCTTGCACTTTTTAATGACCTCTCCCGCTTTTAAAGGTTGGAAATAACAAGAAGAGCACATAAACAATAATGGTGATGAAAAAATTGCTTATAGCGTTGCTACTATTAAGTAGCACTACTATATATGGAGCAAGTTCTTTTGTAATAAAAGATATTTATTTTAAGGGTTTACAACACGTAACTATCAGTGTTGCTTTGCTTAATATGCCGGTGCATATCGGTGATACTATTAATGATAAAGATATAAGTAAAATTATTCGTACACTATTTGCTACTGGTAGTTTTGAAGATATTCAAGTTTTACGTGATGAAAATAGATTAGTTATTCAAGTTAAAGAACGACCAATTATTGCTAACATTACTTTTTCAGGCAATAAATCAATAAAAACAGATATGCTAAAACAAAACTTACAAGCTGCAGGTATTCGATTAGGTCAAACATTAAATTATATGATCTTATTAAATATTAAAAAAGGATTAGAAGATTTTTATTATAATTCTGGTAGATATAATGCTTCGGTAGAATCCATTATTACTCTTTTGCCTTATAACCGTATTGATCTAAAATTAATATTTGCTGAAGGTATCACAGCAAAGATTAAGCAGATCAATATTATTGGCAACCGTGCCTTTACTAAGAATGAATTAATTTCACTTTTTCAACTTCATGATACAGTTCCTTGGTGGAATCTGCTAGATAATTGTAAATATCAAAAACAAAAATTAGCATATGATCTAAAAAACTTACGCAAATTCTATCTGGATCGTGGTTATATCCGTTTTAATATTGACTCTACTTATATAAGTTTAACACCAGATAAAAAAAATATTTATATTACAATTAATATTACTGAAGGTAAACCTTATAAGTTTGATAAAATCATAATAAGTAGTAATTTAGCTCATTATCAATCAAAAATTGAAAAATTAATTCAAATTAAACCAGGAGAGTGGTACAACGGTAGTAAAATTACTCACATAGAAGACGATATTAAAAATCTGTTGGCCCATTATGGATATGCTTATCCAACAGTAATTAGTCGACTAAAAATTAATGATATAGATAAAAGAGTAACACTACATATCAACTTAAAGGCAGGTCGTCGTTTTTACGTACGTTATATCCATTTCAAAGGTAATAATATTAGTAAAGATTCTGTTTTACGTCGTGAAATATGCCAAATGGAAGGCGACTGGTTAGATAATAATCAAATTAAAAAAAGTAAAGAACGCCTAAAACAGTTAGGTTATTTCAAAAATGTTGATATGAAAATACAACGAGTACTAGGTACAGTTGATCAAGTAGATATTATTTATGAAGTAAATGAATATAATACTGGTAACCTTAATTTAGGTTTAGGTTATGGCACAGAAAATAGCATTAGCTACCAGGCTGGTATCTTACAGAATAATTGGTTAGGTACAGGTAATAGCGTAAGTATTAATGCTAGTAAAAATAATTACCGGAGTTATGCAGAATTTACTTTAACTGAACCTTATTTTACCATGGATGGTATTAGTTTAAGTTGGCGTATTTTTTATGATAATTTCAAAGCAGATAAAACTGATTTATCTAGCTATACTAATTACAATTATGGTTTAAATGGAATATTTGGTTTTCCAGTTAATGAGAGTAATTTATTACGAATGGGTATAGGATATATTCATAATAACTTATCTGATATACACCCTCAGATTTCTATATGGCGTTATCTTAAATCAGCAAAGCAAAATATTAACTATATTGATAGTGCTAATTTTACTACTAATGATTTTACCTTAAGTAGTGGGTGGGATTATAATAATCTTGATAGAGGCTTATTTCCAACATCAGGGATAAAATCATCACTAAACGGTAAATTTACCTTACCAAAATCAGGTAATGAATTCTATAAAGTAACTCTTAATGTATCGAATTATCTACCATTAAATAATAAACATTCATGGGTAATATTATGTCGCGGACTTTTCGGTTATGGTAGTGGTATCGGCATAAAAGAAATGCCATTTTACGAGAATTTCTATGCAGGGGGATTTAATACTGTACGTGGTTTTCGTTTAAATAACATTGGCCCTAAGGCAGTATATTATACTGATAATGGCACTAAAATAAATAAATCTACTGATGCAATTGGTGGTAATGCAATGGTAGTGGCTAGTATAGAATTAATTATACCTACCCCTTTTATTAATAAACAATACACTAACTCAATACGTACTTCTTTATTTATTGATTCTGGTACAGTATGGGATACCAAATGGAAGAATACGGTGCAAATACGTGCAGCAGATATTACAGACTACAGTAATCAAAATAATGTTTGTGCTTCTGCGGGAATTGCATTGCAATGGATGTCTCCATTAGCTCCTTTAGCCTTTTCTTACGCAAAACCAATTAAAGATTATTCTAATAATAAATTAGAGCAATTCCAGTTTAATATTGGCAAAACCTGGTAATTTAAGTAAATGTAATCAGAAAACGCATAAACAACTATATTTTGTTAGTATTAATTTATATAAAATACAACTATATAAGGAATACAAGGAGATAGTAATGAAAAAATGGTTATATACTATAAGTTTTAGTTTAGTATTAACGATATCTACTAATATTCAAGCTGTTGATAAAATTGCTATTATTAATATCGCACAGATTTTCCAAAAATTACCTGCGCGTGAAGTTGCAGCTAAACAATTAGAGAATGAATTCAAAGGATATGCAACAAATCTAAAAAGTATGGAAAAAAAATTACGAAATGATATAGAAAAATTACAACGTGATCGAAGTATCATGAAAACTAGTGATATTAATAATATGGAAAAAAATATTATGGAGCAACGTGAAACATTCAGCAATAAAGCCCAAATATTTGAGATGGATAATCATCGTCGTCAAACAGAAGAACGTAATAAAATTTTACGCCGCATTCAAGATGCAGTAAAAATAGTGGCAATGAAAAAAAATTATGATATAGTTATTGATACAAGTACTGTAGTCTATGCGTTACCATCTAAAAATATTACAGCTGATGTATTGAAAGAGGTTAAATAACCTATGTTTTCAATACAAGTAGCTAATCTTATACAAAAATTAACAGAAAAAGGCTTGTATGTACAGGTACATGGTGATAGTAATCTCATCATTACTGGTATTGCATCAATACATTCTGCTAAAACAGGACAAATCACATTTTTGTCAAATAGTCGTAACCGTAAGCAACTAGTTAATTGTCAAGCTAGTGTAATAGTTCTCACTGAGATAGATTTACCATTTTGCCAAAAGACAGCTTTAGTAGTCAATAATCCTTATATTGTCTATGCGCATATAGCGCAAATAATGGATACTACGCCTCAACCTGCTCAAGGAATTGCGTATAGCGCTATAGTTTCACCACAAGCGACGATAGGAAGACAAGTTTCTATTGGCGCAAATACTGTTATCGAATCTGGGGTAATACTAAATGATGAAGTGATCATTGGTGCAGGTTGTTTTATTGGTAAAAATGTATGTATTGGCACTGGCAGCCGTTTGTGGGCTAATATTACACTTTATCATGAAGTTAAGATTGGGCAATATTGTCTTATACATGCAGGTACTATAATTGGCGCTGATGGATTTGGTTATGCTAATGAAAATGGCAAGTGGCTTAAGATTCCACAATTAGGTACAGTACAAATTGGCAATCATGTTGAAATTGGTGCTTGTACTACTATTGATCGTGGCGCATTGGATGATACCATTATTGGTAATGGTGTCATCATCGATAATCAATGTCAAATTGCACACAATGTAGTAATTGGAGAAAATACAGCTATTGCAGGTGGAGTTACTATGGCAGGTAGCTTGAAAATTGGGTGCTATTGTCAGATAGGTGGTGCTAGTGTCATTAATGGTCATATGGAAATTACAGATAAGGTAACAATTACAGGAATGGGAATGGTAATGCGCCCTATTACCAAGCCTGGAATATACTCTTCTGGTATTCCCTTACAATCCAATAAAACCTGGCGTAAAACGGCAGCATTAGTGATGAGTATTAATAAAATAAACCAACGTTTAAAAAAGGTTGAACATCACATTGATAAAGAGCAAGCATTGTCTAATGATACTCTAAGCAAATAATAGATATGCTGCTAAAAATTATTACACAGTTGTTAATTTCAGCTTATCTACTTGATCTATATTTAGAAAAAATTGTGATCGACGCAACCATGCTATTAATGCTATCAGTTTTTTAGACAGGAAGAGTATTTTGATTATAAACAACGATTCTCTGCATATTGAGGAGATTTTGGCACTACTCCCACATCGTTATCCATTTTTATTAGTCGATCGTGTTTTAGAATTTGAAAAATGTAAATTGCTACGAGCAACAAAAAATGTTTCTTTTAATGAGCCTTTTTTCCAAGGACACTTTCCTAGTAAACCTATTTTCCCCGGTGTACTAATTCTAGAGGCGCTAGCACAAGCAACTGGAATTCTCGCTTTTAAAAGTTATGGAGAGCTTAAATCTGGTGAGCTTTTCTATTTTACTGGTATTGACAAGGCGCGTTTTAAACGCCCAGTTACACCTGGAGACCAGATGGTTTTAAAAGTAACATTTGGTAGAACACGCTGCGGTATTACCTGTTTTGATGGTGTTGCTACAGTTGATGGTAATATTGTCTGTGAAGCAACAATGACCTGTGCACGTAGTCAGCAAAAACGCCTGGAGAATAAGGTTAGTGATTAATAAAAATGCTGTTATCCATCCAACAGCTATAGTCGAAAATGGTGCAGTTATTGCTGCTAACGTTACTGTCGGCCCTTTCTGTTTTATTGGTTCTAAAGTAGAAATTGGCATGGGTACAGAACTAAAATTTCATATTATTATTAATGGCATTACAAAAATTGGTTGTCATAATAAAATTTATCAGTTTGCTACCATTGGTGAAGTTAACCAAGACTTAAAATATGCAGGAGAACCTACCAGTGTTGAGATTGGTGATTACAATCATATTCGCGAGAGTGTTTCCATCCATCGCGGCACGGTACAAGGTGGAGGAGTAACTAAAATTGGTAATAGTAACTTGTTAATGGTTAATACTCATATTGCTCATGATTGTCTAGTTGGTAACAATTGTATTTTAGCTAATAATGCAACTTTAGGGGGGCATGTTAGTATAGGTGACTATACAGTTATCGGTGGAATGACAGCAATACATCAATTTTGTGTGATTGGTGCTCATGTAATGATTGGTGGTTGTTCTGGTGTTGCTCAAGATGTACCACCCTGTATAGTTGCCCAAGGTAATCATGCAACACCTTTTGGGATTAATATAGAGGGGTTAAAACGCTGTGGTTTTGATAGAGAATTCCGTAATGCTATTAGTGAAGCTCATAAATTATTATATCGTAGTAAAAAAACATTTGAGGAAGCAAAAAATGAAATAATAATATTAGCAGAAAAAAAACCTGTACTAAAATTATTTACGGATTTTTTTGTTAGCTCGACTAGAGGCATTATCCGCTAACTTATGCAAAATCATCTGCAAAATCGTCCGTTGACTATTGGATTAGTTGCTGGAGAGACATCAGGTGATATTTTAGCAGCTGGATTAATGCGTGCTTTGAAAATGCAGGTTCCTAATACACATTTTGTTGGTATCGCTGGCCCTTTAATGCAGGCCGAAGGCTGTGAGACATGGTATCAAATGGAAGAATTAGCAGTAATGGGTATGGTCGAAGTGTTAGGTCGTTTGCCACGTTTGCTCAAAATTCGCCGTGATCTTGGACATCGTTTTACTAAGCTTAATCCTGATGTTTTTATTGGAATTGATACACCTGATTTTAATATCAATCTTGAATGGTATTTGAAACAACAGGGTATTCGTACTCTTCATTATGTCAGCCCATCAGTTTGGGCTTGGCGGCAAAAACGTATTTTAAAAATAGCTAAGACTACAGATATGGTTTTAACGTTGTTGCCTTTTGAAAAAGTATTTTACGATCGTTTTAATATTCCCTGTCGTTTTATTGGTCATACTATGGCAGATGCTATGCCACTAATAACTGATCAGAAAGCAGCAAGAGCAGCGCTTGGTATTGCTTCAGCTAGTCGTTGTCTAGCATTATTGCCTGGTAGTCGCCATGCAGAAGTCGCTATGTTAAGTGCTAATTTTCTTCTTACCGTGACTTTGCTACGTCAGCAATTCCCTGATCTTCAGGTATTAGTTCCGCTAGTAAATCCTCAACGAAGACAACAGTTTATTGCTATTAAAACTAAAATAGCACCAAATTTACCACTACGCCTGCTTGATGGTCAAGCAGGTCGTGCTATGGTCGCGAGTGATGCTACATTACTTGCTTCAGGAACAGCAGCATTAGAATGCATGTTAGCTAAATGCCCTATGGTTGTAGCTTATCGTATGCGGCCTTTTACTTTCTGGTTAGCGAAACGATGGGTAAAAACACCTTATGTTTCACTACCCAATCTATTAGCAGGAGAAAAGTTAGTCACTGAATTATTACAACAGGATTGTCAACCACAAAAACTAGCTAATGCACTATTACCATTACTAACCGAAGAAAAAACTATTTTAGCGTTAAAAAAACGCTTTTTAACTTTACATCAAGATATTCGTTGCGGCGCTGATCAAAAAGCAGCCCAAGCAATTCTTGAGTTAGTAAAACAAAAGTCAAATGAGCTTATTTTTTCAATAGGTATTAGTAGTTGAGCAAGTTAATTTTTCTATAAATAACTAATTACTAGCTAAATTAATATTTTAAACATTAAACAAAAAATTTATATACTAGCACCTTAACTATCTTCGTAGTACTTATTTTTATAGAAATAAAAATAATATAAGTAGAAAAAATTATTGGTTAATCTAATTTTTAGTCAGGATATTTTCCTATGATAAAAATACGTATTAAATTTGTTACTAATATATTACTAATAGAATATTTTATGTAGTTATTAGATTAAAATTACCCTAAATTAACTAAACAAAAATATTACTCTTTAATTAAATTTTTACTTTATTACTCCTAATTTAAAGTATTTAAATAAATATTAGTTATAGTAAATTTAAACTTTTTATAACCTCAATAACTTTTATATTATTTTAATAAATTAGATTAAATTATTAGTGTTAAATTTTACTTAATATGTTTCTAATATTATAATACTTGTATTTAATCTTATAGTTATGTTTTACTATTATAATTTTATGCATAATCTTTATATACTATTTTCTAGTAAATTTCTTTAATTATATCTTATTTTAAATAAAAAATAATTTTTATTATTAATAACATATAAAAATTTTATTACTATAAATGCTTTTTAAATAAATTAATTTAGAAGAAATTTTTACTAATAATATTTTATTAGCTTTTTCTATAAGTTAATTAGTTGATTAAAAATACAACATAATCACATATTAATATTAAATATCAATATGTGATTATGTTGTATAATACCTATTATACTATTTACCTTTAAGGTATAATGTTAATAATAAAGTTATTATAAGTAAAACTATTTTATTTGCATAAAAATAAGAGCCTATTTTATTTCATATAGTAAAATCAGCATATTTTAATACATGAAGGATAATTCAGTGCTACCATGTAATATCAAGTACCTTCATATTAGTAAGCATAGAAATAATTTTTTATATTAAATAATGATACTAGTATATAAATTAACAGTAAATTACTTACCCATTAACAATAGTCGATTGTTTGCCACTACATAGATTTTATCTGATGATTATTATGATTACTATTTATTTATATTAAATTTCTTTGCTAGTATTTCGATACCATTATTTACTGTATCTTTAATCCTAAATTACACCACATTAGTAATAACTTAGAATATAGTTACTAAGTAATAGGTAGAAATTAATAGTAACTTTATAATTTTTAATTCATAGTAATAAACTTAATATATTACCTTATTTTATTCTCTATAACCATATTCTAAATGTAAGAAAATGGTGAATAATAATACTAAGAATTTTAGGCTCTATTTTCAAATTTATAGATCCTGTATAAAATGTTATGTAATATTTTAGATTTTCAATAAAATATTTAAATAGTTAAACTATAGTTTAATATATTAAAGATCTTCATATTTTTAGGACTAAAAATATAAAAAATCATTCTGTTAGTTTTGCTTTAGGAAAATTATGAGCAAGAACACCGCTGAGATACGTCAAGTATTTCTTGATTTTTTCCGTAACAAAAAACATAGGATTATATCAAGTAGTTTTTTAATTCCTGATAATGATTCTACTTTGTTATTTACTAATGCTGGTATGAATCAATTTAAAAACGTTTTTTTAGGCCTAGATAAACGAGATTATTCTCGTGCTGCCACTTCTCAGCGTTGTATACGCGCCGGTGGCAAACATAATGATCTAAAAAATGTAGGTTATACGGCGCATCATCATACTTTTTTTGAAATGTTAGGTAATTTTAGTTTTGGTGATTATTTTAAACATGAAGCGATTCATTTTGCTTGGGAGTTATTAACTAGTAAGCAATGGTTTAATTTGCTTCAAAACAAACTCTGGATAACCGTATATCATACTGATGATGAGGCTTATAATATCTGGTTAAATGAAATTGGTGTACCACATGAGCGAATCATTCGTATTGGTGATAATAAAGGCAGTACATTTGCATCAGATAATTTTTGGCAAATGGGAGAAACTGGTCCTTGTGGTCCTTGTAGCGAAATTTTTTATGATCATGGTGATCATATTTTTGGAGGACCTCCTGGGTCATATAAAGAAAACGGAGATCGTTATATCGAAATTTGGAATATAGTCTTTATGCAATTTAATCGTCAACATGACGGAACTATGCTGCCATTATTACAACCATCAGTTGATACTGGTATGGGATTAGAGCGTATTGCAGCTATATTACAACACGTACACTCCAATTATGAAATTGATTTATTTCGTAATTTAATTACAGCAATTGCTAATATTATTGGTATTAATAATCTATCAAGTCAATCTCTACGGGTTATATCTGACCATATTCGTGCCTGTGCGTTTCTAATTTCTGATGGTATTTTACCATCAAATGAAGGTCGTGGCTATGTATTACGTCGAATTATTCGACGAGCTATTCGTCATGGTAATATGCTAGGTATAAAAGATATTTTTTTATATAAACTGGTGGCTCCATTAATTACTATTATGGGATCAGCAGCAGATGAATTAAAACATCAACAATCAACTATTGAACAGTTATTGTGGTCTGAGGAAAAACAGTTTATTTATACGTTAGAGCATGGTTTAACTTTATTAGATAAGGAACTTAATAAATTAAAAGGAGATACATTAGATGGAATAACAGCTTTTCGGTTATATGATACCTATGGTTTCCCTATCGATTTAACAGATGATATATGTCGGGAAAAAGCCATTAAAGTTGATAAAACTGGATTTGAGCAAGCAATGCAAGCCCAACGCCAACGTGCTCGTGAATCTAATAGCTTTACTGCTGATTATAGCCATATAATCCATATTGAAAAATCAAGTAAGTTTTCTGGTTATGAACATACACAACAACAAGCAACAATAACTGCTTTATTTAATAATGGTAAAATGGTAAATGAACTTTATCCTACTAAAGAAGTTATGGTAGTTTTAGATAAAACACCTTTTTATGCTGAATCAGGTGGACAAGTTGGTGATACTGGCGAACTAAAAAATACTACTAATGCCTATTTTATTGTAACGAATACTCGGAAATATGGTTCGGTTATTGTTCATATAGGACAGCTAGTTCAGGGATGTTTACGTGTACAGGATAAAATTAATGCGAATGTTAATGCTACTCGCCGAAATCGTATTTGTTTAAATCATTCTGCAACGCATTTGTTACATGCTGCTCTACGTAAAATACTAGGTGAATACGTTTTTCAGAAAGGCTCTTTAGTTAATGATAAATATCTACGTTTTGATTTTTCTTATACTCAAGCAATGGAACAAGAGCAAATCTATAAAATTGAGACCCTTGTTAATGCTCAAATTCGCTATAACCAGCCTATACAAACTGAAATTATGACACTAGAAGTAGCTAAAAAAAGAAAAGTATTAGCATTATTTGGTAAAAAATATAATGATCAAGTACGTGTTCTAGTTATGGGTGATTTTTCCACCGAACTTTGTGGTGGCACACATGCTAATCGTACTGGTGATATTGGTTTATTTCGTATTATTGCTGAATCAGCTATAGCAAAAGGTATCCGTCGTATTGAAGCCGTAACTGGTGAAGAAGCTATAACACAACTACACCAGGAAAATAATTTATTACAAAAAATTTCTTATCAGGTTAAAGGTAATAATCATAATGTACTTAGTAAAATTTGTTTGATGCAGGATCGTAGCAAAAAATTAGAGAAAGAATTATATCAACTTAAAAATAAACAAATAGCACAAGATAGTGCTTCTCTAATCGCTAACGCAAAAAAAATAAATGGTATAAAACTTCTTATAAAGAAATTAGATAACATTACACCAGAGATACTACGAAATATAGTTTACTCACTAAAAAATCAATTAGATTCGGCAATTATTGTGTTAGCAACGGTTACAGGTAATAAAGTTAATTTAATTGTTGGTATCACGAAAGACTTAACTAATAAAGTAAAAGCAAATGATTTGATAGTAAATATTGCAAGAGAAGTAGGTGGTAAAGGTGGTGGGCGTTCAGATATAGCAGAGGCAGGAGGAACGAATGTGAAAGCGTTACCTTCAGCGCTAATTAGTATAGAAGCATGGATAAATACCCAAATATAAATTAGCAGTGACGACTAGAATAACCTATACACTATATTGCTATAGCACATATAACGTTTTAACTTTAAATTATATATCTGTTACAAAATTAAGCGTAAAATTGCTCGATTTAACTAATTTTATATCAATTAGAGGCAAACTAAACTGCTTATATTTATGTAGATATAGTCGCTTATATTTTCATGGTATAGGATAGATAATAGCGGGAAAAATGAAATACCCGACTCTTTTAATTTTTTAAGGAGCAATGAATGCTTATTCTGACTCGTCGAATTGGGGAAACACTCATGATTGGTGATAATGTAACGGTTACTGTATTAGGAGTTAAAGGCAACCAAGTGCGACTTGGTATAAATGCACCGAAAGAAGTTTCTGTCCACCGTGAAGAAATCTATCAACGTATCCAAGCAGAGAAGCGTGCTATACCAGATTGCTGATTCTAAATTAGGGCTTTGCAAGGAAAGCAAAGCCCGTCACTTGTAGTATCTCTATACTATTTATTTTATTAGATATAAGTATTATATATAAAAAAATCATTAATAGGTACATACTTTTATTTAATAACTTATTTTTAAATAAAACTCTATTCTATGAGTATTAGAATCAATCAAAAATTTTTTTAATAATTTTTTAAAAGAGAAAAAAATAAATTAAAAGTATAATATAGTCTTTATATAAGACAAATACAATAAAATTATATAAAGACTATATTCCAAATTTCGATATAACGATCTCCGTTTTCTTTATGTGACCCAGGAGGTCCTCCAAAAATATGATCACCATGATCATAAAAAAATTCGCTAAAAGAAGAGCAAATAAGTACTGTAAGCTATTTTTTATAAACAATTTAACTAAAATACAATAAATATAAGAGATTTTAAATAGATTATTATAGATTAACTAATATTAGGGGTTAACATTAATTATATCAATATTCATCAACTATTTTTTATCCTCTTGATTTGTGCACCTAAAGCGTTTAATTTATCTTCGATTCGCTCATAACCACGATCGATATGATAAATACGGTCAATAATAGTTATACCATGAGCAATACAACCAGCTAAAACTAAACTAGCAGAAGCTCGCAGGTCAGTTGCCATGACTGGTGCGCCAAAAAGTTGCACAACACCATGACAAGTAACTTTATTACCATCAATTTCTGCTTTTGCACCCATTCGAATTAATTCAGGTATATGCATAAAACGATTTTCAAAAATAGTTTCTATAATAATGCTACTTCCTTCTGCAATAAGATTCAATAAACTAAATTGCGCCTGCATATCTGTTGGGAATTCAGGATATGGCGCAGTACATAAAGTAACAGCTTTAGGGCGTCTACCATGCATATCTAGACTAATCTGTTTGTTATCTACATCTATTTCAATTTCGGCACCTGCTTCAAGCAATTTATTTATTACTGTATTAATGGTATCTGAGCGAGTATTATGACAAATAATTTTACCTCCTGAAACAGCTGCAGCAATTAAAAAAGTACCAGTTTCAATTCGATCTGGTAAAATTGAATACTGACCACCAGCTAGTCGTTCAACGCTTTCAATAGTAATATTGTTTGTTCCTGCACCACTAATTCTTGCTCCTAACATATTGAGAAAATGCGCTGTATCAACAATTTCAGGTTCACAGGCTGCATTTTTAATTACGGTAGTACCATCTGCTAGTGTAGCTGCACTCATTATTGTTACTGTTGCACCAACACTAACTTTATCCATAATGATGCGTGTACCTTGTAGGCGACGATGTGGCCAACCTGGTATTACTGCTTTAATATAGCCTTGTTCTAATATTATTTCAGCACCTAGTTGTTTTAAACTACTAATATGAAGATCAACTGGACGAACACCAATAGCGCAACCCCCAGGTAAAGAAACTACTCCTTTACCAAATCTCGCTACTAGTGGTCCTAGCGCCCAAATTGAAGCGCGCATGGTTTTTACTAATTCATAAGGCGCACAAAATTTATTTATTTTACTAGCATCAACTAATAACGAGCTTTTACGTGTAATTTTAACTCCTAGGTAATGAAGTAACTTTATAGTAGTGTCAATATCCTTAAGATATGGAACATTTTTTAGTTCTACCACTTCTTCAGCTAATAACGAAACAAATAATATTGGCAAAGCAGCATTTTTTGCACCAGAAATAGTAACTTCACCATTTAAGCGAGTTGGTCCTTTTATACGGAATTTATCCACGATACGTCCTTTATTGTTATAACTTATTAGACATCTTTTATTCTCCCCGTATTTTAATTAAATAATTTTAAAAATGTATAAATATAATTTTATGTTTTATATAATATAAAATAAATATTTTAAGCATATTTTTTGTTTAGTATTACTTAAAAAGCATTAAATAATCTATTAGATTAAAAAAATTAAAAACTGTTTATTTTATAAAGTTATTTATACTATTATTTTATTTTGAATGCTAACATAAGTTTCTGGTAATGATAATCCTAGTATTAATATGCTTTAATTTTATTAGTACTAATAACGTATATATCAATCTACTAATCTAATATTTAGTAGGTTTTATAAGAAACTTATTATATACTATAAATTTTGCATTATTTAATATTCATAATTCTTATTACTTACTAGTATTTAGTATAATTTAAATATTTAGCTTTATAATATTAATTATGGTTTTATAAGGAATTTAATAAAAAATTATTTGTTGTAAATTATAGAGTTTAATTAGTGTTTTTAATTGTTCACTAATGCCAGAAATTGTTAATGTTGTACCGTGTTGATATGATCTTTGTTGTAAATGAACTAATAGTGCTAAACCTGAAGAGTCAACTCGTTGCAATTGCGTAACATCAATAAAATTAATACCGACTAGTAACGTATGACTCTGTTGCCATAATGGCAAGAGTGTTTTATGATTTAAATTTCCTCGTAATAATAGGATATTTTGCTGTAATTCCCAGTCAAGTTTAATAGTCATTATTGCTTTTTATCCAATATAATAGGTTGTTTTGCGTTAATTAGTAATTGTTCTGTTAGACCTTTTACCCCTTGTTGACGTAAAATAGAAGCCCATTCATTCTGTTTAGTCATGATTATACTTACCCCCTCTACAGCCATATCAAAAGCTTGCCAATATCCTGTTTGACTATTTTTACGCCATTGAAAATCTAGACGTATAGGTAAGCGTCCATTTGAATTAATAATACTAACACGAATAGTAATAATAGTTGCATTACTTAAAGATTTTTCTGGTATAATTTGATAATTTTGACTATGGTACATAGCTAATACTTGTCCATATATTTGTTCTAGATATGAACTAAAAGCAGCAAAATAAGCTATACGCTGTAATGGTATAGTTTCTTTATAGAAAGGACCTAATACTAAAGCACCTGCGTATTTTATTTGTACAAAAGGTAATAATTCTTCGCGTACAATAGTTCGAAGATAATTAGGATCTTGTTTAATTTTTATTTGTTCATTTTTTAAACGGCCAAAGGTTTTTTTGGCTACTTCTTCCATTAAATGATAAGGATTAGTTTGATCTACGGCATTAGCTAGTGGTACAGTTATAAATATAATTACCACTAATAAATATTTAAACATACCTATTACCTCTTAGAGCCTGTTCAAAATCTACCTAGTGCTCATAATCTTTGCATATTTTTTGATAATATAATTTAATTTTTTTTGTTTGTGCTATAGAGTATTTGACCTATTAAATCTTCTAAAATAAATGCAGATTTTGTATTTTGGATAATGCTACCTTCTTTTAATGGATTGGTATCCATTTCTTTATCTTCAAATCCTACATTTAGTGATAGAAACTGTTCTCCTAATAATCCAGATGTTCTTATAGATAAAGAGCTACTATCCGGAATAGTATTATAATTTGTTTTGATATCTATAGCGACACGGGGAGTATAATTTTTACTATCTAAAGAAATAATAGCTACCCGTCCTACTACAACACCACCTATTTTAACCGGGGAATTAATACTTAAGTTACCTATATTATCAAAAGTAGCATATATTCGGTAAGTAGTTTGATTACTAATTAATTTAATGCCTGCTACTTTTAAACAGATAAATATAATAGCAACTAAGGCAAAAAAAATAAATAGACCGACTCCTATTTCACTTTTCTTTGTTTGCATTATTAATTCCAAAACATTAATATTGTTAATATAAAATCTAATCCTAACACTGCTAATGATGAATATACCACTGTATTAGTTGTAGCCTGGCTAATCCCTTCAGAAGTAGGAATTGCATCATAACCATTAAATAATGCAATCCAGGTTATAATAATAGTAAACACAAAGCTTTTAATTAGACTATTTAATAAATCAGTATGCCACTCAACTATCTTTTGTATCTCAGACCAAAAAAAACCAACATCGATACCTTTCCAATTAATAGCGACTATGGCACTTCCTGTTATTCCTATAGCAATAAAAATTACTGTTAATAGTGGCATACTAATCATGCCTGCCCAAAAGCGAGGAGCAATCACGCGTCTAAGTGGATCAATAGCCATCATCTCTAAACTAGAAATCTGTTCAGTGGTTTTCATTAGGCCAATTTCTGCAGTAAGTGCTGATCCAGCCCGTCCAGCAAATAGTAGAGCGGTAACTACTGGTCCTAACTCTCTTAATAATGATAAGGCTACCATTATGCCTAAACTAGTTTCTGCGCTATAAGTTACTAAAATTAAATAACCCTGTAAACTTAGCACCATACCAATAAATAATCCAGAAACTACAATAATAAGTAGTGATTGCATTCCTAAATTATAGATTTGTTTTAGCAGCAATGGCCACTGTTTATATGGTTCAGGTTTACCTATTAATGCATTAAATAACATTAATCCAGCACGACCGAATGATGCACATAGATTTATAGTATAGCGACCTAAATATGCTAACGCTGTTATTAACATAGAGACCCCATTAGTCTAAAAATTTTTTATAATCTTATATTAGCTGTATTTTTAGTTAAGTTACTTATTAAATAGGCCTAAAATACTTATTATTTTTTTATAGCATGCAAAAAGAAAACTATATTTTATCTATTTAGCTCGTCTAAATAAATAAAGAAAATTTAAAATAAGTGCTAAAATTTTATTACTAGATATTAAGTAAATTTTAATAATTCGGTTTTATAATCATTAGAGGTAAAACTAAAAGACGCTACTTCATTATTAGCGCCATCAAGGAATTGACGTACCTGTTGGTTATTATTATTTTTTAACTGCTGTGGTGTTCCTTTAGCAATTACATGTTGATTAGCAATAATATAAGCATAATTAGCTATACTAAGCACCTCAGAAATATCGTGTGATACAATAATACAGGTAATCCCTAATGCATAATTTAGTTTATTGATAAGTTTAACTAACGCTCCCATAGTAATGGGATCTTGACCAATAAAAGGTTCATCAAACATAATTAATTCAGGATCAAGTGCAATTGCCCGTGCTAAAGCAATTCGCCTAGCCATACCACCAGAAAGTTCTAATGGCATCCAATGAGCAATACCACGCAATCCAACAGCTTCTAATTTCATCATTACCGTGCTATATAATAGTTCAAATGGTAGATTACTATGCTCACGTAAGGGAAATGCTACGTTTTCAAAAACATTTAAATCAGTAAATAACGCGTTAGACTGAAATAACATACTCATTTTTTTGCGTATACGATATAATTGTTGTCGTGGTAAAGTAGGAATATTATTACCATCAAATAAAATCATGCCATAGTCAGGATTTAATTGTCCTCCTATTAAATGTAATAGAGTAGTTTTACCTATTCCTGATGGACCCATAATTGCTGTTATCTTACCACGAGGTATTGTTATATTGATATCAGCAAATATTTTACGCCCACCACGAATAAAACTCATACCCTGAATTTCAATTAAATTTAATGCTAATGGTATCATTTTAGGTGTACCTTTTATGCCTTATTATATGTTAGTATGTTATATAATTTCAGCTTAATAAAAAAGATTAAAACTTTTCACTTGTGTTATTGTTTTTTTCCTTCTTTCTAGCTTCTGTTGCTAATTCTGTTTGTATTTTTTTAGGATACTAGAAGAGTTTTAATGCTAGCATCTTGAGCATTAGAATTTTTTGTATTAATATTATTAATATTAGATTTAGGGAGTAATAACTCGCGTAATTTTTTATCTAATTCGATAACAATAGAAGAGTTTTCTTTTAGATATTTGCAAGCATTAGTCTTGCCTTGGCCAATTTTATTATTATTATAACTATACCAGGATCCTGCTTTTTCTATAAGTTTATGTTTAACACCAAGATCAATTATCTCACTGTAGATATTGATCCCCTCTCCGTATTGTATCTGAAATTCAGCTTGCTTAAATGGTGCTGCAACTTTATTTTTAACTACCTTAACTCGAGTCTCGTTACCAATTACTTCATCACCATCCTTTATTGAGCCTATCCGTCGAATATCTAAACGTACAGATGCGTAAAATTTAAGCGCATTGCCTCCTGTTGTAGTTTCAGGACTACCAAACATTACCCCAATTTTCATACGAATCTGATTAATAAAAATTAATAGTGTGTTAGCATTTTTTAAATTTCCCGCTAATTTACGCATTGCTTGACTCATCATACGTGCCGCAAGACCCATATGAGAATCACCAATTTCTCCTTCAATTTCTGCTTTTGGTGTCAAAGCAGCAACAGAATCGATAATAATCACATCAATAGCATTAGAACGTGTCAAGGCATCACAAATTTCTAGTGCCTGCTCACCAGTATCAGGTTGAGAACAAAGTAAATTATCAATATCTACACCTAATTTTTTAGCATAAATAGGATCAAGAGCATGTTCAGCATCAATAAATGCACAAGTTTTCCCTTCACGTTGAGCTGATGCAATAACCTGTAAGGTTAATGTTGTTTTGCCTGATGATTCTGGACCATAAATTTCAACAATTCGTCCTCTTGGTAAGCCACCTACACCTAATGCAATATCAAGAGAGAGAGACCCTGTTGAAATAGTTTCAACATCCATAGAACGATCTTCACCTAGGAGCATAATAGAACCTTTACCAAATTGTTTTTCAATTTGTGCTAATGCCATAGCTAATGCTTTTTGTTTATTTTCATTAGTTACCATTTTGCTTCTTCCTTTATATAACATTTATATAGCAAACAGTAGCTTTATAAAAGTTTATTACTACAATTATATATTACATTACATAAAAATTACCCCTAATTATGTTGTGTAATAATGTAACATGAAGATTATTTTATAAAAAATACTCTAATATTTTTTTTAATGAAAAAACAGTAGCTTGCATACGTATTGATTCACGATTACCATGGAATATTCGCATTTGTGTGATAACTTCACCAGTTTTCGCAGCAAAACCAAACCATACTTTACCTTGTGAGTTAAAAATATCTTTTTTGTTAGACCCAGCAAATCCGCTGACAGATAAAGAAAAATCTGCGCTTGCTTTATTTAACGCTCCTAATGCCATTTCTTTTACAACTTCAGCACTAACGGCACCATAAGTTAATAATATCTCTTTAGAAACATCAAGTAGATCATGTTTAGCAATATTGCTGTAGGTTACATAGCCGCGATCGAAATACATAGAACTATTAGGAATATCAGTAATTGCTTTCGCTATCCATCCACCAGTACAAGATTCTGCGCAGGTAATAAAAGCTTTTCTCTGTCTAAGTTTTTCGCCGACAGCAAAACTAAATTCATGTAGCCGGTTATGATTCATTTTATCTTTGTCCTAATAAATTAAAAAATTAAGGCATAATTCATGAAATATCTATTATTTAGGTATCAAGTAATCCTAAATAATAAAAATATTACTAAATAAAATACTAATAATGACATTAGTAAAAAATTAGGTAAAAATAATACGTATTAACACTATTTTATATAATAACTGTTATATTATTTAGGTTTTTATAGCAAAATAATTACTCGTGCTTCCCCTTTAATTAAAGGGAAATTATTATTTACGGTTTAAGCTTTAATTTTTTGCTATTCGTAAAAACTAATTATTATTTTTATGTTTAATCAGTATTTTACTATTGAGATTATAATTATTAAGTAATATTAGTAATAAATAGGGGGTGTGTAACTATTACAATATTATAAAAGCAAGGATCTTATAATATTGTGATAATGGAGACATATTTTATTTCTATATAATATATAGAACTTTTTATAAGCTCTTATTATTTAATTTTCATATTATAGTATGAACCATATAAATTACTTAATAAAAATAAGTATTAATATACTAATACTAATTAATGTTTATTAATATAAATGATTATGCTACATAACAACTATTATATTATGAAAAAATAAATTTTTAGTATTTTAATATCAACTTAAATACTAACATTAAAATAATGGAGATAACTATTGCATGTACATAAAAAAAATAAGTTACATATTACTAAGTATGATAATAGTATTTACTGTTTCCTCGGCACCATTTCAAGAAAACAAGCAATATGAAACACTTAGCAAACAAGTAATTACTGATTTTCAAGTATTAGAATTTTTCTCTTTTTATTGTCCTCATTGTTATCAATTTGATACAGAGTATCAGATAATTAAAACGATAAAAGCGGCATTACCTAAAGATATTAAAATAGCGCGTTACCATGTTTCATTTGATGATGTGATAGGTTATGAGTTAACTAGAGCTTGGATAGTTGCTGTTGCGCTGGGTGTAGAAGATAAAATTGCACCTTTAATGTTTACGGCAGTACAAAAAACACAAACAATTAAAACAGTAGCAGATATTCGTAAAGTTTTTATCCAAGCAGGTATTAAAGGGGAGGATTATGATAGTGCGCTTAATAGTTTTGTGGTAAAAACATTAATTACACAGCAAAAAAAAGTAGCTATAAACTTTAATCTAAAAGGTGTACCTGCAATATTTATCAATGGCAGATATATGATTAAAAATGAAGGTATCGATATTAGCTCAAAAGAGGCTTATGTCAAACAATATACTGATGTAATAAAATTTTTATTAAATCGATAACGGAATTTTTAGTTATATTTTATTCTTATTTAAAGTATAAGTTCTTATATTAATCTGATATTAAATATATATTCTCCATATCATCCTATAAATATAATTTTTATTATTGTCGTAAAAATCAAATTAAATTTTCTTATTAAAGAATAATAATATAGTTACAATAACATATTATAAATAATTATTAATTACTTATTATGTTATTAAAAAAATATTTTTTGCTTACAAACTTGTGCATAGTTAATAAAAACCAATATCTTACTATAAAAAATTTTTTCTCTTTTTATACAGAGAATAATAAAAGTTTGCCTCTTACTACAAGTTATGGCAGGTTTATATATCTTTTTAAGAATAATATTGCAAAATAAAGATAAAATAATTCTATGGTGACAATTAAAAAAAGTCCTTTAATATTAGTTGATGGTTCTTTATACCTTTATCGAGCCTATCATACGTTCCCCTTTCTAAGTAATACAAACAAAGAACCAACAGGAGCAATTTATGGGGTAGTAAATATGTTACGTAGCTTATTATTACAATATAATCCAAGTCATATGGTTGTAGTATTTGATGATAAAGGAAAAAATTTTCGTGATACACTTTTTGCTCCGTATAAATCTCATCGTCTTCCAATGCCAGATACTTTACGTTTGCAAATTAAACCTTTATATAACCTTTTACGGGCACTAGGATTACCTTTGCTTGTAAAGGCTGGTGTTGAAGCTGATGATGTTATCGGAACTTTAGCACAACAGGCAGAAAAAGCAGGTCATGCTGTTTTAATTAGTACTAGTGACAAAGATATGGCACAGCTTGTAACATCAAATATTACTTTAATTAATACTATGAATAATACACTCTTAGGGCCACAGGAAGTCTGTAATAAATATGGTGTACCACCAGAGTTAATTATTGATTTTCTTGCGTTAATAGGAGATTCTTCTGATAATATACCAGGTGTACCTGGTATTGGAAAAAAAACTGCACAAGCTTTATTACAAGAAATAGGTGGTTTAGATATATTATTTAAAAATTTAAATAACATTGCTACTTTGACTTTTCGTGGCGCTAAAACTTTAGCAGCAAAATTGCAGCAAAATAAAGAACTAGCTTATTTATCCTATCAATTAGCGACAATCAAAACTGATGTTAAACTCAATATTACTTATGATAAGTTACAGATTATGTTTCCAGATATTAATAAACTACACCAACTTTTATCTCGCTATGAATTTAAACATTTGTTGGTTAAGTTAGAATCTGGTAATTTATTAAGCAATAAAAAAAGTAAATTAAAAGTAAAAATTAATCGTTTTTCATTAGTAGAGAAACATGCCATAGTAAATATACCACGGATAACGTATCAACTATTACCAAAAAATTATAAAATAATTTTAGATATAAAAACATTATCTACTTGGATAAATCAGCTTAATCAGATAGATCTCTTTGTTTTTGATACAAAAACTGATAGTCTAAACATACTTAATGCTAATTTAATAGGTCTTTCTTTTGCCATTGCAAAAGGTGAAGCAGCATATTTACCATTAGCACATGACTATTTAGGCGTACCTAATCAGCTAGATCGTGATCAAGTTTTAAGTATGTTAAAACCATTATTAGAAAATAAACAAATACATAAAGCAGGACAAAATCTTAAATTTAATAAAAATATTTTAGCTAATTATAATATTAATCTAAAAGGAATAATGTTTGATGTCATGCTTGAATCTTATGTTTTAAACAGTACTAATCATCATGATATAGCTAGTTTAGCCCAACACTATTTACATTATAAAACTATTAATTTTAAAGATATTATTGGTAAAGGTAAAAAACAACTAACCTTTAACCAGATTTCCTTAGAGCAAGCTTCATTTTATGCTGCGGAAGATGCAGATATAACACTTCAGCTTCATAAAATCCTATGGCTAAAATTACAACAAAATAATGCTTTAATGCGAATATTTCAGGATATTGAAATGCCATTATTAGAAATATTATCATGTATTGAACGTACAGGAGTATTAATTGAATCATCTATTTTAATAAAACTCTCTAAGGAGTTAACGATTCGTCTGGTTGATTTAGAAACACAAGCTCATTTTTTAGCAGGAGAATCTTTTAATTTAGCATCACCTAAACAATTACAGTTTATTCTTTATGAAAAACAAAAATTTCCCATACAAAAAAAAACACCACGTAGTGCACCTTCAACAGATGAGGAGGTCCTTACAAAATTAGCACTAAATCATCCGTTACCCAAGGTGCTATTAAAATATCGTAGTCTAGCAAAATTAAAAACAACTTATACCGACAAATTCCCGTTAATGATTAACCCACTTTCAGGTCGAATCCATACTTCATATCATCAAACCATAACAACGACTGGACGTCTATCTTCTCGTGATCCAAATTTACAAAATATTCCAATACGAAATAAAGAAGGACGACGTATTCGTCAAGCATTTATTGCAGCACCTCATTATTATATTTTAGCAGCGGATTATTCTCAGATTGAACTACGTATTATGGCTCATCTTTCTCAGGATCCAGGATTAATAAATGCTTTTGCTACCAATCAAGATATTCACTGTGCTACTGCTGCTGAAGTATTTACTATACCATTAGATAATGTTACTATTAATCAACGTCGTAGTGCAAAAATAATTAATTTTGGCCTGATTTATGGTATGAGTGCGTTTGGATTAGCGCGTCAGTTAGGTATAACACATATTAAAGCACAAAAATATATAAATTTATATTTTGAACGCTATCCTAAAGTAATAGATTATATAGAGCGCACCCGTAAGCAAGCTGCTGAACAAGGTTATGTTACTACTTTAGAGGGTCGACGTCTCTATTTACTAGATATTCAATCACGTCATGTTATGCAACGTAAAGCTGCTGAACGTGAAGCTATTAATGCCCCGATACAGGGTAGTGCTGCTGATATTATTAAACGTGCTATGATTAAGATTAATATCTGGTTACAACAGGAAACTAAACTACGTATACGGATAATTATGCAAGTACATGATGAACTAGTATTTGAAATTAATAAACATGATCTAGATAAGGCTAAATTAAAAATTCGTACTTTAATGGAAGAGCAAAGCATACAGTTAATGGTGCCTTTACGAGTTAATATTGGGGTTGGTGATAATTGGGACGAAGCATATCCATAAAATTATTGTAGATAATATTTATAGAGCTTGTTCTCTTAAAGAAAACTTACTAAACCAATTATCTAATTTTTCTTGTAATTTATTAATACCTATTTTTTTGGTTGATGAGAATTTTTCTACCTGGATATCTCCCATAAAAGAGATCATAGCTTTACGTACTATATTAAGTTGAGTATTAGCCATACTTAAAGCTAATTTATCTGTTTTAGTAAGTAGCAATAAAATTGGAATATTAGCAGTAATTGCCCAAGTAATTATTTGTTGATCTAATAATTTTAATGGATGACGAATATCCATGAGCATAACTAATCCTTTTAAGCAATTACGGTTCTCTAAATATTCATATAATACATATTGCCATTTATTTTTAATCTTTTCTGGTACTTTAGCATAACCATAACCAGGTAAATCAACTAGGCGTATGCCATTAATAACACCGAATAAATTAATTAGTTGTGTTCGTCCTGGTATTTTACTAATTCTAGCTAAATTTTTTTTATTAATTAATGTATTAAGCGCACTAGATTTACCTGCATTAGAGTAACCTACAAATGCAATTTCAATACCTTCACTAGCAGGAAGACAATGAATATTTGGCGCACTAGTTATAAAGTAAGCTTTATGATAATTATTTTTTGTGATAATCAAATTTTTCTTATTTCCTTAAATAGATGCTATTTTAGAAATTATAATAGTATTAAAAAGAATAAGTTTGTCTTTTTTATTTTATGCGTATAAAGAGTAACTATATCTTTTACTTATTTTTTATTTATATATAGAAAAAAAATTTAAAATAAGTTTTTATACTCTAGTTATTACTGGTTAAAAAAATACGAATTTAATTCGTAATATATAGTATAAATAGGTATTATTAGATATATTTTATTTATTTTAAAAATGTACTTATCGACACTATAATTTATTATAAATAGAATTATAAAAGAATGAAAAATGTTTATTATTTATGGCAATAAGTTTTTATAAGTATTTTTAAAAACTATCTAACTAAGTAATATTTATAGGTTTATAATTTTGCTAATACTAAATAAAAAAATTACTTACTAACTTAGGAAATATTTTGTCTACTTGTTTTAATTTAACTCTTCCCAGAGAAGACTACTAATTTATCTATCATTATTTATATAGTTAAAGTAGTATTAGAAATAAATAATTGTATTTAAACTTTTTGATTTATATGAGTTATTTACTGATATCCATATCATATTATATTATGAAGAGAATAATTTATTAGTATACTTTTAAAAATTATAATTATATTTTAATAATTATTAATTGATATATTATTAGTTATTTTATAAATAACCTATAAGATTTTTTCTATACTCAACATTTGATAATAAATAAATTACTTATATTATAAATTACTATAATCCTATAGCCTATATTATTTAAATAATTCACTTAAAATATGCTATTACTTAAAAATTAATAATTAGTTATTAAATTTTCTTATTAAGTGATTGGATATAAATCTTATCTAAATAAATAAATTTTTTTAAGTAAATTAGAATGCTTAGAATTTTTATAGTTTACATAAAAGTTAGTTCCTAATAAGTCACATCTAAGTCTATGAAAATTTATATTTTAGACTAAATAGTTAGGTTTATATTAAATTATAGTTCTAGCATATTTTTTATTAGTAGTAATATATAATGAATATTAATTAAAAAAGTATGATAACTAAGAAATTATAAAATTCACGCAATGATATATAGAGTTTTAATTTTAAACCGCTTGTAATTTAAGTAACTCATATAAAATTCTTAATTTTAATTAAAATATACTAATTTAACAATTAAATACTATTATTCTTATTAACTATAATTTAAAAATAAATAAATTTTTATAATATATAGATTTAAATAGTACATATTTTAAATATCGTAATTTACTTAAATATAACTTAAATAATATTTAATATCTAGAGCTATTAAGCTATTAAGCTATTAAGCTATTAAGCTATTAAGCTATTAAGCTATTAAGCTATTAAGCTATTAAGCTATTAAGCTATTAAGCTATTAAGCTATTAAGCTATTAAGCTATTAAGCTATTAAGCTTATTATAAAATAATAATTATCTTATAGAGTATTATTGGGAAAATTAAAACTATAGTCAAGAAAAATTTTAAATATACATAGCGGAATATTAAATGTTCCTATTTTAATTTTAAAATCTAAATATTTTAAAAAATATGGTGAACAACTATTATTATTGGTAATATATAATAATTTATATTTGTTTATTATCAATAATAGACATAAGTAGATTTTAGTTTTTATACTAAACTACTAAATATTAATAATAGTGATTAAAAATATTATTTTATTATGCAGTAAGTATATTTAACTAAAATAACTACCATTAATTTAATCTATAATATTTTTATTATAATTATTACCCGTATTATTAATGGAATACTTTAAATACTAGTATTTAAAAAACGTTTTATTTAACTAAAAAATTAGATAATAAAACCTTTTTAACTAAGAAACATTAAGCTATAGGTATCCACCTAGCATTTACAAAATTTTTTTATTGAATAATATCCATATTATAGCGATGTATATGTTAAGATAAATAACTAATATTAATAAATAAGATATAATTAATTAATGTTTTATATATAAAGGAACCATAGTAATGGTAATTACATTAATTTTAAAAACTTTTTAGGTACCATTATAAATCATTTAAAAGGAAGGAGTGGCTTTAATATAATTAATTAGTTTTGATATTTTTAAAATTAATTAATATAAAGCAAGAATTAGACATAATCTATAAATAATAAAACTACTTAAGATAACAGATCTAATCTTCTAGTATTTATTTCTAGTAAGATTTTTAAAAAGATAGCTAATAAAGTAATGGTATTAAACTCTAAAGATAGTTGGTACGTCTAAAAAATAGACAATATATTAAAAAATAGTTAAGTAATTAACTATACTAGTAATTATTACTAAAATAGAAAGGGGTATTTAAGTTTATTTTTATATATAAAATAAAAGATCTAGTAGTTCTTTATTATTATTTATTTAATATAATAGTTTAACAACCAATATCGTTTCGATAAAAAACTCCTTGCCATTGTATATTTTTAACTAATGCATATGCATGTTTTTGTGCATCAGCGATAGTTACGCCTAGAGTCGTTACGCAAAGTACACGTCCACCATGGGTAACTACTTGATTATTATTATTTAAATAAGTACCTGCATGAAATACTTTTCCTGTATTTATAATTTCTTGTTGTGGTAAACCTTGAATAATATCACCTTTACGATAATTACCAGGATACCCTTCAGCAGCTAGTACTACACTTAATGCATAATATTCGTTCCACTCAGTTTTTTTTTCGTTTAATTTACCTTGTGTACCTGCTAAACAAAGTTCAACTAAATCAGAACGCATACGCATTATAATAGGTTGTGTTTCTGGGTCACCTAATCGGCAGTTAAATTCGATAACTTTTAGTTGTCCATTACTAGTAATCATTAAACCGGCATATAAGAAACCACTGTAAGCGTTACCTTCATCTGCCATTCCTTGTACTGTTGGCCGGATAATCTTTTCCATAATCTGTTGATAAATACTATCTGTTACTACAGGAACTGGTGAATAAGCACCCATGCCACCAGTATTTAGTCCAAGATTACCATCATTAATACGTTTATAATCTTGGCTAGTTGCCATAGGTAATATGTTTTTTCCATCTACCATAACGATAAAACTAATTTCTTCACCCTCAAGAAATTCTTCAATTATAATACAATGACCAGCATTACCAAAAGTATTACTAACTAACATATTATTAATTGCTGTTTCGGCTTCTTTCTGTGTATTAGCAATAATTACACCTTTGCCAGCAGCTAAACCATTAGCTTTAATTACAATTGGGGTATTTTTTTTATGGATATAAATTAATGCAGCATTAATATCAGTAAATTTTCGATACGCCGCAGTTGGAATATGATGACGAGTTAGAAAATCTTTGCTAAAAGCTTTTGAGCCTTCTAATTGTGCTGCAGCTTTGGTTGGGCCAAATATTACTAGATTAGCAGCTTGGAAAGCGTCAACAATACCAATCACTAAAGGTGCTTCGGGGCCTACGATTGTCAAATCAATAGAATAACTTTTAGCAAATGTTAGCAATGCAGGAATATCTGTAGTGCTAATATTAACATTTTTTAATTTAGGTTCTAATGCAGTACCTGCATTACCTGGCGCAATATAAATTTTTTTTGCTAAAGGAGATTGTGTTGCTTTCCAAGCTAGCGCGTGTTCACGTCCGCCGTTACCAATAATTAAAATATTCATCGTAATATTTCTGCTAAATTGTATTATTTAAAAATAAAGAAATGTAAACTTAGTGACGAAAATGACGTATGCCAGTAAAAATCATAGCAATATCATATTTATCAGCTACGGTAATAACCTCTTGATCACGAATTGAGCCACCAGGCTGTATAATACAAGTAACACCAACAGCAGCAGCGGTATCTATGCTATCATGAAATGGAAAAAAAGCGTCAGAAGCCATTACAGCACCTGAAATATTTAATCCCTCATCAGTAGCTTTAATTCCAGCAATTTTAGTTGAATAAATACGACTCATCTGACCAGCACCTATTCCTATAGTCTTATTATTGCGTGCATAAACAATAGCATTAGATTTAACAAATTTAGCTACCGTCCAACTAAATAAAGCATCATCTAACTCTTGTTTTCTAGGTTGACGTTTAGAAACAATTTTTAAATTATCTAATATTACTACCTCTGTATCTCTTTCTTGAACTAATAATCCTCCATTAACAGACTTAAAGTCTAATGTTTCTTTCTGTTTATCACATTGTTGATAAATAAGAATACGTATATTTTCTTTTTTAGCTAAGAATATTTTAGCATTTTCACTTATATTAGGAGCAATAATCACTTCAACAAATTGGCGTGCAACAATAGTTTGAGCTGTCCTAATATTCAACTTACAGTTAAAAGCAATAACACCACCAAAAGCTGAAGTTGGATCAGCTTTATAAGCAGCCTCATAGGCTTTAAGGATAGATTTTCCGATAGCTACACCACAAGGATTAGCATGTTTGACAATTACACAAGCAGGATTACTAAATTCTTTAACGCATTCTAGAGCTACGTCAGTATCTGTGATATTATTATAAGAAAGTATTTTACCTTGTAATTGTTGCGAGCAGACAACAGAAGACTCTCTCGGTTTTTTTTCTGTATATAAAGCAGCTTTTTGATGATTATTTTCACCATAACGCATATCTTGTTTTTTGATATAATTAAGATTTAGAGTTCTAGGAAAACAACCAGAAGGCTGAGTTATATTACCATTATAAGCTGGAACTAAAGTGCCAAAATAGTTAGCAATCATACTATCATAAGCGGCGGTATACTCAAAAGCTTTAACTGCTAGGTTAAAACGGGTTGTATCAGTTAAAAAACCACTATTTTTTTTTAATTCATTGATAATATCTTTATAATCATTATTCCTAACTACAACAGTAACATCTTTATAATTTTTAGCTGCTGAACGTATCATTGTAAGGCCACCAATATCAATATTATCAACAGCATCTTCTAACGAGCAATTAGATTTAGCAATAGTTTGAGCAAATGGGTATAAGTTAACAACTACCATATCAATTGATTGGATATTATATTTATCCATAATAGCTTTATCCTTACTACGACGCCCTAAAATGCCACCATGTATTTTAGGATGTAAGGTCTTAATACGTCCTGCCATTATTTCTGGAAAACCAGTATAATCAGAAATTTTACAAACAGCTAAGCCAGCTTTTTGTAATAAATTAAAAGTGCCACCTGTAGAAAATAATTCAATACCCTGTGTATAAAGTTCAGTAGCAAATTCAATAATATTAGTCTTGTCATAAACACTAATTAAAGCACGGTATATTATAGTAGTTTGTTGCATAATTTTTATTCCTTAGTATTTTACTATAAAGTTATAGTAAAAATTACCAATATATATTATAATAAAAATATCTATTTGACACTTATCAAATTAGACAAATAAAAGTCTTAAAAGAGGTTAATTATAAGATATGGAATGCAATAAATAACATAAGGAGTAACAATTCTCTGTATTAAATAATAATTATATAAGTAACACAGTATTTATACCTTTTTGTATGAGTTATTTAATAAGTAGAAATAAATTAATTAATATTTATCTAAAAAAACTAAGAAACGACTTTTCTATTTAATACTAAAGAAAATTACTAATTTATTTATAGTATTTTTATTTATATTACTAATGATTACTTTGTATAGATAATAAATTAACTAAAAAAATAAAACTGACTTTTTATTATAATTATAATAAGTTTAAATTTTTATTGTCTAATTTTTAAGGTATTATCTAATAGTTTATATAAACCTTATTTTAAGATATAGTAGTTAGTTTAATATAAATTAAAATTATTTAATATGCTAATAATGAAGTTTTAGTTAATAAATAATTTATATGTATATTAATTATTTTTAATATATTAGGTCTCTGCGTATATGTTATGCCATAGTATATTTTATTCATGGAATTTCTTTATTATATTAATTATTTAACTATAATTAAAATTTAGATCCTTACGTAGACAGTTAAGATTATGCATATCTATTGTTAAAAATTTAGCAATTACTTTACTATTTAATATATTAAATTGCTAACTTAACTCTACGTAACATAAGTTATCTATAAAGAATAGAGGTTAACTAAATTAGTTAATATAATAAAAAAAATTAATGCTGCATTTTACAAGACTTACTCTAAATCTTTTAAGTTTTATTTACAAGAAATAAAATTAGTAATAAAGTATTGTCTCTTATTATATATAATAAAAAAGAATTAATGAATATTTTAGTATATTATTAATAAGTGCTTAATTAAAACATAGGTAACATAAAAATTTTAAATAAATTTAAAGTTATTTTTTAATAAATTTATTATACTAGTATTAATAGTTTTATTTTTAATTAAGTTTTTTATAAAGTCTTAGTATAATATATAAAGAATTTACTATATTAAGTTAAAATATTTAGGACATGTAATGGTTACAATTATATCTCAGTATATAAGAATTATAAATATCATATAAAATAAAATTTTTAGCATAATATACTGTATATTACATAGTTAATTTTATAAAAAATCTATTATAATTGTCTTGTTTATATAGGTTATAATATGGTATCACAATAGGTTAACCTGGTAAAAATCGAGTTAAATAGATGTCATCGTTGCCAATAAAACTACAAGGTAGTAATTTCACCATGGTAGTTGTACACTTATATAGTTCACAACTAAGAGAGATTCGCCTAGCATTACAACAAGAAATAGATAAAACACCTACTTTTTTACAAAATGCGCCAGTGGTAATTAATGTTGCTATGTTACCAATAGAAACAAATTGGATGGAGTTACAACAAGTAGTAGAAAGTGTTGGTTTGCATGTTGTTGGTTTTAGTGGTTTTCGTGATAAAAAACATAAAACTGCGCTGATAAAAGCAAATTTACCATTACTTATTGAAGGGAAAAGAGAAAATTCAATACCAAATTTATCTAAGGATAGTGTTTCTAACAAAACACAAATTGTCCGTACTCCTGTTCGTTCTGGTCAACAAATTTATGCTCGTCATCGTGATTTAATTATTATGAATACTGTTAGTCCTGGTGCTGAATTAATTGCTGATGGTAATATTCATGTTTATGGAAAAATGTGTGGACGAGCACTTGCGGGAGTCTCTGGTAATGTAAAATGTCAAATTTTTTGCACGCAGTCGGAAGCTGAATTAATTTCTATTGCTGGGCATTATTGGTTAAGTGATAAAATTCCTTCTATCTACAAAGATAAGATTATTAGTTTCTATTTATCAGCTAATGCTTTAGCTATAGAATTATTAAGCTAAGCCTTTTAAAAAGGAATATACTTTATGGCACGTATTATTGTTGTTACATCGGGTAAAGGAGGCGTTGGTAAGACAACATCAAGCGCGGCTATTGCAACAGGTTTAGCACAGCAGGGCAAAAAAACAGTAGTTATAGATTTTGATATTGGCCTACGTAACCTTGATTTAATTATGGGTTGTGAACGAAGAGTAGTTTATGACTTTGTTAATGTGATTCAAGAAGAAGCCTCATTAAATCAAGCATTAATTAAAGATAAACACACAGAAAATCTATATATTTTTCCTGCTTCACAAACTCGTGATAAAGATGTTCTAAATAAAAAAAGTATTGAAAAAGTATTAATAGGTCTTGATGAGAAAAATTTTGAGTATGTTATTTGTGATTCTCCTGCAGGAATTGAAACTGGGGCATTTATGGCATTATATTTTGCTGATGAAGCGATTGTTACAACTAACCCTGAAGTTTCATCAGTACGTGATTCTGACCGTATTCTTGGTATTTTATCATCAAAATCGCGTCGTGCTGAGAGAGGTGAAGAACCAATTAAAGAACACTTATTACTTACTCGTTATAACCCAATTAGAGTTAGTCGTGGTGATATGCTAAGCGTGGATGATGTTATTGATATATTAAGGATCCCGCTATTAGGTGTTATCCCAGAAGATCAGTGTGTTTTAAGTGCTTCTAATCAAGGAGAACCTATAATCTTAAATAAAGGGTCTAATGCTGGTAAAGCATACGCTGATGCTGTTGCTCGTTTATTAGGAGAAAAGCGTAACTTTCGTTTTATTAAAGAAGAGAAAAAAGGGTTTATAAAACGTTTTTTTGGAGGATAACACGATGGCTTTATTAGATTTTTTTCTGTCAGGAAAAAAACTGACAGCCAATATCGCCAAAGAGAGGCTACAGATTATAGTTGCTGAACGTCGGCGTGGCGAACAAGAACCTCATTATTTACCTAATTTAAAACGGGATATTCTAGCAGTAATTTGTAAGTATGTGCAGATTAATCCTGATATGTTACAAGTGCAATTTGAACAAAAAGGTGATGATATTTCAGTATTAGAACTTAATGTAACCTTACCAGATACAGAAGAAATATTAAAATAATTATTATTAAATAATTTAATTTTTATATTATAAGAGAAATTAGTATTAATAAAAAGCTAGATATTTATTCTTTAATAAGATTACTAAACACTATTACTAGTGTATTTATAGCTAATTATTATAATTCAAAATTATAATAATTAGTACTACTACTTATTTATCTCTTATAAAAATTTAAATATGATAATTTATCAATATATTTTTATTAAATAATTAAGATAGACTAAACATGATAACTATTCTCTATAGTATTTAAATCTAATATTTTTAAGTATTTCCTGTAATGACAAAGCTAATAATTCAGCATGCTATACAGTGATAGGTTCAGGTAGCTGTTCTATTAATTTTGATTACTAATAATATTTTAATAATTAGTTAATTTATCTACATAAAACTAATAACTCGCTATTTAATCTACAAGCTAAGCTAATTAATTGTATTTAATCCTAATCTCTTAAATGTTTCTTTATAGTTATGTTATTTAAATAATAGTTTTAATAGCAGTAGTAGTTTTTCTAGTACTAGATTATTTTACATAACTGATTCTAATAAGGTATTTCTATAATAGATCTCTAACTTATAACCCCGATAAGTTAAATTTTCTAAGAGAAATTAATTAATAATATATAATTTTCTACAACTATTCCTTTGGTGTTATAAAATTAATTATTAAATTAAGTTTGCGTGCTTTGTTCAAAAGACATTCGGCTAGTTTTTGCAATAAGGTTAGTTTAGAAATTAATAACTATTAGGCACGAGCAATTTTTTTTATAAACTAGCGTTAGATTTAGAATTTAATGGTGCCGGTAAAATAAGTAATAAACATTTATATTTAATGACTTTCATCTAACCGTAGCAATTCATTTAGAATACTAATTATTTTGCGAATGGTAAAAGATGAAATATATCAGTAGTAGCACAATAATATTGTTTTTTACTATTAGCGCATTAACTAATCGGATACGCACTATGTATTTCTATTTAGTTCAACACTATAATATTTCTTTATTAAAGTAGTAAGACTGCGAGACAAGCTGCATCTTCAATAAAGCTGCTAAGATTTAGCTATTAATTATAGGAGTTACTAATTAATTAAAGAAATATAAAAAACTTTAATATCTTCTCTTTTAGCATGTATGAATTTTATTACATTCTTATTTTATAATAGCTAATAAAATAGTTATTATTCTCTAATAACAAGTAGATTGGTAATAGATAAATTTTCCTATCATACAATTAGATAAAATCTAACTGTAGGTAATAGTATATGTTATAATGAATTATATATCTAATACTACTTCTTTATAGGTACGAAATTTCTCGTAAATTCTTTTCAATTCACTATTACTTATAATTAACTAATAATTCAAAATATTATTTTCTTTTATTATAAAGTTTTCTGTAAGAGATTTTATCTAAGTTAGATTTAGGTAATTAGTTATAAAATATTGCTATTCACGATACTTATAATCTATAAAATAATAATAGTAAATAATTAATATATATTTACTTAAATTATTATTTTCCGTGTTATAAAAATAGCGCTCTTTATCTAAAGAGCAATAGAAACTTACAAATTAATTTAAATAAAGTTATAAGAAAAAAAGAATTAATGTAATATTAACTATTTTTATGAATAACTGTGATTTAAGTCAATTTATGTTTGATATAGTAAATATTATGTAATCTATTTATTTTTATTGATAAATATCAATTAACATCAATATGTTATTATTTATTATTATAAATAAATTGTATAGTTTTTGTATGTTACAGTGATAAATTACTAATAATTAATTCCTATCATAATTACCATAATCATGGTAGAGCATTTATTTGATTAAAATTGGATAGCTATTAAAATGAGCTAACGTAACATTTTAGCAAATCTATTTATGCCACTAATATATTATAAAGATAATATATTAGTGTTGATGATATTTGGTTTCATATATTTAATTTTTTATTTATATAATATAGTGCTGAAAAATATTACTAGGTAATTATATTAAGGTATCTATTATTTAATATATTACGTATAAAATTTAATATAATTTACTATTAGTAATAGAGATTAATTTCTTACATGCGATAAAATAACATGCTTTATCTAATCATAACTAATAATTTTTTAAAGTAAAAGTAAAATTAATTATGATAATAATCATTATTACATTATTATTTAGTTAATACTGTAATATATTTATTGTATATAGGAAATTAATATTTATAGCTATGAGGTTAGTCTATAAAATATTAAACAATATAATTATATGTTAAAAATAGATTTTATATTTTTTAACTAAACTAGTTATCTTTTTAAACTTAATTCTTATTTTAAGTAATGATAAAAGCATATCTAATGCTATTAGAATTAGTGATAAATATTATTTATTTTTATTGTTAAAGATAATTTTTTGCACAATACAATATTATATTTTTAAAATACCTCTAATAAATAGATATAATAATTTTAGTTAATTCTACTGTTATATTAATATAATAAAGTTTTAACTGTATATTGCCCTACTTTCTTAGTAAGAATATCTATGTTATATAGATAAATTATTATAGTTTTAATAGCTATAAAAATTCTAGAAATTTATTAACATCCATAATATGATAATTTTTATCATTAGATATTAATATTTGTTATTGTTAACTTTAATAGCAATAAAGTAATGGTACCTTTATTAATTTTTACTCTTTTAAATACTGATAATGAATTTAGCAATTATAACTAAATATTCTTAAAATTTATATACTAAAAATATATTAGTATAAGTAATAAGTTTTTTAAAAATTTAGTCTAAATTAGTTTAATACTATTATATAAAGAAATATTAGTAATTTCTCAACACGCCTATTTAGAAACATTAACAGTAATTATAATAATTTTTTAAAGTATATTTCTTAATACAATAAATACCTAAAAATATTTATTTATATTTATATTTATATTTGTATTTTATTATTTTATTCTAGTTATGTTTTCTAGTACTTAAGACTTACACAATATATCAATAATAACGTAATAAAAAATTTATTTATATTTAATAAATAATTAAGGTTTAGGAGCAAGTAAGAAGATATTAAAAATTAATTTATCTTTTAGTATGTTATCTTAAATATTCTAGTATTTATAAAATATATATTACTTGCAATAATAATAATTTTTTTTAAGATACTTTTGGAATCAAGTTTTATGCTATTATAGGTATAGAGAATATTATTATTTATATAATAATTAAAAATATAATGATAAGTAATATTTTATTAAATAATATACTTATGATAGCAAAAAATTTTATATATAAATAATCTTGATATTATACAATAGTTAATTATTTATACATTAAATATCAAGTTATAAGATTTCTACTATAACATTATCTTAGTTTATTTTCTATATAAACTATTACAAATATTAATAAATAAAAAATAAATATTACAAAAAAATGGAAATAATCATAACCCTATTAATAAAAATAACTAAATTTATATAATTAAAAAATACAGGCTATGTAGTAATTTTTATAAAAAGCTTAATTAATTAATATATATTAAATTTAAAGAAGATAATAGCACTACATAAGTCTCTAAAATAAAGTATTATTGAATAATTTAATCTTTAATTTAACTATAATTTTATATACTTACATAAAACAGATATGTTTTTTGCTAGTATACTTTAGATTAGTTATTATTTTAATTTACTTATAATTAACTTATAGTAGTACATATAAGATTTACTAAAATAGCTCTTAGATAATATCTATGTAACTAAAATTAAATTAACTCCTAGGTAATTAAAGTTAGTATATAAATAAAGTATTAGTAAATAAAATAAAATATAGATTTAAAATTACTTATTTTAAGTTTTTTCCTAGTAGAATATTGTTATCATAATTACTGTAATTAACTACAATAATTAGGATAAAACAAAATAGTATCTAATTATTACCATTAATTTAACATTTATTAAGAGTAATAACTAGTATTTTTATGGCGTAGTAGTTTTTTTATCTATAAAATTTAATTTAGAAAAATTATACATAATTAATATGAATACTACTAACCACGCATTAGTCTCTCTTAGTAAACAATTCACTTTAATATTATTACTACTAAGATACTAAGATTTTTAGTTAATATTAAAAAGATTTATAACTATAAATAGTAGATACTTTATATTTATATTGATATAGTTTTTTATAATATTAGTTTATCTCATTTATTTATCACTATTTTATAATAAACCACCTTATTATAGATAACTTTTTAAGTTTATTATCTTATAATGAGATTTCTATAATATCTTTCAACAAATTAGTAATAATTTTCAATTTTTATTTTATTATAGTAAATATAAATTATACATTAAACTTATTTTATTTAAGCTATCAATAAAACTGAAAAAAATTAGTACCTAAATATAAGCTTTCGGTAATTAATAAATAGAAAAAGATTAAATACCTTTACTACTACGGTTAGCACGCTTACGATCATTTTCTTTAAGATGGCGTTTACGAATACGAATAGATACTGGTGTCGTTTCTATAAGTTCATCGTCATTAATAAATTCTAATGCCTGCTCTAAAGATTTTTTAATAGGAGGAACTAGGATTACAGCCTCATCAGTACCAGATGCGCGCATATTAGTTAATTTTTTGCCTGTTAAGCAATTAACTGTAAGATCATTAGAGCGTGAATGAATACCAATAATCTGACCTTCATAAACTTCAGCACCATGTCCTAAAAATAATTTACCACGATCTTGTAGATTATGTAGTGCAAAAGCAACTGCTTTGCCTTGTCCATTAGAAATAAGGACACCATTTTGACGCTGACCAATTTCGCCTGGAAGCACATCATCATAATGACTAAAGGTCGCATAAAGCAATCCTGTGCCTGAAGTTATAGCCATAAATTCAGCACGAAAACCAATTAAACCACGACTTGGAATTAAATAATCTAAACGAATACGATCTTTATCGCTAACATCCATATTTTTTATTTCACCTTTACGCTTTCCTAAAGCTTGCATAACAGTTCCTTGATACTTTTCAGTAATATCTAAGGTTAAATTTTCAAAAGGCTCTTGATTACGACCATTTATTTTACGATTAATTACTTTTGGACGAGATACCGATAGTTCAAAACCTTCACGACGCATATTTTCAATTAATATTGATAGATGAAGTTCACCACGGCCAGAAACATGAAATGTATCAGCATCTTCTGTTTCTTCTACTTGTAAGGCAATATTATGTGTTAACTCTTTTTTTAGACGTTCTAAAATTTGACGCGAGGTAATATATTTACCTTCTTTACCACAAAATGGTGAGGTATTAACGCTAAAATACATACTAATAGTAGGTCTATCAATAGAAAGCATAGGTAGTGCTTCAACTGCATTAATATCACAAAGAGTATCAGAAATATGAAGTTCACCAAGGCCAGTAATAGCAATAATATTACCTGCTTCTGCTATCATAGTTTCAATGCGTTCAAGTCCCATATAACTAAATATCTTACCTACTTTACCATTACGTATTTTATCTATACTACTAATAATAGTAACTTGTTGGTTAGGTTTAATAATGCCACGTTTAACACGACCTATACCAATAACACCCATATAGTTATTATAATCTAGCTGAGAGATCTGCATCTGTAATGTGCCATTAGGATCAACTTTAGGAGCAGGAACATGATTAATAATAGCTTCATATAAAGGTGTCATATCTTTTGCCATCTTATTATAAGCATTACCTGCAATACCCATTAATGCTGATGCGTAAATAACATAGTCTATAAAACCACATTGCTCTTCAGTAGCACCTAAGTTAATAAATAGATCAAGCAATTGGTCAACTACCCAATTGGGACGAGCACCAGAGCGATCAATTTTATTAATAACTACAATAGGTTTTAAATTATACTCAAAGGCTTTTTTAGTTACAAAACGTGTTTGTGGCATTGGGCCATCTATTGCATCGACAACTAATAATACTGAGTCAACCATTGACATAACCCTTTCTACTTCTCCACCAAAATCAGCATGTCCTGGTGTATCAATAATATTAATATAGTATCCATTCCATTTAATAGCAGTATTTTTCGCTAAGATAGTAATACCACGCTCTTTTTCTAAATCGTTATAATCCATTACTCGTTCTGTCGCTTTAGCACGTTTACTAAAGGTACCAGATTGTTGTAATAATCTATCAACCAGGGTAGTTTTTCCATGATCAACGTGTGCAATAATAGCAATATTACGTAAATTTTTATTAGTCAAAGTTTTTTACCTTAGATATTTATAAATAATGTATTGTACATGTATAGTAAGTTTTTATGATATGACATAAGTAGGTTATTTAAATAGCTTAGGTGCTAAAATTACTTTTTTAACACAAAATATTTTTCCAGTAGTCTTTTTCAAGCAATATTTTTACTATTAAACCTTTTTAGATAAAATATCTGCTAATCGTTGTTATATGATAACAATGACTCATCTAGGAGATACAAAGAATGTACGTTGCTGATAAACTAGCCGAAGAAATATCTGCTGTTAAAAACATAATACAAAAGAATGAAGTAAAATTTGTAGATTTACGTTTTACCGATACTAAAGGGAAAGAGCAACATATTACTTTGCCTGCTCATCAAATCAATAATGATTTTTATAAAAATGGCAAAATGTTTGATGGCTCTTCCATTGCTGGTTGGAAAGGTATTAACGAATCTGATATGGTACTCATGCCAGATATTGAAACAGCAGTAATGGATCCATTTTTCAAAAATGCTACTCTAATTATCTATTGTGATATTTGTGAACCAGGTACTCTAAAGGGATATGATCGTGATCCACGTTCTATTTCTAAACGTGCAGAAAATTATTTAAAAAAAACAGGAATTGCTGATAACATATTATTTGGACCAGAGCTCGAGTTTTTTTTATTTGATGATATTCGTTTTGGTAGTAGCATCTCAGGTTCTCATGTTGCTATAGATGATATTGAAGGTGCGTGGAACTCTTCTACTAAATATAGGACTGGTAATAAAGGTCATCGGCCTGCAGTAAAAAGTGGCTATTTTCCTGTTCCACCAATAGATTCTTCACAAGACTTGCGCTCTGCTCTATGTTTAACGATGGAATCTATGGGTCTAACTATTGAAGCGCATCATCATGAAGTAGCAACTGCAGGTCAAAATGAAGTGGCAACTGGTTTTAATACCATGACTAAAAAAGCAGATGAGGTTCAGATTTATAAATATATTGTACATAATATCGCTAATGCTTTTGGCAAAACTGCAACCTTTATGCCAAAGCCTATGTTTGGCGATAATGGTTCTGGTATGCATTGTCATATGTCACTATTACAAGGAGAAATTAACTTATTTGATGGCAATCAATATGGTGGTTTATCTCAAATGGCTCTATTCTATATTGGTGGCATTATTAAACATGCGAAAGCTATTAATGCTTTTACTAATCCCACTACTAATTCTTATAAGCGTTTAGTACCAGGCTATGAAGCGCCTGTTATGTTAACTTACTCTGCTCGTAATCGTTCTGCTTCTATTAGAATTCCTATTGTTGGTAACTCTAAAGCGCGACGTATTGAAGTTCGTTTTCCTGATCCTGCTGCTAACCCCTATTTAGCTTTTTCTGCTCAATTAATGGCAGGTCTTGATGGTATTGCTAATAAAGTTAATCCTGGTGTAGCAATGGATAAAAATTTATATGATCTTTCACAGGAAGAGACTAAGGAGATCCCAACAGTGGCAAACTCTTTAGAAGAAGCACTAATAGCTTTAAATGCTGATTGTGAATTTTTAACCCATGGTGGTGTTTTTACTCAGGATACTATTAATGCTTACATTGCTTTACGTAACGTAGAAGTAGATCGTATACGGATGACGCCTCATCCACTTGAATTTGAAATGTATTATAGCGTATAATTTTAAGCTAGACTTACCGGCTAGATTTAAAGTCGGTAAGTTATTTTTAATAATCTTTGTTTTTTATTTCTAATATTATCTTGTATCAGGATTTATTTTAGTTATTATTAAATAATAAACTGCTAATGATAATTTAGTATTTTGTTTAAGATTATTAAAAATAATAAAGAATAAAAACCAATATCTTATAGTTTTAGTTTAGTTATATTTTAATAGTAAATTAAGCTGCTCTTACCTAACTCATAATACACTAGCAACAGAGATATTGCTTCTATATTTAAAAATAACTTATTTAAATTTTTTAGTAATGATTATCTAAACTTTAATTCTAAAACATTAAATAATTTAGTAAAGATACATAACTTAAAGGATTTAGATATATTTAGTATTAGCTAGTATATAAAGTAAAATTTAAATAATTTATTATTATTTAATAATTTTAAAAAAATTAGGTATCTCTAAAAATAAAATATTTATTATAAATAAGGTGTTCATCTTAATTTAAGAGTTTTATATAGCCATATAAATCTTATATAATTCTATGAAAGGATAGCAATAACTTTATTACCTAATGTATAATATAAAATGATTTATTTTATGTAATATTATTATTAATGATTTATTAAAATTTAGTTAATTTTTATAGTATAAAGAAAAGAAAAATCTAACCTATACATGAATAAAATAGATTCCTTATATAAAATATAAATTTAATATCATGAATTAAATAATTATCTTTATTTAATACATAATAGACTAACTACTAAGATGTATATCTTAGAATTAATACTTGATGTAAATAACTATTCTAATATTCTCTCAATATAAGAGTATTAATTACCTAGGAATTAACATTTCTGGCATCTAATATGCTTTAAAGCATATTAGATGCTGTTATAAAATATTTAAGTATTCTAAAGTTTTTTCTTAAACCTAAAAATACTTTAAATAAGTACATAAATTATATATAACATAAATTTATATTATTTAGGCTATTAAATAATTAATTATTTTTTAGGTGCAGCATTTATTACTTGTTTTCTAAATTCATCAGAAGGACGAAAAGTTACAACACGACGTGCCGTAATAAGTTTTGGTTCAGAAGTTTTTGGATTGCGTCCCGGACGTGTAGGTTTATCTCGTAACTTAAAGCTACCAAAATTACATAGCTTAACTTCTTCGCCATTCTGTAAAGCATAGCGTATCTCACTAAAGAATAAGTCTACCAGAATTTTAGTTATTTCCTGATTAAGTATCTTAAACTTATTAAGTAGATTTTCTGATATTTTATCTTTGGTAAGCCCCATAAATTCAATCCCTCAAGGATGCTTGAAATCGTTGTTTTAAGGCTATTACACACTTTTTAATAATAGCAGTAATTTCCTTTTCTTCTAATGTCTTAGTAGTATCCTGCAACGTTAAACTAATAGTTAAGCCCTTATGGCTTTTACTAATACCCTTGCCATAGTATACGTCAGATAAGTTTACTCCAACTATTTGATTTACGCTAATTTTCTTACATTCTGCTAAAATATCTGCTACTGGGATATCTTTAGCTACAACAATAGCAATATCACGATGATTTACTGGAAAACGAGATATCTCGCAAACATTAGGTAAGGTAAGATTTACTAGCTTGTTACACTGTAATTCAAACACCACTGTACGACCATGCAAACCTAGCTTTTCTTCTAATCTTGGGTGAATTACACCTATAAAACCAATTAATTCATTAGATAAATAAATTCCTGCACTTTGTCCTGGGTGTAATGCTGGATAGTTTTTGCTACAAAATTGTACCTTAGATAGCTTACCACTAAACTCTAGAACAGCCTCAAGATCCCCTTTTAAATCATAAAAATCTACTTGTCGATTAGGAAAATCCCAATGCTTTTCTAAATAATTACCAGTAATAACACCAGCAAGCATTAGATCTTGTCTTACTTTAAACTCAGCTAATTTATTAGGAGTAAAGCATAGACCAGTTTCAAATATACGTAAACGTGTTTGTTGACGATGCTGGTTATAAATTACTGTAGAGAGCAAGCCAGTTAATAATGATAAACGCATAACTGACATATCAGCAGAGATTGGGTTTGGTAGAACTAGAGATTCTTGTTGTGGATGTAGCAGAGCCTGTATTTTAGGATCAACAAAACTATAGGTTATAGCTTCTTGATAACCACGATCAACTAATAGTATTTTTATTCGCTTAAATGACGAATACGTTTCAAAACGTGAAGTCATTGGTAAATCTGTTTTTATTGGTATATTTGGGATATGGTTATATCCATAAATACGTGCAATTTCTTCAATTAAATCTTCTTGAATCTGCATATCAAAACGCCAACTTGGAGCTATAATTTGCCAACCATTTTCTTCTTTTATTACTTTACACCCTAAGCGACATAAAATATCGCTTACTTGCTGCTCTGGAATAGAGTATCCTAATAAATGGTGTAATTTTTTATACTGTAGGTTCATGGTTATCTTTTTTGGCAGAGCTTGTTTTGTAGTTATATCAATAATTGAACTTACTTTTCCACCGCAGATATCAATTAGCAAACGGGTTACTCTTTCCATTGCTTTGTATTGTAATGCTGGATCTACTCCACGTTCGTAACGATGAGAAGCATGAGTATATAAACCATAGCGACGGGGACGACCAGTAATTACTAATGGATTAAAGAAAGCACATTCTAATAATATATTGCGGGTCTGTTTATTAATACTAGAATGCTGACTACCTAAAATACCAGCTATTGCTAACACCTTTTGTCGATCGGCAATAACTAATGTATCAATATCTAAGTATACTTTATTACCATTTAGTAATATTAACTCTTCATCTTTTACTGCAAAACGAACAATAATTTCACTATCAACTAGATCTAGATCAAAAGCATGCATTGGCTGTCCTAATTCCATCAATACATAATTAATGATATCATTTACTAGATCAATTGAATGAATACCACAACGATGTAACTTTTCGCTTATCCATTTTGGAGTAGTAATAGATAAATTAACTCCCTTGACTATTCTACTAAGATAACGGGGGCATGCTGATGTTTCTAATACATGAATTGGTAAAGTATTTTGGAAGGTAACACTTAGTGGAGTAATTTCTGGCTCTGTTAATAATAATTTATTAATAACAGCTAAATCACGAGCTATACCAATAATGCTTAAACAATCAGCACGATTCGGAGTTACATTAACCTCAATAATATTATCATTTAATTTTAAAAATTCATAAATATCTATACCTATAGATGCTGAAATAGGTAGTTCAATAATATTAACCTTATCTTCATCAAAACTAAGTTCAAATGCCGAACATAGCATTCCTTCAGAAAAAATACCTCGTATCTTAGTTGTTTTAACCTTAAGCCCAATAGGCAGTACTGCACCTACAGTAGCCACTGCCACTTTTAATCCTTGCCGACAATTTGGTGCGCTGCAAACAATATTTAAGGGATTATTTGTACCAATATCAACTTTTATTACTCGTAGTTTATCTGCATTTGGGTGTTTACTGCATTTAATAATGTGACCAACAACTATACCATAAAAATCACTTGTAATAGCATTAATTGCACTAACCTCTATACCTGCCATAGTAAGTTGATCAGCTAATAAATCAATACTAATAGCAGGATTAACCCATTCACGTAACCAAAGTTCACTGAACTTCATAAAAAATCCTATCTTAATTAAACTGCTTGAGAAAACGCCAATCATTTTTAAAAAATGCGCGTAAATCATTAACACCATAACGCAACATAGCAAGGCGCTCTATTCCTATACCAAAGGCAAAAGCAGAATAACTCCTCTCATTGATACCCACATTACGTAGCACATTTGGGTGAACCATACCACAACCAAGCACTTCAAGCCATTGACCATTCTTACCCATAATATCAGCTTCGGCAGAAGGCTCGGTAAATGGGAAATAAGAAGGACGAAAACGAATCTGCAGATCCTCTTCAAAAAAATTTTTCAGAAAATTATGGATAATTCCTTTTAGATTAGCAAAACTAATATTATGATCAACCATTAAGCCTTCCATTTGATGAAACATTGGCGTGTGAGTACTATTATAATCATTACGATAGACACGTCCTGGCACAATAATACGAATTGGTGGTGGCTGTCTTTGCATAACGCGAATCTGAACCCCTGAGGTTTGAGTACGTAATAAACGAGTACTATCAAACCAGAAAGTATCATGATCAGCATAGGCTGGATGGTGAGCCGAAATATTTAGTGCATCAAAATTATAATAATTATTTTCAATTTCTGGTCCTGTTACAACAGAAAATCCTAGTTTATTAAAAAAAGTTTCAATGTAATCAATAGTTTGACTTATACAATGTAGTCCACCGTTTTCCATGCGACGTCCAGGTAGTGAAACATCAATAGTTTCTACTACTAAACGCGTATCAAGCATCTTTGATCTTAGTATTTCTTTACGGATGTTAAGCATTTCTTGTATTTTTTGTTTAGCCTGATTAATTATCGTACCAGCTATAGGACGCTCTTTAATTGGTAAATTACGTAATGATATCATTTGAAGACTTAAATAGCCTTTTTTACCTAAAAATTCGACACGTATTGCATCAAGAACAGTAATATTTTTAGCATTTTTTATGGCTACTTTAGCTTTAGCAACTAATTCTACAAGACACAACATTGTTTTTTTATCCTCTAGTAAGTGTTATCTATATATGTAAGTTTCATAAAATTGTAGTGAGTACTGTAAATTTTTGCGTTACTTTGATGCTTATAATTTTCGTATATATAAAGATTACTACGTACTATACCTCTGTCTTTGTAGTGCTATCTATATTTTTATAATAAATTTTTGGTTATTTTAATATAAAAAAACCTCCACAATGGGAGGTATTAGTTCTATCTTTTATTTTTTTATATATAACTACGAGTAATTGGTATTCAAAAAAGAAAAGAAGAATAATAGCATTTATGTCACCTTCTTTTTATTTATAACTTACGCTAGCGCTAGTTCTTTTCTTTTAAATTTTAGCACTAACTTTAATTTTTTAACTAAAACGGCAAAAGCTACTTTATCAAAAACCGCAATATCAGCTAGGATTTTACGATCTATTTCAATAGAGGATTTTTTTAGACCATTAATAAGATTACTATAAGATAGATTATTTTCACGTGCAGCTGCATTGATGCGTGTAATCCATAATTGGCGAAACTGACGCTTACGTTGCCGACGATCGCGATAAGCATACTGCCCAGCTTTAATTACTGCCTGAAAAGCAACACGATATACACGTGAACGCGCACCATAATATCCTTTTGCTTTTTTTAATACTTTCTTATGCCGCGCATGTGAACTAACACTATGTTTTACTCGAGCCATTTACCTCTCCTCCATATCGTCTTTAATTTAAAATAAAATTATTTATGCATACGGTAGACACGTTATAATTAGACTTAGATCATTTTTAGATACTAAACCTTTTGGACGTAAATGACGTTTACATTTGGTCGATTTTTTAGTTAGGATATGACGTAAGCCAGAATGCTTACATTTAAAAGTACCACTCCCAATTTTTTTAAATCGCTTAGCAGCACCACGTATAGTTTTTATTTTTTTCTTTAACATTAAATATATCCACTATGTATTATTAATTAAATTAAATAAATTAAATAATCTAACTAACAGAAAAAATTAATCCTTACTACTTAAAGCTTATTGTAACAATTAATAATAACTAATACCTTAACTTTAATTATTATAAAATTATGTTTTCATAATAGATTAAATACCCGCTATTTTTTCTTAGGCCCAAGAACCATGATCATTTGACGACCTTCAATTCGTGCAGGAAAAGACTCAAGTATAGCTAAATCATACGTCTCGCATAAATCTTTGCGGATACGTTCAAGCATTTCTCTGCCAATTTCCTGGTGCGCCATTTCACGTCCACGAAACCGTAAGGTAACCTTAGTTTTGTTGCCGTCTTCTAAAAAGCGTATCAGGTTACGTAGCTTTATCTGATAGTCACTATCATCAGTGCCTGGACGAAATTTTATTTCTTTAACTTGAATAACTTTTTGTTTCTTTTTTTGCTCTTTTATTAACTTACTCTTTTCATAAAGAAATTTGCCATAATCCATAATACGACAGACTGGTGGTTCTGCAGTAGGACTAATCTCTACTAAATCTACACCTGCTTCTTGAGCTTTCTCAAGAGCCTCATTTAGACTAAAAATGCCAATCTGTTCACTATCAATACCTGTTAAGCGAACCTCTTTTGTACAGATTTCTCTGTTAATTCGATTAGGTCGCACCGGTTGAATTCTTTTTCCGACTTTAATATTTCATTCCTCCAGTTGATAAAGACTACGGTTGTGAATTTCTTTAAGTAGTTGGTTTGTAATAATACTAAAATCACAACAACCTAAATCTTTATTATGCACAGTACTACTACGAGTACGGATACCAAGTGTACGAACTGAAACTTTACCTAATTTAACTTCTTTATCCCCACATATAAATAGGTAAGGAACTCTACGTAATACATGTTCACGGATTTTAAAGCCAATCTTTTCGTTTCTCAAGTCTACTTTTACTCGAATGCCTATATTTTGTAATTTCTGGCTAATTTTTTGGGCATAATCTGCCTGATTTTCAGTAATATTTATAACTACCACTTGTAGTGGAGCAAGCCATGTAGGGAAGCATCCAGCATACTCTTCGGTTAATATGCCAATAAAACGTTCCATTGATCCTAAGATAGCCCGATGAATCATTACAGGTATCTTCCGCTGATTATCCTTATCAATATAAAAAGAATCTAAACGACTTGGTAATGAAAAATCAAGTTGCACAGTACCACATTGCCATGCGCGCTCCAAACAATCATGCAAGGTAAATTCAATTTTTGGCCCATAAAATGCTCCTTCACCTGGTTGTAGGTCAAAATCAATACCATTTTCAACTAATGAAGCTGCTAAATCTTTCTCAGCAGTTAGCCAAATTTCATCGTTACCAATGTGTTTTTTTGGTCGAGTAGAGAGCTTAACTTTAATTGTTTTAAAACCAAAAACGCTATATATATCATAAATCATCTTGATACAATTATTTACTTCGGCACGTACTTGTTTTGCTGTACAAAAAATATGAGCATCATCCTGCGTAAAGCTACGTACACGCATTAAGCCATGCAATGCACCAGAAGATTCATTACGATGACAGCTACCAAATTCTGCCATACGAAGTGGTAAATCACGGTAGGATTTTATTCCTTGATTAAAAATTTGTATATGTCCAGGACAATTCATTGGTTTAATACAGTATTCACGATTTTCTGATGAGACGATAAACATGTGTTCACCATAGTTATTCCAGTGACCAGTTTTCTTCCATAATTCATAATCCATCATAAAGGGTCCTCTTACTTCCTGGTACTGATACTCTTCAAGCTTAATACGTATAAAATTTTCCAGTTCACGGAAAATAGTCCAACCATCAGCATGCCAAAAGACCATTCCAGGAGCGTTTGCCTGCATATGATATAGATCAAGTTGTATGCCTATTTTACGGTGGTCACGTTTTACTGCTTCTTCTAACTTTTTTAGGTAGGTTACAAGCTGTTTTTTATTGCCCCATGCAGTACCATAAATGCGTTGTAGCATTTTATTTTTACTATCACCACGCCAGTAGGCACCAGAAATTTTTTGTAATTTAAAATTATGACAAAAACGTATATTTGGTACGTGAGGGCCACGACACATATCAATATACTCTTGATGATAGTATAAGGTAGGGTAACTATCAGGAGAAATATTTTCTTTAAGAATTAAAACTTTATAGTCTTCATTACGCGAATAAAAAATATCATGAGCTTGTTGCCAACTAACTTTTTTTTTAATTATATTATAATTTTTAGCAGCCAAATCATGCATTCTTTTTTCTAATAAAAATAAATCTTCTTGTGTCAATCGGTGCTCTAACTCAATATCATAATAGAAACCATGCTCTATTACTGGACCAATAACCATTTTAGTATCAGGCCAAAGTTGCTTAATGGCATGTCCTAATAAATGTGCACAAGAATGACGAATAACCTCTAACCCTTCATTATTTTTAGCTGTAATAATTGTAAGTTGCACGTCTTCTTTTATTAAATCTCTAGCATCAACGAGTTGACCATTTACTTGAGCTGCAATGCATGCTTCCGCTAAACTAATGCTAATATCACTAGCAATATCAAAAACAGAAACCGCGTTATCATAATAACGTTGGTTACTGTCAGGAAAAGTAATAATAGGCATTCTAATTCCTTAATACTACAGTTTAAAACTTATCTAGTTAATAACTATAGTTGATACTTATAAAAAGAATAAAAAATAAGTGTTTTAATTAGGATTTAATTACTTGACTATACAAATAGTCTTCATAGTTACCTTTAAAATCAATAATTTTATCTTGAGTTATCTCAATAATTTGTGTTGCTAATGAACTAACAAATTTACGATCATGAGAAACAAAAATTAGTGTGCCTTTATATAATGCTAATCCTATATTTAAAGCTTCTATAGATTCCAAGTCTAAATGATTCGTTGGCTCATCCATTACTAAAATATTTGGCTTTATTATCATGAATTTACCAAAGAGCATACGCCTCTTTTCGCCACCAGAAAGAACACTCACTTTTTTATTAATACTGTCCTGATTAAATAGCAAACGCCCAAGTATACTACGTACTACTTGCTCATCATCTTTTTCTTGTTTCCACTGATTCATCCAATCAAATACCGTTAAATTAACTTCAAAATCGCTAGCGTGATCTTGTGCGCAATAGCCAATTTTACTGTTTTCTGACCATTTTATTATACCTGTACTAGCAGTAAGCTCGCCAATTAATATTTTTAGTAAAGTAGATTTACCAATACCATTAGTACCTAAAATAGCAATTTTTTCGCCAACTTCAACCCTTAAATCTAGGTTATTAAACAAACTATGTTGGCCAAATTTTTTACTAAGTGCTTGTACTTCTAATGCATTACGAAATAATTTTTTGTCTTGCTCAAAGCGAATAAAAGGATTCTGACGACTAGAAATCTTTACTTCATCTAATTGAATTTTATTAATCTGACGAACGCGTGAAGTAGCCTGTTTAGATTTAGACGCGTTAGCACTAAAACGACTAACAAAAGATTGCAATTCAGAAATTTGCGCTTTCTTTTTAGCAACATTTAATAATAAGCGTTCACGAACCTGAGTAGCTGTAGCCATGTATTCATCATAGTTACCTCGATAGAGCCGTAATTCATTATAATCTAAATCTATCATGTGAGTACAAACCATATTTAAAAAATGACGATCATGAGAAACAATAATCATAGTGCTATTACGTTCATTTAATATTTGCTCAAGCCAGCGAATAGTATTTATATCAAGGTTATTAGTGGGCTCATCAAGTAATAAAATATCAGGATCAGCAAATAAAGCCTGTGCTAATAATACTCGAAGCTTCCAGCCAGGAGCAATGCTACTCATTAAATTATAATGCTGTTTAAGAGGAATACCTATACCAAGTAATAACTCACTAGCTCGCGCTTCAGCACTATAACCATCCATTTCGCCATAGGAAGCTTCTAGATTAGCTACTTTGTAGCCATCTGCTTCGCTCATTTTAGTTAAAGAATAAATTAAGTCACGTTCTGTTTTAACTAACCATAATTTTTTATGTCCCATAATTACAGTATTAATCACACTACATTCTTCAAAAGCGAATTGATCTTGATGTAATTTACCTAAACGTTGATTAGGATCAAAGGAAACATTGCCATTACTTGGTAATAAATCACCACCAAGGATTTTTATTAAAGTAGATTTGCCACATCCATTGGCACCAATTAGTCCATAACGATAGCCAGCAGAGAATTGAATAGAGATGTTCTCAAATAGTGGCTTGCTGCCAAACTGCATGGTAATATTATTAGCACTTAACACAAAGTTATTCTCAATTAACTAATTGATAGATTAAAAATATTATTTCTTATAAAAATTATTTTAATTACTATTAAAAATATACCCTATACCAGTAAAAAAATACTGACATTAAGACTTAAGATACAGCTTTTTTATAAGAAAAATTTAGAGCAATATTTTACATTAGATTAAATTGGAAACTAATACTATAAATAAAACTGTAAACTCTATTATTATTCTTATTATTACCATTATTTAAAGAATTTTTAGAGAAAACCTGTAACTAGTACTAAGAATACTATAGACATCGACTCAATTATTAATATTATAAACGGAACTTATAATAATTAAATTATATCACATATTATTATAATTTAATGCATTACTAAAAATTATTTTTTAGTATAAGTAAAAGAAATAATAGTTTTCAATAGAAAATCATCTATTCTTGATAGAATTTTAAGTTTAAATCTTTAGTTTTATTTGTTATTTTTTAATAATCACTATAAGCATAATCGCTAGAAAACATGATTTAATTAGTAAATGTATTGCCTATAATTACAGTGAAAACTAATTTTATTACAGTTAAAAATATGTTACTTTTTTATAATTATATCAACATATATATTTAAATAATACAAGAAAATATTATTAATCTAATGATTCTTAAGAGATTATATAATTTATTTTATTGCTTAATAATATATTTTCTATATTAAGTACTATTAAATTAATTTACTTTGCTAAGATAAATAGGTTTTTATTACATAAAAATAAGAAAACTATATTGTAATTTATAAAATTTTATAAACTTATTTTACTATACTTAAAAAGTAAAAAAAAGTAAAAGTATAACCTAATTTTTAATTATATAATAAAAGAAAATAAATAAATATTTAAATATACTACTTAAGCAAAATAAGATGAGTAAAATAAATCTCAAATAGATCAAAAAGTTATAAAAATCTTTATAGTATAATTTATAAGACTTAAAATTTAATAGTAATATAATATAAGTAGTTAATAAATTAATTTTGTTATATAAATTAAGTTTATTTTATGTTAATAATATTAATCAACTTTAGTAATATAATTATTAGTATTACTACTTTTACTAAAATTAATATATCAAGCTTACTAAAATTTAGATTATTTTAATAGTTAAGAAACAAATACTAATTATATATGTTAACAGATACTAAGTATGATAAAGTATTACTAGTATTACCTAAAAATAAAGTTGATTATTATCAATGCTACGTATTAGATAATGATAATTTTATACCTATCTATTAGGATTAATATAAATAGTATACTTACACGTTAAATAACCCATAACTATTTATTTTATATTTATTATTAAACTTTATGTAAATTATTTAACTAATAAACTAAAATTAGTTATCAATAAAAATTGACTTACACTTCAAGTATCAACATAATTAAAAATTTTTTTATGCTAATATTAGCATAGATAAGATACTATTTTTTAATTTTTATAAATAGCTAGAAATTATAATAAGATGCAATGTATACATAAAGTTTTAGCTAGTATTTACTTTTACTATTTTTAGTAAATATAATATTAGCAATTTTATTACTTATGTAATAAAAGTTATTTGATAATAATTTATCAAATAACTTTTAGATTGTAATATAAATTAATAGATAACCTAGGAAAACATAAAAATATTTAGCTAATAGCTATAATGGGTAGGGTAATAATTACCCATATTATTTTGTATTTATAAAAGTAATACGCATCTAAGTAACTTTATAAATTAATAGTTGTTGGATCAAACTAATACTATTAATATTTGTGTTTTAGGATCTTTATTCTAATGCAGCGTGCAATAAAAAATTTAGTTATGTTTGACTATATGGTAGTACTTATGTATAAATTATACTACTAATAGTGGAATATCTGTCTCTAATAAAAGACACAACGTTTAAATCTTTTTGATAGAAGTCACTTATTAAGTAAAAAATAGTTGTTAGAAGTTAATTAGATTAAGTATTTTTTAATAAAATATGAAACATACATAGAATAATCTATAATTAATCATAGCATATTAAATAATACTTTGGTTTGTTATTGAGTTACTATTACATTCTAAAAATTTAGCTAAAAATATAAATTAAAAACAATCTTAATAGAAATCTATAACTTAATTCAAATAAAATTTGAAAAAATAGAGAGATGATATAATATCATTATTTTTTATAAAATACTTTATTTGAAGTTATTTGTATTTGTTATGATAAACAATGATACTATATGATTGTCTTTTAACAAAACTAATTAGTATTAATATTTAATTTTAAGTTAATTTATATGATTTTACTATATATTTATTAAATAAGGTAAATAGTAACATGCTAGATATCAATATTTTAATTAATAGTTTAAGTAGTATTGGTAAAGAATTATTCATATAAATTATTTAAATTAAAAATATATGTTAAAAAAATTTTTTTTTAATATTATTAATTATGACTTATTTACTAGAATAATTAATATAATCATAATAATTTAATAATATAAAATAAATTTTTTATAAATAGTATAAGCTATCGTAAAAGTTTATTTTAAACTATACAAAACATAATTTTTTATTTTTAATAGGATTAAAACATATACTATTTTATAAAATAAATTATGAATCATAACATAAATGTATGATTTATCCATTAGGTAATAGTAAAATACTAACATTAATATGTATATTATACATATAACCTATTATTTTATGACTAAAACTATATTCATAAATATATTTTAAAAAATCTCTACTATCACTTAAATATTATTAATTTAAATCTACCTATATTAAATAAAAAATCTAGAGACATTACGTTTTAATTAATAAACTTTTGTATTATAAAGCTAATTAGTAACTTTATTATTAATTTTTTTTAAAAACTCTTATTATCTAATTTTATGTTATAAATTACTATAGTTATATTACATTTTAATTTAAATTATTATTACCTATTTTAGTGTAATCTAATATAACTTTAGATTATTTAATTACACTAATAACATTTTATTTAATGCATACTAATTTAATAATTTATAATTATTATGTTATCTTTTAGTACTAAAGATTTTTTCTTTATTTTTTAAGTGATATTAATTTTAAATAAATTTAACTAATCCTGAATAATCTATATCTATCACTATTTTAATTATAAGATATATTTATATATAAAACTCTTGAGTGATCTAAAATTATAATGTTTTTATTAAAAATAGTTATATAGGTAACTGCTTTATTTTTTATTAATGATTACTTAGTTCTTAAGATGTGTCTTTTTTGAATAAATTCTTTATATTTTTATTGTTTTAAGTAGTATTTAGTCGAATTGATAAGTATACGCTAATACTGTATACTATTTTTTAATATATAATTATTATTATCCTATAATTTTAGTTAACAAAAAAATAACTATAATGCCATTATAGACGCTTGAAAATTATTAATAAATAATTATTTAATTATAATCTAAATTATAAACTATTATTATTTATTTATATTTATCTACTGTATTAAATATTTTATTATTTTTTAAGTTAAACTGTATCTGCTACTAACTCAGTGATGATTTTTTATTTTTGGTATTTTTATTTATTACTTTATATTGTATAGAGATTTTCTTGTTTAGGAAATTATTAGCAATACTTATGTAAGAAGTGCTAGTTCTAAATAAGCTTAATAAAGCATTAAACTATTGCTATAACAGTTAATAATGAAAAATATAGACTAGGTGTAACATATTATAAATCAATTACTTTATTAACAGACCACTATAAAACTAAACAGGTACTATTTAGTAATATCTGTAATATAAGTATAAGCCTTAAAAAATGTGTGATATAATAAACTAAGTTGCCATTGCCCTAATTAGAATAAAATAGTAATTAAAGTATTTAGTAACTAAACTTCAATAAAAATAGGAAAATATATTAAATTTACTCTCTATCTAGAGTAAATTTAATAATTATTTAAAAATAAAAACTCAATTTAATAATATTTTTAATTCTTAAACTAAATAGTTAATAAATTATTTAATAGCCAACTCTAATAAGAAAGTATTAATTGCCTATAGCTTAGATTATTATAATTTTATAATTAAAATAAATATTATAAAAAATAAATAATATATGCTGATATATTTTATCTATAATAAAAAGAGTAAGATTCTGTATACTTTAAAATTAACTCTTAAGAATATAATTTCTGGTTTTCTATTATTTAATAGTATTTAATTTATTATTTGATCTTAATCTATTAAAATAACGAATATAGTATTCAGTTATATTAGTTAGTAGCATGATTTTAAATTTTAATATTCTATTTAAAAATAACTAAATATACTATATTAATATGTTTATATAATAATATATAGATATTTTTAAGCATATTTTATTTAATAAGTTATGTATGCTATTTATAATAATTAAAACTAAGAGTTAGTTTATTATTTTTTTATTTAACTTTTCTGAAAACAATACTAAATAAATTTATTAATTATTATTACCTAGAATATAGTTTTCATGAAATTAAATATTAATTTTGACTATAATCACTTATTAAAATATATTTTAATAGTAAAAAATAAAATCAGTAACTTATATTAATTCTTACTATTGCTTAGTAAAGTAATACTATAAAATTAGTAAACTTAGTAATTAGAATATTTAATATTATAAGTATTGATAAAGAAGATAGTAGTAATAATCTAACTATGCTAATTTCTTTAGATCATATATTGATATTTAATTTTTATTATTTATTATAATAAGATTATGCGATAATGTTAAGATATCATTTATATGATATAGTATATATGCTTAGATTATGTTTATTAACATTTAATTATCCATAATAATCTAGATTTAATTTTTTATTAAGAAATATTAGTAGTAATGCTATTACTTTATTAAATAATATAAATATTACCCATTAGTGTTTTGCTGTTAAATTAATCAGTATGATTAAAATATAAATATATAAATACTTATAACTTATCTATTTTCATTACTAGTACTAATATATATGCTTTTAAATTTTAAAAAATAATTTATTTAATTGATGTAATTAGAGTATTTTATTGCCAGTTAATTATAACCTTTATGTAATGCATAAATTAATATTATATAGTAAATTATATAATATATTTAAATAGACTAAAATTTTAATAAAATACAATAAAGAGCATTAATTAAAAATGTGTAATATAATTATAATAAGTAATTAATAATTAAGTTAATATATATAAGAGTACTAAAATAATTTATCTAATTATTTCTTATAATAAAAATTCTAGTTTTTTAGATAGCCACTAATAAGTTTTAGTTAAGATAACTAAAACTTATTAGTGGCTTAATATTATTATTAAAATAAAGTATAAATATACTATAAAATCTGGAAAGTTATATTTTTACTTTTACTATAAGATACCATAATCATGGATTATAAAATATATAAAAATAACTTTTATAGCTTTACTAGAGTAAATGATTAAATTATATAAATAAATTTTAAATAATTATGTATAAAATTTAATATACAGAATAATATTAATGTTATAAATTATTCATAATATATTGATTTAATATATGTTAAATAATATTTTTATTAAAAACTTAAAATATCATCTTATAATTTAGTTTAATTATTTAATATAACTAAAAGATTAAGCTTAGTAACTTTTTTGCAATATGTATTTTATATACTCTTATTTAAAGATAATGATAATTTATTATATAGTTAAAATTTATAACTTACATGATAATATCAATATATTAAAAGCTAGTATTAAAATACTAAGTATTAACGTAATATAATAAGAAATTAGTATATTTTACTAATAAAGAATATTAAATTTTAATTTAATATAGCATATATACTGTAAATTTACAGTAAATTTTATGTTTAGAGTAGTAAAAAATTTTATGAGAAAAGCCTATTTTATATCTACTAAAATAATTTTTTAATTTATATTAATACAAATATAAAAAGTATTTTATACATTGTTTTATATTTTTTATAAAAAAGATTTAAATATATAGATAGATAAATATAACTTATATGATCTAATATCATAGTTTAGAGAATTAAAGAGAAAGAAACATAAATAAATCAGTTTAGGCCAAAAGTAATTTATAAAATAATATAAGTTAGTTTTATAAATATAAAAAATTATATTTTAACACTATAATTTATTTTTTTATTTTTACGATAAAGAGTTTTGTCTCTAAGAAATTATTTTTAATTTTTTATTATATTTAAAAAAGAAATAAATAAAAAGCATAATTTTTCTTTGTACATAAAAATAAAAAAATAAATATATCATCTAATAGATATCGTAGTCTAATTATTTTAATTTAATATTATTTATGATAATTTTATAAAAGTTTAATTAATTAATAAATAGATACTAAGTTAGTAGAACTTAAATTAATCAAAAATAAAAAGCTAACCAATAATAACTAACCTATATAAAATATAAATGAACCATTAGATTAAATAGCTTTTCTTATGTACATAGTTTGTGTAATATATCCTTGAATTATATTCACGTTATAAGAACTTTATAACTTGATTTAAATCAAGTTATAATATTATGTTTTATAAAATATTTTAATTTAATCTGCTTGTATTCATATAATAAGTACTATATAAAATAATATTTATTACTATAGTTATTAATAATGCTTATTATTTTTATAATTAACTTATATAATTCCTGTTATATAATTAAAAAATTTAAAATTATATTAAACAATTATAAAAATAGATAAAATCATCTAAATTAAGATTTAATTTAAATATAGTAATTTCTAATCTAAAACTAGATAAATTAGAATTTTTGAAATTTAAATCTATCAATATACTTATAATAATTAGTATTTAATTTTATCGAATATTAGAAAATACTATATAAATTAATACGTATTTTATATTTTTTGTTACTATATTATTTATATAATTATTATATAAATAATATAGTAACAATAGCAAACGTAATACTTTTATTGGTAGATAATCATCTTTAAGAAATTTTTGTCACTTGAATTATGCCTTAGTAATTAAATAATTAAGTAATTAAGTTTTAGACTAAAGAACAGTAACAATAGCTTCACAGAGTGCTGCCATATTTCTGGTTGTCATTCCTGCAATATTAACTCGACCAGAGTTAACAGCATAAACTGCAAATTGATTATGTAATTTTGGGTTACGTAATTGTAATACTTGTTTTTCAGTTAAACCACTAAAAGAAAACATGCCATTCTGTTTTTCAATAAAACTAAAATCTCCGGCACCTTTTATTTTTAGAGTTTTCACAAATAGTTTACGCATAAGCTGAATACGTTCCCTCATTTGAGATAGTTCATATTTCCATAACTTATATAATTTTTCATCATTAAGTATTGTTGCTACTACTGCTGCCCCATGTGCAGGAGGATTAGAGTAATTAGCACGAATTATCGCTTTCATTTGACTTAATGCGTCTTCTGCATTCTTAGAAGTAATAGCTACTAGGGTACAAGCTCCAACACGTTCATTATATAGGCCAAAATTTTTTGAATAGGAGCTGCAAACAATTAATTCTTCATGTTTCTCTGCAAAAACACGTAGACCATAAGCATCCTCTTTCAATCCTTTAGCAAAACCTTGGTAAGCAAAATCAAATAGCGGTAACCATTTTTTGCTTGCAGATAATTCTGCTAGTTTATCCCATTGCTCTTTTGTTGGATCGATACCAGTTGGGTTATGACAACAACCATGAAGTAGTATAACATCATTAGCTTTAGCATTATTTTTTAAGCAATTTAGCAAATTATTAAAATCTAAGATATGTTTTTTAGCATCGTAGTAAGTATATTCAAGTACTTCTAAACCAGCAGCAGAAAATACATTTTTATGATTAGGCCAGCTTGGATTGCTTACCCAAACCCGTTTAGTACCCGTTTGTTTAACAATAAAATCAGCAGCTACACGTAAGGCACCAGTTCCGCCAGGAGTTTGTACACTACGCGCCCGTTTAATTACTGAGTTTAAGTTACTAAAAAGTAAGTACTGGGTAGAACGCGCAAAGGTTTCAAGCCCATCAATACTTAAATAATTCTTTGTAGTTTCATTATTTAATAAAAGTTGTTCAGCTTTTTTTACACTGCTCAGTATCGGTGTTTTACCATTTTCATCTTTATAAACGCCAATACCTAAATTAATTTTTTTATCTCGACAGTCCTTTTCAAAAAGGACTGCTAAACCTAAAATAGGATCAGCAGGTGCAGCAGTGATTTTTTCAAACATTCAAGAGATTTCCATAACTTAAAGTTAAGCAATTAAATCATTAGAGTAACGTTAGTTTACTACTTTGCCAATCATTTATGATAAAAATAAATATTGTATTCTAATTAAATTTAGCATAAAAAATAATAAAAAAATTAATAATAATAAAAAATAGAACCTAAATCTTATTTTTTGTATATAATTAGTAGTTAAATAAAGCTTGTGCTATTTATTGAATTAATTTAAAAATTATAAACTATAACTATATTAATAACATCTTTAGTATTTATAATGCTGTTTTTAACAAATTTATTTTATAATTAACATAAGTAGCAATATTTTTATTAAAAATTATAAAAAGAACTAACAAAAACATATTTTAATAGATATTACCTATTAGGTTATTTAGATCTTGAAATTAAACATGAATTAATGAAGAACATAAACTAAAATACAATTAACACTACACTATAACTTTAACTTTAATATTTTATTTATCTCATAATGATTTACTTGTATATACTATATAGTATTAAATTTTTAGTTTCTATATATATTAGCACTAAATATAGATTATTATAATTATATTTAACATTTATATTTTACTCTTAAACTTTATTATTATGAGTATTAAATAGCTATTTTATTTAAAAATATTATTAATAGTAGAATAAGTAACACTCAGATTTATGCCACGATTAATGTCATAGATAATATAAAAACTAATACTTTCAATATTTTGAATTTTTTATATTTTTAAGACCTTCTTTGCCATCTTGATTCATGTATTAGTATTATAAAACAAAAATTTAAGCCATTAATTATGTTAAAAAAATTAGTATTATAGTATATAGTTAACCTAGAAGAATAAGCACTTATGTAATTATTAGAAAAAAAGAATAAATTACCCCTATTAATTAATATGATATTAGTTTATATATTGATATATAAAGTAAATTATAGTTACGATTATAATTGATTAAGCCTAATTTAACAAATTTTATATCAACGAAAGCAAGACGAAATTTTTTTATAATTCTAAATTTAAGTTTATTAGCTCTTAGTTCTTATCTACTTAATCGTATCCAGTGTATTAATTAAAAATTTTTAGCTTGATCTTTTAAACCAAAAAGAATGTAAGATCATTCATTACTTTCGCTCTTATTATCAAAATAAATGATATGGCATTAATTATACTATAAAGGTTAAGTTCACTATTATCTTTATTATAAATCTCTACCATGTAAAGATTACTAGTAACTAAAAAGTAAAATAAGTACTAAGAGAATATTATGTTTAATTATACTATAATTTTTATTAATATCATTTGAATACTATTACTATTATTAATAATTTTTAGGGAACTTATCTAATAGTTTTGTATTGTATATACTAAAAGACATACCATTTAATTAATAAAAAATATTAATCCATCCAAAAATATTATAAATTTAATAATAATATTTTTATTTAAAATAAATTAAATCTAAATACTAATTAAATGTATTATATAACAAAAATAAATTATAGAAAAATAATAAAAAACTAATGTAATTTAACTTTTTATTTATTTAATACTAATAATTTTAATTGATTAAATTAAAAAGCAATATTCTTTGGTGTTCGTGGAAATGGGATCAGTTCACGGATATTAGGTATGCCAGTAATATAAGCAATTAAACGCTCAAAACCAAGACCAAAACCAGCATGTGGTACTGTACCATAGCGACGTAAATCACGATACCAATTATAATCCTCTCTATTAAGATTCATTTCTACCAAACGTTTATCTAATATATTAAGACGTTCTTCACGTTGTGATCCCCCAATAATTTCACCAATGCCAGGTACTAATACATCCATAGCGGCAACAGTTTTATTATCATCATTAATGCGCATATAAAATGCTTTGATATTCTTAGGATAATTTTTTACTACTACTGGTATTTTAAAATATTGCTCAGTTAAATAACGTTCATGCTCAGAAGAAAGATCAGTTCCCCAAGAAACTTGATTCTCGAAGGATTGATTAGATTGTTGTAATATTTCAATAGCAGTACTGTAATTAATTTGTTTAAAATCTAACCTAATAAGATCAGTTAAACGAATAATTATATTTTTATCTATGTATTTAGCGAAAAACTTAAGATCATCAGAACAATTTTCTAGTACTACCTTAAAAATATATTTTAACATTTCTTCTGCTAAGATAATGATATCATCAAGAGTAGCAAAAGCAGTTTCCAGTTCAACCATCCAAAATTCAGCTAAATGACGACTAGTATTAGAATTTTCTGCTCGAAAAATAGGACCAAAAGTATATACTTTTGATAAGGCACAAGCATAAGTTTCTATGTTTAATTGCCCCGATACTGTTAGAAAAGCTTCTTTACCAAAAAAATCTTTTGTAAAATCTATCTTACCATTTTGTCTACGCGGAAGGTTTTCTAAATCTAGCGTCGAAACACGAAACATTTTACCTACACCTTCAGTATCAGCAGCAGTAATTAGAGGTGTCGATACCCATAAATAACCTTTTGCATAAAAAAAACGGTGAATAGCCTGTGCTAATGTGTTACGTATCCGCGCTACGGCACCAATTAGATTAGTACGTGGACGTAAGTGAGCGTATTTACGTAGATATTCCATACTATGACGTTTAGGTGTAATTGGGTAACTTTCTGGATTATCAATCCAACCAATAACTTTAATATTAGTAGCTTGAATTTCAAACTTTTGTCCTTCAACAGGTGAAGAGACAAGTTGTCCTGTAATTTCAATTGCACAACCAGTCGTTAGACGCAATATCTCTTGCTCATAATTATTAAGATAATCATGAGCTATAATTTGTAAAACATTAAAACAAGAACCATCATAAAGATCAATAAAAGAGATTCCTTTTTTAGAATCTCTTTTAGTACGCACCCAACCACGTACGATAACTTTACTATTTAAGATAACAAGGCCTTGTAAGACCTCGACAATAGATCTAATTTTCATAAATTACTCTTTACATAAGGTTTATTTTGCAAAAATAATAAGCTAATAAATAAGTAACAACTAATAGAATAGAGATAAAACTTCTATATAGCTATAGTTTATGTTTTAACATATAAGATAAAAAATATTTTATATAATTGTAGTTTATGTTCTAACATAAGGTACCTAAACTATATACTTATTAAGTATATATGCGAATATATAGTATTTGTGAATATTAGGTACATAAAATTCGTAGCATATATCTTTAAATATAAGTAATCCTTACAAGAAATCTATTACTATATTAATTCTAATAATGTAATGTATAAGTAGTGATTATTAAATTAATACAATTAGGATTTTTATGACATAGTTTTTAGTAATGCTAATATTTCAAGATATCTATTATAATAAATAAGCTGTTAATTGAATACTGTTATAACTATTAGAGACATTGCTATAATGGTATTATAAAAATAGATTTAGATTTTATTATGGATGTACAAAAAATTATTATTTCTATAATTAGTAAAATTATATGTATAAAAATAGTATATTCTTTTAGTTCTTAATTAAGTGATCTAATATCACTAGAAATCTATATGAATAGATAGTTATGGTTATATTAACAGAATAACTGGTAAATCCTAAAAAATTTACTAATAAGCTTTATTTTAATTATTATAAATAAAATAAATTTGCTAATGAGTATAGTATTTAAAAATTTATCTTTTTTTAATTAGGCACCATGCATATGGTATATAATACACAGTTATTTTATATTACTTTTACCTAAATAGTTGCAATAGAGTGTGTAATTTACTATTACATTGTAGTAGATAAAATGTATCATTCTTAATTAAAAATTTAGTTTAGACCAGAGATTATGGTTAATTAATAGTATTTAGGTATATCCGTGTAATTTATATACATAATCTATCTAAAATGCTATCTAATAAATTATTTTATCTATCTAGATAAAATCATAAAAATAACCAACTTCTATATTTAATAATATATGAAAAGGTGCGTAATTTATACGTATAATATATTTATTAGATACTAAAATTTACTACCTATCTACTTAAAAGTATTATTAATTACAAATTAATAATACCTATATAGTTGCGATTATTAGTTGTTAATACATTAGTTATATTTTATTGAATAAAATATTAATCTATCCTATCTACCTAAATTTTTAAATTATCTTCTAAAGTTAAAATAGTAGAATTATTTCTACCAATTAACATATAAACTATCTACGCTACTGTTATATTTATTTTAATAGACCTAACTTTACATACTATTTATTAATAGACTATGTTATCTAAACTATTAATATTTTATATCGCTGATAGTAGTAACTATTAATTTTAGTTAATATTCAAAAAAAATTTAAATATAAAAACCTATAGTTAACATTACTTTTATCAAATTATTACCTTTCTAAAGTATTTAATATTAACTTTATAAAAATATTATAATAATACCCTTGTGATCTATTTTAAATAAAATTATAAAAAACAGAAAGATAAGACGTATTATTAATTTATATAAAGCGTTTTAACTTAATCTAATTTATATTCAATAAAATTTTAGACCTAAAAAATAAGCAGGAAAGCATTAAATACTACCTCGATTTTTAATATTGTATTTTAAATATTATAGTATTTATAGAACACATATTACCTATAATAATAACTATTATTTTATAAATTAGTGTATTCTAGTTACCAAAACACAAATCATAGAATCTATATTAAATTTTATAGCAAAGTTTAATATATCTTAATATATGATAGATACTTCTACTCTAGATATTAAGTATCCTGTATTAATAAATATTAAAATAGTTCTCTATACTAAGTAAGAATACTATTCTATCCATTTAGTAATAATTTTATTAAATACTAAGTGATGTTTAATTTATTTAATTTATTACTTTAGATTATTATTTCCTATATTAAAGTGTATTGTTATTTATGTAGACTAGAACTTATTTTTCTTTAATAGCTAATTATATTGTGTAGAAATAAATTATTTATATATTAAGTATTAAGTTATAAGGTCTTTATTATATCTAATTTATTTAATATTTTTGATTAAAGAAATTTATTTTTTTTACACGCTATAGTATATATAAGATACATATTCATTATTGTTATTTTTATTTTTAATATATTATTTAATTGTAAGTATACGGTACTTTTTTATTAACTATTCGTATACCGCAAAAGATATTTTTTAAAATCGAGTTTATCTTCTTGTTCTAGTATATATTGTCTTTTTAACGAAGCATGATACTCGTCAGATAATTGCTTTTCAGTAAGGAGTTGAAATGGTTCATTCTGTAGCATTTGATGATAGTATTTTGCTAAATCTAGACCTAGATTACTTGTTATATTTTCTTGTTTTTTTTGCTGTAGTTTACATAAAATACGAGTAGAATAGGTTAGATTTGGATTATCAAAAAATGTAACTAGTTCATCACAAACCTGCTGATACGTCTGTTTATCTTTACCATCAAAGACTTTTGCAATGCGACGTAAATCAGCAAATAAAATTTTACCTACCTTACTTAGTGGTTGTTCTACTGCGTAACCAATATCAATAGTTTGCTCTGGTTTACGCCCTTCTAAGATAATTTTATTCCAATTTTTACGTGTACCAAGTAATTCATCAGCACTCATTTCAGGTATATTTACCAACGCACACCAGACTAGAAATAAATCAAGAAAACGAATTTGTATAGCTTCAATTCCAATGGGCGAAAAAGGATTAATATCTAATGAACGTACTTCAATATATTCAATACCACTATGTAACAAAGCATCTGATGGTGATTCGCCTGTTCTAGTGACTCTTTTAGGTCTAATAGATGTATATAATTCATTTTCTGTCTGTAATATATTAGTATTAAGTTGTAGGTAATCTGTATTTTTTTGTAATTCTAAAGCTGTAAACGTTGCTGAAGGTGTATTAATAGCATGCTTTAATCCTTTAACATAACTCACTAGATCATTACAAAGAACTATTAGATTATTTTGCAGTTTATTTGTATACCCTAAATTACTTAAACGTAATGAGGTAGCATATGGTAGATAGTAAAGGCCATTTTTATATTTAAAAGTTAATGAAGTTTCTATTTTTTCAAGAAATGAAGAGCAAATTGCAGGTGAAGCACCAAATAAGTAGGGAATAACCCAACCAAAACGATGGTAGTTACGAATTAGACGAAAATAACCAGTTGAAATTTCTTCTTTGCCGCTATTTTCATCGATAATACCAACTCTTTTCTGCCAGAAAATTAGTGGTAAGGAAAAATTATAATGAACGCCGGAGATAGTTTGCATCAAAGCACCATAACGATTTTTTAAACCTTTACGATATAAAGCTTTAAAACGACCGATATTTGAAGAGCCATAGGTAGCGGGTTTAATATTTTGTTGTGCTTTGATAAAGCATGGCATACTTAATGGCCACATATTTTCATTACTTAGTTTACGTGCTGTATAACGATGTAGATCACGTAAAAAAATAAGTAGATAGTCAATATCAGTATTAACTGGAGTAATAAATTCTAGCATGGCTTCAGCAAAATCAGTAGTAATCCATTGATGTGTTAATGCAGCACCAAAAGATACTGTATGTGTAGTTTCTGCTAAGTTGCCATCAGCAGTAATTCTTAATGTTTCCCGTTCAATGCCACGACGGATCCCTTGTAGTACTTCAGGGTTTGCTTCCAACCAGGAAAGCGCTTGCGATGTATCTGGTATCAAATTAGTCTCCTGCTACAAAAATAGGATACATTATCATACTTAGTTTTAAGAACATCAAAACTAAACAATGCGTTGTAACTTCATTATTGTCAATACGATTTAGTTTAATAAATTATTTTTAAACTTATTTAATAAAAGGAATTTATTAATGTTTTAACATTTTTTGCTAATTAGCATATAACTTTATGATAATTTTATTAAATAGTTTTGCTATCTAAAACATAAAATAATTTTTTATTTAAATATATTATTTTAATATAAATAATATGATAAAAAATTTTTTTATTTAGTACATAATATCAATATAGTAATTGATATATATTAATTATATTTTATAAAGAGAAGAATTATTTTATAATATTTACTAAGTAGATATTATAAATTCTAATAAAAATATAAAATACTAAAACATACCTAATAAATAGCTAATATAATAGCAGTAAGGTAAAAAATTATTTTTATATAGATTTATCTGCTATTATATAATTTATAGTTTAAATAATATTGTTATTATTTTAAATTAAAAATTAATTAGTTTATTGCAGTTATTTAAAAATTTAGTATAGATATTTTTATATAAATAAATTTATATAAGTATATTTTAGTTAAAAATAAAATTATTAATTTAATTTCTATTAAAACCAATATAAATAAAAATTAAAAATAAGTAAAAATTATTAGTATAGATTAATTATGCAAAAAGAGTATATTAAAAGTAAATCTATATTTTGATTTTTTTAATAAATTTATTAATTTTTTTATATCTAAATCTTTAATATATATCAAACTTAGTTCTAATACTAAATAGTAGTTTTTAGAAATTGTAATAAATTTTATTAATCTTATTACTAATAACATTATATAAATAAATAATTGATCATTTTGGATTATTTTAGCTATGTGACTTCTTGCTAGAATAAATTTTCTTATTTACTGTTATAAAAATAAGATATAAATAATTTTTATAAAAGAATAAAAAATCTTAGGTTATTTATTTCTTAGTTTTAGTTATTTATCTATTTTTGTTAATACAAATTTTAGGATAAAAAATATTTTTAATAAATATTTTTATCTATTTTATTTATTAGTTTAGCTGAAAAGAATATATAGTAACACTCTTATAACTTAAGATAAATAAAACTATAAAAGTACTATCATGGATTTTAGGTTTGGATAGGTAAGCAAATATTAAAATACTACCTTATTTTTAGTATTACATCTTAAATATTATAATATTTATAGAACACATATACCTATAATAATAACTATTATTTAATACATTTTGAGTATTAAATTTTATGCTATTTTAGTTACAAAAATATTATATTAATATATAAAAATATAACTGTAAGAATAAGGTATCTAATATAAGAAATTACGTTTGTTAATATAAATTATAAGATCTATTTTTATTAGATTTTACTAAAATATAGTTTAGTATATAAAGTTAAAATATTTATAATATAATATTATAATAAAGAAACTACCTAAAAGTAGTTAACAATTTTATTGTTTGTTTTTAATTACTATTAGACAATACTTTTTATTACATCACCAATTTCTACCAAATTATGAATTATTTTTATTTTTGCCTTAGTTAATGCAATAAATTTATCTTAGAATTTCTTCTTTAATAACTATATATATTAGCAATATTTTAATAAATTAGTAATTTTAATATTATATAAAAATAAATTATTTACATATTAAATATTAAGTTATAAAGTACTTACTTTATAATGAAATAATTCTAAATAATATTAGATTATTACTAAAATAGATAAAAATAATTTTAAATTAAAATTAGATCTAATTACTAATACCATGCCATAATTTTATATAAGATTATATTTATAATCTATTACTAATTATTTTAGCTTAAAATAATTAGTAATAGATTATTTTAAATATTTATCTAGTAATGCACTTACAAAAAATGTTACATAACTGCTCTATATCTAAAAAATAGATTAAATTATAAAGGAAATAAATTAATAAATACCATGACTATCTATATACCTTATCATTAAACAGTATACTATTATATTTTACTTTTATTTAAATTTATTCCGTGCGGATTTAATATGCAACAGTTTAATAAACAAAGCTTTCAGTATTTAATTTTAAAATTACAAGACTATTGGGCTCGTCAAGGTTGTACTCTTATACAATCGTTAGATATGGAAGTTGGCGCGGGAACTTCTCATCCTATAACCTGTCTACGTACACTTGGGCCTGAACCTATTGCTGTTGCTTATGTGCAGCCATCGCGGCGCCCTACTGATGGACGTTATGGTGCAAACCCAAATCGATTACAGCATTATTATCAATTTCAAGTTATAATCAAACCTTCGCCAGACAATATTCAAAAGCTTTATTTAGATTCACTACATGAATTAAATATTAATTTTAAACTTCATGATATTCGTTTTGTTGAAGATAATTGGGAAAACCCAACATTAGGTGCTTGGGGTTTAGGTTGGGAAGTATGGCTTAATGGTATGGAAATTACTCAATTTACTTATTTTCAACAAGTTGGTGGTTTAGAGTGTAAACCAGTTACAAGTGAAATTACTTATGGCCTAGAACGTTTAGCAATGTGTATTCAGGGTGTAAACAGCGTTTATGATTTATTATGGTCTGATGGCCCTTTAGGTAAAACTACTTATGGGGATATTTACCATCAGAATGAAGTAGAGCAATCTACCTATAATTTCGAATACGCTGATGTAAATTTTTTATTTTATTGTTTTAATCAATATGAAAAAGAAGCAAAATTACTTTTAGATTTAGAACAGGTCTTGCCGCTACCAGCTTATGAGCGTATTTTAAAAGCAGGACATACCTTTAATTTACTAGATGCACGTAAAGCTATTTCAGCAACTGAGCGTCAATGCTATATCCTACGTATTCAAACATTGACTAAAATTGTTGCTAAAGCTTATTATAAATCACGTAAGGCATTAGGCTTTCCTATGTGTAAAAATAAGAACTAAGAGACCATAATGACTCAACAGACTTTTCTTGTAGAAATTGGTACCGAAGAATTACCACTAAAGACATTACGTACACTAGCGCAATCTTTTGCTGATAATTTTACTATTGAAATGGATAATGCCTTTTTACCTCATGGAAAAGTACACTGGTTTGCTACCCCCCGTCGTTTAGCGTTACAAGTAGAAAATTTAAGTCAGATTCAGCCTGATCAGGAAGTAGAAAAACGTGGTCCTGCAATTATTAAAGCCTATGATACTGAAGGTAGACCTACTAAAGCAGCTAAAGGATGGGCACAGAGTTGTGGTATTACCCTAGACCAAGCAAAAAGTTTATCAACAGAGAAAGGTGAATGGTTATCGTATCGTATTTGCATTAAAGGAAAACCTACTAAGTTATTGTTAATAGAAATGGTTAAAAGTGCCCTTAGTCAATTATCAATAACTAAGTTAATGCGATGGGGTAATAAAATAACTCAATTTGTACGTCCTGTACATACGGTAACCTTATTATTAGGTAGTGAATTAATTACTGGTACTATATTAGGAATCAATTCAAATCGTATCCTCTATGGCCATCGTTTTATGGCTGAATCAAAATTTAGTATTCATCACGCTCAAGAATATCTGCAAATTCTACGTATACGTGGTGCGGTAATTGCTGATTATGAGGAACGTAAAGCACAAATTAAACATGATGTACAACAAGCAGCGCAAAAAATTGGTGGAATAGCTGATATTAGTGAGAATTTATTAGAAGAAGTAACTTCATTAGTTGAGTGGCCAGTAGTGCTAACAGCAAGATTTGAAGAAAAATTTTTATCCATACCTGTAGAAGCTTTAGTTTCTACCATGAAAAACGATCAAAAATATTTTCCTGTATATGATACTAAAGGTCATTTATTGTCACATTTTATTTTTGTAGCTAATGTTGCATCAACTGATCCACAACAGATTATCTTAGGCAATGAAAAAGTAATTAGGCCTCGTTTAGCAGATGCTGAGTTCTTTTTTAACACTGATCGAAAAAATCGTCTGATAGATAATTTATTACGTTTAGAAACGGTACTTTTTCAGCAACAATTGGGAACATTACGCGACAAAACTAATCGAATTGTAGCGTTAGCAGGTTGGGTTGCCTCTCAGATTGGTGCGGATGTAAGTCAGGCAACTAGGGCTGGATTATTATCTAAATGTGATTTAATGACGAATATGGTTTTTGAATTTACTGATACACAAGGTTTTATGGGAATGCATTATGCTCGCTATGATGGTGAAGTAGAAAATGTAGCATTAGCTTTAAAAGAACAATATCAACCACGTTTTGCTGGTGATACATTACCAACACAGCCTGTTTCTTGTGCATTAGCTATCGCTGATAAGATGGATACCCTAGTAGGAATCTTTGGGATTAATCAATCACCAAAAGGTAACAAAGATCCTTTTGCACTACGACGTGCAGCTTTAGGTGTGTTACGTATTATTATTCATCATAATTTACCATTAGACATACAAACCCTCAGCGAAAATGCAATGAATCTTTATGTTAATAATAATACTAATAAATTAAGTAATAAAAATGTGGTAGCTGATGTAGTTAGATTTATGTTAAATCGCTTTAAAACCTGGTATCAAGAAGAGGGCCATAGTATTGATACTATTCAAGCAGTTTTAGCATCTTATACAACAAAACCTGCTGACTTTAATGCGCGCATGCAAGCTATAAGTTATTTCCGCACATTGGATATAGCAGTAACTTTATCAGCAGTCAATAAACGTGTATCTAATATCTTAGCAAAATCTACGGTTATTTTAAGTGATCAAGTTGATACATCAGTGCTTAAGGAGGTAGCTGAGATTAAACTAGCAAGAAAAGTTATGATATTACGTGAACAATTAAAACCTTTACTAGCTCGTAATTGTTATCAAGAGGCCTTAGTTAAATTAGCTACATTGCAGGAAACCGTTGATGCATTTTTTGATAATGTAATAGTGATGACTGAAGATAAAGTTATATGTACAAATCGTTTAACCTTACTTAGTAAACTTCGTGATTTATTTTTACAAATCGCAGATATTTCATTATTGCAATAAGTTAATTTTTTAATCTACTAAAAGTAATAATATTTTCTTTAGCTATTTCTATTTATCCTACTCCTTTATTATTTTTATTAAAAACTTATTAATAGAAATATATTCTTAGTATAGTTTTATAAAACTATACTAAGAATATAAAGTTAAGGTACCACCTATAACATAATAATCATCACAAATACAAAAGCATATAAAGATCAAGTATATAAAGATTGTAAATACTATATGATAATAAGATCATGATATTCAATGTAGTATATAAAAAAATCTTGTTATTAATAATTTATAAAAAATATAAATATCGCTAATTTTAATTTTTTATCTTTAGTCTTAGATGAATTATTTAACTTCTTCGCATAAATAGAGTTAACCTACAAGTTAGTGACTATTTTAATATTATTCGCATACTTAATAATAATTAAAAATAGTTATAGGTAAAATACAATAAAAAAATAAGAATCTTTTATTTTTTAAATTTTTTACTTTGTAGTTTTTTAAGAAGAATTATAAGATACCTTAGTAACAAGCTAGCATATATTAGTGAAATACTATGGATAGTAATTTTAATATTATACAGGAATAAATCATTTTTATACTATACATCAAATTACAAGATTTCTACTACACTATTTGTCCCTAGTTTAATTTGTAAAAATATGAAAAAATAAAATATGTTATATGACAAAAATTATTTTATTACTTAAAAATTGTTGTTTACCTTGTAATGTTATTTTTGCTCTTTAGGATTGAGTAATATAAAGTTAAAACTTTATGCTAAAAATGAGTAGGAATTAATTATGTCCAATATTGAATTGCTACGGACTATTCATTTCCAGCAATCAGGGAAAAGAGTATTAGAAGTTGAGCTTAATGCATTAGCACAGCTTAATCAATATATTAATGAAGATTTTTCCCGTGCTTGTGAAAAAATTTTACATTGTCGTGGTAAAATTATTGTAATGGGAGTAGGTAAATCAGGCCATATTGGTAGAAAAATAGCAGCAACTCTTGCTAGCACTGGTACCCCTGCTTTTTTTGTTCATCCTACAGAAGCTGGTCACGGTGATCTTGGTATAATAAGTTCAGAAGATATTGTTCTAGCTATTTCAAATTCTGGTGAATCCGATGAAATGCTACCTTTAATTCCAATGATAAAATACCAGAATATTCTTCTTATTTGCATGAGTAGTAATCCTGATAGTCGTATTGGTAAAGTAGCAGATATCCATCTATGCATTAAGGTAGCGGAAGAAGCTTGCCCAATGGGGTTAGCGCCAACTACTAGTACTACTGCTACGCTAATTATTGGGGATGCATTATCCATAGCATTATTAGAGGCACGTGATTTTACCAGGGAAGATTTTGCACGCTCTCATCCTAAAGGAACTATCGGTCGTAAGCTTTCATTGCGTGTAAGTGATATTATGCATACTGGTAATCAAATACCATATATTCGCTCTGATGCATTATTACGTGATGCATTATTAGAAATTATACATAAAAAACTTAGTTTAATCGTTATTTGCGATAATTCAATGACAATTGAAGGGGTCTTTACTGATGAAGATTTGCGACGAGTATTTGATATGAAAATCAATCTTAATAATGCCAAAATTGCTGACGTTATGACTCAAGGTGGTATACGTGTCGGCGCAAATATACTAGTAGTAGATGCTTTTAATCTTATGCAGGCACGTAGTGTTACTAGTTTATTAGTGGCTAAGGATAATACTTTATTAGGTATTATTCATATACATGACATATTAAAAGCTGGAGTTATATAGAAATTTATTTAACATCTATTGGAAATTAATATAAATAAATTTTTTATAAAATTATCAACTAATCTAGTTATTTAGAATATATTTTAAGGGCGTAGATTAATGAATAAATCTATATATGCTAACTACGAAAACTTACAACAAAAAATTATTAAACTTGCTGCTAATATACGTTTACTAATTTGTGATGTCGATGGTGTACTGTCAAACGGTTTATTATACATTGGCAATAAAGGCGAAGAACTGAAAGCTTTTCATGCTCATGATGGTTATGGTATCCATTCTTTAAAAAATTGTGGTATTGAAGTTGCTATTATAACCGCTGGATCTACCCAGTTAGTGGCAGATCGAGCAAAAATGTTAAAAATTACTCATATCTACCAAGGACAAAAAGATAAGCGTATTGCCTATAAAAAGTTATTAACTATACTTAATTGTAAATCTACAGAAGTTGCTTATATTGGTGATGATTTACTTGATTGGCCCGTAATGAAAGAAGTTGGTTTATCTGTTGCTGTAGCAAATGCACATCCTACATTATTAGCTAATGCGCACTATACTACACGTCTTGCTGGAGGATATGGAGCAGTGCGCGAGCTATGTGATCTTATTTTATTTGCTAATAATAAGCTAAAATAGAATAAAAATTATTGATATGAATAAAATAAAGATTAGCATAATACTATTATTAGCTATTACTATTTTAGTATTAATTGGCTATCATTATAGCATTAATAAGCGACAAAAACTAAGTAATATTAATAATAATCAACCTATTTATCAAAGTCAGAAGACAGTTACTACCGTGTACCATCTAGATGGTAAAATACATTACAAATTAATAGCAAAAAATGTACAAAACTATGCTTATGATTATATAGATAATAATTCTAATAGTTACGTTCATAACGCAACAATAAACGTAACAAGTCAACCTGTTACTTGGTTTAGCCAACCTATAATGACACTATTTAATGAAAATGCAGTGGGTAGTTGGATAATAAAGTCTGATAAAGCTAAACTTACTAATAATAAAATGCTCTATCTATACGGTCATGTTGAGGTTAGTAGTTCAATATTAAATTCACAAATAAAAAAAATTAAAACTAATAATGCTCAAATTAACTTAATTAATCAGGATATTTCTTCTAATAATCAAGTAACCTTATATGGTATTAATTTTTTTACTAATAGTATGAAAATACATGGAAATTTATATAGTCAGGTTGCTGAATTAGTTGGAAAGGTTAAGACATATTATGAAATACAAAAATAAAAGTTATAATATTTTGTTTATTAACCTATTTTTAATTTTATTTTTAACTAGCTATTTACCATCTACCATAGCATCAATTGATAATAATAAACAATTAATTAATATTATATCTGATAAACAGTTATTAGATATCCCTAACAATATTTCATTATTTACTAAAAATGTGATCATTACACAAAATTCTATTAAGATTAAAGCTGATAAGGTTATGGCATACTGCCCTAATGGAGACATAAATAAAATGGTAATTGAAGGTTTTGCTAATCCAGTTACTTTTTATCAAATACAGAATAATACTAAAATAATAAGTGGTCATAGCCAAAAAATACGTTATGAATTTGCCAACCAATTACTAGTATTAATAGATAATGCTTATATAAAACAGTTAGATAGTAACATTAAAGCTGATCGTATTACTTATTTAATAGATAAACAAAAAATAGAAGCGTTTAGCAATAAAGACAAGCATGTAACTACTATATTACTACCTGCTCAGTTACAAGATAAAGAATTTAAAATACTAAATAATAAAAAGGATAAATAAAATGTTATGGCAAGCTTAATCGCACAGAGTATAGCTAAATTCTATAAAGGCCGTAGCATTGTTAAAAACATTAGTTTAACAGTAAACTCGGGTGAAATTGTAGGTTTATTAGGTCCTAATGGGGCTGGTAAAACAACAACTTTTTATATGGTTGTTGGTATTATACCTCTCGATGCTGGACGTATTTTTATAAATAAAGAAGATATTAGTTTACTGCCTTTGCACGAACGTGCTCGGCGTGGTATTGGTTATTTACCGCAGGAGGCCTCTATTTTTCGTGGTCTAAATGTTTACTATAACTTAATGGCAGTATTAGAAATCCACAAACATCTATCACGACAGCAACGTAAGGAGCAAGTCGAAATATTAATGGAAGAGTTCCGTATCTCTCATTTACGTGATAGTTTAGGCCAATCATTATCTGGTGGAGAACGTCGTCGAGTTGAAATTGCTAGGGCATTAGCAGCTAATCCTAAGTTTATTTTACTTGACGAGCCATTTGCAGGTGTTGATCCTATTTCAGTTATTGATATCAAAAAAATTATAAAACAATTGCGTAATAGTGGTTTAGGTATTTTAATTACTGATCATAATGTACGTGAAACACTAGACATCTGTAAAAAAGCCTATATTGTTAGTCAGGGGCATCTTATTTCGTATGGTACGCCACAAAAAATTTTAGCAGATGAACAGGTTAAACAGGTTTATTTAGGTGCTGAATTTCGCCTCTAATTTAAATAGTTTTTTAATTTATATCAGCTTTAAAATAAGTAATAAGCTATTTTAATTAGATATTTATTTGAGAAATATTAATCTAACGTTATAAAATAATATTTATACCTCTATCTAGATTAGAGATTAATGATAATCTTAAAGCTATAAAAAGTATAATAAACATTTGTAGTAATCTTTTATTAAAGTAAATAAGTATTATCATAAAACTGACATAAAAATTATTGATTTTATCAATCATAATATATATAAAATACTCTTTAAAAATATTTAAATAATCACTGCTAAATTTAATCTATAATAAATTTATAGTACTATTATTTTATAAAGCATGCGTAATAATTATAGTATATTAATCTAGTTATTTGTTAAAAACAAATTACCTAAAATCTTTAAGATTATCTCATATATAAGTGACCATACTTGTTTTCTCAGGCATCTACATTATTATCCTAATATCTATTATTGATACAGCATGTAAAACTAGATATCTTATTATAATACCGATAAATACCCGTAACAGCAAAGTACTTCTAAACTAATCATCAATACAATAGAAATCATATTAGTATTTAATCGCATAATTATTATAGTTCACTAAAATATATCTATCTAATCGAAATATATTTAATTATTAGTAATTATTTTAATTTATTAGATAATTTATGTAATTGTAATTTTCGTAATATAATTTGTTTGAATCTACTAAAGAAATAGTATTTAAAAAATAAATTATCCTAATTTAATCTTTGAATTTATATTTAAGTTATTTGATTAATAATGGTATATTTAAGTGTATAATTTTAAATTTCTATCATACATAAATAACTAGTATCTAGTTAGCAGCATTAAATATTTATAATTAGTCATGCTAAAATTAATTAATACCATGCTAATATAAATAGTAGTATACTTAACGATAATAATAAGTATTAATAAAAAAATTAATAATAGCAGTTAATTCTGCTAATTATTTAATAATAAAAAATTAACTCTGTAGTATATGAATAAATATTATAGTTAGGTATATTATTTAAATATATAGATATTATTATTTTATATTTTATTAAATTGATATAAATAGTTAATTTAATTAAGCTAAGAAGAAAATAGTATATAGTTTAATGTAATCTAGTTTAATATAAAGATTAATAATTTAGTGTATAATTTTACACTATAAAACTTATAAATTAGATAAATTTGAATATATTCAGATTATATTTAGTAAATATACGTAACCATAAGCATATAAAAATACAACATATATTAAAGGAAAGAGTATATGTAAAGGAAAATTTATGCGCTACTAATAATAGAAAGACATTTATGTAATAATTAACGCGCTAATAGACAAACTAATATTTTAGCTTAAAAGCATAAAAATAAATTAAAAATATTAAGAACCTATTTAAGATTACTATAAACGATGTTTATAGTAATTAATTTTATATCTCTTAATAGACTTAATAATTTAACTAATTTTACATGTAAAATACAATATTAAGATGAGATAGTACTTAAGTAAAAGATAAAATAATTAATAACCACACAAATATAGCTATATTCAGTACTTAATATTAAATATATTAAGATCTAAAATACTGAAAAGTATTCAAGTAAAAGTAAGTTTTAGAAACTATTGATGAGCTAGTACTAAATAATTAGGCCTAAAATATAGGTTATCTTTAATATATTATTAACACATGAAAAATTAGGTAAGATAGAAACTAGTAATGATATTACCATTTATACAAAAAAATAAAAAGAAAGCATATTAAGTGCTATTAGTGTATTTATTTATCTAATTAATCTATTATTTTAGAAGTTATTAATAATTAATCTATCAATCTATTATTTATTTTTCTAGTACAGGTAAACCAATATAAAAAAATTTACTTACATGTATTATCATTAGTAATTAATAAATTAGCAAACATAGTTATATGTTACAATTTATGTATAATTAAAAGTAATAAAAAGTTTTGCTAAATTATTATCGAACTATCTCAGTAAAAGTTTTACAATGGGGACATTATCGCATGGTACTTGTTATTATTAGTAGTCATTTTAGTTTATAGGAAGATCTTTAGTTTTACGTGTGTTAGAAGATATAAGATTTTATTATATTGATAACTTATCTGTAATATTACTGCTATAATTCATATAAATATATTGAAAGAAAAACTTACTGTGTAAATATTGATGTACGCAATATATCTAAATCACCTAAAATATTTAAATCTATAATAAAATAACTACCTGCAAATTTTTTCCCATAACTACTATTTTTAAATGCATATAATAAGAAACTTACCTAACATTATAGTAATATATAATGCTAGTATTAAATATTAGGTAGAAATTCATCCTTAGAAGTAGAATATATCTACCTGCTAATAAATAAATATCTATTCTTAGAAAAATGTAATTACTAAAGAAGTACGTCACTAAATCTTTGTATTTACGAGTTAATGTAGTAATTAATACCCTTAAATGTTAGTATATAAGATAATTAATATACTATATATTCGCTTAATTAATAAACGTGACGTAAATTTACTATTGTTTTTAAATTATTTAGTTTTAAATATAGTTGACTAATTAATATAGATTATATTTTCAACGTGGATTTTTTATTTAATCTATACTAAGATCTAAAACTACACTTAATAAATAGGCTAGATAAATCTGTGGTTACTTTTTAGCACGTCATGTTGAGTTATGTAATTTTATTTATCAAACCACGGTATCCAAAGATATATCTGCTAATGTTTAAAACAAATAATCGTATTATTTAACTATAGTTATTAATTATACCGGCAGGGATATTATTCAGTCTATATTAATAATTAGTTAATAGATTATTTTTATTTCTAGAAAAGTACATGTGGTTACGTTATCGTGTTTTAAAAAACATAAATAATAATGATAAAAAAATAAAAATAAAAAATAAACTAGAGATAAATACTAGATCTACAATAAAATTATTTAACTATATATAAAGTTTAAGTCATAAATTATATTATGAAGCACGTTTAACGACAAAGTCATTACTAACATTAAGACTAATATTGTCCTATTAGTCTTAATGTTAGATTTAACTAATAATAGTAAGATTAAGATTAATATTAAGGTTAAGAACCTAGATAAAAATTAAAATATTAGAAATAGTTATCGAATTATTTAATTCTAGTTTTAATAAGATTAAAAACTATATGTATTTTACTTGTTTTAGATTAATAATTAACATTTAAATCAAAATAGAGGAAAATAGAGAGTGATTAATCCGCTATATCACAAAAATATTATTTCAATACAAGATTTAAGCCGTGCAGAGCTAGAATTAATAATTTATGTTGCAGAAGAACTAAAAAATAAACCGCAGCCTAATTTATTAAAACATAATATTATTGCTAATTGTTTTTTTGAAGCTTCTACTCGTACGCGTTTATCATTTGAAACCGCTATTTATCGTTTAGGGGGTTCTGTACTTAGTTTTCCCAGCAATAATACCTCTTTAGATAAAGGAGAAACAATTATTGATACTTTGCGTATTATTTGTACATATGTTGATGCAATTGTGATTCGTCATCCTCAAGAGGGTAGTGCGCATTTAGTAATAGAATATTCTAATGGCATACCCATTATAAATGCAGGTGATGGCTCCAACCAACACCCGACCCAAACTTTGCTAGATTTATTTACTATTAAAGAAACACAAGCGCGTTTAGATAACCTAGATATTGCTATAGTAGGAGATTTAAAATACAGTCGTGCAGTACATTCTCTTACACAGGCTCTAGCAAAATTCTGTAATAATCGTCTTTTTTTTGTTGCTACAGAGACATTAGTAATGCCTAATAATATTTTGAAAATGTTAGATGAAAAAGGAATTACTTATAGTTTGCATACTCACCTTAGAGAAATACTACCGCAGTTAGATATACTATATATAACCCGCATACAGCAAGAACGTTTAAGTAAATTAGAACACGCTAACGTTAAAATTCCATTCATGTTACAAGCATCTGATCTTATTACAGTACGTCATAACTTTAAAATATTGCATCCATTACCTCGCATGGGGGAAATTAGTATTAATGTAGATAAAACACCTTATGCTTATTATTTTCAACAAGCAGGTAATGGTATTTTTGTTCGGCAAGCGATACTAGCATTAGTATTAAATACTAATTAATATTATAATAACAAACTTATCCTTTCTCTATTTATCTATTACGAATAAATATATCATTGTAACGCATTATCATATCTAATAAATTACTTAAAATATTAATTTTTTATATCTAAGAGTTAATCTAAGTAATATCGTTATTAGCTTATAGCTAGCTATTAATTAATTATAATACCAGAAATAACTCAGATAATATAATTACACAAATTTATCAATTACCTAAAATATTAAAACTATTATTAAAAAATAAAATTACCCTTATTAATTTTAGAAAAATAATAATTTTCATTAAAAATTTAATAATTTTCTGCAATTAATATTAGTTACTAATTTTTTATCTAGAATAATATTCTATTTTTATATCCCTAGATCATAATTAAAACTATATATTATCTAAAAATACATAAATAGAAAATTGAATTTTTTATTATGTAAACTTGATAACTTACTCATCATACTTCTTAAAGATTTACTATTTGCTATAAAGCTATGTATAACAAATTTTTTAGCATTACTTAGTCTAATAATTCTTATATATTAGTATATACTATATAGTAATTTTTTATAATAGTTACCTTATTTTATATAATAAACTAAAGTATATAAAAATTTTTTTATAACTATTTTGTATATATAAGACCAAAGTGCTGATAAGCATGATTAGTAGCTATTCTGCCACGAGGAGTTCTCTGGATAAATCCTTGTTGGATAAGATATGGTTCTAGTACGTCTTCAATAGCTTCACGTTCTTCACCGATTGCTGCTGCTAAATTATCCACCCCTACAGGTCCACCCATAAATTTATTAATAATTGCTAATAATAACTTTTGATCCATATAGTCGAAACCTTCTATATCGATATTAAGCATATCTAGTGCTTTAGTTGCTACATCACCGTCAATTACACCATTAACTTTGACTTCAGCAAAATCACGAACACGACGTAATAAACGGTTAGCAATACGTGGTGTGCCTCTAGAACGTCGTGCTAACTGATACGCTCCTTCTAAACTTAATTTTAATTTTAAATAACAGGCGCTACGAATAAGAATATGTTCTAAATCAGTAACTTGATAAAATTCAAGTCGTTGTACAATACCAAATCGATCACGTAATGGCGAAGTTAGTGAACCTGCTCTGGTCGTCGCCCCAATTAATGTAAATGGAGGTAAATCTATCTTAATTGAGCGTGCAGCTGGACCTTCGCCAATCATAATATCTAGCTGATAATTTTCCATTACTGGATATAAAATTTCTTCTACTATCGGGGGTAAGCGATGAATTTCATCAATAAAAAGTATATCATATGGTTCTAGATTAGTGAGTATAGCAGCTAAATCACCTGCTTTTTCTAATACTGGCCCCGAAGTAGTACGAAGATTAACTTTCATCTCGTTAGCTACAATATTAGCTAATGTAGTTTTACCTAAACCTGGAGGACCAAATATTAATAAATGATCTAAAGCATCATTGCGCTGCCTCGCTGCTTGAATAAAAATTTCCATTTGTTCTTTAACATGTGATTGTCCAATGTATTCAGTTAAAAATTTAGGGCGTATTGTCCTATTAATAATTTCTTCATTATTTACTACACTAGCTGTAATTAAGCGATCTACTTCGATCATTTTTTACCTTATTTCTTATATTGTACATAGAATTAAACTTATTATAAATCGTCATTTATTATAGTAAATCGAATTAAAATATTTATAGTAACACAGTAAGAATTATACATACTCTATTACATAAAGATTATAAGTGTTCTGTAATGCATAATTTATAGCACATAGTAAGTTTTATAAAAAACTTGCAAATGATTTTAGTTAGTAAATTAATTAAGTTAAGTAGTATATTTACTATCTGCTTTGAATTATAATAAGATTAAGATAAATAATTTTTTAAAAAGTTTCCTCTTATAGTATATAAGTGCTAATAAAAATTAGGTACAAAAACTTATTCAATATATCTTTATATTTGCTATTACTTTATAAGTAATTTATTAAAAATAAGTTAAACATATTCATGTTTATTCACTTTTTTATTATATAAAAATAAATTACATATTTCTACCAAACCTAAATTATTAATCTAACCTATGACCTAATAATAGATAAATTTATGGAAACCTATTTGTAATATTTATTATCATAATTTTTAGCTTATATTTAACTTATTATTATATTTATAATTTCTTAAATCTTTAGTATTAGTTTTTTATTATTATACACTTATTAATGACTAATAATGACATGCTAGTCAACAATAGTTATATATGGCTTACTCTGCTTAATAATTAATTATAGTTATTTTTATATAGTTGTTAGTATTTTACTTCTATTTATTTAGCAACTATTTTATAGTTTTTATTATTTATTAATTAACAATAAAGTAAGTTAGTAGTAACCAGTAGTTTTGCTAAGATCCATTTAAATAGCATTGCTCCCAAACCAACCTAAAAATAATTTAGCAATAATTAAAGGTTAATTAATAATTAGTGATATACCTTTATCATCTAAATAGGAAGTTATAATATTAATAAGAATTAATAAAAGAAATTTATAATAAGAAAAGTAAAAAAATATAATTGATATTAATCTTGCTACTAATAATTTTTTCTATAATCTAAATAATTTTAAATTAGTATTTAAAAGATGAAGGCGTATTTTAATTTAAGGTAAAAACTAATTTATAAGTGTGGATATACATGATGAATAATGTTAAATTTATTTAGATTAATAGAATCTTATATCTAAAATTCTTAATATACCAAGCATTAATAAGATTAATAAAGTTAGATTAGTAAAAATCTATTGGCTATTTCTAATATTATAATTTTGAATAGGAGTTCCTAGTATATCAGGATAATTTACCTAAGACATGAACTTAATTAACCCGCATTAAGCTATGGAGTAATGAATAACCTTTATATTCACATTTATCGTAAAATTTTCATAATTCTTTTAGTGATAATATTAATTTATATTTACACGATATAGATAATCTATGTCTCAGACGATAACATTAATAATTACATTAATTAATCTACACTAGTTACTACTTGTTTCAATTAAGTAAATATAATTTTATTCCCTTTCTTCTTAAATAAAATAGGCTAATCAATAGTTATAAATACTAGCATATATCCAGTAATACTAATTATTAGTATATAATTAAAATTATAAATTTTTAATAATTGTAATACTTGAGTATTTTCTAACAATATAATCAATGCTTTACTATTCAATTTCTAGTAATAAAATTACTAAATCTAAAAATAAAACCATAAATTAAATTAAAAGCTATCAATAATTTTTTAATTATTATCAGCCATAAGTAAATATTTATTAATAGTTCTAAGAGGTAAAATAAATTTACTAGTAAGTAATTTTCCTTGGCCATGAGAGATAATTAATGCCAACGTATTAAATGAATAATTATGATCTGTAGAACTTAACAAGTACCATAGGTTAGTTATTTTTACCGTGAACATAAGAATAAAAGCTATCATTAATTTTATAACTAAATATTTGGGTCAATCTTATATCTTTTGAGATTACGTGGTGCCCAGAATTTTTTAGATAAAACTAAAGTTATAAATTTAGAAAGAATACTATACTTATTTATTTTCTTAGTTGCTTTCCATTTGGTTAAATAAGATATACGCTTATTACTATATTTAATATCATCAATTTAAATTTCTTTTTTAAAAAGTTATTTAATTTATTTTCTAATATCAATAATTTTTGTAATCAGCATGTTCTTTATTTAATTTATTTTTATCGTATATGATTTTTTATCATTTTTAATTTAACTAATTAACGAAGTTTTTATTTAAAGCTTACTTCAACCTAAATTTTTAAAAGTATAAAATACTACATTATTATAATTTTTAAGTTATCTTCTGTACGAATAATATAGATCTTGCTATCAAGATCTTATAAGGTAATTAGCGAACCTGCTAAATATGTAAAAATTTTTGTACTTTTTATAAACATAATACAGATGATAATACGCTGTATTATAACAATAGATTATCTATTGGTTCAAAATATCTAACTAGCCTTTAATAGACAAAAGTGGGTAATTCAATCTAATTATATCTATATTAATGCAATAACTTTTTAAGACCCGTGATAGTAAATGAATAATTTATTATTAATTCTAAATTAGTTTTATTAAAGCGAGAATCAATAACTAAACTTGTAAGATTTGTATTATTAAATTTATTATGTAAATCTTCTATCATTAGTAATTTTTTATCATACATTTAATTAATAATCTAGCACTAAAGTATTGACACTACCAGATGTTTGATTAAGTAAAGAAGAATTACAACAGTATTACCTTCTCTTCATTCTACAATACACGTATACGCATCAAAATAATGTTGTAAGTTTATCAATCAATAGAACTATAGTGTTAGTAATCTTTTATATATTACGTACTGTAATATCAGTAAGTATAATTACTGATATGCTAGTCGTGTTATTTAATAAAATATAGGCAGGCGAGTAAGAAGAATTTTGGGTTCTTATAGGGAACTATTAAAACTAGGAACCTAGTCTACTATTTTTATATTAATTCAACTACAACATGTTAATATATATTGATAAATGCAATTTAGTATAATGAACGCATTACTATAAAAAAATTTAGAATTATTAGGTGCTTCCTAATTTTCCTATTTATTAATCAAAAATAATGATAAGAAAAATCTTGTGCCATCAAGTACCGTTACCTCATGATAGATATTATGTTACATAGATAATGTTCACCTAACATATCACCTACAGGGTTCGTGCTAATTTTTTAAATTTAGCATTCTTATTTATTTATAATTCTAACATGGTACAAATAATACGACAATGTATTGACTGTAATCTATTATTAATAAATGGTAACGCTCAATATATAATGATGTATATGGGATAATTTAGGTAAGTATTTCAGTAAAAGTTTATAAGGTTTGATAACTTGCTATATTAGAAATTAATTTATTAATTATACTTCTTTAAAAACTCCCATTTATCTAATTTTAATGCTATAAATCACTATAGTTAGATTATATCTTAATTTAAAAACCATTATTACTTATTTTAGTAAAATTTAATATAATTAGATTATTTAATTATGCTAATAGCATTTTGTTTAATGCATGCTAGCTTGATAACTTATAATTATTATGTTATCTTTTGATGCTAAAATTTTTTTCTTTATTTTTTAAGTAGTATTAAGTTTAAATAAATTTTAATAGTTCTAAATAATCTATATATATTACTATTTTAATAATGATGTATATTTGTATATAAAGTTCTTGAGTAATCTAAAATCATAATATTTTTTATTAAAAATACTTATATAAGTAACTGTTTTACTTTTTATTAATGATTGCTTAGTTTTTTTAAGGTATATTTTTTCTAAATAAAATTTTTTATGTTTTGATCAGTTTAAATAGTATTTAGTAGTATTAATAAGTATACACTAATACTGTATATTACTTTTTAATATATAATTATTATTTATCTTATAGTTTTAGTTAACAGAAAAATAACTGTAATACTTTTATAGATACTTAAAGATTATTAATAAATAATCATTTAAACATAATCTAAGTTTTGAACTATTATTATTTATTTATACTTATCTACTATATTAAATATTTTATTATTTTTAAGTTAAACTGTATCGAGTATCAATTAAACAACGAATTTTTTTCTTTAGTATCTTTATTTATTGCTTTATTTAGATATTAATTAATAAAAAACATAATGGATTAGATGATATAAAATTCTTATCAAAAATGGCTATTTTATTCAATTATTTTTCTTATATAAAAATTCTTAATATAATAATATTTCTAGGTAATAATTTTTACTTCTTCTAGTACGTTTAGTAGCTTAAGTAAATATGCTATTTTGTATTATAAATTTAAAAATAACTTCTTTTATGATTTATTTTAAATGATTATGAACTATACTTAGATAAGATAAAATAAATAAAATTTTACATAGAGTTAATAAATGTTATTCTAAGTATATTTTTGATAAAGTATTAATAAATATAATAAATTATGAATAGGATTTAGAGAAATATAATTATGCCATGATTAAACTTAAGAAATTGTTATCCTATATTTATTTGTATATTTAGAAGATTATTTATTATGACAAAAACAGATTATTTAATGCGTTTAAGAAAATGTAGGACTCTTGCTACTTTAGAGAGAGTAATTGAAAAAAATAGGTATGAACTTTCTATTGATGAGCTAGAATTATTTAATTCTGCTGCGGATCATAGATTAGCAGAAGTTATCGCGAATAAATTTTTTGATAAGGTTCCATCTTCAATGTGGAAATATGTTAGATGATGTACAAAATTTTATTGAGTTATATTGAAAGTATAGGTATTCTACTTACAGTAGTTAATTACTTTAATAAAATATGGTATATTTTATTAAACTCATAAAAATTATGATAGGTTTTATAGCATGAAAAAACAGGTTTTATTTTTACCTGATGAAGTTGCTACAATTAATTTAGGTTCTATTTTAGCATCTTTTTGTAATAGTGCTAGTATTATTTATCTTTTTGGTGAATTAGGTAGCGGAAAAACCACTTTTAGTCGTGGTTTTCTTCGTGCCTTAGGTTATTGTGGTAATGTAAAAAGCCCTACTTATACTTTAGTTGAATCTTATTTTTTAGTACCAAGAATAGTTTATCATTTTGACCTGTATCGTCTAACTAGAGAAGAAGAATTAGAATTTATTGGTATCCATGATTATTTTGATCAACAGGCTATATGTTTAGTAGAATGGCCAGAAAAATGGATTAATTTTTTACCTAAAGCAGATATTAAACTTTATTTAGCTTATTATCAGCAGGGGCGTCAAGTCCAATTAGTAGCTTATTCTAAATATGGTGTTGAACTATTACAGCATATAATTACTGAGTTACATTATTTAGTTAATAATATTTAGTTCGTTTAGAATATTTTTCTTTTATTTATTACTAGTTTTATATTTTAATTATTTTACTTTTTCTTAGATAATATTAATTAATTAATTAATTGATATTAAAGTTAATAATAAAATTACTTAAAGTAAAGTAATGATGAATTTTGATTAATACTTATTATATAATTTTTTTATTATAAAATCCTAGTTAATTGTACTAACAGTACAATAGATAATTAGCTAGAATAATATAAAAGATAGATAGAATTACTTAATTACAAGAGTATCTTACTTAAGTTTTTTAATTAACTACAATTAAAAATAGTATTAAATTTTAATTTTTTTGTTATTTTTAATGAGTTAGTTATATTAATAGGTATAATACTATGTAAATTAAGAGATATTATTATATTCATAAAATTAAATCTAAATACGTTATTCTTACTAGATTATATCAATCTAATATTTCTTTATTATTAAAAACTAACTTTAATAATAATAAAATATAGTATCTATTACTAACAAGTAATAGATACTATGGTAAAATTAATCAAGTAATTTATTAGATTTATGTAATTATTTTAATGTACTATAATAAGTTTTACTAACTAAAAATTAAAAATCTCTAATTATAATAGTTTTTTAATAAAATATTAGCAAAATGGTAGATTTTAGACAGAATTTAATATAAATTAGCAAAAATATACTATACTAATTTAGTTAGTATAGTAGTAGTTCACTAATTAAATTACTTAAGGACAAGTAGCGCGTTCTTAGTATTAGATTTATTTTAAAATAAGTTAGTGTATCATGTATATATGTGCATGAAAAGATCTAACTTAGTTACACCAACAAAGTAGTTAAGATATTCTTACAGCATACTTTGATATTATTAATATTAATTATAATGATAAATTAATGTATAAATATGTAGATTATCCTTAATTTATTATAATACAAGCATTAATCACTAAATATTTGTAGTATTATATTTTAATATACTTTAGCTATTTTGTAATAGCTAAACGACTAGCATTTAAGATTTATAGCAAATCCTGTAATTAAACATTCTTAAATAAATACACTAAACATCTTTAAAAACTCTTATTTATCTAATTTTCATGCTATAAATTACTATAGTCAGATTATATCTTAATTTAAACTATTATCTATTTTAGTAATAATCTAATATAATTTTAGATTATTTAATTATACTAATAGTATTTTTACTTAACACATGCTAAGTAAATAACTTATTATTAAGTTATCTTTTAGTATTAAAGAATCTATTTTATTTTTTAAGTAATATTATATTTAAGTAAATTTTACTAGTTCTAGTAATCTATATCTATTACAATTTTAATTGTAATAGATATTTATACATAAAGTCCTTGAGTAATCTAAAATTAGATTATCTTTTATTGATAAAAATTATATAGATAACTGCTTTACTTTTTTATTAACGATTGCTTAGTTTTTAAGATATGTTTTTTTAAATAAAACTTTTTGTGTTTTTATCGGTTTAAATAGTATTTAGTAATGTTAATAAGTATATTCTGATACTGTATATTATTTTTTAATACATAATTATTACTTATTCTATAGTTTTAGCTAACAAAAATAACTATGATAATATCGTAGATATTTAAGGATTATTAATAAATAATTATCTAAATATAATATGAGTTTTTAACTATTATTATTTATTTATACTTATCTATTAGTTAAGTATAGTATAGATCTTATTGCTTAATGTGTAATATAGAAATAATTTATTCTTATATAAGATAGTAGATATTATATACATAATGACTTTTATTGATAAAAATAATTAATATTAGTATATTTATTTAGTAATAACTCTATACGTATTAAGTAACATTTAAATAGTTTAGTATATTTGTTTTAGACTAGCATTTTTATAGTGGTATATATTACTATTTATGCATATCTATAACTTCTTATAAAGCTAACTATGTTAGTAAATTTAATAGGTAAGTAATTTTAGTATTGTACATGGCTGGATAATTTATCCTTTACACGTTAAATTATAAAATTATTACTAATAAATATTTTTTATAAATTTTAAAGAGAAATTTAGTTTGTAATGATAAGACCTAATGTCTTATTTTATAAAATTAAAAACTTATCCTAAGGTTACATAGTAATATACAAGTAAGTATTTTGCATAAAAATTATTAGGATAAAATCTACTACTATAATAGATAAATACCTTAATCATTAAGAAAATAAGCTAGATAAAATTCTATATTAATTATTATTTTTAGACTACTAAGTAAAATTTTAAAATATAATTTATGTTTGTATATTAAAATATAATTAATATAAATTATTACTTTTTATTTTAATTTATTTATATAATAAATAATTATTCGTATTATAAGGAGTTAAGTAATATTAGTTTTAGGGGTCAAAATTTGAAGATTACTCTACCTCATTTTAATCGTGGCAATGTATTAGTAGTTGGTGATCTTATATTAGATCGCTATTGGTATGGATCAACAAATCGTATTTCACCAGAAGCACCGGTACCTATTGTAAAAATAGGCACAAATAGCATTGAAGAACGTCCAGGTGGGGCTGCTAATGTAGCGGTTAATATCGCTGCTCTTGGTGCTTTTTCTCGCGTGATTGGCTTAACAGGCGCTGATAAAGAAGCAGAAGTACTAAAGAATAAATTAAAGGATGCTAATGTAGCATGCAATTTTATTGCTCTACCTAATCATCTTACTAATACTAAACTTCGCGTACTTTCACGTTATCAACAACTTATTCGTTTAGATTTTGAAGAAAGCTTTAGCAACATTGATTCGCAATCATTATTTACGATTATTAAACAAGGATTATCTAGTGCTCAAGTGTTAGTATTATCTGATTATGCTAAAGGTACATTAAATGATATTCAACGCATAATCCAATTAGCACGAAAGAAAAATATTCCTGTTTTGATTGATCCGAAAGGAAGTTATTTTCAAAAATATCGTGGTGCGACTCTATTAACACCAAATTTATCCGAATTTGAATCTGTCGTTGGTCATTGTAAAGATGAAAATGAAATTATTATTCGCGGTATAGAATTAATAAAAAATTTTGCAATTACCGCTTTGTTAGTAACACGATCTGAACAAGGAATGACATTATTACAAGAGAATAAACAACCATTACACTTTCCTGTTCAAGCACAAGATGTATTTGATGTAACTGGTGCTGGTGATACAGTGATTGGTGTTTTGGCTGCTGCTTTAGCAGTAGGTAACTCTTTAGAGGAGTCCTGCTTTTTAGCAAATGCTGCGGCAGGAATAGTCGTGGGAAAATTAGGAACATCAATAGTTTCACCTATTCAATTAAAAAATGCTATTCTAAATCGAGCTAAAACCCGCTTTGGTGTAGTTAGTGAGCAACAGCTAAAAGTTGCAATTAAGCAAGCACGTCATAACGGTGAAAAAATTGTAATGACAAATGGATGTTTTGATATTCTTCATGCTGGGCATGTTTCTTATTTAACTAATGCGCGTAAATTAGGTGATCGCTTAATTGTAGCAGTCAATAGTGATGCCTCAACACAACTCCTTAAAGGTCCTACTCGTCCAGTAAATCCTTTAGAACAACGTATGATGGTACTTGCGGCATTAGAAGTTGTTGATTGGGTGGTATCTTTTGAAGAAAATACACCACAGCGATTAATTAGTGATATTTTACCAGATTTATTAGTAAAAGGTGGAGACTACCAAGCACACGAAATTACTGGTAGCGAAGAAGTATATAAAGCTGGTGGCGAAGTTAAAATATTAAATTTTAAAGATGGTATTTCTACTAGTAATATTATTACAATAATAAAAGACTCTGATAATTAAAATAAAAATTCTTTATCAATAAACTTTTATAAAAAATTACTACGCATCTAAATTATATAATTAAAATCTTATAGCTTAACACTTAATATATAAATAATTCATTTCTGCATAACATCAAAATTATTTATCTATTTATATTTTATTAACATGTATTAGCTATTAAAAAATAAGCTCTAGCTTATATATAAACAACAATACACTTTAGTATAGGAAATAGTAATCTGAAGTAGTAAGTTAAATAAATCAAACATCACTTAGCATTTAATAAAATTATTACTAAATAGATAGAATGGTATTGCACTCTTAGTATAGAGAACTATTCTAATACTTATTAATACAGGGTACTTAACATCTAGCAAAAGTATTAGAAGTATCTATTATATATTAAGGTATATTAAATTTTTGTTATAAAATTTAGTATAGACTCTATGATTTACATTTTAGTAACTAGAATACGTACTAATTTGCTAAACATCACTAAGAGATATTATTAATTAGATGCTTTTAATTATAATGTTAATAACAATATTTTCTATGCCTTATAGTATAAGATTTGATAACTAAAGTATCCTAAAGTAGCGATTATTATGGGCAATGTGTATTCTATAAATACTAGAATATTTAAGATGCAATATGAAAAAAATGAGATAGATTTTAATGCTTTCTTATTTGTTTTCATATTTAAAATTTTATTAAATATAAATTAGATTAAGTTAAAGCGCTTTATATAAATTAATAATACGATATTATCTTTCCATTTTATTATAATTTTATTTAAAATAGATTATAAGAGTATTATTTTATAATATAATATTAAAATATTTTATAGAATTAAATATTATAAATTTTTATGTTTAAGTATTTATAATTTTTTTTAAAAAAACTAAAAATCTATGATAATATAGAAACTATTAATCTTAAAGTTGTATTAAGATAATTAATTGGATTGTTTGACTTATTGAAATTAATGAGCTACCAAGTTCTCGCTCGTAAGTGGCGACCACAAACCTTTCATGAAGTGGTAGGTCAACAATACGTGCTAAAGACATTAATTAACAGTCTTTCATTAGGACGTATTCATCATGCCTATCTTTTATCTGGTATACGTGGTATTGGAAAAACATCAATTGCTCGCTTGTTAGCTAAAGGACTAAACTGCAAACAAGCAATAACTTCAACTCCTTGCAGGCAATGCACTTCTTGTCAAGAAATAGAACAAGGATGTTTTGTTGATTTAATTGAAATTGATGCGGCTTCACGTACTAAAGTCGAAGATACTCGTGTATTATTAGATAATATACAATATGCACCAGTACATGGTCGTTTTAAAGTTTATCTGATTGATGAAGTTCATATGCTTTCTCGTCATAGCTTTAACGCATTATTAAAAACGCTAGAAGAACCGCCAACTCACGTAAAATTTATTCTTGCTACGACTGATGCACAAAAAATACCAGTTACTGTTCTTTCACGTTGTCTACAATTTCATTTAAAAGTTTTAAGTATACAACAAATCTATACTCAGTTAGAAAAAATCTTACAGGTTGAAGAAATTATTAGTGATTCTTATGCTATACAGTTATTAGCTAAAGCAGCAAATGGTAGCATGCGTGACGCACTAAGCCTGACTGATCAAGCTGTTGCCATTGGCCAAGGTAAGATAACTACAGTTTCTGTTAATCAAATGCTTGGCACATTAGATGGGATGCAATCATTATCCATTATTGAAGGATTAGTTAGCGCTGATAGTGTAGCATTAATGGCTCAGATAGAAGAATTAGCATTGCAGGGGGGTATTGACTGGGAAAATCTCCTTGTTGAGATGTTAACGCTATTACATCGTATTGCTATGATACAATTGTTACCTACAATCTTTAATAGCTCATTAAATAATCAGGATACACTAATAGAACAACGTTTACATAAACTAGCAAAAATACTTCCTCCAATTGATATTCAGCTTTATTACCAAATACTACTTATTGGGCGTAAAGAATTGTCTTACGCCCCAGATAAACGTATGGGGGTAGAAATGACCTTACTACGCGCATTGGCATTTCATCCACAAATACCTATCTCGGAATCTCAAATACAATTATTGAGCAGGCCACAAAAAAAGATTAATGCTACTCCACCACTTGTAAGTTCTATGATTAATACTGTAGATAATACTAATAACAAAAAAGAATCTATTCCTTCTACTGTTACGGCTCAGTTATTACAAGCACAAACACAGTTATTTCAACAAAAAAAAAATTTATTAGCTAAGCAAAAATTATCAGTTAAAAAAACTATACTAGTTAAAAAAAATGAGATAAATACAAAAAATACTTGTCATTTACAGGTAAAGATACAACCAATTACTAAAAAATCAGTAACGATACTACAAATTTTACGTAATACATTACAAAATAAAGAAAATCCTGAACTAATGCAAAAATTAAAACAAGAAGCTATTATTCGGGATCCCTGGACTAAGGAGTTAAATAAATTAACTATACCTAAAATAGCGCAACAATTAGCATTAAATACGTTTAAACAAGAAATTACGCCTGAGAATATTTGTCTTCACTTACGTTCTACACAGCACCATTTAAACTCTTTATCAACACAAAAAATTTTAGCTAATGCTCTTAGTACTTTATATGGTAAAGAAATTAAACTAGAGGTAATTGAAGATGATAATATATCACAACTTACTCCATCAGAATGGTATCAAGCTATTTACGTAGAAAAACTAGCGCAAGCGCGTCAATTAATTTTAGCAGATAATAACATTCAAAGGTTATATTATTTTTTTGATGCTGAACTAGATGAAAAAAGTATTATGCCAATTTAATTATTTAGCTAAGCTTACAAAGTACTTTATAACTTCTACGATCAACATAGTAAAGGCTTATAACCTAACGACGAGAAATTAATATGTTAAATATCCTAGAACAAGCTCAAAAAATGCAAGATAATATGCAAAAAGTGCAAGAAAAATTTGCTAAATTAGAAGTAATTGGTGAGTCAGGAGCGGGCTTAATAAAAGTAACCCTAAATGGAGCCTATAGCTGTAAACGGGTTGAAATTGATTTAAGCCTAATGAATGATGGCCAGCAAATATTAGAAGAATTAATAGCAGCTGCATATAACGATGCAGTGAAACGTCTTACAGTATTGCAAAAAAAGAAAATGGCATCTGTAGTTAATGAAATTTCATTACCTCCAGGTATGCAAATACCATTTTAATTCTAATCTCTATTTACCTTAAACTCTTAATAGAAATATCTCATTTATTATCTAATATAGATTTAAGATTAGTATAATAAATAGTTTTCTATTTATTACAATAGTAATTGTAGTAATATGTAATTAGTTTAGTCATTGATAGAGATGATGTATCTAAGATTAATTATTATAATAGTTACCATATTTACACTAAAGAAACTAGTTATATTATTATGCTAATTTACATTGATAGAGCAATAGTTAAAGTTATATAGTAAAAGCTTAATAGATGCTATTATATTATAGGAGTCGTATAAATTAATTGCAAAATAACATCAATATATTTATATTAATTAATTTTTTTAAAAAAGTGATCATATTATATGGTGTCTACTATATTATAAATAAAATTGCTTTCATTAATATAAATCATAGAGTCTATACTAAATTTTATAACAAAAATTTAATATACCTTAATATATAATAGATACTTCTAATACTTTTGCTAGATGTTAAGTACCCTGTATTAATAAGTATTAGAATAGTTCTCTATATTAAGAGTACAATACTATTGTATATTTAGTAGTAATTTTTACTAGATGTTAAGTGATGTTTGATTTATTTAATTTACTACTTCAGATTACTATTTCTTATGCTAAAGTGTATTGTTGTTTATATATAGACTAGAGCTTATTTTTTAATAACTAATACATATTAATAAAATATAAATAGATAATAATCTTGATATTATGCAGAAATAAATTACTTATATATTAAGTATTAAATTATAAGACTATTAATACAGTACTATGTTAGAAATAGTAATAATTACTTTATGTATTAGTACAAATCATAAAATTTAAAATATACCACAGAAATATTTTAAGTATCTTTATAAAAAAATATCTATCTTTATATATATTTACTATTTATCTATAAAATTAATAAAAATATACTTCATTATAGTTATAGTAAAAAATTAAAGATAAGAGCTATAAAATACTTAAATAATAATAACTATTATATCTAATAAAACGACTAAAGTAGAGAGATTATATAACTTTAGATCTCGTAAAGAAACAGATAAAAGAAAAATATTTTTAATACAAATATAACTTTAACTAATATAAAAAATACAAACGAGCAGGACAACCTGCTCGTTTTTACTATGGATAAAGCTACCAATAAGGAATTATATTCTTTATTGAATAGAGCAGAATTACATCATACCACCCATTCCACCCATTCCACCCATTCCACCACTAGAGCCTGTATCAGTATTTTTTTCTTCACGTGGTAAATCAGATACCATACACTCAGTAGTAATCATTAGACCAGCAATAGATGCAGCATATTGTATTGCAGAACGAGTAACCTTAGTTGGATCTAAAATACCCATTTCGATCATATCACCATATTTTTCAGTTTGTGCGTTATAACCAAAGTTACCACTTCCTTTTCTTACTTTATCAGCTATAACAGATGCTTCTTCACCAGCATTAACTACGATCTGACGTAATGGGGCTTCCATTGCTTTAAGGGCAACAGTAATACCTACATTTTGATCCTGATTATCACCTGTTAAATGACCAAGAGCAGTAGCAACACGAATTAAAGCTACACCACCACCAGATACCACACCTTCCTCTACAGCTGCTCTAGTTGCATGTAAAGCATCTTCTACACGAGCTTTTTTCTCTTTCATTGCAACTTCAGTAGCTGCACCAACTTTAATAACAGCCACTCCACCAGAAAGTTTAGCAACACGTTCTTGTAATTTTTCTTTGTCGTAGTCAGATGAAGCTTCTTCAATTTGTTGTTTAATCTGAACTATACGAGTCGCAATTGTATTTTTATCGCCCACACCATCAATAATAGTAGTAGCATCTTTAGTAATAATAATACGTTTTGCTTGTCCTAGATCTTCAAGAGTAACTTTTTCTAAAACTAATCCTACTTCTTCAGATATAACAATACTCTTAGTTAAAACAGCAATGTCTGATAGCATTGCTTTACGGCGATCACCAAAACCTGGTGCTTTAACCGCAGCAACCTTAACAATACCACGCATAGTATTTACTACTAGCGTTGCTAATGCTTCACCTTCAACATCTTCTGCAATAACTAATAAAGATTTACCCGCTTTCGCTACCGCTTCTAATATTGGTAGAAGTTCACGGATATTAGAAATTTTCTTATCAACTAATAAAATAAAAGGATTCTCAAGTTCTACAGTAGAATTTTCTGGCTTATTAATAAAGTAAGGTGATAAATAACCACGATCAAACTGCATACCTTCTACTACGGTAAGCTCATTATCGAGACCAGTAGCTTCTTCAACTGTAATAACACCTTCGTTACCTACTTTACCCATTGCTTCTGCAATTAATTCACCAACAACCTCATCAGAGTTTGCAGAAATAGTACCTACTTGAGTAATAGCTTTTGGATCAGCACAAGGTTTTGATAATTTTTTTAATTCTTGAACTGCTGAATCTACTGCTTTATCAATACCACGTTTTAGATCCATCGGATTCATGCCTGCGGCAACAGCCTTTAAGCCTTCAGTAACAATAGCTTGTGCTAATACTGTCGCTGTAGTTGTACCATCTCCTGCAGCATCATTTGCTTTAGAAGCTACTTCCTTTACCATTTGCGCACCCATGTTTTCAAACTTATCTTCTAGTTCAATTTCACGAGCAACAGAAACACCATCTTTAGTTATGCTTGGAGAACCAAAAGATTTATCTAGAATTACGTTACGACCTTTAGGTCCTAAAGTAACTTTTACTGCATCAGCAAGAATATTTACACCACGTAACATTTTTACACGAGCATCATTGCCAAATTTTACATCTTTAGCTGCCATTATTCTATCCCTCAAATTCATTTAGTTTAGAAGACTGATTGATTGTACTACTTATTTTCCAATAACAACGGCTAAAATGTCACTTTCTGACATAATTAACATTTCTTCATCATCAATCTTCTCTACTTTAACTCCATACCCGTCATTAAATACAACAACATCACCTACTTTTACATCTAAAGGTCTGATCTTTCCATCATCTAAAATACGCCCGTTACCAACTGCAAGAATTTTACCACGTGTTGATTTACCAGCAGCTGAACCTGTTAGGACAATACCTCCAGATGATTTATTTTCAACTTCTTCACGTTTAACTATAACGCGATCATGTAATGGCCGAATATTTATTTGTTGTTGTGTCATTTATCGCTCTCCTATAAAGACCTGTATTAAATGCAGGATTGATACCTATTTGCTACCATTAACGGTATCATAATTTACTAAATGGGGGCATTGTAATTCCCTTCAAGGGGAAAACTAAAAATTTTTATTTGTTTTGTTTTCTTTCAAAGAATTTATTAGTTTGTATAATTTTTATATAAATTTATTATGGAACGTAATAATTATGAAAAAAGTTGGTTTTGTTGGCTGGCGTGGCATAGTTGGTTCAGTGTTAATAGAAAGAATGGAAATAGAAAAAGATTTTAACGTTATCTATCCTGTATTTTTTTCTACCTCTATAAAAAATAATCAAAAAACACCTAAGATAGAGGGTCAATACTATGAATTATACCGTGCTAATGATATTGATACGTTATATGAATTAGATATTATTATTAGTTGTCAAGGGGAAAATTATACCCAAGAAATTTATCCTAAACTACGTAAAAAAAGTTGGAAAGGCTATTGGATCGATGCTTCCTCATTATTACGCATGGAAAAAGATACTATTATTATTTTAGATCCAATTAATAAACTTATGATTGAGCAAGGGATAAATAATGGTATTAAAACTTTTGTTGGAGGTAATTGTACTGTAAGTCTAATGCTTATGTCGCTAGGTGGTTTATTTGCTAATGATTTAGTAGAATGGGTTTCTGTAGCAACTTATCAGGCTGCTTCTGGCGCAGGCACGCGTCATATGAATGAGCTTATTAAACAAATGGGTAAATTATATGGTTGTGTAATAAACGAGTTAGTAAATCCAGCAAAAACAATCCTTGAGATTGAAAGTAAAGTAACAGCACAGATTCGTAATTGTTCTTTACCTACAGATTATTTTTCTGTGCCATTAGCTGGTAGTTTAATTCCATGGATAGATAGTGCGTTACCTAATAATGGTCAAAGTCGTGAAGAATGGAAGAGTCAAGCAGAAACTAATAAAATTCTTAATACTAAAAAAGTAATCCCAATCGATGGTCTATGTGTGCGTATAGGAGCATTACGTTGCCATAGCCAAGCATTCACCATTAAATTAAAAAAAGACGTATCACTAAAAACTATTGAAAAAATTATTACCCAACATAATGAATGGGTACGAGTAATCCCTAATGAACCAGAGCTAACTAAACATAGACTTACACCAGCTGCGGTTACTGGTACACTAAATATTCCAGTTGGGCGTTTACGTAAACCTAACATGGGAAATAAATATTTATTAGCATTTACTGTCGGTGATCAATTACTGTGGGGAGCAGCTGAACCACTACGTCGTATGTTACGTATGTTGTTATGATTATATATCGTAGAAGATTTTAGAATCCATCTTGTTTTCTTGGCAATGCTAAAAGGGAAAATAGGCGAGATAGGTTATTTAATAGCTACTATTATTATATTAGTAATTAAGACGCTAATCTTAGTTAACTACGTAAAAACGTTCTATATTAATTTTAATAAATTAAAATAATTTTTATTTTATAACTAATTAAAAATTTTTAATTCTTATTAAGAATAAAATAAAATAAATGTATACTTTTGATACTTATATTTAAAAACTTTTTAATATTAAAGTTATACCTGCTAAAATCAAAAATAAGTAATAGTACTTAACTAATAAATTCTTTGATTAATAAAATCCTAGTAGATTAAGTAATAAGTATTGTTATTATAATAACAACCACAACCATAACCACAAACGCCGTAACAAATAAAAGATTAAAGAATCTAATTATTATTGTTATAAGATTTAAAATAAAAATAATATTTAATACATAATTTATATAATAGTGTTCTTAAAAACTAATATTATTACTATAATAATTTTATTTTTAAGAACAGGTTCATGAATTTTTTCAATTAACTTCTAAACTATAAATAACTATTACAGAATAGATTAAAATCACGTATTAGAATACTTTTACAAAGTAAACACTAGATTAGTTAGCCTAATAATCTAATAATAGAAATTAGCAATGCTAGATACATAAATATTACTACAGTAAATCCAACCTACTCAACTTAAGTTTATCATGTTTTTGGTAATTTTAAAATAATTAAAACTAGAAAAAGGAAAATAATTTTATTTACATTAAAATAATCTTTATAATAGTTAACGTATTTAGAAATAACACATTTAGGATTAATAATTCATTTAAATATTACCTATACACCTTATAAAAATACAAAAAATATTACAGTATTATTTAATTTAATTATAATCAAAATTAAGTTTAATTATTAGTTTTTTAAAAAATAAAATAATAACTAAATAACTTATAAATAAAGCCTTTTTAGATAAAATTATAGATAATATTATAATTAGGCATCTTATTTCATCAATTATATTTTTATTATAATAATTGGCAGCCTTTAGTTATAATTATAAAGCTTTACTGTAAGCGGGTAGTAATACTTTAAATCTTACCTAAGATAATTAAATCTATGAGTCCTCTTTAGTTATAGCAAAATTATTTTATTTACTTAGCATACAAACTCCTAGAATAGGAGATACTAAATTAGTGATTAGTCAAAGAAATATAGTACTCTTTTTTAGGTACCATAATGCTTTATAAGGTTTATTAAAATAGTTTTTAATTTAAGCTAATATTAATAAATTCTTCTATTACTTACTGCTAACCTTAATATCTAGGTGAAATTTTAACAACATACTTATCTATTATTTTCTTCAAATTAGTAGGAATAATTTATTGAACTTATCGCTAAATACTCTAAAATAAAATTATATAATACTTGAGCAAGAAGAATATCTCATATTCATTATATGAAAGTAATGAAAAAATAAATATATATGAGATCTTATTTAAAAATTAATTTACATGGTAAAACTTATCAATAGATTAAAAAGTAAACTAAAAAATTTAATTAGTACGATAATTTTCTTTAGTGTACTAAAAGGTATCTAATAATAAATTAGATGATATTCTAATAATAGATATAATTATTTTTATTTTAAATACTAAATTTTTAATAAAAACAAATAAAATATTAATTTTTATCTATAAATTTTAAGATTACTTAATTAAATTAATATTATTTTTTAATTTACAATTCTAATATAGAAAAATTTTTATATTTATAAATTATATACAGATATTATTATCTCACATAAACCCATAACCAATAGTTTACCACTTATAATTATTATGAAACAATCGGAGTATCTTTAAATTATAAGTTAATCGAGGTGGTTTAGTGATTGATAAAGATGGCTACCGCCTAAGCGTTGGTATTATACTCTGTAATCGACAAGGGCAAGTTCTATGGGCTCGACGTTATGGTCAGCATTCTTGGCAATTTCCTCAGGGTGGAATTAAATTTAGTGAAATACCAGAACAGGCAATGTACCGTGAGCTCTTTGAAGAAATAGGTCTAAGTAAAAAAAATGTTTGTATACTAACTTCGAGCCGTAACTGGTTACGTTATAAACTACCTAAACGTTTAGTGCGTTGGGATACAAAACCGGTATGTATTGGCCAAAAACAACGCTGGTTTTTGTTACAACTAACTGGGAATGATTCTGATATTAATATAGAACGCAGTAGTATTCCAGAATTTGATAACTGGATTTGGGTAAGTTATTGGTATCCAGTGCGTCAAATTGTTTCTTTTAAACGCGATGTATACCGCAGGGTTATGAAAGAATTCGCAACCACAATAATGGCAATGCATGTCATTAATAATAAGCATAAATAATAAATGTAGATAATTAATAACATTAATTATCTACATTAGTAGCATGATTACTAATTTTTATTTTATTTTGTTTTTTTACTTTCTTATTGCCAATTTAAAATTTATTTAAATACTGTAATATATTTTTTATTTTTAGTGTTTTATCAAACATTTTTATAAATTTTATAATAGAAATATACTGTTATAAAAGTTATAGTATTTTATTTAATAACTTTTAATCATTTCAATCATACCCATTAGTACTATTTAATTTTACAACTTACACGTTAATTGTTTTCTAGTTATAAGATTTATAAAATATCTAATATAACTTTATTATTTATATAAATTAAACCTAAATATTAAGATAAAGAATTAATAACTGTAATATTATATATTATATATATTATCAAATATCTTACAGGTTCTTAAATAATAGTAATCTACCACAATTAGATAATTTTAGTATCAGTAACTAATTTGCTTTAAATAAAATTATCTACTATTTTTAAATTTAGAATACTATCAAAGATAGTATACCTTTTTATTATAGCATTGTATAATATAATCTAATATAATATAATATTCAGAATATCAATTTAATTTAATCAAATTATTTATTATATTTAATCACTATACTAATTAACAAAAAATTAATATTAGAATATATTATTAAATAATTTTATATTAATTAGTTCTGTAGCTAAATTATTTCTTTAATTTTATTATTGTTATATATATATAATTTATATATTCCTTATATATTCTTTCTTTTATTAAGATATAAATAAATCATTTAAAATAAAAATACCTAATAAAATAGTATTTTTAGTTAACATACAAGTATTAATAGTAAAAATTTAATACTACTAAAATTATAATAGTATATTTATTATTTTATTCATATATTTTTAAAATTTTATTATTCAAAATTTTATATATTTAATTGTAATACGTAATTAACTAACTAGGATAATTAAAATAATAGTAATATTTAAATTATCTTTTTATATATTAACAAAAAGTCTTACAATATAGCTATATAAAAAATAATTGTACAAACAAGCAGAAATATATTGATATATTGATTAATTATTTTACTGAAATCAATTATATGATATAAAACTTATTATATTTTTAAAAATAAGAATAATTTAAAAAAATTTTATGCTATATCTACTACTAATCACTAAAAGTAAAAATAATTTATTACTACCTTAAATATTCTAAACATTTAATTTTTTAGTTTACTAAAAACTTAATTTTTAATAATTCTTTTTATAAATAGCATAAAAGTAAATAAATATTTTATTGTTAAAAACATAGAAAAATAACTAAATATTAAATATTTTTAAGTTAAAAGCAGCTCACTAGTATAGCAATAATAAATAAATAGTAATTATATCATAAAATCTGTTTCATAATTTATAAAATTAATAGTTAAATAAGATTTAAATACTCTATGTTAAAAACAGTAATATTAAATAACTATGTTTTATAATTAAAAAAATTTTTTTGGAAACCCTTAAAAATCTTATAAAATTTTACTGCATACTATAAGTATTATGTTATCTAATATTCATAATTTTTACGTACTTATATATACACTAGTAATTAATGTATTTTATAAGCATTTTAAATACGCATAATATATTATAATTTTATAAGAATCTAATATAAAAGTATAAGTCTTTAAAAATCCATAACATCAAAGTGTATTAAATATTATTTACCTTATTTTATATGAAAGATCTATTTTAATTAACAGAAGGCTTATTTTATGTTGCTTATTAAAAAATCTAGCAAACCAATTAAGAAAGCTAATAAACTAGAAAATGTAGATTATGATATTCGTGGCTTAGCATTAAAAGAAGCAAAACGTCTTGAAGAAGAAGGTCATAAAGTATTAAAGCTTAATATTGGCAATCCAGCATCTTTTGGTTTTAATACATCTAATAAAATTCTAGTTGATGTTATACGTAATTTACCAATGGCTCAAGGCTATTGTGATTCAAAAGGACTATATTCTGCACGTAAATCTATCATGCAGCACTATCAAGAACAGGGAATGCATGATTTGACAGTAGAAGATATTTATATTGGTAACGGTGTTTCTGAGCTTATTCAGCAAGCGATGCAAGCATTACTTAATGCTAATGACGAAATACTTATACCAACACCTGACTATCCATTATGGACTGCTGCAGTATCATTATCTAATGGCAAGGCAGTGCATTATTTTTGTGATGAAAGTGCTAGTTGGTTTCCTGATCTTAATGATATCTGTAAAAAAATTACATCAAACACTCGCGGTATTGTAATCATTAACCCAAACAACCCAACAGGAGCAGTTTATAGTAAAGAACTATTAAAAGATATTAGTGCCATTGCTCGTAAACATAATCTAATTATTTTCGCCGATGAAATCTACGATAAAATCCTCTATGATAATATGATACATTACTCTATTGCTACCCTAGCTCCTGATCTATTTACCATAACTTTTAGTGGCTTATCTAAAACTTATAGCGCTGCTGGTTTTCGTCAAGGTTGGATGATATTGCATGGTCCAAAAAAACATGCAATAAGCTACATAGACGGTTTAGATACACTATCTTCAATGCGCCTTTGCGCTAATGTACCAATGCAATATGCTATACAGGCAGCATTGGAAGGTTATCAGCGTATAAATGAATTTATTAAACCAGGAGGACGTTTATACGAACAACGTAATAAAGTCTGGGAACAGATTAATCAGATTGAAGGTGTAAGTTGTGTTAAACCACGTGGAGCATTCTATATGTTTCCACGCATTGATAAACGCTTTAAAGTATATAATGATGAAAAAATGGTATTAGATTTACTTTCTCAGGAAAAAGTATTATTAGTGCACGGTAGCGCATTTCATTGGCCCAATCCAGATCACTTTCGTATTATTATATTGCCAGTTATAGATGAATTGACAATTGCAATTAATAAACTAGCACAATTTTTTAAAAAATATAAGCAAAAGTGATTATTTAATTAATAATTATAACTCATTAAAACTTATTAAAAATTATCTGAGTATTATTGAGATAATTAAAAGTTTATAAAACTTATTGCTTATATTAAGTGTTATCTGCAGATTTACCGCCTATTTGTTAAGTAGGCGGTATCAAAAATTAAATAAATTGTGATGAAAATAAAGCAGTTAAACATAATACAGAGTATTTATTATGAATTATTTATACTTATTTATTTTATTTTACTATAATTCACACTAACTATTAATATACAATATATGTATTAAAATATTTCTGAGCATAACTTATAAGTTACTTTTATTATTCATATATTAATTATGATTAAAATCACAAATTTAAAATAAATTTCATATTAAATAAGTAATACTACTAATATCTATTATAATACTAATAAAATTGTTATAGTAATTTATTATTATCAATAAATTACTATAACAAATAAATTATCTATTAATATAAAAAATTAAAAATAGTTTCTAATAAATATTAATAAAAAACCTTACTATAAGAATTAAAAGATAATTTTTCTTTATTTAATTAACAATTATCATGATAGTAATTATGAAAATATAGTAAAATAAACTAATTATTTATTAAATTATTTAAATATCTAGAAGAATAACCAGTTAATAATAAAAAAATTTGCTTAAGTTCGAATATAACTAGAAAAAATTACTAAAAAACTATTCTTTAAATCAACCTAATTTATAAAAAATTTATGTAAAATTTCAGTGTTTTTTTAATACATAAATTTAAATTTGTATTATAAATTACTGGAAATATTTAGATTAATTACTCAAATATAAATTTAAGTAATTTAACTATTACTTAATAGTAATGTTATTTTAATGGGTGTTATTCCTTATTAACTTTGCTTAATTTCTAGCACATACCATGAAACTATTGTAACAAAATTAACAATGATGATGTTATTGATTTCTTATGTAGCTACTATAATTTCTATAATTGTAAACTATAAATAAAGAATACAATAGTAATAGTAATAGCAATAGTAATAGTAATAGCGATAGCAATGATAAAAGTTAACTATTTTCTTAATTCTATCTACTAAATTAGCATAAAATTATTAATGGTAATATAAGCAGGTAACAAAAAACATTATGATATAATAGGTACTATTTAGTATTATCATTTTTATTAATAAACATTAAGTATAATTAATATCATATTATTTGATATATAATTAACTTATATAAATCTTACTATAATAATATAATTTTTAATTAAAATTAGTACTAATATCTGACAAATAGCTAAATTTTATATATTTCTTCCTTATTAAAGCACTTAAAATCAGTTTATTAATAAATTTAAGGAGTTATTTATCATAATTTGCTTCTACTTTTACTGAAAGATTAAAATTTCCTGTGTTATGCGGCATTCATAACCTCTTTATACTTTATGTGTACTTTAATCGTTAAGCACTATATATCTATAATTGCATATAATGAACTTTAGTTTCAAGTAACCTATGATTTTCAAGTTATCTTTAGTTTTTAGCTTTTGCAAGAGAACTGCTTTAATCAATTTCTCTCTTTAAACTCTTGGTTTAATTTAATTAGTAAATAAAATAGGTATTTCTATGTTAAATAAGCTAATATTAGTTCTAAATTGTGGTAGTTCTTCATTAAAATTTGCTATTATTAATACAGATAATAATATAGAATATTTGTCTGGTTTAGCTGAATGTTTATCTCTTAATGAAGCCCGTATTCAATGGAAAATAGAGGGCATTAAACAGGAAAAACCATTAGTTGCTAAGGCTAGCCATAAAGAAGCACTAAATTTTATTGTTAATACAATTTTGAAAAAAAAACCAGATCTTTCTACTCAACTGAATGCAATTGGACATCGTATTGTTCATGGTGGTGCAAAACTTATTAAATCAATGATTATTGACAATTACGTTATCCAACGTATTGAAGCTGCAATACCATTTGCTACCTTGCATAATCCTGCTCATCTTATTGGTATTCGAGAAGCATTTTATTTTTTTCCTAATTTAAAAGAAAAAAATGTAGCTGTATTTGATACTGCTTTTCATCAGACTATGCCAGAAGAATCTTATCTTTATGCTTTACCGTATAAATTATATCAAGAATATGGTATCCGTCGTTATGGGGCTCATGGAACTAGCCATTTATATGTTAGTCAAGAAGCGGCAAAAAAACTAGGTAAACCTATAGAAGACCTCAATGTTATCAGTTGTCATTTAGGTAATGGTGGATCAGTCGCAGCGATACGTAATGGTTGCTGTGTTGACACTTCCATGGGATTAACACCATTAGAAGGCCTAGTGATGGGGACGCGTAGTGGTGATATAGATCCTGCAATTATTTTTTATCTTCATAATAAATTTAAAATGAATATTGATCAAATTGAAAAGTTACTTACCACAAGATCTGGATTACTAGGACTAACCGAAGCAACAAGTGATTGCCGTTATATTGAAGATAATTATTATATTACAGTAGAAGCTAAACGAGCAATAGATGTTTTTTGTCATCGTTTAGCAAAATATATCGGTGCCTATAGTACACTAATGGTAGACCGTTTAGATGCTGTTATTTTTACAGGTGGTATTGGTGAAAATTCAGGGTTAATACGTGAACTAACATTGAATAAATTAAAACTTTTAGGTTTTGCTATTGACTTAGATAAAAACATAGTAATGCGTTTTGGTAAATCTGGCTTTATTAATCAAGAAGGTAGTAGGCCAGTTTTAGTTATTGTAACTAATGAAGAACTAATAATTGCACAAGATACTGCGCGTTTAACTACATAAATAAATTCAGAATATAAATACCTATAAATCTGTTCTAATTTTTTTAAATAATGCTTAAATAAGGAAAATAAAGAAAAGTATAGACTACATAGAGTTAATAAGCATTTTAGACTTGTTTCAATAAATATTACAATTAAAATGTGACAAGCATAAAAGATTTTGAATAGGCTCTTAGAGGTATGACCATGTCTCATACAATTATGTTAATCCCCACAAGTACAGGTGTTGGTTTAACCAGTGTCAGCTTAGGTATTATTCGTGCAATAGAACAAAAAGGTGTTTGTCTAAGTGTGTTTAAACCTATTGCTCAACCATGTTTTAATGACGATACATTAGATCATACTACGGCAATTATTAGAGCTAATTCTAGTATTCATACTGTCGAACCACTAAAGATGAGTGAGGCTGAAACATTAGCACTATTAAGTTCTAATCAGCAAGACCTATTAATGGATGAAATAGTTGCTCGTTATGATAAAAATACACGAAATGCTGAGGTAATATTAATTGAGGGCCTGGTTCCAACCCACAAACATCCTTTTGCTAATGCACTGAATTATCAGATTGCTAAAACCTTAAATGCTCAAATTGTTTTTGTTTTAGCATTAGGTTATCATTCATTATGTCAGCTAAAAGAACATATTGAACTCGTTGCCTCTAGTTTTGGTGGTATCGAAAATAAAAATATTGCTGGTGTAATTATTAATAAATTAAATGCCCCTATTGATAAACAAGGACATACTCGTCCTGATTTATATGAAATTTTTGATAATTCTAATAAAAACGAAGTAACAATGTTTCAACAAAACCAGTTATATAACAGAAGCCCGTTACCATTATACGGATGTATACCATGGAGTATTGATCTCATTGCTATCCGTGCTATTGATATCTGTCGACATCTTAATGCTAGCATCATCAATCAAGGCGATATAACTACACGCCGCGTTAAATCTATCATTTTTTGTGCTCTTAGTCTACCTAATATGCTAACATATTGGCGTCCAGGAGTGTTACTCGTCACTTCAGCAGATCGTCCAGATGTGTTGGTTGCTGCCTGTTTAGCAGCGATGAATGGTATTACTATTGGTGCTATTTTACTTACTGGGGGGTATCAAATAGATGATTCTATTAGACAGCTTTGTCAGCGTGCTTTTCAAACAGGTCTACCAATCTTTATGGTTAGTACTAATAGCTGGCAAACATCACTAAATCTACAAAATTTTAGTCTAGAAGTATCAGCAGATGATCACGAGCGTGTTGAGAAATTACAAAATTATATTGCCAGCTATATTAGTAGTGAATGGATTAATTCACTTAGTATTGCTTCTACACGTTTACATCATTTATCACCGCCTGTATTTCGCCATAAACTAACAGAACTAGCTCGTGAAGCAGCTAAACGTATCGTGCTTCCTGAGGGTCAAGAACCACGCACTATGAAAGCAGCCTCTATTTGCGCTGAACGTGGCATTGCTACCCCAGTGCTTTTAGGTGATCCTAAAGAAATTCTTCGAGTTGCAGCAATACATGGTATTAAATTAGGTGAAAATATTGAATTAATTGATCCTGTTATAGTACGTGAACATTATGTTTTCAGACTAATTGAGTTGCGTAAAGAAAAAGGAATGACTGAAATAATTGCGCGTAAACAACTGGAAGATAATGTAGTGTTAGGTACAATGATGTTAGAGCAAAATAAAGTTGATGGATTAGTTTCTGGAGCGCTGCATACCACAGCTAACACTATTCGTCCGGCATTACAATTAATAAAAACAGCACCAGGAAATTCGCTAGTTTCATCAATATTTTTTATGTTACTTCCTGATCAAGTCCTTGTATATGGTGATTGCGCCATTAATCCTGATCCTAGTGCTGATCAACTAGCTGAAATTGCAATTCAATCTGCAGATTCAGCCGAAGCATTTGGTATTGAACCTAAGGTAGCAATGATTTCTTATTCTACTGGAAATTCTGGTGTTGGTAATGACGTAGAAAAAGTTCGTGAAGCTACTCGCTTAGCAAAAGAAAAGCGCCCTGATTTAATTATTGATGGGCCATTACAATACGATGCTGCCATCATGGCAGATGTAGCTAAATCTAAAGCACCTAATTCACCAGTAGCTGGGAAGGCTACTGTATTTATTTTCCCTGATTTAAATACTGGGAATACTACTTATAAAGCAGTACAGCGCTCTGCTGATTTAATTTCTATTGGTCCTATGTTACAAGGAATGCGTAAACCAGTAAATGATCTGTCTCGTGGTGCATTAGTAAATGATATTGTTTATACTATTGCATTGACCGCTATTCAATCTATTAATAGAACAAAGATTTAAATATATATATTTTATAAAAAATTTACTAAATATTAATAAAGTAAAAACACATAAATACAAGCAACTAAAGTATATAAATAAGAAAAATTTAATTTAATAGTATAGGAGAGAATTATACTTATTAACATCTAGCATAATAATAACTATAGAGAATACTTATTCTTAAGGTAATTCTTACTAAAAGTAAAATTCTTATATTAAGAGAGCTACTAATATCAAGTATTGTTTAAAACACGGAGTAATTTAATAATTTAATAGATCCATTACTATAGATTATAGGTATTTAATTAACTATAATGTTATCAAGTAACATTATATTAAAGTTATTAAAATAATATAAGATAATTAACACCTAAAATATTGAGTATTATTAACAGTAACATATAATTAATCTTTTATTATTAAAGGAAATAACAGTGATATTTTATTAGTATTATACTATTATAAATTAATTAGTATTTAAGTTTATTAATAAAAAATTATTTACTTAAATATAAACCTGTTAGGAAACTAACATCCTCTTTTATATAAATATTATTAATTTTCCCTAAATAATAAGATTCTTATGTAATATAAAATAACAAAAATACCAGAGAAGAAAAAAATTTGTCACTTAATTAATACTAAACATAGTTTAACTTAAAAAATAATAAAAACATTTAATATAGTAAATAAAATAAGCAAATAATAAGCAGTTAAAAAATTAGCTTATATTTAGTTAATTGCTTACCAATAACTATTAATAAATACCTATGAGAATATCATACTTATTTTTCTATTAATTAAAACTATAGGATAAATAATAATTATAAGTTATTAATCTAATATGTACTAAATAGAATCTTTAACGAATAGTTATTTATGGTTATTTATTAGGGTGTATTAAATAATCTTTTTATTCTTACTATTAATTGTATTAATTTTAAATTTACTAATTACATGATTATAGATGCTTATATAGTTTTTAAAATAAATCTTATTCATGAATTATTTTCTAGTCTAAACGTTTTCTATATTTTTATTATTAAAAGTTAATCTAGTAGATTAAGTAATCTAACTTAGATATAAAAATTATAATTAAGCATTATTAATAATTTTAGATAATTACCATTCAAGATTTAAAGAAGTATTATACATAAGATTGCTATCTTCAGAATAAGCAACCCCAGCTTTTATTGCTGATAATTCATTAAAGCGATATCCAGTACCTATAGCAATAGCCGTAGAGGTATTATATCCTCCAATTCCAACTGTAATATTTACTTTACCTATATTATATGGTTGAAAAAGACCTATTAATGCCGTAGATGTAGCTAGTCCTAGGTCGATTTTTTTATTTGTCTTATATAACTCATGTTCAAGAGTGATAATTTTTGATGTATTTTTATGAATCATTGTATGCGCAATAGTTGTTATTCTATTAACATGATTTAATTGAGAGATATTAGCAGCATCATGATTTCTGACGCCATTGGCCACGCCTGTAAGAACTCTATCTTCCTGTTTTCCTGTAATAGATACAGTATCACCTTCTGAATCATGAGCAATATAAATGACGCCATCAGGCTCTTGTTTAACTATCCTGTTAATGTGAGATATTTCATTTTTAAGCTGTCCTACTAATGCTTGTGCTTTATGGGCACTTGAATTAGTTAATTGAGCGAAATTTTTAGTTGCCTCAACAGTTGTCTTAAAATCAGCTGCATATTGCTGAGTATTGTTTAAGGATGTTTTAGCTTTAGATTCATGATCACTAATAGTATCTAAGGCTGTTTTAGCATTTTTAGCGTATGTACTAGCTATAGTTTCGTATTGTTGGACTTTAGTTAAAGATGTTTTAATGCCAGTTTTATTCTGATCAATATCATTTTTTATATTATTAATTTTATTATCTATTGCTCTTAACTGTCTAATATTAACTGCATCAGTATCATAAATACCACCTGCAACATGGGTTATTTGACGTGATAATTCATTATCATTATCATTACCAATAGAAACTTCACCTGCTGAATTAATATTCATATTCGAAAATGCTTCAAACATAGTATCTAATGATCTATTTGCTACAGAAAAAGCACCTAAGGCTACAGATTTAGCTGTTTCTGCATGTGAGTTACTACCAATTGCAGTAGCATTTATACCAGATACTTTAGTTTTAGCACCAACTGCTGTACCTCCATGCTGCTCAACTATAGAACGATTACCTAATATGACAGTAGTGTCTTCATATTTATTATTACTAGTTTGATTAATCATACTTTTTCCATATGAATAATTAGCTAAAATCACGTTAATTAGTAGCATAACTAATAAAATTAATTTATTATTCATAATAATATTTCGTTGTGTAATCACAATCTCCTATTTTTACAGGTAAGTTTATTTTTATAAAGCAAGATTAAAATTATAAAAAGTTATAAAATTAATATATTTATATTTCTTTTCTACCTGGTTATATATATTCATGTTTATGCCTATACTCATGATAATCATATTCAGCTAAAAATGAAAAATAAAATACAATAATTACCAAAAAAATGGATTAAGACCACATAATCTTTAAATTTTTAGTAAAATTAAAATTTTCTATTAATTTAGTATTACAAAAGTTATTTATCTAGCATACTAGTCACTAAATTTAATACTATTTATTATATATTTAATACAGGCGTAACTACAATACTTTAATAATAAATTTATTAACAGTATTTTATGATATATAAATCATATACATATATTTAAAAATTTAATTAGGTTATATAAACATTAAGGTATCTTTAAGCTCATTTTTTATGCTGCACTATAGCAAGTTTTATATATTTTAGTATAATTAGTACTTTTATAATTAAATTTTTATTTTTATTTATTTTCCTTCTTACTAATTTTTTAATCATATTTAACTAAAATTAATTATTTTTTATTAATCTAGTTAATTATAAATTTAAAAGATTACTAATAATAAAAATCAAAACTTACTAATCCAGTGCTAGGGTATATAGCTTTATGTTTTAATTAAAGCTATAATTAAAACATAAAGAATAACTTAAGTTTACTAAATACTTATCTTTAGTAAATTTAAAACAACTTATTTTTAGTTAATTTATAGTAAGAGTTTTTAATATTAAAAAGCAGAAAGACCTAAACATAAAAGAAATAGCAAATAACCTTATATTAACAGAGATTTTCTAAAATATTAGCTAAATAAATAAAATAACAGTAACTAATTTATGTTATTTAAGTTTAATAAACATTCCTAATTATAAATATTTACTATTGTATAAATACTTACTAATTACGTATATAGCCTATTTAAGATTTATTAAATATACTTTTATAAGCCTTAAATGGGTATTACCTATAAAAATATTATATTATCTTGGAACAAAAAGTTATATAATATCTAAAAAGATACTATAAAAAATAAAGAAAATAATTAGTTTGTCTTAAAAAAGTATTTTTATAAAAGATACATCTATAATTATCTTATATTAATAAATACTTTAAAGCTACAAAGATTAAAATAATTATAAATATCTATAATTTACAACCTATTAAACTATATAAGTAAGATTAGTTTATTTACTCTTCTAGAAAAGGAGATTTAATATAAGAAATATTTATATTTTTAATAACAGTAATACATTTTACTTAAATAGTTAATTTTCTTGTTTAAAAACTCGAGAAAACTTTAATTTATCTTCACTACTAATATACTAAAAAGGTTATTAAATTAGGATTATATTTTTAATTAATAGTAAAATATAGTAATACTAATATCTTTTTAAGAGCAGCAAGATCTATAGCACAGTGGCACTAAGTCATAAAACCATATAATTAGGGATTAAAAATTTAATTTATAAAAATTACAAAAAATTTGTGTTACATTTTATGTATTAGACAAGTATAAATAAACATAATAATTAAAACTAAGATTATGTTTAGATAATTATTTATTATAATCCTCAAGTATTTACAATAGAATTGTAGTTATTTTTTTTGTTAGCTAAAATTATAAGATAAGTAATAATTACATATTAAAAAGTAATATGCAGTATTAGCGTATACTTATTAACACTACTAAATATTGTTTAAATTGACAAAAAACATAAAGAGTTTTATTTAGAAAAAAGACATACGTTAAGAACTAAGTAGTCATTAATAAAAAAGTAAAACAGTTATCTATATAATTTTTATTAATAAAAGACAATCTAATTTTAAATTACTCAAGGATTTTATGTATAAATAAATCTTATAATTAAAATAATAATAAATATAAATTACTTAGGACTAATAAAATTCATTTAAATTTAATACTACTTAAAAATAAAGAAAAAAATTTTTCAATACAAAAAAATAACATAATAATTATAAATTATTAATTTAGAATGCATTAAATAAAAATACTATTAGTATAATTAAATAATCTAAAGTTACATTAGATTTTAATAAAATAGATAATAATAGTTTAAATTAAAATATAATCTAACTATAGTAATTTATAACATAAAAATTAAATAAATAAGAGTTTTTAAAAATACTTAATATACAAACTAAAATAGGCAATTAACTAAGATTAAGGTATATACTTAAGTTATTAAGTATATCTTTTTCTGCTAATTATCTATCGAGTGTTATGATAATTATATTATCATTTAAATATATTACTATATTATTAGCATATAATATAGTAATATTTATTAAACTTAGAATTAAAATAACAATCAATTTAGTAAATAAACCTAATTTAGGTGCTAATTTATAAGCAATTAGATGAATGGTAGCTAAAAATAATTATGAACATAATATTATTATAGATTATTTTCTTAGAAATAGAAAGTTTTATGATTAATAAAATTTAACTAATAGCATAGTTAAATCTAATATCAATAAAAAAAATAACTATATAAATATAGTAATGACTACTCTATAATATATTGATATGTTATGATAATAAATATTTAGGTATTAGTTAACTATTTTATTAAAATAACAGATAACTAATTATAGTTGATTTGACAGTAGTTATAAGATACTAGATACACTACTTAAGTAAGCAGGACTAGTATTTAAAGTTACTAATATTATATTAAGTAATAGATAAATTAATATGATTACATGTTATAAAACCTAAATTTTCATTGAAGTAAATCTTATATTATAATAGTTATTAATAATACAACAGCTAACATTAAGCTAGCTAAATAATAAAAAATTATATGTAATGTTATGATATAATTAGTAAAATATAGTATTAATTTTTAACAATTTACCCTATTATTCCAATATTATTTTTCTCACTGAGAACTAGTAAAAATAATTATTTAATATATTTAACGTGGATTAATAATAAATTTTCTAAAATTTATACAAATTCTATTAGGTTAATTATTATAATTCTAAATATATTTTTAATAATTAGTTTTATAAAATAACAAAACTAAAGTATTAAATAGAAATAAAATAATTTTATTAGAAAGCATTTAAAGTAAGATTATAGTATAAAAATTTTATTTAATATTATATTTATTGTACTAAAATACTTATTTAGTTAACTATTAATAACAAAAAAATTTTTTATAACGAACTATCTTTATAGTAAATTATAATAGTTTATAACTAGAATATAAATTGCTTTACAATTAAAAAAATTAGCTTACACACTTTTATCTTAAAAATTAATACATCATACTTACCTTTATTAATACTAACAATTTATATAATAAAATTATACTAAATAATAAGTATTTTAGGTAAATAGATAATATATTATAAATATTTTGTATATATCATACAGATCATAACATCATAAAAGCAGCTAAAAAATAGTTACTAGAGAGATAATATTATTATCTTTGCTATCTTTAATAACAATAAACTAGTTATCTTATTAGATTAAAAATGTAGAAATTTATATTTCTTATCATTATGAAATCTAGATACAAAAATATATATTAACAATATATCATTTGTGTAATTTTATTAAGTATAAAGTTATTTTCTAAAAAATACAAGGAGTATAAATGAAAATTAATGCTATTTTTACTATAATATTATGTACTCTGTTACTACAAGGTTGTATTAGTGCTATAGTTATTGGTAGTACTACTATAGCTATAAAATCTGTAACTGATCCTAGAACTATAGGTACACAAATTGATGATGGCACCTTAGAAATACGTATTACTAATGCATTAAATAAAGATCAACAATTAAAAAAAAATGCACGAGTTATTGTTACCGTTTATCAGGGTAAAATTTTACTTACTGGTCAAGCACTTAAAATTTCATTATCTAATCGAGCTAAACAAATTGCTAGTCATACAGAGGGAATTCATGAGATATATAATGAAATTCGTCAAGGAAAACCCATAAATTTAACAACAGTATCATTAGATGCCTGGATTACCACCAAGATAAATTTTCAGCTCTTAGCTAGTAATTTAGTTAAATTATCAAATATAAAAATTATTACCGAAAATGGAGAAGTATTTTTATTAGGGTTAGTTACTAAACAAGAAGGTCAATCTGCAGCAAGAATAGCTAGTAAGATTAGTAAAGTTAAACATGTTACTACTGCTTTTACTTTTATTAAATAAGTTTCTATAATCTAAATTTATAAAGGTTAAGCTAGAATAGTTATAATAAAATAATACGTAAATTAAATATTTTTCTAAGTTAGCATAATACCAACATACTCTAGTATAATAGTTAAAGCTATTTTAGCTTTAATAAACTAAACAGTTCGCATAAAATATACAGATTTTACATTATTATAGCTTTAATTTATTATTACGAGTTAAGTATTATTTAGCTAAATAGATAACAATAGTATTGTATTTTAAAAATATTTAACTACTTTTCTTACGCCTAACCTTTATTACTTTCATATAATTAATATTTTTTATCAAAAATTGACTTAATAAATTATGTTTAGTTTATTTAAATTATTTTTATAATAGTTAAAATTGATTTAAAGTTAATTTTTATGGTTATATGTAAAAATATTATTTCATACTTAACTCTTGTATAAATACGTAACATTGTTATATAAACTAAAATTTTATGATATTACTATTTAGTATAGTTTTAATTAAAGCATTATAAAATGGCATATGGATACTTTGTGAAATAATTTATTGACTAAATATATAAGGTAAGTAAAATATATTATATTAAAATAATAAGATACATACTAAAAAAGAAAATTTTAGGAATGATTAATCAGTAGATCTTTACTAAATTAAAGTTATAGTTACAAAATAAAGTTTTATTTTCTACTTAAAATCTATAGATAATAAATTTGTAACTTTAAATTATAAGAAATAGTTATAAATAAAAAAACCTAAGCAGTTGGGCGCGTTAACAAAGCGGTTATGTAGCGGACTGCAAATCTGCCTAGTCCGGTTCGACTCCGGAACGCGCCTCCAAAATTATTAAGCCCGGGTGGTGGAATTGGTAGACACAAGGGACTTAAAATCCCTCGGTTTTAAGGCCGTGCGGGTTCAAATCCCGCTCTGGGCACCAGTTAACTTTGATTAAAATAATATATTTTACATAATAGAAACTATTAATCTATTATTTTTATTTATATAATTTAAAATAGTAGTAGAGTAATAACAAAATTTTTAGTTTTTAACTATATAAAAAATATATAAGATATTATTCTTTTCTTCAGAGAACACAATACTTAATATGTTCTAGTCTATTGATATAGACTATATATTTTATAGATTCTAAGAGAATAATAGATATTGTTATAGTGATAAAAATGTAGCACTATTAACGTTAGTATATTTAGAATAATATTCTTTAGTGATATTGAATAAATAATTACCTATGCATATATAGGTAATTATTTATAGAGATAATCATTTACTGTAATATAACATTCTGTTCTCTTAGTTTTAGTAAATATTAAAGTAATTATACAAAAGTATATTAAAACTTATTTAAATAAGTTTTAATATAAAAAAGAAGTTAGTATTATATTATTTTTCTATAAAGAATTTTATCTTAAATTTATTTTTATTCGATATAAAAGATATAATTTAATATAAATATTTTTATAAAAACTATCAATTAATATTAGCATATTAATATTTATTTTTATAATTAATTTATATAATCTTTATTATATTAGTAATAATAATACATTTTAAACAAGCTCTTAAATCAATTTAAGTTTTTTCTATCTCCTAAGATTTTTAATACCTATTAATGCAACAATAGCTATCATAAAGGAAAAAACCGAAAATAAAGATTTTTAATAAAGTTACTAAAACTATAAAAATAAGTAATAGAACTTCTAATTTTCATCTAAATTTAATTAAAATTATTATTTTTTTGCGCCTAACTTTTATTGAAATAAAAATACTATTTTTTAAATAAAAACAGTGTTATGGCGTAAAAAATAAAAAAGTTATAAGTATACTATAAAAATCATTCTACTCGTAAACAAATAAAGAAATTACTTTATATTACTTAACTATTTTTATTTTATATAAAATTTTATTAAAATCATAATACATAATATATAGCAACTATTAAATACATATAATTAAAATAATATGTTTAAATAAAAAATTAAAATAAATATTTTATATAAAACTAATTTTAATAAATTAGATATTTTATACTAAAATTAGTTTTATATGTCCCTATAGTTAAATGGATATAACAAACCTCTCCTAAGGGTTTATTACTGGTTCGATTCCAGTTAGGGACACCAGATATAATACTAAATAATATTTTATTTATTATAAATTTAAATAATCCTACATTATAAAAATATTTATCTAATATTAATTAGAATTAAATTCTAAAAATACTTCTATATAGTTTTACGCTATTTATATCCTACAACACGGTTCTGTTATCTTTAAATATACTAGTAGTCTATATATTACAAATCTAATATAGTTACCAATTAATTTAATAAAGAGCACTAATAAAGCATATTTATGAATATATAATGGAGATTATAACCCTTTGAAACGTATTAACGCACTTACCATTGCAGGAACTGACCCTAGTGGTGGTGCTGGTATTCAGGCAGATCTGAAAACTTTTTCTGCGTTAGGAACCTATGGCACCAGTGTAATTACTGCATTAGTTGCACAAAATACTCTTGGAGTGCAAGCAATTTGTGCTGTTGATCACCAATTTGTAGCGGCTCAATTAGACTCAGTATTAAATGACGTGCGTATTGATACATCTAAAATAGGCATGTTAGTTAATGCATCTATCGTACAGACAGTCTCTGAAAAATTACGTAATAATTCTCTTGGTTTTGTAGTACTAGATACTGTAATGCTAGCTAAAAATGGTAATCCATTATTGTTACTAACAGCTATAAAAGCTATTAAACAATATTTATTACCACTAGTTTCTTTAGTAACGCCAAATATACCGGAAGCAGCAATGTTACTGGATTGTACAATTGCAAAAAATGAAAAACAAATGTGTGAACAAGGACGTAGATTACTAGATTTAGGATGCAAAAATGTATTAATGAAAGGAGGTCATCTAAATAGCGAAGAAAGCCCTGATTGGTTATTTACTAACGAAGGAAGTAAATATCGTTTTACTTGTGCTCGAGTAAAAACACGTCATACACATGGTACAGGTTGTACTTTGTCAGCAGCATTATCAGCATTACGACCTAGGTATAGAAATTGGCAAGATAGTGTACAAATAGCTAAAGAATACTTACAGCAGGCATTATTGCAAGCAGATAGTCTAGAAGTTGGTAAAGGGATTGGTCCAATACATCATTTTCATCATTGGTGGTAGTAGTTGTTTCACAATCTATTATAGATCTTATAAGATGTTATCTATTAATAAATATAAAAAATATACTTTCCTGTAAAAAATATATCTATTTGATAGTATTGATTAATATTTATAGTATGCTATTTAAAAGGAAATGCTATTTTATCTTTTTTATTAATAAAATACTAATAAACAAACAGTTCTAATATTATGTAAAAATAAATTATTTGTATATTATAAGTCAATTTATAAGATAAAATTATATTTTTATTTTTCTATAAAAATATAATAGCTAATAATTAGCTGATTATATAATCATTTTATATAAAAAATTAATAGAATTAATTTTTAATTAATACTTATTTGATAAAAATAAATTATAAAATAATATAATAATCATTATTGTGTTATCCTGATTAGGTTTATGAATTTTTTTATCTTTTTATTTTTTATTAAAGAATTTACTAATATAAATATATTAATGAATTTACTATTATAATATTAAAGATGATATTATATAAATAAAATTAAATATAATTATAATTTATCTATTTTTAATATAGTTGCAAAAACTATTTTTAGGTGTTTAATAAAGATTTATTTTATAATATAAAAGTGGTATTAGTTTTTATAGCTATTCTTGTACTTTCAATTATTAATTTCACTTCAGGTTTTATTAGATGGCTTAGTATATGATAAATTTGTAATATTACATTTATTTTAATAGAGTCACTATTTTTATTTATAAAGTTTTCTTTACGTAATTTAATTACTAGTGTTTTAAATATAGCTTTGTCAAGAGATTCAGAAATATTAATACCATGTAATACTAATAGGCGTTGTGCTATAATACGACTTTCTCTTTCTAAAATGCTTCGTGTTATTTGTGGATTAATACTGAGCAAAAAAAAGATAATGGCATAACGTTGCAATATTTCACGTACTCCAGCTGCTAATAGCCGTAAGGGACGAATACGTATTATATTCACTGTTAAATGATTATTAATATCATAAATTAACTGTTGACGAATTAATTCATTAAATAAAGTATCTAATATCTGTGGTAAGTCCTTTTTACTATAATGTAAAAAAAAATCAGCTTGTAATATAGAATAAATTATTTTTATTTGACGTAGAATTTCTATTCGTGTGATACTATTATAGTGAATAATTATACTAGCAATTAATGATGGTAGCACTAATAAATGTTGAATATTATTACGATAATAAGCCATTAACATGGCTTGTTTAGGTGAAAAAATTATAATTTCGTTAATATTGTTTTGCTTTAATTTAAACTTATTCATCTTTAATGCATGTTCAAATAGTTCTTGAGGCGTTTTATTTGGTAAAGTAATGTAATGAGAGTAAATCGTATAACGTAAAAGTTGTAAATAACAATCAAGTTGTTCAAATAATTGAGTGCGTGTTAATGAATGTTTACATGAGGCGGCTAACAGCGCAGTAGAGCATAAATTCATTGCATTAACAGCGGCAGCATTATTAATCCTTACCATAATCTGGATTGCTAAATTATTCACTACTGACGTAAGCCAACTGGGACGTGATGGCGCTTCGATAGTATTAATAGATTCACGCCATTGAGGGATATGGTGATTAAGATAAGTCATTAGCGATAAAGGTTCACCAAAATTTACATAACCTTGTCCTAGATTACGTAATTTAAGTAGACCACGTATTATTTGTAATAAGTTTTCTTTCTCTTTAGCTGCGCCATGTAATTCTTTGATATAAGTATTCACTTCTATTACATGTTCGTAGCCAATATAAATTGGTACTAATGTAATAGGACGTGCACTACCTCGTAACATAGCCTGAATAGTAATAGATAAAATACCAGTTTTAGGTTCTAGTAAGTGTCCTGTACGAGAACGTCCTCCTTCAAGGAAATATTCTATTGAATAACCACAAGTAAATAGTTCACTTAGGTATTCACAAAATACAGCTGAATAAAGTTTATTTCCTTTAAAAGAACGGCGAATAAAGAACGCTCCTAAACGACGAAAAATTGGTCCTGCAGGCCAAAAATTAAGATTAACTCCTGCAGCGATATGTGGTGGTGCTAAGCCTTGATGATAAAGTACATAAGAAAGTAATAAATAATCCATATGACTACGATGACAGGGTATATAGACCATTTCATGTCCATCTTGGGCTAATTGGCGTACTCTTTCTATGTTATGAACATTAATTCCTTGATATAGACGATTCCAGGTCCAACGTAATACATAGTCAGTAAAACGTATCGCTCCATAAGAAAAATTAGCAGCAATTTCTGTCATTAGTAGTATGGCATTTTGCTGAGCTTTTTTATAAGAAATTTTTTTTATACGAACTTCATCTAATAATATTTTTTCAATTGCTTTAGTAGATAGTAATTTATTAAATAAACTTTGGCGAATTGGTAAGATTGGTCCAATAGTCGCTAAACGTTGTCTAGAAAAATGTATATTAGCTATCCGAGCTAATTTATAAGTAATAATTTTGTCGGTATTATAATTGTTTGCTATATAGCGCAATGATACTTTTTTTGAAAAACAAACAAAGCTATCACGACCTAACCACAATAAAACAAGAAATTTTTGTATATTATTAAATAAACGTAATGCACTATATTGCTTATGATCCGATGAACGTCCAAAAATTACCGAAACTAATAATATTTGTATATCTAATTTAAGGTTGTTGTGATGTAACTTTAAATAATCATGAAATAATTTTACTGATTCTTGTTTAAAACAGTGATTAGATGCCTTACTAGAATTCCTAGCGATGAAAATATATCTGGGTAGTAGTTTACCATTTATTTCTAACAAATCTAAGGGATCGGGTAAATTTTGTGCCAAACATTGAGTCCGTAATGTTAGTAATTCAGTTTTAGAGTAATAGGGTAATACATATAAAATAGGACATAAGGAATTTAGGCCTAATTCTATTAATGGATCTACTGGGATAACTTTACTTTTTACCCAAAAATTAAGTGCTAAGTTTAGTAATTTATAGTATATTTTACGCCAACCTGACATAGTAAAGTAAAGCCTCTCGTTAACAATTTAGTACAAGGATACCAGAAACTGTTAATAAAGGTTATAACTCAACGATAATAAGGACTTATTAATTCATAAAAAATTAGATAATAGCATTAATTAATTTTTATAGAACTACCACTACCTATTAATAAAATTTATAGATAATTTAAAAATAAAGCAATTTTTTTACTAAAAGTAATAGTAATTATGTTATTATCGTGACTGTTTATTTCTTTAATTTTGTTAAATTAAAGTATATTTTATTACTAGCATTATTAATGCTAATCTTTACTATTAAAATAATAAATAGTGCTATTAAAATAGTATTATTTATATTTTTAAATATAATTGATTACTAAGTTAAGCGAAATATATTGCTTAGATAATAGTTTATTAGTTATTTTAATAGTTTTTATTTATATAGTATTTTAATTTAACTTAATGTACATAAAATAATAGATTTTAAATAAATTAAATAATTTTAGCTTATGTTATAATAATTATTTTTCTTCATATCATTAGTATAGTGCATTATGCACTATCATATTTTTTGTTACTTAAGCAACTTCTTTATATCTGAGTATAAAACTATGTTTGAAAATTTAACTAATCGATTGTCAGATATAATACGTAATATTAGTGGTCATAGTCGATTAACAGAAAAAAATATTAAAGATGCAGTACATGAAGTTTATATAGCATTACTTGATGCTGACGTGTCTTTGTCAGTAGTACGTATCATTATTAGTAAAATTACAAAACATGCTCTAGGTAAAACTATTAATAGAGAATTTACTCCAGGTCAAGAATTGATAAAAATAGTTAAACATGAACTAACTTTAACAATGGGTGATGCTAATAGTAAATTAAATTTTGCTGTTCAACCTCCTGCCGTTATATTAATGTTAGGGTTACAAGGTACAGGTAAAACTACTAGTGTAGGTAAATTAGGAAAATTTATTAAAACAAAACACAAGAAAAAGGTATTAACTGTATCAACTGATATTTATCGGCCGGCGGCGATACAACAGTTAGAAAAATTAGCACAAGAAGCAGGGATTGATTTTTATCCGTCTCATAAACAAGAAAAACCGATTGATATTGTTAACTCTGCCTTAAAGCAAGCAAAAATCCAATTCTACGATGTATTGATTGTCGATACAGCAGGTCGTTTACACATTGATGATTCAATGATGAATGAAATTAAAAAATTACATGTTGCAGTGAATCCAATAGAAACATTACTTGTAGTTGATGCTATGACAGGTCAGGATGCTGCTAATATTGCGGTGATATTTAATAAGATTTTACCTCTTACTGGGGTAGTATTAACTAAAGTCGATGGCGATGCACGTGGTGGAGCCGCTTTATCTATCCGTCATTTGACAGGTAAACCAATTAAATTCTTAGGAGTTGGCGAAAAAACCGATGCATTAGAGCCATTTTATCCAGATCGTATAGCTTCACGTATTCTTGGTATGGGTGATGTATTATCATTAATAGATGATATTAAAAACACAGCAAATCAAGTTCAAACCCAAAAAATGGCGATTAAACTAAAAAAAGGTTATAAATTTGATTTAAATGACTTCCAGGAACAGCTAAAACAAATACGTAATATGGGTGGTATGAATAATATGTTAAATAAAATACCTGGTATGAATCAATTATCTGATAATATAAAATTGCAGATGGATAATAAAGTAACGGCACGTATGGAAGCTATTATTAATTCAATGACACTAGAAGAACGAGCTAAACCAGAAATTATTAAAGGTTCTCACCGGCGTCGCATTGCTAGTGGATCAGGAGTACAAGTACAGGATATTAACTTTTTATTAAAACAATTTAATGATATGCAACGTATTATGAAAAAAATAAAGAATGGAGGCGTTATGAAAATAATGCGTAACATTAAGGGTATAATGTTACCAGGTTTTCCTAATTCTTGATTACTGTCAAGATAGAAACCTTAAGAGTTAATCTTTAGATTGCTTTTTATACTAAATTTAGTAGAATGTTAAAGTTTTTTATTAGGACAAGATTATCCCTGATAATAAGATCTAAATAAAATAATAATGCGTTATTATTTTATTTAGATCTTATTATCTTATTAATTAAAGAGGATATTATGGTAACCATTCGTCTAGCCCGTGGTGGTGCTAAAAAACGACCATTTTACCAGGTTATTGTTGCTGATAACCGTAATGCGCGCGATGGTCGTTTCATCGAACGTGTTGGTTTTTTTAATCCATTAGCTCCATTAGCACATGGTCGTACTGAGCTTTTACGTTTAAATATAGATCGTATAGAATACTGGCTACGTAAAGGAGCTACTGTTTCTGCACGAGTATCTGGAATGGCAATTTCAGAAACATTAAAAATAAAAGATCTTGTAAGAAATATTCTTATTAGTGAAAAAAAGAAAAAAGTAAAGGAAGTTAAAGAACTTATTAATACTACTAATTTACTTGAAAAAAACAAACAGAAAAACAGCTAACGCTTTTATTAATATTACTACTAATACTTCTAATAAAACTAAAAAATATATCTAAAAAATTACTAATAATAAGTCTATAGTTAAAAATGTATTAACAAAAGTTATACATAATAACTAAAATATAGTTAAAAAAGCGTAATATAGCTAAAAAGCGTAAATATAACTAAAATAGTAAAAGTTATTCAATACAGTAATAAAAGTATTTGAAGAGATTAGAAACTACTTAATTCATTATATTAAGATTAAGGTAGTGGTATGAATAAACAGCTTAATTCTATCGTTTCTATGCAACCAATTATTCTTGGTAAAATAGGATCAGTTTATGGTATTCATGGTTGGCTTAGAGTATTTTCATACACTGAAAATACTAACAATATTTTTAATTATAAACCCTGGTTTGTTCAACAAGAAAGAGAGTGGCAATATATTGAATTAGAGAACTGGAAGTGTCATAATCAAGATTTTATTATAAAAATAAAAAATATTAATAATCGAGAAACTGCAAGTCAACTTACTAACTCAAAGATTATAGTTGATACACTGCATCTTCCCACTTTAAGTAACGGCGAATACTATTGGAAAGATCTTATTGGTTGTCAGATAGTAACTACTCATGGGTATCAACTAGGTAAAATTATTAATATAATAGAAACTGGCTCTAACGATGTAATGATAGTAAAAGCAAACCTAAAAGATGCATTTGGCATTAAAAAACGCTTAATCCCATACCTTGATGGACAAGTTATAAAACAAGTAGATATCATAGCTCAACGGATTGAAGTAGATTGGGAGCCTGATTTTTGAGTGCTAAACTAAGTCAGCATAATAAGTTAAATAAAACTAAGCAAAGTAAAACAAAATGGATTGGTATTATTAGCTTATTTCCTGAAATGTTTCGTGCAATAACCGATTACGGAGTAATAGGTAAAGCAATAAAAAAAGGATTACTAGAGATAACTTATTGGAACCCGCGTGATTTTACTTCTAACCAATATCGTAATGTAGATGATCGTCCTTATGGCGGTGGACCAGGAATGCTTATGATGGCGCAACCATTATGTGCAGCTATTCATGCAGCTAAAGAAAAAGCTAGACTAGCAGTTGAAGTTATTTATCTGTCACCTCAAGGGCGGAAACTAGACCAACAAGGTGTTATCGAACTAACATCATATCAGAAGATAATTCTAGTATGTGGGCGCTATGAAGGAATAGATGAACGTGTAATAAAAACAGAAATTAATCAAGAATGGTCAATTGGTGATTATGTTCTCAGTGGTGGTGAATTACCAGCAATGACGTTAATTGACTCAATATCTCGTTTTATACCTGGTGTTTTAGGTCATCAAGCTTCAGTTAAGGAAGATTCTTTTATTAATGGACTATTAGACTATCCACATTATACTCGTCCTAAAATTTTAAATGGAATGGAAGTTCCTGAGATCCTATTATCTGGTAATCATACCAAAATTCGTTGTTGGCGCTTAAAACAGTCATTAGGTCGTACCTGGCTAATAAGACCTGAACTTCTAACAAACTTAACTCTAACTGAAGAACAAATGGTGCTATTAGCTGAATTTAAACAGGAGTATAAAAACTCTCAATAAGAAAACCAAAATGGTAGGTTCATGCAATAAAGTTACATAAAAACATATTACATTAAAAAAATCTATTATAAACATTATAAATAATACTTAGATCAGTAAAAAAATAAGTATTTTAGATATAATTTTAGAAATTGCTCAATTAAAATATAATGAATAAAATGATTTTAAAGTAATAATCAACCTAATATATTAATTTACCCAGGATAATAAAAAAATTAATTATGAGTAATATTATTAAACAGATTGAACAAGAACAAATGAAAACAAACTTGCCTATATTTCGTTCTGGCGATACCGTAGAAGTTAAGGTAAAAGTAGTTGATAATGAAGGGGCTAAATCGAGATCAAAAAACATAGAACGCTTGCAGGCATTTGAAGGTATTGTTATTGCTATACGCAATCGTGGCCTACATTCTGCATTTACTGTGCGTAAAATTTCTAAGAATATAGGTATTGAACGTGTATTTCAAACCCACTCCCCTGTCATAGATAGTATTGAGGTAAAGCGCTACGGTGCCGTTCGTAGAGCTAAATTATATTATCTACGTACACGTACTGGTAAATCAGCGCGCATTAAAGAGGATCTTAGTCGAAAACGCAATACTAAATGACATTATATCTTCTATCTTTTTAAGAATTATTTAATAAGAAAAAAAGAAAAAATATGCAAAAAATATAGTTTACTTTTATACAACTAAAAATAACTAATAAGTATTTTAACACATTTTCAAAGAAAAGAAAATATAAATAAAATTACTTAACCTAATAATTTATATGCTAATAATAAACATTAATACACCTAATGCCTATATTTATGGCTATACCTATCAATAGTGCATTACTTTTAAGCTTTAATTAGTTATTAATATCGTGGTAAACTTTTATTATTAATTATCTATAATAAATATTATTTTATATCTACCTAAAAATTAAGATAGTAATACAATTTACTAATACTTTAGAAGAAGTTAAACTAACATTATTAAATAAATCATGATGTTATTTTTACTAATCAAAAAAGTTCTTATTAAACTATAATAATACCCCTATAATTTTATTTAAATAAAATTATTAAAAATAAAAAGATAACATTACATTATCAATTTTTATAAAGTGTTTTACTGATCTTATTTATATTTAATAGATTTTAGATCTGAGAAATAAGTAGTAAGATATTAAAATATTATCTTAATTTTTAGTGCTACATCTTAAATATTTTAACATTTATAGAGTTTATGTTACTCATAACAATGACTACCTCTTTAATATATTTTAGATACTAGGTATTAGATTATTCTAAGTATAAAAATGTAATTATTAATGTTAGGATTTATTATTTTTTAATAATTACATATTAATAAAATATTAATTAACAAGTAATTTATTACGTGATTAAATAATTTAAATTTATATTAAATTATCATTGAATAGGTAAAAATAATTTTATTTAAAACTTAATCTAATTGTAGTAATTTATAATATGGAAATCAGATAAATAAGAGTTTTAAGTAATTTAAGATAATATCTTGTTAAATAGAGCGTATTTTAACAAGTTTTCTCTTAGTTTTTTTGTATTAATGCTGACTTGCTGGCTGTCTTTACTGCAGTATGTGACGTACTTTATAATCTTAAATTCTACATTTTAAATATTAAATCTTTTATATAATCTATTACATGTTGTGAATTATATATTATGTAATACTTATATAGTCTTTATATGCTTATATATCATTGAGTTTAAAATATATATTAATGGTATATAATAAATAATAGTTTTACAAAAAAAATTTATTGTTTTTGGTTAATGGAGTTTTTACTTTAATGTTACAGGAAATAATACAATTTATTAATCGTCATCCTATTTTAAGTTTAGTTTGGATAATACTACTGGGTAGTATAATTATTTTTATGTTTAAAAGTTATTTTTCTAATACTAAAGAAATTACTCATAATGAAACAATTCGACTGATTAATAAAGAAAATGCTACTGTAATTGATACACGTAATCATGAAGATTATTGTAAAGGTCATATTGTTAATTCAATTAATATAAACCCAAGCGATATAAAAAATGGTAATTTAACTGGGTTAAAAAAGAATAAAGCACATCCTATTATTATAATTTGTGCTACTGGTATGGTATCTAATTATATAACTAATGATTTATATAAGGTAGGTTTTAAACGTATTTTTATCTTAAAAGAAGGAATATCAGGTTGGAATAGAGAAAACTTACCTTTAGTATGTCTTAAATCAAAAAAATAAGATAAATAGAAAATAGATGAAATTTGCATTATTATTACAATAAGATAATAGTAGTATATTAATATAATTACTATCCTTTGAAATATTTAATTAAAGGTATTTGTATAAATATTAGCATAAAGTAAGATAGATATAGTATTCTATATTTAATGTATTTATATTGAAAATATTTTTTTCAAAATCTTTCATACAACGTAGATTTTTCAGTAATAGTAGTTACTAATAGTAAGTATTGAACTTGATACATATTACATAAAATTATTATTATCAGATAAAACATTATATTAGAAAATAAGTATTTAGAGTAGTGTTATGCATGATAATAAAGTCTCTAAATTTAGGTAAAATAATAAAAATAAATAATAATATAAATAAGAAAAATAAAAACTAATAAAAGAAAGATGTAAAAATTATTTTTATCTGTAAAGTCAAGTAATGGGTATCCTTTTAGTGAAGTAACTACTAAGTTGCTAGAACTTTATTTGTATGTTTATTATTTAAACATAGTGTTTCCTTATGCATATAAGTACATTATGAATTTGATTACTTGTGTAACCTTTATCTACTCTATTTAGCGCTAGTTAACTTTAATATTTTATATAGATTTCTTGGCATAAAAAGCAAAAATAAAGCTAAAGATTAAAATGCTAAATTTTATCAGGATACTTAATGAATAAGAATAATATTTCAATGACGGTTATTGGTGCTGGATCTTATGGCACTGCATTAGCGATAGTTTTAGCACGTAATGGTCATAAGGTGGTATTATGGGGACGTAATGCCTCACATATTCAGGAATTACAGCGTGTTCGTTATAATCATGCTTTATTACCTAATGTTTTTTTTCCTGAAAATTTGTTACTAGAAAGTAATTTATCTCAGGCGCTTAATGGTAGTCGTGATATATTAGTTGTAGTTCCCAGTCACTGTTTTAAAAATGTGCTAAAACAATTACAACCACACTTACATGTTAATACACGTATTGTATGGGCAAGCAAAGGATTAGAAAATGAAAGGGGATATTTATTACAGCAAGTAGCGCAGGAGGTTGTTGGTAAATTTGTGCCTTTGGCAATTATTTCTGGCCCTACTTTTGCGAAAGAGCTAGCTGCTGGACTACCAACAGCTATTACATTAGCTTCTAAAGATAATAGTTTTCGCCAAGATTTAGAGCGATTATTTTATTGCGAGAAAAGTTTACTTGTATATAGTAGTACCGATATTATTGGAGTACAACTTGGTGGTGTAGTAAAAAATGTTATAGCTATTGGTGTAGGTATATCTGATGGTCTTGGTTTTGGAGCTAATGCCCGTGCTGCTTTAATTACTAGAGGCTTAACTGAAATGATTCATTTAGGTACTGCTTTAGGAGCTGATGCGGCTACATTTATGGGCATGTCTGGATTAGGTGATTTAGTTCTTACTTGTACAGATAATCAATCCCGTAACCGTCGTTTTGGTATTGAAATTGGCCAAGGTTGTAGCATACAACAAGCACAAAAAAAAATTAATCAGTTAGTTGAAGGATATCGTAATACTCAGGAAGTATCAACTTTAGCAAACCGTTATGCTGTCAATATGCCAATTATAAAACAAATTTATCAAATATTATACTGTAATAAAAAAGCAAGTGAAGCTGCGTCTACTTTATTAGAGAATTGTTAAATCTTAAAGTTATTTTTAATATTTGCTTTAACTTGTTATTTTTCTTAATTTTTTATAGCTAATTTATATAATAAGTTTATATTATTTTTAATATAAATAGACTAATCTTTATTAATTTATTAAAACTATTTTTTAGAATTTTTTCTAATGAAGTGCTATTATTTTATTATATTTTAAAATAAAAGATAATATAAATCTATAACTTAATTTAAATAAAGTTATAGAAAATTAGAAAGATAATACTATTATATTATTTTGTACGTAACTTTTATTAATAAAAGATATTATAATTTTAGATTACTCAAGGGCTTTATGTATAAATATATCTTATAATTAAAATAGTAATAGATATAGATTACTTAGGACTAGTAAAATTTATTTAAACTTAATGTTACTTAAAAAATAAAGTAGATTCTTTAATACTAAAAGATAACTTAATAATAAGTTATTTACTTAGTATGTGTTAAGTAAAAATACTATTAGTATAATTAAATAATCTAAAATTATATTAGATTATTACTAAAATAGATAATAGTTTAAATTAAGATATAATCTAATTGTAGTAATATAAAACTATATAGTGATTATTGTAAAATTAAACTCCTTATAATAATTCTATAGTACAGGTATACATTAGATAATTAAAAATTTTATAAATATATATTTATTGGTATAAATATTTAAGATTTATAAAAATCTATCAGTATTTAATCTTAATTAATTATTATTAATTTTCATGTATTTTAGAGAATATTATTTCTGGGTAACGCTTTTGCATAAGGTCAAGATTAATCATTGTTGGTGCGATATAACTGAGATTACCCCTTTTGTCCCAAGCTAAATTCTGTTCATTCTTATATTTAAATTCTGCAAATTTTTTTATGTTATTACACTCTATCCAACGAGCAGTAGCAATATTGATTGATTCATATGCTGCTTCAACTTTATATTCATTTTTTAGTCGCGTAGCAACTACATCAAATTGTAGCAATCCCATTACACCGATTATCAAATCATTATTCATAATAGGACGAAATATTTGTACTGCACCTTCTTCTGAAAGCTGTATTAAACCTTTTAAAAGTTGTTTTTGTTTAAGTGAATCACGTAACCTAATACGACGAAATAGTTCAGGAGCAAAATTCGGAATACCAGTAAATTTTATTTCTTCACCTTGAGTAAAAGTATCACCAATCTGGATAATACCATAATTATGTATTCCAATAATATCACCTGCGAACGCTTCTTTAACCTGAGTACGATTGTCTGCTATAAAATTAAGTGCTTCGGAAATTATCACTTCTTTTTTAATACGTACATGATATAGTTTTATCCCTTTTTTATAATAACCAGAAACGATGCGCATAAAAGCTACACGATCTCGGTGTTTAGGGTCCATATTAGCTTGAATTTTAAATATAAAACCAGTAAATTTTTCTTCAGTAGCAAAGACTTGTCTTATATTAGTTTGACGTGGCATGGGTGCAGGCGCCCAGGTAATAAGTCCATCCAATATATGATTAATACCAAAATTACCTAGAGCCGTACCAAAAAATACTGGTGTTAGACTACCTGATAAAAAATTAGAATGAGAAAATCTAGATAATGCTTCCTGTACAAGACTTACTTCTGTACGTAACTGATCTGATAAATCAGCTCCTGTTATTGCATCTAATTCTGGATTATATAATCCTTTTATAAGATGTACTTGCTGAATAGTATGACCTTGACCTTTCTGATATAGATAAATTTCATCTTTATAAAGATGATAAATGCCTTTAAATAACTTACCGCATCCAATAGGCCAGGTAATTGGTACACAAGCAATATTTAGTTTTTGTTCAATTTCATCTAATATTTCTATAATATCCTGGGTATCCAGATCTAATTTATTTATAAAGGTTAAAATTGGCGTATTATGTAATCGAGTTACTTCTATTAACTTACGGGTGCGATCTTCAACTCCTTTAACTGCATCAATTACCATTAAACAACAATCGACAGCAGTTAATGTACGGTAGGTATCTTCAGAAAAATCTTTATGTCCAGGTGTATCAAGTAAATTTAATAAATAATTACGATAAGAAAATTGTATTACTGAGGTTGTAATTGAAATACCACGTTGTTTTTCCATTTCCATCCAATCAGATTTAGCATAATTACTAGAACCTCGTCCTTTTACTGCGCCTGCGGTCTGGATTACTTGTCCAAATAATAACATCTTTTCAGTAATAGTAGTTTTTCCTGCATCAGGGTGTGAAATTATAGCGAACGTTCTTCTACGAGAAATATGTTGTTGAATTGCAGTGCTTAACATTGATTTAAATCTTTTAATATAGATTAGAGTTAATTTTACAGTGTATCGTAAATAATATTATTAAATATAATAGCTTTATTGGAGACTAGTTTTTATATAAGATAATTAGTAAAAGTCTTATAAATAAAGAGTTTTATAAAATATAAAGTAATAAAAATACTAGAAAATAAAAAAATTTAGTTAATATCTATTAGTCATTAAAGAAAATAAACTCTAGTATATATAAACATGATATAATTTAGCATAAGAAATACTAATCTTAAGTAGTAAGTTAAATTAATTAAATATTACTTAGTATCTAATAAAATTACTACTAAATAATATAGTAGTGTTATTACTTAGTATAGAAAACTATTCTAACGTTTATTATTATAGAGTACTTAACATCTAGTAAAGGTATTCAGAATATTTATTATACATTAAAGTATAATAAATTTTATTATAAAACTTTAGTATAAACTCTATAATTTACGTTTTAGTAATTAGAGTATGTAATAATTTATTAGATCTCTTTAAGAGATAGTATTAATTATTAATACTTTTAATTATTAATGTTAATAATAATATTTTTCATACCTAATTTTCCATATTTAGAATAGTCTAAGACTAGATATCTAAAGTATTACAAAGTAATGTTTATTATTATAAATAATATATATTTTATAAGCACTAGAATATTTAAGATGCAATATTAAAAATTGAGTTAGTATTTTAATACTGTCCTACTTATTTCCTCTATACTTATTTCTCAAGATTAAATTTTACAATAGGGGTTTTATAGCTTGATTTAAATCAAGCTATAAAACCCCTATTGTAACATAGTTAAAAGACAATAAATATTTATTAAATAAGGTCTTTTTATGATTTACGCACTAGAACTATCCCAACTTACAAAAATATACTCAGGAGAAGTACAAGCACTACAAGGTATAAATTTACAAGTTACAGCAGGAGATTTTTATGCTTTACTTGGCCCAAACGGAGCTGGTAAATCTACAACTATTGGTATAATTAGTTCTCTAATTAATAAAACAACAGGTAAAATACAAGTATTTGGCTATGATATTGATAAAAATCCTGTTTATGCTAAATATCAACTTGGATTAGTACCACAGGAGTTTAATTTTAATCCATTTGAAACTGTGCTACAAATTATTATGACTCAAGCCGGTTATTATGGTGTAACTCGAAAACAAGCTAAAATAAGAGCAGTAAAATATCTTAGATATCTAGATCTTTGGCAAAAACGTAATGAACGTGCTATCTATTTATCAGGCGGAATGAAACGTCGTTTAATGATTGCTCGTGCACTCATACACAAACCTAAGTTATTAATCTTAGATGAACCAACTGCTGGAGTAGATATTGAATTACGACGTACTATATGGAGCTTTCTAAAAGAACTTAATGATAAAGGAACAACTATTATCTTGACAACGCATTATTTAGAAGAAGCAGAAATACTGTGCCGTAATATTGGTATTATCCAAGATGGAAAATTAGTAGAAAATACTTCAGTAAAGAAATTATTAAATAAATTAAAATCAGAAACATTTATTTTTGATTTAGCACCTAAAAGTCCACTACCAAAATTAGTAGGTTATCACTTTTATTTACAGGATGCTTCTACATTAGAAGTTAATGTTGAACGTGAACAAGGATTAAATAGTTTATTTAGTCAACTTAACTTGCAAGGTATTCAGATACAAAGTATGCGTAATAAAACAAACCGCTTAGAACAACTATTCGTTAACTTACTTAATAATTCTGATAAATAAAAGAAATAGGAGAAACAATATGATTCACTTATATTGGATTGCATTACAAAGTATTTGGATTAAAGAAATTACGCGTTTTAGTCGTATCTGGATTCAAACACTTATACCGCCGATTATTACTACATTACTTTATTTTATTATTTTCGGCAGTCTAATTGGTCCAAGGATTGGTAAAATGGGTGGTGTTAATTACATGCAATTTATTGTACCAGGGTTAATTATGATGGCAGTTATTACAAATGCTTATGCAAATGTTGCCGCATCATTCTTTAATGATAAATATCAACGCAATATTGAAGAACTTCTTATAGCACCTGTGCCAACATGTATCATTATTATTGGTTATATTGGAGGAGGAATAATACGTGGCATTATTGTTGGTATATTAGTAACACTAATCTCTTTATTTTTTGTGCCATTACAAGTATATTCCTGGCTAATATTAGTTTTAACTTCACTATTAACCACAATTTTATTTTCTCTAGGTGGTTTATTAAATGCTGTATTTGCTAAAACTTTTGATGATATTAGCTTAATGCGTACTTTTGTTATTACCCCACTAACTTATTTAGGGGGCGTCTTCTATTCATTAATATTATTACCACCTTTCTGGCAAGTAATTTCTAAACTAGATCCAATTATATATATAATTAATGGTTTTCATTATAGTTTCCTTGGTATTGCTGAAATGTCACTTAATATTACTATTGCGGTATTAGTTATTTTTATTACTATACTTTATACTTTTATTTGGTATTTGATTAATCGTGGTTATGGTTTACGCACTTAACTATTATAAATACTCTCTTAGAAAGATACTTATGCCCTATTATATTAATATTATCTTTTTATACAAAAACAAAATCTTATTAAAAATAATATTTTATTTAGTTAGTAGTTTAGATAGCATCTAATAAAACTATATTTAAGTTTAAAGTTATATTAATAGTAATAGTAAGTTTACATAATAAAAATTTAATTTAATTTTTTAAACACTATTAGCAAGTAAACTAAGTTAATAGATAAAAATCTAATATAATATATAAAAATATTAGTTTCGTATTAAACATAAAAATTTTAATTATATTATATAAGTTTATCTATACCTATTATATTTTTACCTATATCTATTTAATACAATTAGTAGTAAAATTTAAGAATACTAAATCTAATAATTAAGTTTTTTAATTATTTTAATATTAATGCTAATATAAATTATAGTCCAAAAAGTATTGACAAACTATATAGTAATTGATAACTAAAATAATATAATAAACATTACATTATATAATTATTTTTATTAAAAAATATTAATTAATCAATAGATTAAGTTTATTTTCATAGTAATTTATATAGTTTCTATTATAAAACTTTATATCTAAATAATATAGAAGCAGGATGCTTTAGTGTATTTTATATTTATTTAATTATTTTATAATATCTTATTTATCTTATAACTTTAACTAACAAAAAAATAAATACGATATTATCGTATACACTTAAGGATTATTAATAGCAATCTTTTTACTATAATTTTAATTTTTAGTTTATTTTTTTATACCTATCCTTTTATTAAAGTTATTTATATTTTTTATATATATTATGTAAATACTAACTAGCAAAGAAATTTCTTTTTTAAGCACTTTTATTATTTTATATTTCATATATCCTTTATACATAAATCTTTACTAATATTCTTGTATAATTTTAGGTTCTGAAAAGCCTAATAAGTGATAATATTAATTAAATATAAAAGTATTTAGAAATTAAATATAAAAATATTTAAAATAATAAATAAATACCTTCATTTTTCATGTATAGATCTAAATATTTATGTCAGTATTAGAAATATTACGTTTTCCAGACAAGCGACTACGTATAATTGCAGAGCCAGTTAAAAAAGTAAATGATAGGATTCAGCGTATTGTGCATGATATGTTTGAAACTATGCATAATAAAAAAGGCATTGGTTTAGCAGCAACACAAGTTAATATACACCAACAGATTATTACGATTAATATTATTAGTGATCATTATGAAAATGACGTAATAAAACCATCTAATCAATCTTGGGTTTTAATTAATCCTAAGTTACTACATACTAGTGGTGAGACTAGTATTGAAGAAGGGTGTCTATCTATTCCTGGGCAATACGCACTTATACCTCGTGCTGAAAAGGTAATGATTAAGGCGTTAGATATTAAAGGTGAGTTATTTTATCTCGAAGCTCATGGTTTATTAGCTATTTGCATTCAACATGAGATAGATCACCTAATAGGTAAATTATTTATTGATTATTTATCACCACTTAAACGTCAGCGTATTCGTCAGAGATTAGATAAAATTGCAAAGTTTAAAGCACGAAGTAAATAAAAGTTTTATTTAGGAGATTTAAGTGTGTAATTCCTTAAAAATTATTTTTGCAGGAACGCCTAATTTTGCAGCGTATCACCTTAGTGCATTACTAGGATCCAAGCACCAAATTATTAGTGTACTTACTCAGCCTGATCGGTTAGCTGGTAGAGGAAATAGATTAACACCTAGTCCTGTAAAAGTATTAGCACAACAGTATAATATTGCTTTATATCAACTAAAATCACTACACCTAAAAGAGGATCAGCAATTAATTTCTGATCTTGTTGCTCGTTGGCAGGTTGATATTATAGTAGTAGTTGCTTATGGTATAATTTTACCACCAGCAATACTAACTATGCCACGTTTAGGTTGCATTAATGTCCACGGCTCATTATTACCACGTTGGCGTGGTGCTGCTCCAATTCAGCGTGCATTATGGGCTGGTGATAAAGAAAGTGGTATTACTATTATACGTATGGATACTGGACTAGATACTGGTAACATGTTATATAAGGTTACCTGTAGTATACAACCTAATGATAATAGTGCTACTTTATATCTTAAACTAGCAAAATTAGGATCAATTGGATTACTAAATATACTTAAACAGTTTAACAATAACATACAGGGAGAAAAACAAGATGAAAGACAGGTTACTTATGCAGCAAAACTTAGCAAAGAAGAGGCTAAACTTAACTGGTCACTTTCTGCTTCCCAGTTAGAACGTTGTATTCGCGCATTTAATCCATGGCCTGTTAGTTACTTTACTATTAATCAACAACGTATAAAGGTTTGGAAAGCAGAAGTACTACCTGAAATAAATCAACTAAATCTCCATTATGGTACAGTTATTAATGCTAATAGCAATGGCATTCAGATTATAACTACTAATGGTGTGCTTAATATTACACAACTACAACCTGCAGGAAAAAAAGTAATGTCCGCTGCTAATTTCCTAAATTCTCGACGTGAATGGTTTTCTATTGGAAATCAACTTGAATAATAATTTTTTTAACTATGAAAAATACTTATAATCTGCGTAGTATTGCTGCTAATGTAATTAGTCAGGTATTAGATCATGGGAAGTCATTAAATACTATACTGCTAGACTTACAACAAAATATCTCTGTTAAAGATCGTGCATTATTGCAAGAGTTATGTTATGGTACATTACGTATTTTACCTAAACTTGAATATTATATTCAACAATTAATGATACATCCAATGATAGGTAAGCAGCGTGTATTTCATTATTTGCTAATGATTGGTATCTATCAGTTAATTTATACAAGAATCCCTGCGCATGCAGCATTATTTGAAACAGTTTCTGCCGTAAATACACTAAAACAACCAAAATTAAAAAAATTAATCAATGGTGTATTGCGTCAATTTCAACGTAAACAGATTAAATTATTAAAACAAATAGAAGAAATAAATAAAGATGAGATTTATTATTTACATCCTAACTGGTTATTAACCCGTATTCAACTAGCTTATCCACATCAATGGCAACAAATCCTAATAGCAAATAATCAAAAACCACCCATGTGGCTACGAGTAAACAGGCTTCATCAATCTCGTTGTAAATATTTAGCACTATTACAACAGGTAGGAATTAAGGCATACGCTCATCCATCCTATAAGGATGCAATTCGTTTAATAGCACCTTGCTCAGTTAATAAACTACCTGGTTTTACACTTGGCTGGATTACTATTCAAGATATCTCAGCACAAGGGTGTGTTTACTTGCTTGATCCACAAAATGGTGAGAAAATTCTTGATTTATGTGCGGCGCCAGGAGGAAAAACTACTCATATTCTTGAAGTAGCACCTAATTCTCAAGTATTAGCTATTGATATTAATAAACAACGATTACAGTGTATTAAAGAAAATCTACAACGTCTGCAATTACAAGCTACAATTAAAATAGGCGATGGTCGCAATCCTAAGGCGTGGTGTGGTAATCAAATATTTGATCGGATATTATTTGATGCACCTTGTTCTGCTACTGGCGTGATTCGTCGTCATCCTGATATAAAATGGCTACGTCGAGATAATGATATTGTTAAGCTTACACGATTACAGGCAGAGATTATGGATGCTATCTGGCCAAAATTAAAAAAAGGAGGGTTAATGCTCTATGTTACCTGTTCTATTTTACCAGAAGAAAATCAACAGCAAATTATATCATTTTTGCAACGTCATCCAGATGCGCAATTTATAAAAACTGAAACAACAGACACCTTTGGTAAACAATATTTACCTCATCCTGAAGGAGGGGACGGTTTTTTTTGTGCTAAATTAACTAAATAATTGAAAGAAAAAAATTAATCCATGAAATCTTATTTAAGAACGAAAAATAAAGAAGATAAAAATAATTATTTCTGAAGCAAGAAAGAGAAATTTAATTTATAAGATATATAAATGAGATACTTATCATCAAATATTATAAAAAACTAATACTAAAATATAGACATGTTAGTTATATAATTAAATACAATGAGACTAACATAATTATTTATTAAACCACTTATTTATTATTAATAGATTAAATAATATTACTTATATTGCTATTTTGCCATAACTCAAAATTGATTAGCATATAATTTAAATAAATTTATTCTATTATCTAGAATGTATAATAAAAAAGAAATAAATTATTTAATTAACTAATTTTTCGTTTAGTAATAATATGCTGACTTAAAACATAACCTACTGAACAAAATAATCCCATTAATATACTAAGAAGAATAATAAAAGTACTTTTTGATGAATTTTTTTTTATTGAACCAGAGGCTTGTTGTAAATATTGGAAAGGCATTACAACTAGTTTAGGAATAGTTAATATGTTTAATTGATTCAAGTGTAATTTATAATTTAAAAGATCAGCATTAATAGTGGTGATATCACTAATAGCTTGTAATGCTTCTAATTTTTTGTTGAGAGCATAAGAACCGATAGTAATAGGAAAAGTATCGTCATCATTAAATACATTACTACCATTTATTGGTTTTTTTACTCCAGCCACATCAGCAATTGAAATTGCAATTTTTAATTTCTCAATATTAACATTCAAATTATTTTTAGCTTTTAATAGATCAAACTTATATTGTTTATCTGTATTTAATTTTGCTATATCTACTGCCCGTTTAATTTTTATTTCTATATTTTGATTAACAACAGAGTTAATATAATTAATATATCCTTGTAATAAATTACAAGCGTCCTGTGGCGTTTCAGCACTATAAGATATGATATAAAAATTATAATGCTTATTATCCTTATCTTTTTTATCTAAAAATGATCTAGAAAGAATATTATTATTTACGATATTTTCAATTAATATACGTTGTTCAATTTTATTTATTGGATTCTTTTTTATTTTTGATTTAAAATAATCAGAGTTAATTAAATATTTTTCACGTAAATCAGTAGATTCAAAATTTTGTTTAAAAATTTCTAGTAAATAATTTGAATCAATACCTATATTGATACCTAATATCATAAGTTCAATAGATAATTTATCTAATACTTGTAACTGTCGATCAGTAGCATAGGTAATAATTGCTGTACTAGTCCATTTTTGTGGCAATAAATAACAAACTCCAGCTGTAATAATAGCGAATAATAAAGTTACTAATAAAATAATTTTTTTAGATTTAAAAATAATTAAAAAAAGATCAAATAAATCAATTTCATCTCTTGATGATGACAGAGTTGAAAAATTATAATTATTTGATTCTATATCAGTACTTTGATTATGTTTAATTTCTTTATTCATTAATAGATATCCATATTATTAATTAATTATGTTTCACTAAAGATTTATTACTTATTATAGCCATGGGGATTTTTTTGCTGCCATCGCCATGTATCACTAATCATGTCATCTAAACTTTTTTTTGCTTGCCAACCTAATTCTCTATAAGCTAACTTAGTATCTGACCAACATTCAGCAATATCTCCAGGGCGACGAGCAACAATATCATAAGGAATTTTTTTTCCAGAGATAGTTTCAAATGTATGTATCATTTCAAAAACAGAAACTCCAATACCAGTACCTAAATTATATACTTTAAAGCTAAGATTTTTAGTAGTATCGTTTTGAGTAATATAATCTAAAGCACTAAGATGACCTTCAGCAAGATCCATTACATGAATATAATCACGGATTCCTGTTCCATCTCTAGTAGAATAATCATTACCATATACTAATAATCTAGTAAGTTTACCTGTTGCTACTTGAGTAATATAGGGTAAAAGATTATTAGGTATTCCACGAGGGTCTTCACCAATTAAACCAGAAACATGAGCACCAAGTGGGTTAAAATAACGTAATATAATAATCGAATAATCAGATTGAGTATAAGAAAAATCTTTAAGTAATTGTTCTACCATGAATTTAGATGTACCATAAGGATTACTTGTTATGCCTATTTGTGCATTTTCAGTTAGTGGCACTGATTTTGGCTTACCATAAACAGTAGCAGAAGAACTAAAAATAAATTTTTTTACTCCTGCAGCAATCATTTCTTTAAGTAGAATTAGTGAACCTATTACGTTATTTTGATAATACTTAATAGGATGGCTAATAGATTCTGCTACTGATTTTAATCCAGCAAAATGCATAACAACATCAATTGTATGGTGAGAAAAAATATTTTTTAAACTATTCCTATCTAGAATATCAACGTGATAAAACGTTACTGTACATCCAGTAATAGTTAAAATTCGCGATAATGATTCAGCAGATGAATTAGATAAATTATCAATAATAACTACATTATCACCACGTTCTAATAATTTTAAAACAGTATGTGACCCAATATAACCAGTACCACCTGTAACTAAAATAACCATTTTAGTCTCTTTTAATTGTTATTTAATATAAAATTAGATTAATGTATTCGTCTTAGTAATTCTAATATTTCATTTGTTTTTTTATTTAACAGTGTTTTATTAGCACGAGATTCTACATTGAGTCGTACAACAGGTTCGGTATTTGAACTGCGTAAATTAAAACGCCAATCGGTAAATTCTAAATTAATACCATCAATTTCATCAGAATAAAGTGCATACTGCTGATATGCTGTACGGATGTATTCCATTGCTATAGTAGGGTTAACTAATTTAAAATTAATTTCTCCTGAAATAGGATAAGTTGCTATACGATGTTTAATAACTTGTTCAAGTGTTTTATTTTTAACACATAATAATTCTATTACTAGTAACCAAGGGATCATGCCAGAATCACAGTAAGAAAAATCACGAAAATAGTGATGAGCACTCATCTCTCCACCATAGATCGCATTTTCTTTACGCATACACTGTTTAATAAAAGCATGACCTGATTTAGATATTATAGGCTGTCCTCCTATGGCCCTAACTAATTCTATAGTATTCCAATTTAAACGTGGATCATAAACAATCTTAGCACCGGGTTCTTTTTTTAAGAAAACTTCTGCTAGTAAACCAACAATATAATATCCTTCAATAAACTCACCTCTATGGTTAAATAGAAAACAACGATCAAAATCACTATCAAAAGCAATGCCAATATCTGCGCCATGGGCTAGTACTATATTGCTAGTATCTTGTCGACATTCTGGTAATTGTGGATTGGGAATTCCATTAGGGAAAGTTCCATCAGGTTGATGGTGAATTTTAATTAGGGTAATAGGTATTTTTAATTGCTTAAATCTATTTTCTAAAGCATCAATTACATGGCCTGCAGCTCCATTACCACTATTAATCACTAATTTTAAGGTTTTAAGGTGAGCTGGATTAAGATAACTCATTAAGTGATCAATATAAGCATCAAGGATAGAAATCTGTCGATAACTTCCCATGTTTATTGAATTAATAGATGAAAATTTATTTAATTTTACTAAGCGTTCAATATCTAATAAACCAGTATTACTACTAATAGGACGAGCTCCTGCACCTACTAATTTCATACCATTATAATTAATAGGATTATGGCTAGCAGTTACCGCAATACCACCATCTATTGCAAGATGGAAAGTAGCAAAATAAATTTCTTCAGTGCCTGCAAGACCTATATCTAAAACATTAACTCCAGCATCCCGTAAACCACTACTCAGAGCTAGTTTAAGACTTTTACTGGTCAAACGAACATCATTTCCAACAACTACTACTTTAGGTTTAATAAATTCAGCATAAGCACGACCAATACGGTAAGCAATATCTTCATTTAATTCTTCACCTAACTGTCCACGAATATCATAAGCTTTAAAACAAGATAATTTTGTCATCATATTATTTTTAAAATTGTAAATAGGACAGTATATATCTAATAAATCTAGAGTTATAGTAAAGTAGTAATTAATCTAGTTCTCAAATATATTAGAACACATAACCTAGATTAGTACGTATAACTAAAGTTATAGTAATTTAAATATGAAGGATATATAGTCTAATGACTTGCTTAAAATTTTTATAATTACTATTTTGATCAAGTAGTTTATTAAAAATATATTGAAAACAATTATGCTATTTAATAAAAATTATTTAGTAATCTATAAATTTAGCTTATTTATACTCTAATATAAATTCTTATTGTATATCTTATTGTATATCTTATTGTATATCCTATTGTGCGTACTATATTATAGTTAAATTCTATTTTATTATATAGTTTAGCATAATACGTTATATGTATACGCATTTAATTTTTATTTATAATAATTATATTTAAATTAAGTTATAAGAAAAATAGAAAAATGATATTACATATTAATTTTTGCAAAGTACTTTGACTTAATCTAATTTATATTTAATAGAATTTTAAACCTAGGAAATAAGTAAAAATATATAATGCTATCATATCTATTTAGTATTATACTTATTACTTATTAAGCAATTTATTTAACTATTAGATTAAATTTATGCTTTCTATACCAAAATTAATTACTATTTTGTATATATCATAGTTTTTTTTATTAGAGTTTATTTTTATAAAGTTAAATTACTATTAATAGTATTACAGTCTATAAAAACTTATATTTATTTTATAAATTCACTATGTATAGTTTTAATAATTCCCTCTTTTAATGATACTGGTGCTTTAAAATTATACTGTTTAATATTATTAGATTTAAATTGTGTACATGCGCAAAATTTTTTAATTCGAATATAACTAATAGGATATTTCTTTCCTGTTATCTTAGTTAATAAATCAAAGCAATAACCTATAAACAACCCAATAATATAAGGTATGTGAAAATTATTTCTTTTTTTATTTAATGTATAATAAATGATTTGAGTTAATTCATTCATAGTAAAATCAGGTTTATCGACATAATTAAATACATATCGATTAATAGGTAACATAGTTACATAATGCAAAAACGCAGTAATATTATCAATATATGCCATTGATTTTTTATTATTACCTGTTCCTATCATAAAAAATTTACCAAAAACAATCTGCTTAAATAAATTATAAACATTACCACGATTATTTTTTCCAAAAACAACAGTAGGACGTATTATAACTAATGTTCTGTTTGCATTTTTTGCGACCCACTTATCATAAACCTGCTCAGCCGCTAATTTTGATTTACCATAATTATTAAATGGTTGATAAGCACCATCCTCAGCAGTTTCATGTTCTATAAAACCATAAATAGCAACAGAAGAAGTAAAAATAATATACTTAATATTTAAATATTCAGCTACTGCACAAATATTTTTAGCACCTTGAACATTAACATCATAATACAAACTTTTTGGTTCAATATTATCTTGGTGTTCTGCAGCTAAATTAATAATAACATCAACTGCTGATAATGTTTTATGCAATTCTAATGGTCGGGTAACATCAGCAAATTGCCATTTTTTAGGAAATTGAATGCTTTGAATTTTATCAAGAATAATAAAATCAATATTCATTTTATTTAGATATTGACTTAAGTGAGAACCAATAAAACCAGAACCACCTAAAATTGCTATTTTTTTCAATTTTTTATCCTATAATTAAAAATTTAATATATTAATTAAAAATTTATTTAGATCCATCATATTTACTAATATAAAATTTATCTTATGATACAACTTTTCACCTATTTTTGATAATTTATTAATGTTTAAATAAAATCACTAATTTTCTTTCTTTATAGTTGTATTTTAGAGAGGATAGACTTCTTTAAAAATTAATACTGATTATTATAGTATTGTTAACAACCTCTTAAATAAAGAGTTATGTATAATATAAAATAATAAATATGTTAAAAAAGAAAAACCTATTACTTTAATTAGTACAAATAAATATATATTAAAAATAATAAAAATATTTAATAAAGTAAATAAATCTAAATAAAGAAAGTACTTAAAAATTTAAGTCGTACTTAAAATATCTATTATTTACAAACCTTGAGTTTCTAAGAAAATATTAGATTATATAGAACTATTATTTATAGAATATATAGATAGTATAAAAGTTTAATTTTTACTAAAGTTGATCTAAAATAAAATCATTATAAAATAGCGTTTAGGAATTGCATATGTTAATAATGTTACCATCGTCTTCATTACAGCCATCTGTTTTTAGCGGTGTAATAATTGTCATTAGTACTACTATTGGCATTGGCATGTTTTCTATTCCTATTATTACCTCAGGTATATGGTTTAGCGGCTCTATACTATTACTAATTTACACTTGGGTATGTATGTTTATCTCCGGTTTAATGATTCTAGAAGTAAATCTTAACTACCCAATAAGCACTAGTTTTCATACTATGGTAAAAGATCTATTAGGTAATACATGGAGCTTAATTAATGGGTTATCTATTACTTTTGTACTATATATTTTAATGTATGCTTATATCTCTACGAGCGGTTCAATTATTACTAGTATGTTTAGTAAACTAGTAAGTATTAATTATACAGAAGTTAGTTTTATTTTTGCCTTGATTATAGCTTTTATTATTTTATTACCTACTTGTACAGTTAACTATTTAAGTAGAATTTTAATCATTGGGATGTTAATTAGTTTTATTTTATCAATTAGTCATATGTTCATTAACATTAAAATTAGAATACTTTTAAATCAAAGTAATCATAGCGCTAGCTATTTACCATATGCACTGGCTACTTTACCTTACTTATTAACCTCTTTTGGTTATCATGGCAATATCCCTAGATTAGTAAAATACTATAGAAAAAATAGTCAAGCAGTAGTGTTTAGCTTATTTTACGGTACACTAATTGCTTTAATAATTTATATTTTATGGCAGTGTGTAATTCAAGGTAATATAGCTCGTGAAACCTTTAAGCAAATTATCCTTGAAGGAGGTAATATTAGTAGTTTACTTAAGAGAATAGATATTGTTTCTAGTAGCATAGTTACAAAACAGTTGTTAAATACTTTTTCCTATATGGCACTAGCAAGCTCATTTTTAGGAGTATCACTAGGTTTGTTTGATTACATAGCTGATTTTTTTAAACTTGCTAATTATGGGATGGGAAAAGTTAAAATTATACTATTAACTTTTGTGCCACCTACGTTAGGTGCTTTATTATTTCCTAATGGCTTTTTATATGCAATTGGTTTTGCTGGTTTAGCAGCTACTATCTGGGCAGTAATTGTTCCGGCACTTATGGTTTATGTTAGTCGCCATCGTTTTCCGTTAATAAGTTATAAAGTGCCAGGTGGTAAAATTATAATTAGTTTTATTATTATTTTTGGTGTAGCTAATGTTACTATTTATATTGCTACTTCATTAAGTCTATTGCCAATTTATAAATAGCTAATATTATATAATGCTTAAAATAATCTATTAATCATATAAAATAAATAATATAAAATATATAATATAACTTAGATTATATTAAAATAGATTATGTATTGATGTAATTTTAACAATTAACTTATATTTGCATATTTACATATTTACATTAATAAATTAAAAGCTAAAAATTTACGTTTAATACCTATTTAAACGCTGACTTAACTTAAAGTAAATTGTAAATATAAATGGTAATATATAAAAAATTATTTATATTATTAGTAAGTTTTATAAATAAAGGATAAGAAAGAGAATTTAATACTAAAACTTAACTTAAATAATTAAATATTAAAAGAAAAGATGATTAAAATTAGAAAAAATTTATGATAATATCATTAAAATATTAGTTGAGAATAACACTATTTATCATGCTTAGATAAATTATTAGATCTATATTGTTTTCATATATTTACATATTTTACAAAAAAATATTTTAAATGGATTTTAAGAAAAAAATTAAAAAATATTTTTATTTAAGATATGAAAGGATGTGAATATAATCATTATAAATAACTAAGCTAAAGTAGTAATATTCTTAAAGTAAATTACTATATTAGTAATTATATAATATCATTACTTCTATTAATAACTATAATACGTAATAACATATTATTATTTAATAAATAAGTGATCATGTAGTTTTTACCATAATAATCAATATTTAGGTAGTAAATAATTTTTTATTAGCAACGCTGATAAAAAATTTATAAATTACTATTTAGAATATACTGATAGTAGGGCTACTATATTTTGTAAAAGTAGTTAAAAGTCTGAATATAGTGAATAAGATTAAGAGTGTGAAAAATTAATTATAGAATATAATTTAAAATATATCCGAAAAAACATTATTATTAATAATATAATAGCTTAGCATATTACTGTTACGAGGATGAAAACACTTTTTATTGCAGATTTACACCTTAGTATTCAACAACCGGCGATTACTGCTGGTTTTATGCGTTTTTTACAGTCTGAGGCTATTTATGCTGATAGCCTATATATTTTAGGTGATTTTTTTGAAGCTTGGATTGGTGATGATGATCCTAATCCTCTTTACCGACAAGTTGCTAGTGCGCTCGGATCTTTACAACAACAAGGTATTCCTTGTTATTTTATTCATGGGAATCGTGATTTTTTACTTGGAAAAAATTTTGCTAAAGAAAGTGGAATGATTTTGTTAGCACAAGAAAAGGTCATTACTCTATATGGTCGCAAAATTCTACTTTTACATGGGGATGCACTTTGTACTGATGATATTAACTATCAACGTTTTCGTCGTAAAATGCATAATTTATTGATTCAGAAGTTATTTCTATGGTTACCTTTAAGTATACGTTTAAGTATTGCTACAAAATTATGCCAACATAGCAAACAAAGTAATACAGACAAATCAGAAATTATTATGGACGTAAATCAACAAACCGTTATTGATATATTACAACGTAATCATGTTAATTGGATGATTCACGGGCATACCCATCGTCCAGCAATTCACTCCATTGAGTTGCCAAAAAATGATTTATCTACAACTATCTTACCAAAGATAGTAGCTCATCGAGCGGTATTAGGCTCATGGCATGAGCAAGGTTCAATGATTAAAGTTACGGCAGAAACTGTTGAATTAATTCCATTTCCTCTATAATAAAATCAAGAGTTTACTTTAAATTTTTTTACTATATTAAAAAGTAAATAGGTAAAAATTGAAGTTTACTTTATATATAAAATATTAGGAAGTAATTAAATATTCAAGCATAGTTTTAATAAAAAATTAATAAACATAAAAATTTTATACATATCCTTAATATATTAGTTCTAGTCAATACTAGTATATTTATAAATTCTAAAAATAATAGGAGCCTTATATTTATGCTAGCTAATCTTAACTCAGCTTATCCAGTTGAGGCTAAAGTTGCCATTATTATGGGTTCAAAAAATGACTGGTCTACAATGCAATATTCCGCTAGTTTACTTACTGAGCTAAAGATTCCATTTTATATTGAAATTATTTCTGCCCATCGTACACCAGATAGATTATTTAGTTTTGCTGAAAAAGCTAAAGAAGTAGGTTTGCATGTAATTATAGCTGGAGCTGGTGGTGCAGCTCATCTTCCAGGTATGTTAGCAGCAAAAACACTTGTGCCAATATTGGGTGTTCCATTACCAAGCACAATCTTAAACGGTATAGATAGTCTTTATTCAATTGTGCAGATGCCTCGAGGTATTCCTGTAGGAACTCTCGCTATTGGTAAAACAGGAGCAGCTAACGCTGCATTATTAGCGGCACAAATTTTAGCATTACATGATAAATCTATAACAGAACACCTTATCTCATGGCGTAATAAACAAACTAAAGCAGTACTTAATAATGCGAATTTAAGGGAAAATATATGAAACCAGTTTGCGTTCTTGGTAATGGTCAATTAGGACGTATGCTACGTCAGGCTGGTGAATCTTTAGGAATTAAAGTCTATCCTATTGGTTTAGATGCTAAACTAGAAACAATACCTTACCAGGAAAGCATTATTACTACTGAAATTGAATGTTGGCCAGAAACAATTTTAACTAGAAAACTAGCTAAGCAAGAAACATTTATTAATCGTGATATCTTTTCATGTTTAGCTGATCGCATGAAACAAAAAGAATTACTAGATAATCTTGGATTGCCAACAGCACCTTGGTTATTTTTAGAAAATACTGAACAGTATAAAAAGATATTTACTATATTTAACCAATTTGTCATTGTTAAACGTCGAACTGGTGGTTACGACGGTCATGGTCAGTGGCGTTTAAACCAAGGTGAACAATACCATCTGCCGCTAGATATTTATGGCAAATCTATTATTGAACAAGGGATAAATTTTTCTGCTGAGGTATCATTAATTGGTGCTCGTAGCAATAAAGAGAGGTTAGTATTCTATCCATTAACTAGTAATTTACATAAAGAAGGTATTTTACGCATTAGCGTTACTATTCCTCAACTAAGTAAGAAGTTGCAGCAAAAAGCAGAAACTATGTTATCAATGATTATGAAAAAATTAAATTATATTGGTGTAATGACAATGGAATGTTTTATTGATGGTAATAACTTATTAGTTAATGAATTAGCCCCTCGTGTTCATAATAGTGGTCATTGGACACAGAACGGAGCATCTATCAGTCAATTTGAATTACATTTGCGAGCAATTCTTAATTTACCATTACCAAAACCAGTAGTTAATAGTCCATCAGTTATGATTAATTTAATTGGCACTCCTATTAACTATGCATGGTTATCACTACCACTAATACATTTACACTGGTATGAAAAAGAAGCAAGGGTAGGCCGTAAATTAGGTCACTTGAATATGACAGACCTTAATACCAAACGACTTTCTAGTGCACTAATAAAGTTAGCTCCATTATTACCAAACGAATATCAACATAGTATAAATTGGGCAATACAAAAATTATCATCTATACTAGGATCATGATTTAAAATAAATGATATATTTAACTAATAAATATTATTATTAATCCTGTGTATTATCACATAAACTTCAATTAATATTATAAAAATAATTTAATAATTTTTATTATTATTTAGTTTAGTTAGTAGTATTTCTTTAAGTACTTCATTGCTTATTATGTAGTATAGATATAAATAATTTATTTTTATATAATATTAGGGTAACTTAATTTTTATTTTTTGTAATTAATTTATATAACTTCTATTATAAAAATATTTTAATATCCCAAAATTATTTATCGAGTTAAAAGTATTATAGATAAAGGTATAACCCTATGTATTATATTATTAATAAGTCATGCAATATGCTAACATTGTTGATGTGTTGCTTAATAAGTTTTTTAAGAAACTAGTATCAATATAAAGATGTTAGTATAAATTACTTTAAAAGAGACTTTATAAAATAAAGAGTAATAAATTTATTATAAAAGAAATTTTTTATATTTTAATTAATATTAACTTAGTATCTTTAAAAAGATGATAAGGATATTGAATAAATAAATATAATAAAAGAAAGGGGAGAGATTTTCAATTTCTAGTCCATGTTTAGAAAAACTATATATTAATAACCTTTAAATATCCACTTAAATATCCTAATTATTTTTTATTAACCAAAACTATGAGATAAACAGAATATATACTATAAGAGGTGCTATATAACGTAATTAAATTTATTAATAAATACTAATCAATAGTAATAGTAAATTACTTATTTTTATAAGTAATTTGTATAATATATGCTATAAGTATATGCTATAAAATTATTGGTTAATAATAGAATAATTTAGTTATTAAAATGTAATAAATACTAATATTCTTTTCTAAAAATTATCTCTTATAACAATATTAATACTGTTATTAATATTGTTATTTACTTCAAGTTGCTAATTTTAGCATGACAAATTTTCGTATAGTATCAAGTACTATGAAACTTAATATTATATTATGCTGTAACATTAATAGTTATTTATTATTTTTAATAAGTAATTACACGCCTTAAAAGCTAAGGCTAAATATTAATTAGCATTTTATAGGTGGAATTCTAGGGATAAGTAATAAAAATTAAAATACGCTACTAATGTAATATTTAAAGTTATTACTACTAGTAATACACAACCTTTTAATTATTTTATAGTATAAAATATACTAATACCTTTATAATATATTATTGTTGTTAACAATAATAAGGTAATAATAATTTCATATAAGCTAGTAATTTAATTAGAACTATTGATAATATTTTAAAACTAATTATCCCAAGTAAAAATCCCCAACAAGTAAAATATAATTTAGTTATTTTGATAATTTAATTTATATTCTTAAATTTTATTTGTTTCATACTTAAATTATAGAATTTAATTTATATAAAACTACTATTTAATAGTAAAATAATTATTAACTTTAACTAATCTAGTTATAAATATCTAACTAAAGAGAAAAAATATTTTTTGTATTAAACGGCTACTAAGAAAATAAAAGATAGGTAGTTTCTTGAATTTTAAAGTTAAAATAACTAAATAAAACTTATTAGTTGAATATATTATAATAAGATTACAGTATTAAATAATATCACTTATATGTAGATTAATTCTTCTAACAGTAATGTATAAAAGAAATATAATATTAGAAAGTAACTTTCTATATTAAAAACTAAAATTATTAAGTAATTAGTAAAGTAAATTCTATAAATTAATAAATTAAAACAAAGTAATGTTACTTTTACTATAAATAATAATAAGATAAGAAACATTCACGATTTGATATCGTAGGGTATAATTTATAGGTAGCAAAATGACTTATATTGTCGCTCTTACTGGTGGAATTTGCAGCGGAAAGAGTACTATCGCTAATATTTTTGCTGGGCTAGGTGTTCCTTTAGTAGATGCTGATATTATTGCACGTCAAGTAATTCAGTCTGATGCTAGTATATTAAATAAAATTATTGCTCATTATGGTCATAGTATACTACTCTCTAATGGTTCCCTAAACCGAAAGAAATTACGACAAAAAATATTTAGCAAGCAACGAGAAAGAACATGGTTAAATTCGTTGTTGCACCCCCTTATTAGACGAGAAACAAAATTAAGAATTTCCTTAGTTAAAAAATCATACGTGCTTTGGATTGTTCCTTTATTATTTGAAAACAGCTTACATAACAAAGCTAATCGAATATTATTAATTGATGTTATTCCAGAAATACAATTAACTAGAGTAATAGCAAGAGATGGTATAACTTACGAACAAGCAGAACAAATTTTGGCTTCACAAGCTTCTCGTGAACAGCGTCTAATTTATTCTAATGATGTTATTATTAATAATGGTGAACTTACAACTATTAATGAAAGTATTACTTTTTTACATAAATTATATTTAAAGTTAGCAATAATATTCCAACAAAAAACTAATTAATAATTACTACTATCTTAGTTAGATACATTGAATATTAATTAAATAAAGAATATAAATATAGTTTTATATTTAATTTTTATTGCAAAAACTAATAAATTAAAAAATTTAAATAGTATTATTAATACATTAATTTTTTCCGTATTTTAGTATGTAATAATCTAAAAAATTTATTTTTTATTTTTAAATTTAATAAGACTATAGTATTAGTTACTTATTACTTATTACTTATTACTTATTACTTATTACTTATTACTTATTTAACTTATGATAAAATAGTTAGCTAACATAAAGTAAGGGGTTCTTATCGATCTTTTACAGTGAACGTTGCTAGATTATTAATTTAGATGAGTTAGTTAATAAAAAATATACTTTAACCAGAAAAAATTTTAGAAATAATGAATAAAAGGTTAATATTAAATCTAGATAAATATAATAATTATTTAGATATATTATACGAAATTTGTCTTTAATTAAAATAAGATAACATATTTCTTTTCTTTAGTAAAAAATTAGTTTTTACGCTCAACAATTAAGCGCTTTGGCACGACATAATTATTATTAATAATACCAATACCAATAAAATAATGTTCTGCACCTTCAGTAATACGTACTATGCTAGTAGAAAGAGCAGTAGAAACCTGAACTGGTTGACCTTGTTTTATATAAGTGGCAGCAATCGGTGATAAATTAACTTCAGGAAAATTTAATACTGCACTTTCCATGGGTAATAGTAACGCGTCTAATGTTTGATATAATGAGTTTTGTCTAGCTAACTTAGTTTGTGTTGATTCGATTTTTTTTAATTTAATAAGTATATTTAATTGCTCTAAAGTTATCATATGTTCATATGGATATGTAGCAACTTGTAAACGACGTAATTGACTTACATGAGCACCGCAGCCTAATAATTCACCTAAATCATCGATAATAGTACGAATATAGGTGCCTTTAGAACAATAAATTTCTAACTCTAAACTAAACTCATTTCTACGAATAAGTTGCAGATCAAAAACAGTAATAGTACGTGCTTTACGTTTTATGTTAATTCCTTGTCGAGCATATTGATATAATGGTTTCCCATGATATTTTAATGCTGAATACATTGAGGGTATTTGTAAACTATCACCTAGAAAATGTTGTAACGCTTTCTCTAACTGGATTTGTGTAAAAATTGGTTTTCTTTCGGCAATTACAAAACCTTCCGTATCTGATGTATTTGTTCTCTGTCCTAAATGTGCAATTACATGATAACGTTTATTTGAATTAAGCAAAAATTGAGAAAATTTAGTTGCTTCACCAAAGCAAATAGGTAGCATACCCGTTGCCATTGGATCTAATGCTCCAGTATGGCCTACATGGTTAGCAGCAAAAATACGTTTAACTTTTTGTAAAACATTATTTGAAGAGATTTTAGCTGGTTTATCTAATAATAAAATACCATTAATATCACGACCGTGGTGACTTGGGCGTCCCATTATACTTCCTTGTTGCTATTATTATAATATTTGTAATTATAATATTTAGTATTTTTTTGTAAAACATTATTAATAAGATTAGAGATTCGTGTCCCTTCTGCTAAGGAATTATCATAAAAGAAACTAATATTAGGCACTATACGTAAGCGCATTGTCTTTCCTAATAAGTTACGAATATAACCAGAAGCATCTTGTAAGATAGTAATACCGTTAGTGATCACTTTAGAATCCGAGTTTTTAGTTAATATATTTAAAAAAGTGACAAATACTTTAGCACAAGTAAGATCACGAGAAATTTCAACACTCGAAACTGTTACCATGCATATTCGTGGATCTTTGATTTCACGTTGCAAAATAATGGCAATCTTTTTTTTTATTTCTTGGGCAACACGTTGAGCACGGCTAAATTCTTTTATCATTTGACTACCCAAACAAGATAAAGGGAAACAATCTAAAAATAGACTTCTTGTAAAAGCATATAGCTTTTACAAGAAGTCTATTATGAGTAACTATAAGGATATCAGGTGATGGTACGTTTAATTTCAATAGTTTCAAATACTTCAATTATATCACCAGCACAGATATTATTATAATTTTTAATACCAATACCACATTCTGTATTATTACGAACTTCGTTAATGTCATCTTTAAAACGACGTAAAGATTCTAGCTCGCCTTCATAAATGACAATATTATTACGTAAAATACGAATTGGACTATTACGCTTAATAATACCTTCTATCACCATGCAACCCGCAATAGCACCAAATTTTGGTGATGTAAAAACACTGCGAACTTCTGCTAGACCAATAGTTTGTTGTTTATATTCAGGAGTTAACATTCCACTTATTGCTTGTTTAATTTCATCAATTAAGCTATATATAACAAAATAATAACGTAGATCTAGATTTTCGCTGTCTATTATTCGGCGTGCTGATGCATCTGCCCGTACATTAAAGCCAATGATAATAGCATTAGAAGCAGCTGCTAAAGTTGCATCAGTTTCAGTAATACCTCCAACACCAGATCCTACAATTTTTACTTTTACTTCATTAGTAGATAATTGCTTAAGAGCATCACAAATAGCCTCACAAGAACCCTGTACATCAGATTTTAGTACAATATTTAATTCTGAAACCTCACCTTCAGTCATGTTAGTGAATATATTTTCTAGTTTTAATTTTTGCTGACGTGCTAATTTAACATCACGGAATTTACCTTGTCTATATAAGGCTACTTCGCGGGCTCTTTTTTCGTCACGTACTACTGTTATTTTATCTCCAGTAGCAGGAATGCTCGATAATCCAAGAATCTTTACCGGAACGGAAGGTCCTGCAGAAAGGATTGTACGTCCTATTTCATTGCGCATAGCTCGGATGCGGCCATATTCAAAACCACATAGTACAATATCACCTTTATTTAAGGTGCCTTCTTGTACTAATACAGTAGCAACTGGTCCATGACCTTTATCTAGGAAAGATTCAATAACCACACCACTTGCCATACCACTGCGAACTGCGTGTAATTCAAGTACTTCAGCTTGTAGAAGAATTGCATTTAATAATTTATCAATACCGGAACCAGTTTTTGCCGATACATAGATAAATTGACAATTACCTCCCCACTCTTCCGGTTGGATATCATATTGAGATAATTCTGTTTTAACACGTTCAAGATTAGCTTCTAATTTATCTATTTTATTAATTGCAACTACAATAGGTACTTGTGCGGCTTTAGCATGTTGGATAGCTTCAATTGTTTGTGGCATAACACCATCATCAGCTGCTACAACAAGCACAACAATATCAGTAACTTTAGCACCACGAGCACGCATTGAAGTGAAGGCCGCATGTCCTGGGGTATCCAAAAAAGTTACCATACCATTTCCAATTTTAACACGATAAGCACCAATATGCTGCGTAATACCGCCAGCCTCTCCTGTTGCAACTTTAGTTGAACGAATGAAATCTAGTAGTGAAGTTTTACCATGATCAACATGTCCCATTATAGTTACAACTGGCGCTCTCAATTCTAAATTAACTCCTGTATCACGATCGCTCATAAGCGCTTCTTCGAGCTCATTTTCGCGCCGTAGAATAACTTTATGGCCCATTTCTTCGGCAATTAACTGTGCTGTTTCCTGATCAATAATTTGATTAATTGTCGCCATAGCCCCTAGTTTCATCATTACTTTTATAACCTGAGAACCTTTAACTGCCATTTTATTAGCCAGTTCAGCAACTGATAATGTTTCACCAATAATCACATCACGATTAACGGCAATAACTGGCTTATTAAAACTTTGTTGCAAAATGCTTGGTTTGCGTTTATTTTTACGAGCTATAATACGAACTTCTTCCCGATCAGCTTTATGCTCAAAAAGTTTATTACCTTTTTTATGTTTTATCACTTTACTACTACGGCTACGGCTACGGCTACGACTACGGCGACTACCTTCAACTTTAGCATCGTTTTCATCTTCCGCTGCCTGTGCATGTTGTGAAGTTGTCATATGATAATCAACAGATTCAATTTGATCATCTATAGTTTTTGACCATTTACCTTCATTCTCTATTGCCATCTTACGAATTTCTTCAGCAAGATATTTTGTATTTTCTTTGACTTTACGATATGTTTCTTGTTCAACAGAACGTTTTATTTCAGCAGCTTTAATCTCATTACGTACTGTTTTATTTTGTACAAAGTTATTTTTCTTTTCATAAGAGGTTTGACGTATTATTTTTTCTCTTTCTATTACTTGCTTAGTTTTTTTTTCAGTAATTTTTTGGGCTTCATTTTTTGTTATAAATTTTATTTGTTCTTCTGTTTTAGCAGATTCTGTTTCTAACATATTAATATAAGTACGTTTTTTCCTAACTTCAATTTGTACTGATTTATTTTTTCCACCGATACTTGGAATATTTACAGTACTACGTATTTTACGTTGTAACGTAAGTTTATTTGGAACACTACCGTGTTCACGTTTTAAATACGCTAATAATGTTTCCTTCTCTTGCTGAGTAACAGAATCAGTTTTAAATTTATTGATCCCTGCTGCTATAAAATGTGCGACTAAGCGTTCAACTGGAGTTTGAATTTCTATTGCTAATGATTTTATTGTTATGTCTGTCATGCTGTTTTCCCTGCTACGATTTATTTCGTATCATCGCCAAACCAACAGATATTACGGGCGGTCATAATTAGCTCACCCGCTTTCTCGTCGCTAAGTCCTTTAATACTTGTTAAATCACTGACACCTTGCTCGGCAAGTTCTTCTAACGTGCATATACCAACTGCAGCTAGCTTAAATGCCATATCGCGTTTTAGGCCAGTTAAATTTAATAAGTCATTAGTGGGTTTGTATTTGCCAAGATTCTCTTCCTGCGTTAAAGCTAGTGTAGTCAAGGCGGCTTTAGCGCGTTCGCGCAGTTTCTCAACCATATCTTTATCAAAATCATTGATTGCTAATAACTCTTTTATCGGTATATAGGCTAATTCTTCCAAAGAAGAAAAACCTTCTTCAACTAAAATAGTAGCAAACTGCTCATCTATATTAAGATATTTGATAAAAATACTTATAGTGGCATAGGTTTCGGCATAGTTTTTTGCTTTAAGCTTATCCTCCGTTATGACATCTAATACCCATTTAGGAGCGTTTTCATCTTTTGCGTAATTTATGAGAGCTGTAGCTAAACGTACATTCTGACCATTACGACCAATTGCTTGCGCTAGATTATCAGCTTTAACAGCTACATCTATGGTATGCTTATCTTCATCAACTATAATTGATTCAACATCGGCTGGTGCCATGGCATTAACAACAAATTTAGTAAACTCATCATCCCACAAAACAACATCAATTCGTTCTCCACATAGTTCTTTAGAGACAGCTTGAACACGAGCTCCACGCATGCCAACGCAAGCACCTACAGGATCAATGCGTTTATCTTTAGTTTTGACAGCTATTTTAGCACGAGAAGTTGGCTCACGGGCAACTGCCTTAATTTCAATTATTCCTTCACCAATTTCTGGTACTTCAATACGAAATAGTTCAATTAATATTTCAGGACGCGAACGGCTTACAAATAGCTGAGGCCCGCGTACCTCAGGACGAATATCGTACAGAACACCACGAATACGATCGCCAGAACGTATGTTTTCATATGGTAATTTATCTTCACGACAAATAATAGCTTCAGCATTATTGCCATTTTTGACGAGTTCTAGAATGATATTATCATTACTTACCTTTTTAACGATGGCAGTTACAATTGTATTTAAGTCTTTTCGATATAACTCTACTACCATTGCTCGTTCAGCTTCACGTATTTTTTGTACAATAACCTGCTTAGCCGTTTGGGTAGTGATTCGATCAAAAGTAATAGATTTAATTTGTTCTTCAATATAATTATTTTTTTGGATAGTTGAATCTTCATATTGTGCGGCTTCTAGCGTAATCTCACGGGTTGGCATAGTTACTTCACTAACAACTTTCCAGCGACGAAAGGTATTAAAATCTCCTGTTTTACGATTAATTTTAATACGCACGTCAATTTCTTGTTCATATTTTTTTTTAGTTGCTGTTGCTAAAGCAATTTCTAATGCCTCAAATACCTTCTCAATTGGAAGGGCTTTTTCATTGGAAACTGCTTCTGTAACAGCCAGGATCTCTTTATTCATCCTAATTGCCTTATCCAAATTTTAAAAATGTGGTAACCAAGTTCGATTTTTAGATATTACTTAGTGTAAATACTTCATCTTTTTTATACGTAGTAACCGTAATTGTTTCTCCTTTAACGGCTTTAATGACGCCTTTCTATTTATGATATTTTGTATTGCTGTAAGTAATACTAAACTAATTTTTTCCACTAGATAGCGAGTATAATGTTTAGATCTAAATAAGGGACGATCAAAATTAGTAGGTGAAATCTTTAAATTATAAGAAACATTAATGGTATCTATAATATTTAATATTATGTTAATTTGATAACCAATATCAATATAAGCATTAATAGTGAGTTATTATTCCTATTACCAACATAGACGCTTAACGTTAATTAACGTTTCTAGATAAATTCAATATTAACTAGTTCATAACCTAAAGCTTTGACTAGTGCTAAAAAATTAATAAAGGTAATTTTATTTAAATGTAGCAAGTCTACTTCTAAGACGTAAAAAAAGGGCCTAATAGCCCAATATTTCAATATTTAAATATTTCAATAAAATGCAAAATAAATAGATATAAATAATTATAAATGATTAATACATAATATATTTTTATAAGCTATTATAATCTATCTAAGTTTACGTATTATTTTAAATGATACATGATAGTTTAATAAAAAAACTATAATTATAGTACTAATAAAAAATTTTTTCAAACTTATAAGTAAAAGTCATGAAACAGCATATTTGAAAAAATATTTTAAGAAATGGTTGCGGGAGTCGGATTTGAACCGACGACCTTCGGGTTATGAGCCCGACGAGCTACCGAACTGCTCCATCCCGCGTTTAAAAAACCTAATAAGTATATGTTGATAATTAAGTAAAAGCAAGCTATCTCTATTATTTGGTACCGAGGACGGGATTTGAACCCGTAAGCCTAATTAGGCACTACCACCTCAAGGTAGCGTGTCTACCAATTTCACCACCTCGGTACTAATATAGTTTTAAAAAATTTATTAAATTTATAGCAATTTTTTATGATTACTGTGGAATATCATTATTTGGTTTTAATAATTTATCTACTTGTTGATTATTAACAGGTTGATCTAAATTTTCCCATTTATGCCCTTTATATTGTTGTTTAGTACTCATATTTCCTAATACAAGACTAATAATAAAAAGTAACATTGCTAATATAACTGTCATTCGGATTATAAAATTACTAGAACCATTAGATCCAAATAAAGTTGTAGAAGCACCTACTCCAAATGAAGTACTTGCATCTACACCTTTCCCTTGTTGTAACAAGATAAGTGTAATTAATCCTATTGCAATTAATAGGAAAAATATCAGAAGAACTATATACATAATTATACCTACATTATTGGTAGTTTACTATATTTAACTTTTTAAAACTAGCATGAATAATAAATAAAGTGTTTAATCTATGCAAAAATAATTTTTGATAGCAAAAATTTATTTATGAAACAAAGTTATATTTTTAATAAAAAATATTTTTTAGTAGAAGTTTGCTATTTTATTTATTATAAGCAATTAACTTGCTAGTTTTACTGCTTTAGTAATACGATTAGCTAGATACTTTATTGTTTCTTTGTCTTTTTTGCCTTCAACCATAATTCGGATTAAAGGCTCTGTACCTGATTTACGTAATAATACACGTCCCTGTCCTGCTAACTCGGTTTTAACTTGTTGAGCTATTTTAGTTACTGCTAATGATTCTAAAGGATTATAATCTCTATTTAAGTGTACATTTACTAAAATTTGCGGCCATAATTGTATATCGCGACAAAGATCATATAAACTTTTATTATTACGTACCATAGCAGCAAGTATTTGTAAACCCGCGATGATACCATCACCTGTCGTTGTTTTATCTAATAGAATTACATGACCGGAATTTTCTGCACCAATACGCCAACCTTTTTCTTGCATTTTTTTTAATACATAACGATCACCAACTTTTGCCCGTGTAAAAGGAATACTCCGTTGCTTCAGGGCTAGCTCTAGCCCCATATTACTCATTAAAGTACCAACAACGCCGCCTCCCTTCAATTGCCCTTGATTTAATTCTTCATTAGCAATAATATAGATAATTTGGTCACCATCAACCTTATTACCTAAGTTATCAACCATTATTAAACGATCACCATCACCATCAAATGCTAAACCAACATCTACTTTCTTAGCACAAACTTGCTTTTGCAACATATTAGTATCAGTTGCACCACATTTTTTATTAATATTCATACCATCAGGTTCGCAACCAATAGAAATAACTGTTGCTCCTAGTTCGCGCAATACACTAGGTGCAATATGATAGGTTGCACCATGTGCACAATCAACAGCTATTGTTAAATTATTTAAATTAAGTTCACTAGGAAAGCTCCCTTTACAAAATTCAATATAACGTCCTGCCGCATCAACAATTCGTTTAGCTTTACCTAACTTTGCAGAAGGAACGCAGGTAAGAGGTTCTTCCATTGTAGTTTCAATAGCTTTTTCTATGTTATCAGGTAATTTTTTGCCATCAATGGAAAAAAATTTAATACCATTATCATCAAAAGGATTATGAGAGGCTGAAATTACTATACCAGCCTCAGCGCGAAAAGTACGAGTTAGATAAGCTATGGCAGGCGTGGGCATGGGGCCAGTAAATGCAGCTGATAACCCCGCAGCAGACAAACCTGCTTCTAGTGCAGATTCTAACATATAACCAGAAATACGAGTATCTTTACCAATAATAATTTTACGTGAACCATGCTGTCGCGCTAATACTTTTCCTGCTGCCCATCCTAGCTTTAATACAAAGTCAGGTGTAATAGGCTTATTGCCTACTTTGCCGCGAATACCATCTGTACCAAAGTATTTACGATTACTCATAATTTACTTAATTCCTTTTCAGAAAGTGCTGCTCTAACAATATACATTGCTTCGACGGTTTCTTTAACATCATGTACTCTAATAATTTTAGCGCCTGACATTGCTGCAATAACTGCACAGGTAATACTACCAATAACCCGCTGCTTCGGAAGAGTATCAAGTAAGATTTGTCCAACCATCGATTTTCGTGACATACCTACTAATAGTGGTAAATTAAAATGATGAAATTTTTCTAAGTGCATTAATAATCGATAATTATGCGCTAACGTTTTGCCAAAACCAAAACCAGGATCTAATAATAATTTATTTTTTGCAATACCTGCCATGATACAGCTATCAATACGCTGTTGAAAAAAATTATTAATCTTAGTTAGTAGATCATCATAGTGTAGTGATTGTTGTATATATTTTAGATTCTTTTGAGTATGATGCATTAAACAAATAGGCAAATTAGTTGCCGCAGCTGCTTTTAATGCACCTGGTTCTTGTAACGCACGTACATCATTAATTAAATGGACGCCAGCTTTAGCAGCTTCAGTAATAACTTGTGCTTTATAAGTATCAACTGATAGCCAAATTTTAAAATCAGCCGCCAAAGATGTTAGGTGTTCTATAATAGGAATAATCCGATCTAGTTCTTCTTGTTCACTTACTGGTCTTGCTCCTGGACGAGTAGATTCACCACCAATATCAATTAGTGTTGCGCCTGCTGTAATCATAGTTTTGGCATATTTAAATGCTTTGTTGAGGTTATTATGCTGCCCTCCATCAGAAAAAGAGTCTGGTGTTATATTTAAAATACCCATCACTTGTGGTTGACAAAGATCTAAGATTGAATTTCTAGCAATCAATTGCATATAATTTCACTTTATAGATGAGAATATGAAAATAGGATATTTTATAGATTAAACTTCTTTAAAAATATTATTTATCTAATTTTTTATGTTATAAATAACTATAATTAGATTGCACCTTAATTCAAACCATTATTACCTATTTTAGTAATAATCCAATATAACTTAGATTATTTAATTATACTAATAGCATTTTATTTAATGTATACTAACTTGATAATTATAATTATAATTATAATTATTGCATTACTTTTTAGTATCAAAGAATTTTCTTTATTTTTTAAAAAATATTAAGTTTAAATAAATTTTACTAGTCTTGAATAATCTATATTTATCACTATTTTTATTATAAGGTATATTTATACATAAAATCCTTAAGTAATCTAAAATTATAATATCTTTTATTAAAAAATAGTTATGCAGGTAACTGCCTTTGCTTTTTGTCTGCGATTGCTGGTTCTTTTTAAGAACATATCTTTTTTATAAATAAAACTCTTTATGTTTTTATTAATTTAACAGTATTTAGTAGCATTAATAAATATATGCTGATACTGTATATTACTTTTAATATATAATTATTACTTATTCTATAATTTTAGTTAATAGAAAAATAACTATAATACTTTTGTGAATGCTTGAAAATTATTAATAAATAATTAACTAAACATAACCTAAATTTTTTAATTACTGTTATTTATTTAGGCTAAATGTGATAAATTTTTGTTAGTTTTATAAATATCTAGTATTACTATTATGAATAACTATAAAGTAAAAATTAGAATATTCTTTTAAACCTAAACTATAGTTAAATTTAAATAAGAATATCAATAGATGTAATAAATTTTTTTATTTAAAAAATAGTTATTTTTATTTATTATTTTTAATATGAATTAGATGTATTATATAAAATTTATTTATTGATAAAAAATTATATTTATTATTATTTATAACTTATATTTAAATTGACTCTATAATTGCTATATTAAATATATATTACCTATTTTAAATAAATTTTAAGTAATATTAATACTACTTTTAAATTATTTATATATATTTTTTAAAAAATTAAATTCAATAAAAGAATTAGAAATATTTTTCTAACTAACTAACTAACTAACTATTAATCCATTATTTAGTAATAACCTATAATTTAAGTATACTACTACTCTTATAGTATTTTATAGCTTAAAAGTTATTTAAATTATTAAATTTTTAATAATAATAAATAGGGTTAATTTACGATCAAAATAAAAATTAAAGTAGCTTAACATTATTATGTTTAATAAAAGCTATGGATAAATTTAAAATAATAAAGAGTTAGCTAACATCTATTAAAAAATAATTTTTTATAAAAATTTATAACTATTTTTTAATAAAACAAATAGGTGCTTTATTATTATACTATTCATAACTTAAAGGTTAAAAAATATAAAATATACCTAATAATTAGTTTATATAAATAAGATATAAAATATAATTTTTTACTTACATATAGTTATATAAATTATTTTAATATCTTTAAAAGATATAGAAAATTTTTTATTTAAAGAAATAAATAAAAACAGTAGCGTACCTTACTTATTTATTTCTATATAGCTGGTATTTATAATATTTAATCTATCTTGGATTGCTATTATTTTAACAAGGGTTAAAATTCTTCCATCTATTTAATTTATACTAAAAATACTAAAAAATCTATTTTATTACATTTTAATTATAAATAATATAATTGTAAGAAAAAATTTAAGTTACAAAACTAGTGTAATAATTTAAGGTTAAGATTATAAAATCTTAGATATCTCATTATAAATCTAATGAAAGATAAAAAATAATAAAAAAGTAAACCTATACTTTAACCTTTAGTTACTATGTTTATAGTAGTGCTATATGAATACTCTTAATATTATTACATCACTACTTTTTAGACATAAAACTTACTTGTACCACAACTTATTAGCTGGTAATTTTTAGTAAAAAATATGAGATAAACTCACAAATTAGTATCATTTAGCTGCTTATTTTTTATCAATAGATATTGATACTTACTATTATTATTGTTCTATCATATTTATTTTTATAGTTGCTTTTTGGTATAGGTTTGTCATTAATGTTGCAAAAGTTATTTCGTTAGTACTCTGCTGCATCTGACTAATAAAATTTTTTATTTCGTTCTTAGGTAGCTTACCTGGAGTAATATTTAGTAATTCAATTAATACTATGTTATTTTGACTATCTTGAGATAAACCATATACTGGCTTATTTTTTTGTGGCGGTGATAGTTTAAAGATAGTTTTGGTTAGTAATCCATCATTTATAGAACGTGACATGGTTTTTTTCTTAGTAAATTTTAGCTTTATAGTTTTAATTGCAGTAGTATCTTTATTTTGCTTTAATATTGCTAAAATTTTTTTACTCTCAGCTTGAGCAAAGTATTGCGCTTTTTGATATTTAACTAATGTAATTAGTTCGTTATGGATCTGTTTAAAAGGTTTTATTTTTTCAACTTTATGTTTAGCTATACGAATAATAAAAGCTTTACCCTCTTCAACAGTAATGATATCAGAATTATTACCAGCTCTTTCTTTTGTTCTAATTAAAGAACCATCAAACATTATTTGTATTAAGGGGTTAAAGTTAAGTTTTTTAGGAACTGTTGCACGTGTAAACCAGTCAGTCTGTTGAATTTTTAGTCCTGTTATTTTTTCAATAGACATTAATGAATCATTATCTTTAGTAGCTGCTATGCTGGCTTTTTGTTGTAATACGTAATAGGTATCTAGCGCTTTTTCCTGTCTCACTTGTTTAGCTAGTTCACTTTGTATTTCATTTAATGGTTTAATATATTCTGTTTGAATATCATTTAAACGTATCAATAAATACCCTACTGAAGATTTTATAACACCTGAAAGTTGTCCTTTTTTAGTTAGATTAGCTTGTTTAAACTCATTACCAATAGTTTCAGTTTGTAACCAACCTAAGGCACCACCTTTTTTGCGTGAAATAATATCAGTTGATTTTTGTTTAGCTAGTATTTCAAAATTAGCACCGTTTTTTAGTTTATACAAAGTAGACTCTGCTTCTTTTTTAGTTTTAAATTGAATTACACTAAAATTTTTACGTTCTGGTTGTTTGTAGTTATTTTTATGCTGATTATAATAAGCTTGAATGTCCTTTTTATTAACTATAATTTTATCTTGTATTGCTGTTGCATCTATCTCAATAAAGTTAACTTTTATTTCTTCCGGTGTGATAAAATTATTTTTATGTTGATCGTAATAAGTTTGTAATTCTATTTCTGTTGTTTTTTGTTGAGTTTGTAATTTACTAATATTGAATGTTGCTAAACGGACATCACGTTGTTGTAAAATTAATTCTGATATATCTTTAATTTCTCTAGGTAAAATAAATTCGCTATTGCTAATCGCTTGTAATAGTTGTTTTATAATTATCTGCTGACGCTGTAGTTGAGCAAAATATTCAGCTGTATATCCCATACTAGTAATTAGGCTAAGATATTTAGCATTATCAAATTTATTATCTATCTGAAAATAAGGAATCTGGCGAATTGATGCTTTTACTTGTTCATCACTAACTGTTAAACCAAGTTTTTCAGCGTATTGATTAAGTAATGTACTGTTAATTAACTGTTTAAGTGCTTGCTGGCGTAACTGCTTCATATAACTTTCGTTACTTGCTAAGGTAAAAAATTGTTCTCCTAATTGTTGTTGTAAACGGAAACGTTCACCTTGAAATACTTCTTCTAACTGTTTATAATTAATTTTTTTGCCATTAACTTTAGCAGCATACTTATCATTCTCATCTATTAAATAGCTACTGATACTGGTTAGTATAATAGAGAGGATGATTAAGGTAACGATAATCTTAAGAATAATACTCTTAGTTACTGCACGTGGTTTTTCTATCATAAAATAACAATACTCTACTGTGTATAGTAACTGATAAACTAGACAGATTTACCAGCATTAACATTATTAATGTTTATCATGCATCTTCACTCTTTAAAGGAGATAGTTGTGTACTAAAAGGTGGATTTTGCAATGCTAAAGTTAAAACATCATCAATAGCTTTTACTGGATAAATAATGAGATCAATAATTATATTATTGGGGATTTCTTCTAGGTTACGTCTATTTTCATCAGGAATCAATACTATTTTAATACCACCACGATGCGCTGCTAGTAATTTTTCTTTTAAACCACCGATAGGTAATACCTGTCCACGTAATGTGATCTCACCTGTCATTGCAACATCTGCACGTACTGGATTTCCAGTTAGACAAGAAACTAATGCTGTACACATTGCAATACCAGCACTTGGGCCGTCTTTTGGGGTTGCCCCTTCTGGAACATGTACGTGAATATCATGTTTTTCATGAAAATCAGCAGCGATACCTAATTTATCAGCACGAGCACGTACTACCGTTAATGCCGCTTGAATAGATTCTTGCATCACTTCACCTAGCGAGCCTGTATAACTAAGTTTACTTTTTCCTGGAACACTAGCTGTTTCGATAGTAAGTAAATCACCTCCCGTTTCTGTCCAAGCGAGCCCAGTCACTTGTCCGATTCGATTTTCTGTATCTGCCCTACCATAGTTAATTTTTTGTATACCAAGAAAATCCTTTAAATTATCCTTATTAATCTTAATTTGCTTAAGAGATTTTTCTATTAATAATTTTTTAACTACTTTGCGACATAGTTTAGATATCTCACGTTCTAGACTGCGTACGCCTGCTTCTCTAGTATAAAAACGGATAATATTAACTATAGCATTATCTTCAATCGTTAATTCAGTTTTTTTAACCGCATTACGTTCAAATTGTTTTGGTAGTAAATGTTTTTTCGCAATATTAAGTTTTTCGTCTTCGGTATAACCAGAAAGACGAATTACTTCCATACGATCTAATAATGGCGCAGGAATATTCATTGAATTAGAAGTTGCTACAAACATTACATTAGATAGATCATAATCAACTTCAAGATAGTTATCATTAAATGCTATATTTTGTTCTGGATCAAGAACTTCTAGTAATGCTGAAGCTGGATCACCACGCATATCAGCAGCCATTTTATCAATTTCATCTAATAGAAAAAGCGGATTTTTTACCTTTACTTTAGCCATTTTCTGAATTAACTTACCTGGCATAGAACCAATATAAGTTTTACGATGACCGCGTATTTCAGCTTCATCACGTACGCCTCCTAGTGCCATACGTATATATTTACGGCCAGTTGCTTGGGCAATAGATTGACCAAGAGAAGTTTTACCAACTCCTGGTGGACCAACTAAACAGAGAATAGGACCCTTTATTTTATTAATACGACTTTGTACAGCAAGATATTCTAAAATACGTTCTTTAACTTGTTTTAAACCATAATGATCAGTATCCAATATTTGCTCTGCTTTAATTAAAGTTTTTTTAACTTTGCTACGACTACTCCAGGGTACTTGCAACATCCAGTCAATATAGCTACGTATAACCGTTGCTTCTGCTGACATTGGTGACATCATTTTCAGTTTTCGTAATTCAGTTTCAGTTTTTTCGCGTGCATCTCGTGGCATTTTTGACGCTTTAATTTTACGTTTTAGTATCTCCTGTTCATCAGGATTATTATCTATTTCTCCTAATTCTTTTTGAATTGCTTTCATTTGCTCATTAAGATAGTATTCACGTTGACTTTTTTCCATTTGTTTTTTTATACGACTACGGATACGTCTTTCAACCTGTAATAAATCGATTTCTGATTCTATCATTGTCATTAAGTATTCAAGACGCTTAGTCACCGAAAACATCTCAAGTACAGCCTGTTTATCACTTAGCTTTAATGGCATATGAGCAGTAATAGTATCAGCAAGGCGTGCTGCATCTTCAATATTATTTAAAGAAGTTAAAACTTCAGGAGGAATTTTTTTATTAAGTTTTATGTAACCTTCAAATTGGTTAATGGCTGTACGCATTAAAACTTCTTGTTCACGTTCATCTATTAGTACTGGTTTTAAATATTCAGCAAATGCTGAAAAATATTTACCACTATCTAAAAGCGTCGTAATATTTGCTCGCTGTAATCCTTCTACTAGCACTTTTACCGTACCATCTGGTAATTTTAACATTTGTAAAATAGAAGCTATAGTACCAACAGAAAATAGATCTTTAACACAAGGATCATCTGTTGAAGCTTCTTTTTGCGCAACTAACATGATTTTTTTATCATGATCCATCGCAGCTTCTAAGCAACGAATTGATTTTTCTCGACCTACAAACAATGGGATCACCATATAGGGGTAAACCACCATATCACGCAATGGTAATACAGGGATTTTTATGTGCTCAGAATGTTCAAGGTTCATAGAACTCTCTCTTAGCTTATTGCCTAACTTATAATAAATCTCATAAAATATGGGTCGTCACGAAGTTTACTATATAAATTTCTAACTATATTGGGATGAAAATATGAGATTCAATAATAATGATATAATGATAAAAACTAAAGATAAGACCCCGTCTTGCATTGCCTCTTTGAATTAATTATTCAACAATTACTTAAGTTTTAATATTATTATAAATCAATAATGGAGAAGATTGGCCAATTATAACTGATTCATCTATTACTACTTTATTTACTCTTTTCATTGATGGTAGATGATACATAGTATCTAGTAATACTTCTTCAAGAATAGAACGTAAACCACGTGCGCCTGTTTTATGTGTCATTGCCTTTTTGACAACTGCCATTAAAGCATCTTCACTGAATTCAAGTTTAACACCCTCTAGGTTAAATAGTATTTGATATTGCTTTGTTAATGCATTTTTTGGTTCTTTTAAAATCTTAATTAATGTATCTTCATTTAATTCACTGAGTGTTGTCATTACTGGTAAACGCCCTATAAATTCAGGAATTAAACCAAATTTAATTAAATCTTCCGGTTTGGTTTGTTTTAATAATTCGTTTTCATTTGCCTGTTCAGATATATTTTTCACTATAGCGCTAAAACCAATACCAGTACCAGTATTTATACGTTGATTAATAACTTTATCTAATCCAGCAAAAGCTCCACCACAGATGAAAAGAATTTTTGAAGTGTCAACTTGTAAGAAATCTTGTTGTGGATGTTTACGTCCGCCTTGTGGGGGTACTGATGCAATAGTGCCTTCTATTAGTTTTAATAGTGCTTGCTGTACGCCTTCACCAGAAACATCACGGGTTATTGATGGGTTATCTAATTTACGTGAAATTTTATCAATTTCATCAATATAAACAATGCCTAGTTGTGCTTTTTGTATATCGTAATCACATTTTTGTAATAGCTTTTGTATAATATTTTCTACGTCTTCTCCTACGTAACCGGCTTCAGTTAAAGTAGTCGCGTCCGCTATAGTAAAGGGTACATCTAAAAAACGAGCTAAAGTTTCTGCTAATAAGGTTTTCCCGCTACCAGTAGGACCAATCAATAAAATATTACTTTTACCTAACTCAACACCATTACTAATATGGCTATTACGAATACGTTTATAGTGGTTATATACCGCAACAGCTAATGCTTTTTTTGTTGATTCCTGTCCAACAACATAGTCATCAAGATGATGACGAATCTCCTGTGGTGTTGGTAATACGCTTTGTTCTTTGTATGACGGAACTGTTTCCTTGATTTCCTGGCGAATGATATCGTTACATAAATCAACACATTCGTTGCAGATATATACTGCTGAACCAGCAATTAATTTAAGTACTTCATCTTGATTTTTACCACAGAAAGAACAATATAATAGCTTTTCTGACCCCTTTTTGCATTTTTCTGTCATTAATAAACCTCTTTTTAGTCCTTATCACCATAGAATAAATACTATAATAAAGTAATCGTTTAAATTATTATTTAATATTCTATTATTGTGAAATATGATGGTAAATTCTTTAATATTGTTTGAATAATCTCTAATTTATATTAGAAAATGCTTATACCATAATATTTTACTATAGTAGATTTAATCGTCGAAATAAATCATTGATGAGGTTATATATAACATACATGTAGTGGAGTATACTTTATAACAGTGGAAGAAGATTATTTTTTACTTTTTTTGACACTATTTATTTTATTAGTATCAGATAAAATTCGATAAGCTAGTACACTATCTATTAAACCGTACTTAACTGATTCTTCGGCAGATAAAAAGTAGTCGCGTTCTGTATCTTTTTCTATTATTTTAAGTGGTTTACCTGTATGTTTTGCTATAAGTACATTAATACGTATTTTTGCTTTTAAAATTTCTTGAGCATGAATTTCTATATCACTAGCTTGACCTTGATAGCTACCTAACGGTTGGTGAATCATTACACGAGAATTAGGCAAACAATAACGTTTACCTTTTGCTCCAGCAGTCAATAGAAAAGCTCCCATTGAGCACGCTTGCCCAATACACATTGTACTAATATCAGGCTTAATAAACTGCATAGTGTCATAAATAGACATACCAGCTGTAACTACTCCTCCTGGTGAATTAATATACAGAAAAATATCTTTTTCTGGATTTTCAGCTTCTAAAAATAACATCTGCGCTACAATTAGATTAGCCATATGATCTTCAATTTGCCCGGTTAAAAAAATAACACGTTCTTTTAATAAACGAGAATAAATATCATAAGCACGTTCCCCGCGGGGAGTTTGATCTATAACCATTGGTACAAGAGCCATGTTTGATACAAATTGATTTTGTTTTTTATTATATGACATTGTTATATCCTAATAGCATTTAACATCATTTATTATAGATCTTACTTAAGATAATTAGTAATAATTAATAATAGCAATACAAACAAAAAACCTAAAGCTAATAACTACTAGTTTAATAAATTAAATATTTATTAATTAAATATTTTAAAATATCATATGTTAGTAGACAAGTTTATTAATTAACTAAAGGTAGTTATTTTTATTTATTTTAACTGTAACTAGGATCTTTTCTGCTACTTTTCTTCTAGAACTATATTGCATGTATTATTTATAGATTTTTCTGATTATTTTAAAAATTAAAGACTTGTTATAGATCTTCATAAAAAGATACCATTTTAATTAATTTCTTAATACGATTTTTATCTAATTTTAGTTTATTTTTATAGATAATTTTATAAAATAACAAGTTAGTAATAGTTTTATTTTAGTTTTATTTTTAAATTATTTACGTTATTTTAATGTCGCTATTTTGCTTTACTTCTAAATTATACGAGTTATTAGATAAAAGAATTAACTTTTCTAATAATTAAAATTTTTGGAACTTTGATCTTGTTTAGCTTGACTAAGTACTTTTAATTTTAGTTTTAACACGGTTATATATATGTTTTAATTCATATATATATTTTTATATATTTTATTATCAAACTAAGTTAAAAAGCTATTAGCTATACTAAAAATCTTTGATAAATTTTTCTATTAATCATATCAATTACTGTTTTCTAACTTTTTAAGAAGATAGCAAATTTAACTAATTTACCTTTAATATATCTAATATAATAATCTTTAAAAAATTTACTTTTATAATAGATTTTTGTTAATTTTATAACTAATAATGCTTTTAGCAAAACCTAGAATTATATACTATTAATAATTATAAAAAATTAAATATATTCTTTTAAACTTTATGCAGTTAATATAATTAGTAAAACTAAGTATAACTTAATCTTTTATTTATATAGTTATTTTATTTTCACTAACCTACTTATTATTTAATTAAAAATTTTAACATATTAGTACATTTGTATTACTGAGGATAATAATTAGTTATTTATTAGGATAGTTTTTAGATTTTTTTTATTTATCTAGAAAATAAATTAATTAATTGATAGAATTAATATTCTCTTAATCAAATACTTCAATAAAATAGTGACATATGAACTTACTAAGTATATTCTAAAAAAATAGAAAAATGAAAATGTTATTCAATAATATTTATTAGTATCTTTTTATTACTAAAGTTATCTACACAAATAAATTTCTTTCAGTTACTAACCAGCTTTATACTATTTTTAATACTATTAACAATAATTATAGTATTTATATACTCCATAAATCCTTTAGTAATTTAAACAGAAGCTTATATTTTATTTACCTTAAAATATTAAAGATTTTAGTTAATTATATAAATTTACATAAAACAATAATGGATAGTAATATTATCAACATTTTTAAAAATTAAGATAACTATATGATAAAATTAAGTACCTTAAATGTTAAAAGTTTTCTAAAGTTATTTTAGAAAGATAAATATATTATTATATTAATATATGAGATACTACTAGAGTAATTTGATAGATTTTATAATATACTCTATTTAATAAATAAATAATCAATAAATTTATTATCAGTTTAATTAAGTAATTTTAAACTAAATTAATATAATTCTCATAAATAAAAATATTATTATTTATCTATTTACTTTAAAGGCAATCTAAATAGTAAGTCAATGACTTTAAGTAAATAATAAATGTATTGAATATATTTTAATTTAGTATTAATAAATATAATAATTTATAATAGACCCTCAGAGGAAGTTATGTTATTAGTTTTACGTCTACTATTTGCGATTTTGTATTGTATTCTTATTTGTATTTTTGGTTCTATTTATTGTTTATTTAGCCCATGTAATCCTAAGCATGTTGCTTTTTTCGGGCGTTTATTTGGCTGGATGTCAACGTTATTTGGTATTACTGTAGAGCAACGTATACCACAAAGAACTACTCAATTTAATAATTGTATCTACATTGCTAATCATCAAAATAATTATGACATGGTTACTATAGCAAAAGTTATTCCTTTTGGTTGTGTTACTATTGGTAAAAAAAGTTTATTATGGATTCCGTTATTTGGGTTAATATATTGGTTAACTGGTAATTTATTAATAGATCGTAATAACCAAACAAGAGCATATAATACTATAACTCAAGTTATTAAAGAAATTAAAAAAAGAAAACTTTCTTTTTTGATATTTCCTGAAGGAACTCGCAGTTATGGAAGAGGTTTGTTGCCTTTTAAAACTGGTGCTTTTCATGCTGCTATTGCTGCTAATGTACCTATTATACCAATTTGCGTTTCCAATACTCATGGTAATATAAATTTAAATCATTGGTCTAATGGACGAGTGATTATTGAAATCATGCCGCCAATTGATACGCGTTATTACAGTAGGAAGCAAGTACGTATATTAACTAATTATTGTTATGAACTTATGTCGCTAAAAATAAAGCAATTAAATAAAGAAATATTAGCATAAATTCTATATAAATAATGGTATTTTAATTTATTATTTTTTATATAGCAAGCTATTGATATTATATTATAGATATATAACTTTATATAATATTTTACTTTATATATTTTAAAATTAATATATTAATTTTAAAAATTGAAAAATAATAATAAATTATGTTAGTAACATACATTTATATTATACTAACATTTGATATAATATAAATGGATAGTGAAATTACTAATATTATAGTTATGTTATAAAAATACTAATTTAGTTATGTATTAATCTTTTATTTAGCAGCTTAGTTAGATATTAAAAAGTTATTATATAAGATTTAATAGAGCATGTTGTTCTTTTAATATAAGAAGATAGTATTGATAATTTTATAAATTTAATTAAAAATAAATAAGAAAAATAATTAAAGAAAAGTTAATAACTATAAAATAAGTAAATAGTTGTTACGTATATTAAATCTAATTACTTAGATTTTATAGGTAATTTATTTAATCTTATATTAGAATATGGAAAATATTTAATAGTTTTTTTATTTAAAAAGACTATATAAATAGTTAAAATTATCTTATAAGTAAAAGGTAATACTGCATCATCCAGTTATAATAGAGCATCTATACTGTAATATCTATTACTAATGTAATAAATTAACTTATAATTAAATAGTAAAAAAATTTTAAACAATAGCATTTTCAGATACTTTATTAGAATAGTTAAATCTATTTATTCTGTTTAATTGTAACATTTAAATATAGTAGATAAATATTTCTTGTCTAGTAAATTTAACGAAGTAATTATTAGGAAGAGCATTAATATAGAATGTAAATTGCTTTTATACTTAAATATAATTATTTTACTACCAATTAAAACTAAGTTGAATAATACAATAAATGTAATCTTAGTAATAGTTCTCATTAATAATAAATTAAAAATTATTTATGCATTCTTTATTATTAGATTAGTAATAGCAATAATGTTATAGTTATACCAACTTCTACTTCATAAAAGTAATATTTTCTATATCTAGTTAGTTAGATACATTACCTTTAGTAAATATACTAATTAATTTATCTAATGATATTTTTTCTTAAATAGTTATCTAACAATATTACTATGTTAGTAATATTGTTCATTTGCTATTTTATAACATAGATAAAGTTTATTTAAAAATTAATATTTTTAAGAAATTTAATAATTATAATATAATAAGTATTTTAATTATACAAATAGTTATTGTTATTAACAACAACCTTGAGATTTAAACTTTTACTAATTTATTTGATTAATATAAAAGAATAATATTCTTATATTAATACGGATTAATAATATAATCTATTAGATAAATACTAACAGATTATATTATTAATCCGTATTAAATTTTTTAAAATTGATGAGCTTTTTAGGTTATTAGGTAGATTTATTGAGATTGATTGTTGGTTTAGTTTATCAAGCTTAAGTAAAAACATTTTATTATTAATGTTGTTAGTATCAAAATAAATCCGTATCCAGGTAGAGCTTGTCTTAAGTGATTTTTTATAAATTTTATCCTTATGATGATAAATAGCCTGAGCTGCTATTAACAGACTGGCACGGATATTTTCACGTAAATAAATATCCTGATTTGGCGCTAATATTAACTTGTTATTATCACGACGTCGAATACTAATAAAATTAGCAATAAAATTTTGCCAACTTTTATTTAAATTCTTTCTCCATTCAGACATGGAGCTAGAAAGTACTTTATTTTTTTTATTTGTTAGTTGATTATATTTATTATTATCAGATAAATAGAGGTTATCAACTTGATTTACTAGTTGATTTAAATGAAGAATAATACCATCAAAATCAATCTGATTAATAGTAGATATTGTATGAATATCTTCTATAATAGCACGACTTACTTTTATTAAACTAGGATCATTTATACCTACTAAGTTAGTATAAGCATTTTTTAACAAGATAATAGTACTAGTAATATCTTGATCTATCCATAATTTATACTCAGCCATTTTCACAAGAAAATCTGTTTTAGCAAGTAACCAGATCTTAGTATTACCGCTCGAAACAGAAATAATTTTCCTCTGTAATTTATTTAATTGATAGATTAAAGAGTTTTGTTGATGATTTGATATTTCTAACGCTTTACTATGTTTTTGTAGTAAATATTTTAAATATTTTCTTTCTTCTGCTTGAATTTGTTTTAATTGATTTAATTCTTGAAGTAATAATTGATTAGTTATATGTTGTTGCTGAAATTGTTGTTTGTAAAAATAAAAACTTATACTCAACATGCTAACAAGCATGATAATTACCATACTTAATAATAGTAAGTTTAAAGATTTAAAATATTTTTTTAGTGTTATTAATCTATATTCTTTTTTTAGCGCCTTTCTATCTATAGTTATAGTGTCTTTTATAGGGATAGATTGAATATTTTGTTCCATCATAATGATACTTTATAGTTAGATTATAAAACTAAGGTATCTTAGAAGATAATTAAAATTTCTTAAGATTATCATATTTTAGTCAAATAATTTTATTAAATACGTTTATACATTTATTAAAACTATACTTTTCTTCTACCTAAGAGCCTTATTTAATAGATTTAAAATAAGTTCTAAGAAATCTATTGTAACTTATAAATTAAGATATTATTAGCGCTCTTAATTATGTACCATCTATGTTAAACTAAGTCTTATTTAGCATAAAATAACTAAGCTTTATTCTATAACAATTATTATACGGGGTAGTTAAGTAGCTAAAATAGTAATATACTAAAATTAAAACATAGAGTTATTATAACATTTTTGCAATTAGTTATTATTATATATTAATCCTCATATGTTATCAGTAAATACTTTGTTTGCTAATATTATAATAAACTAAACTTTATTAAGAGTGCTAATAATAACTCATTCTACTTCTTAAATAAAAATATTTTTCCTAGTAATATTAGGCTACTATTATCACATAAAAGTAAAACCTAATTGTTACTAACTCATTACAATTTATATAAGGCAGATAATTTTGCTAGTTAAAATATTAACTAGATAATCTAGTAATGAATGACTAATAGCTTATAGCATTAAATTACAGTATACTACTATATACTAAGTTGTATAGCTAAGCTATGGTAATTTGTTTTGTTTAATAGTAAGTAAATATAACAAATGATATTTCGTAACATTATAAAAATTAAATTCTTAATTTCTTGTAACTTTATTTTAATTAATTGATTTGTCAATCTTTTAGTATACCATACTTATTTTTTATTAGATAAAGCTATAGTAAATAAAAAATTATATATAAAATTTTTAAATAAATAAAGAATATACTAATAAAATACGCTAATTTAGTCCTAGATATATAATATTTTTAAGTATTTTAAGGAATTTAATATTTAATGCATCCTAAAATTAGGATAGTTATATATACAAGTTATTAAAGGTTTGATAAGATTATTAAAAATAAATGTTCTCTAGGAGGAAAATAAAAACTCTTTTAATATAATAGATAAACGTAATATTCTTAGATTATTAAGTTAGTATGTATTAAATGAAAATATTATTAGTATAATAGGGAAGATTATATAAGTTTATTTTAAAATAAATAATAATATATTGATGTTAATTATTATTTTAATAATTTTAATAAAAATAATTATTTATACAGTACTTACTGGTTTATACAGTACTTACTGTATTAAGAATAAATAACTTAAGTTAAATTATTTTATAGTAATTAGTAATATTATATTCTATATAAATAAAAAATTTAAATAATATTAGATAATTCTATAAAATAAAAGATAGTTTAAATTAGGCTATAATTTCATTGTAGTAATTTATAATATAGAAATTAGATAGATGAAATTTTCTAAGAGGTTTGTTATATAGCATAACACCTATGTATCTAGGTTACTCAGGCTATTTTTAGTAAAAAGTAATATGCAAGTAGTTATCATGGGTAATTAATACCTTATTAGTAACATAAATGGTTTAGTATTAGAGGATATTATTATGTAGAATGGGTTTCTTAGAAACTATTCTAAACCTCTTGTGCTTACTAATACTTCGTCAAATCTTTTTAGGTTAATCTTTGATGATCAATGATAAAGATCTTTCCACATGGCAAACTTTTCAGCGTTTATGGCCGATGATTACTCCATTTAAAACTGGTCTTATCACTGCGGCAATAGCATTAATCCTTAACGCAACTAGTGATGCTTTTATGTTATCATTACTTAAACCATTACTAGATGATGGTTTTGGTAAGGCAGATAGTTCAATTTTGATGTGGATGCCATTAGCTATTATTAGTCTGATGCTAGTACGAGGTATAATGGGATTTATTTCAACTTATTGTATTGCATGGGTTTCTGGTAAAGTAGTAATGTATATGCGCTGTCGTCTATTTAGTCATATGATGGGTATGCCAGTTTCATTTTTTGATCAGCAATCTACAGGGATGTTGCTTTCTCGTATTACCTACGATTCGGAACAGGTAGCATCCTCTTCTTCTAGTGCGTTAATTACAGCTGTTAGAGAAGGTACGTCTATCATTGGGTTATTTGTTATGATGTTTTATTATAGTTGGCAACTATCATTAATTTTAATTATTATTGCTCCTATTGTTTCATTAGCAATTCGTATTGTATCTAAACGTTTCCGTGATATTAGTAAAAATATGCAAAATACTATGGGACAAGTAACTACTAGTACAGAGCAAATGCTAAAAGGACATAAAGAAGTTTTAGTTTTTGGTGGACAAAAAACAGAAATTGAGCGTTTTGACGTAGTTAGTAACCAAATGAGACAACAAGGAATGCGTTTAGTTTCTGCTTCATCAATCTCTGATCCTATTATTCAGTTAATTGCTTCTTTTGCTCTTGCCTTTATATTATATGCAGCTAGTTTTCCTAGTGTAATGGAAAACCTAACTGCTGGTACTATTACTGTAGTATTTGCTTCTATGATTTCATTAATGCGTCCATTAAAATCATTAACTAATATTAATTCTCAATTTCAGCGTGGTATGGCAGCTTGCCAAAGCTTATTTTCTATTCTTGATACTAAGCAAGAAAAAGATCAAGGCAAATTAGAAGTAACTCGGGTAAATGGAGATATTCAGTTTCAAAATGTTAGCTTTTGTTATGCGGGAAAAGAAACACCAGTACTAAAAGATATTAACATACATATTCAGGTAGGTAAAATAGTGGCACTAGTTGGACGCTCAGGCTCAGGCAAGTCAACTATTGTCAATCTTCTTACTCGTTTCTATGATGTTAATAAAGGTAACATCTTAATTGATCAGCATGATTTACGTGATTATAAACTACGATCACTACGTAATCAGATTGCATTAGTCTCACAGAATGTGCATTTATTTAATGATACTATTGCTAATAATATTGCCTATGCTAGAAATCAGCAATATAGCCGTGAGGAAATAAAAGAAGCAGCACGAATGGCTTGTGCTACTGATTTTATTAATAAAATGGAGAATGGATTTGATACTTTAATTGGTGAAAATGGCGTAATGCTATCTGGAGGGCAGCGTCAACGTATTGCAATTGCACGTGCTTTACTGCGTAACTGTCCTATTTTAATTCTTGATGAAGCTACCTCAGCATTAGATGCTGAATCTGAATGTGCTATTCAAGCTGCTCTCGAAACATTACAAAAAAATTGTACCTCATTAGTTATTGCGCATCGCTTATCTACAATTGAAAAAGCAGATGAAATCTTAGTAATAGAAGGTGGTTACATTATAGAACGAGGTAAACATAGTGAATTATTAGCAAAACAAGGTGTTTATGCTCAACTTAACCATATACAATTTAATTAATGATAAATTATATTTGGTTTAGTCAGTCACATCTTTATTTATTGTTATTACCTTTATCTTGGTTATATGGATTAGTAACCTGGTTAATTCGTATAAGTTACTTACAAGGCTGGCGTGCTAGTTGGCGCTCACCAATACCAATCGTGATAGTAGGCAATCTTACCGTAGGAGGTAACGGTAAAACACCTGTAGTTATCTGGTTAGTAAAACAATTACGAAAACGCGGATTACGTATTGGAGTAGTTACACGTGGTTATGGCGGTAAATCATCAAATTATCCAATAATACTTACAATGCAGACTACTACTAAACAAGTTGGTGATGAACCTATACTAATTTTTCAACGTACTGGAGTGCCTGTTGCTGTGTCACCTAACCGTTCTGCAGCAGTTCAGTCCTTATTAAATATGCATTCATTAGATTTAGTAATAATGGATGATGGTTTACAACATTATGCTTTACAAAGAGATTTTGAACTAGTTGTCATTGATGCATTACATCGTTTTGGCAATGGTTGGTGGTTACCTGCTGGTCCAATGCGTGAACGTGAAGGACGGCTTACTTCAGTAAATGCCATTATTATTAATGGTGGTTACGCAAGATCAGAAGAAATTTCTATGCAATTACAAGCTTCTAAGGCAGTTAATCTAGTAACTGGAGAACAAAGACCTGTTCAGGAATTAATACAGGTTATAGCCATGGCAGGTATTGGTTATCCGTTACGATTTTTTTTAATGCTTAAACAATTAGGTGTCACTACGCAAAAAGAATATCAATTTGCTGATCATCAAAATTATTCGTTGAAACAATTATTACCACTTGCTAGTAAGCAACAATCATTATTAATGACTGAAAAAGATGCAGTAAAATGTCGTACATTTGCAAAATCATATTGGTGGTATCTACCAGTTGATGCGCAATTAGCTTCACCACAAGCAGAAAAGTTATTGATGACTATTAGCTTATTATGTAACTAAGAAATAAGATTTTAACGTTAAACTTCTTACAAAATCTATTATACATTTATAATACGTGTCATAAATTTTACATTGTCTGATACTTGTGATCTTCATATTTTTAAATAAATTATATAGAGTTATTTTATATAAATCATCCAGACATTGTGTATAAAAGATTATTTTACAAGTTAATCTATTTTCTTAATAAACCTATTTAAATCAAAAGAAAAATAATAAATTAAAAAAACCACTGATTTTAGTTTTACACTATTACTAAAAAATAGATATAGTAGAGAAATTTTCATTGCATTGCTACAAAATATATTCTAATAAATAATCTAATATCATTTAAAGTTATTTACTCTAAAAATATTTATCACATGGATAATAATACGTTTAATTTAGTTAAAAAGTATTAGATTCAACTAAAGATATTAGTTTTTAATCTAAATTAGGAAATATTTAAATATATGATAAGTTATGATAGCTTTTAAAATATTACTTATTATAATTTAATTAGTGTTATTACTTATTTCTAATAAAATAATAATTTAAGAGAATTTAACATCTTTATTTAATAATTTATAATAATTATTTATAATCTAAATACATTAATTCTAATTATTTACTTAACTTTATTCCTTATCTATTGATTACTAATTACTTTTTGGCTAATAAATCATTACAAAAATGAATTAATTAGTAAATAATTACATCTATTTTATAAACATTAGAACTAGTCTAAATAAAAATTTAGTTTAATAATACTAATTAATCGTAATTTTTTATCAAAGATGATTTCTGATTAGGTGTAATTATTACATGATTTAGTATATTATTTCTATGATATGTATATTTATAAACATATTAAATAACAATAAATACACCTTTATAAATCTATTTTAATGATTTTAATTAATAAGTTTTAATATTAGGGTTAATTGTTTAGGTATATATTATTAGTTTTAAAAATTGGCAAAAGTAGTATGAAAAGTTATATACCCTAATATCTACTTAATTATTATAATCTATATCTGTTCAGTGTATTTTTTAGTAAAATAGATATGTAAATTATTACTTAATAGGTAGTTATTTTACTCATATAAAATCATCAAAGAGCATAAAATACTCTATAGTAAACTAAATTTACTACACTGAGTCATTAATACTATTCAGTTACATTAAAATTTTTAATAATTGCTACTAAATACTATATATTTCTAAATTTACATATAAATTTCTATCAAAAATACATTAGTTATAAAATTGTATAATATACTAGTATTAGATACTACTATAGCAGAAAGTAAAGCAAGGAATTAATATGAATTTACTTATTAAATAAGGTATGTAAATTTTTTTACTTAAGCATTTCATGCTGATTTCTTACACGTAAATATGAACTAAAATAATATTATTATAGGCTACTAATAATTACAGGATCTAATGAATACATATACATTAATTAGTCATTATTAACATATAAGATAAGCAGACAAATACTATCTAATAGAAATTTTTTATTTACATTAATTAAGATTACTGATGTATTGTAAGCTACATACTAATGCAAGCTGGATACTAAGTAATACTAAGATGCAAGACTTTAAGTTCTCTATTTAAATAGTTTATAAGTCTATTTTAAGAAGTTATTAACTGAAATATCATCTAGTACATACTCTATTAAACTTATTTAGTACTGCCTATTATTTTGATATAGAAATAACCTTAGTTAATTTGGTTGTAAAAATATTATTACATGTAGAATAACTAGAATGGTAGATTCACTCTAAACTGGATCTATAAATAATAGCTAACTATTTTTAGAAACTATCTATATGATTAAATTAATTTATCCAAAATAATTAGAAATTAACAGAAAAGGCATCTTTTTAAAAGATATCTTTTTAAGTGAAAAAATTTTTTAAGCTACTTGATATTATTAACAATAATTTTTAATAACATAAAATGTTATAATAAGATCTAAATCAATTATTCTTGTAGATTAAAAAGTATAAATATTAAGAATAATCTCATTATTTATTTAGTTTCAGCGCTATACTATTTATTAGTGTTATAATTTTGCAATTAATTGATATTTCTATACCATTGATAACATTTATTATTATTAGTATTCTAATATAATTAATGGATATAAATAAACTTATTAATAGTAGTAAAAAATTAGTGTAAATATGATTGTTATACGAGATAAATCATAAGATTAAACGATACATAAAGATAGGTATAATGGGGAGGGTAACATAAGTGTTTAGTAATTAATGATTATTGCTATAATTGTGGTTCTACTATTTAGTACTAATAAGCTACGATCTCTTAAATCCAATTTAAGATCCTTAATTAGAGATTTTAAAAAATTAATGAATGATGATATTTCTATACCTTCAACAGATAAATCTTTAGTCAATACTGATAGTACGATTAATGATACTAATTTTACGATAAATACTTTTACCAATAACCCGCCTTATGTAAAAAGAATAATTTAAAAACAGCAAAATAGGTATAACCATGTTTAATATTAGATTTAGTAGATTACTATTAATTATAGTAATTAGTCTTGTTATGATTAGGCTATAAAATAATTATCTATGGTAATAAAGATGGATTATACAAGCTGGATTAAAACATTGCATTTTTTAGCTACTACAGTATAGTAAAAACTACCTTAAAAACTAAAACTCTAAGAGTTACAAGATAATCTAAAACAAGTTTAATAGTAAATTTAGAGGGCATTACTCTAAAACTTTAAGTTTCTATTAATGAACTAAAACATACTATAAAAATGTTTTAATAAACCTATTATACAGAAAATTTTATACTGACAATAATCTATATCTTGTTAATTCATAGGTAATTAAAATAAGATCGTATTCTCAATGAGGCTCGTATTAATAATGATAACTAGTAATATTAAGAATATTAAATCTTTTCTTTAATAACTCTAGATAACTCTAAAAGAAATTAGTAAATATGACTCTTAATAATACTCAATCTCTTATTGGTTATTTAATAGAATTACGAAAACAGTTATTAAATTATATCGTTACAATATTAATTATTTTTTATTATTAGTATATTTTGCTAATAATATTTATTAATTAGTCTCTGCACCATTAATTAAACAACTACTATAAAGCGCAAATATGATTGTGATTGATATAGCCTTCACTTTTCTTCATGGCTATTAAGTTAACTACAATGGTATCATTATTTATTTTTGCTCTGTTCATTATTTATCAAGTTTAGAGATTTATTATTATAGCACTGCATAAACATGAATATCGTCTAATTTTACTATTATTAGCTTTAAATAGTATTTTATTTTACTTAGATATAGTATTTGTATATTTTGTTATTTTTTACTAACATTTAGTTTTGTAAAAACTTTTTGACATGTGTGTTAATAGTAACAGATATGAATAATTATCTTGATTTTTTTGTTATGATATTATTGCAATCTTTGCATTTCTTTTGAGAGATATTTATCATTATTATTTTACTATATTGGAGTAGTATGACCATGCTAGAAGATTTAAAGAAAAATATCCATACATATTAGTTGGTACTTTTATAGTTGGGATACTACCCAACTTCACCTAATGTTTTTTCACAAACATTACTTACTATTTTAATATATTTACTATTCAAAATAAGTATTTTTAGCACTTATTTTTATCCATTAAAGCAACGCCATTTTTCTGTAGAGGAATAATAGTTTTTATAAAAAACATACTACATATTATAAATTAAATATATTTAATAATAAATCTAGAAAAGATACACAAATTATAGAATTTAATAAAAAATTATTTCTATTTAGTAAAATAGAGAAAAATTATTCTTTATCTTTATTTCTTAATTAAATAATCATCAAAAACTTATTAATGCTTAATGATCAAAATAATTTATTTTAAAATTAATATAAGTGTTATTAATTACTTATACTTTTGTAACTTTAATATATTAATATTATATAGAATATTTACGAAAACTTTGATCTAAAAGATTTTATTAATAACATTAAATTTTAAATTTAACATTTAGTTATTTAAATTATTTAATAATCTATATCTTTTATATCAAGATTTAATAAGTAATTTAAAATCTAGTAGCACTATGTGTATATGAACAATACTACTTTAATGTATTAAATTCATGGACTTCATTTAATAATCAGATAGATTAAGTAACTTATTCTACTACTAAACATAAGCTTATATTTAGCAATATAATCGTAAAGTTTAAAACTAAAAGGAGTTTATTTTTATTTTTCTATGTAGTAAAATAAATGCTAATATTTTCTTATTATATATACTATTATCTATTTTTAAATACTAATAAAGATAATAAAAAAGTTGAAATATCTTTTCTGAAATAATTACTACTAACATGAAGTATAAATGTATTTTGTATATATTTCTGAAATAGCTATTTTATTATATAAGAATATAGGTTATTAATTACATTAGCAGAATTACCTACTAATAAAAAATTAGTTTTTTATTTAAAATATTAAAACTCTAAGATTATAGATAACCTTAATTATATAATATATTATGTTCCTCTTAAGGTATAGATTACCTTAAATATTATTAACCTAGTTATTATATACAATTATATTAATAAATAATATTTTTTAATACAAAAACGGTACTTATCATACAGTACCGTTTAATACTTCTAAAATTTTATGAATTTATTATTTAATATATTTTATTTTATAGCCTCACGTAATTCTTTACCTGGTTTAAAGAATGGAACATATTTACAGTTCATCTTAACTGATTCACCAGTTTTAGGGTTACGGGCATATCGTTGAGCTCGATAACGGAGCTTTAGACTACCAAAGCCTCGTACTTCCATATGCTCACCTCTAGCTAAGCTCTCTATAATATAATTTAATATTTCAGTTATAACTTCTGTAACAACTTTATTTGATAGTCTAGTTTCTTTATCAGCTATTCTCTTAATTAATATAGACTTAGGCACCTCTGGTTTCTTCTTGGGTATTTTTATCATATTACCTCTAAGTTTTTAACTAAACCACCTAAAAAAGATGGAAAAACGATAGCATTTATTCCTATTATAATTATTCGCCTTTTGCTATTTTAAATGCTTCAGCCATAACATTAGAAAAATTATCTTCTTCTTGTTTGTTAGCATTACTCATACCTGCTACTATGGTTTCTTTCTCGTTAGTTTCATCCTTGTTATAAATAGATAATATAATAACACGGTTTTTACGATCAACATTAGCATATTTAACTTCTATAATATTACCTATCTTTAAAGTTGGTATGATAGTTTTAGTCTGATCATGAGTGGCGGCATCAGAAGCACGTAGGTAACCTTCTACGCCATCTGCTAATTTAACTTTAGCACCTTTAGCCTCAACTAATGTAATTTTACCTGATACTACGGCCCCTTTCTTATGTACTGATAGATAATTATTAAATGGGTCTTCTGTTAGTTGTTTTATACCTAAAGATATGCGCTCACGTTCTGCGTCAACTTGTAAAACTATAGCAGCTATTTCGTCACCTTTTTTATATTTATGTACTACTGTTTCACCAGATTCTTCCCAAGAAAGATCAGATAAATGAACTAAGCCATCAATGCCACCATCTAAACCAATAAAAATACCAAAATCAGTAACAGATTTAATTTTTCCTTTAACACGATCATTTTTACTATGAGTTTCCGCAAATTGTTCCCATGGATTTATTTTACACTGCTTTAAACCAAGAGAAATACGACGACGATCTTCATTTATATCAAGTACCATTACTTCAACTTTGTTACCAACATCAACAACTTTAGATGGATGAATATTTTTATTTGTCCAATCCATTTCGGAAACGTGTACTAAACCCTCAACACCTTCTTCTATTTCTACAAAACAACCATAATCAGTTAGATTAGTAACTCGACCCACTAACCTAGTTTTTTCAGGATAACGCCTAGCAATAGCAACCCAAGGATCTTCACCTAATTGTTTTAAGCCTAGTGATACACGAGTACGTTCACGATCATACTTTAAAATTTTAACTTTTATTTCATTACCTACAGAGACAATCTCACCAGGATGTTTAACACGTTTCCAAGCCATATCAGTAATATGCAATAAGCCATCAACGCCACCTAAATCAATGAATGCACCATAATCAGTTAAATTTTTAACGATACCTTTAACTACTCCGCCTTCTTGTAGATTCTCTAGTAATTGATCACGTTCAGCGCTATTTTCTGATTCGATAACGGCACGACGAGAAACTACAACATTATTACGTTTTTGATCTAGTTTTATAACTTTAAATTCAAGATTTTTACCTTCTAGATGTAGAGTATCATGAATAGGACGAACATCAACTAATGAACCAGGCAAAAACGCACGAATACTATCAATCTCGACAGTAAAACCACCTTTTACTTTACCAGTAATAATGCCATTAACGATTTCTGTATTTTCATAAGCCTTATCCAAACTCATCCATGCTTCGTAACGTTTGGCTTTCTCACGAGATAATAATGTTTCACCAAAACCATCTTCAATCGCATCTAATGCAACATCGATTTTATCACCAACCTGAATTTCTAATTTACCTTGTTTATCTTTAAATTGTTCTAAGGGAATAGCTGATTCAGATTTTAGACCAGCATCCACTAATACGATACCTTTATTAATAGAGATTACAATACCGCAGACGATAGAACCAGGACGTGTTTGAATTTCTTTTAAGGATTCTGTAAAGAGTTGAGCAAAAGATTCTATCATTTTAATGATCTTCAAGAATTATCATATAACTTCCATTTAGCCTCTTGCCGAATGGGGTTGTTTTATATATCTCACTACTAATCCTTAGTAGCAAGGTTAATTAACGCTTTATCTGTTAGTATAAGTTTATTAAAATTATCCATTTTATACTCTGTACAAGGATAACTAAATTTTTCTCGAATATACGCTAATGACTCTATAAATACCTGTGTAATAGACATCTTAGTTGTATCTAATACTAACGCGTCTACTGCAGATATTAAAGGTGCAATAGATCGATTGCAATCACGGTTATTGCGCTCTTGTATATCGACTAAAAGTCTTTTAAAGTTAACATTAAACTCCTTTTCTTGCAACTGGAGAGTACGTCGCCATGCGCATTCTTTTGTGTTAGCAGAGAGAAATATTTTAACAGGAGCGTCCGGAAATACTACTGTCCCCATATCACGACCATCAGCGATTAAACCAGGTTTTTTACGAAACTCTCGTTGACGAGACAATAATACTTCACGGATTCGTGGAAATATTGCTATTTTAGATGCTCTGTTACCTATGTTTTCAGAACGAATTTCATTACTAACATCTTTGCCTTCTAGGATGACTTGAAATTGTTTATTACTTGAAGTAAAGTAAACATCAAGATTTTTAGCAACAGCAACTAATAACTCTTCAGCATTAATATCAATTTGATAATACGAAGTTGCCAATGCTAAAACACGATAAATAGCGCCAGAATCTAATAAATGCCACTTTAGTAAATTAGCTAATGTATTACATAAAGTGCTTTTACCTACTCCACTAGGTCCATCAATTGTTATTACTGGAACTATCACCATTATTTTTATTTCCTATTAACAAACCTTATATTAGTTGCTAATATAATTAATAGTAGTGTAGCATTATGTGCTTTATTATTACTAACTATTAACTCTATAGCTATTAAAAATGTAGTAACTTATTCAAATCTATTGCGTCTCTTAACTAGGCTTTCGTATAATCTACTAAGTAGTAGAGATCTAATACTAGATAGTATTAAAGCTTTATATTTCTATATAGTTATTATTAATCCTAATTTTATATAACAAAGAATAATTTTATAAAAGATTTATTAATAAAAATAGTTATAACGCTAAAAATAATCAGGAAAAATATTATCAATACAATTAAAATTCAGTATAATTATCAGGATATCTAATAGCTTTAATGGTAAAAAGTAACATGTTATATGATAGTTATCGTAGATGTTTGTTTTTATTAGTAATATGCTTTTCTAGCATAATAACATAGATGTATTCTATATTTTTATATTTGACCCTATTTCTCGAGCTCTATTACTGTTATGAATAAACGATTTATTACTTTTATTTATTAGTTATAAATGTTATGCAGGATAATAGATTTTGTAATAAACAATATGGTAATAATAGTTATTACATGTTAGATATTAGGTTTTTATTTGTATAAATACCATATAACTAACTGTAGTATTATCTAATATAACTTACCCCACTTCATCTTAATTTATTATTAGAAGTGTTTTATTGTATATAATATATTATGAATAAATGATACTGTTACCTGCTCTTAATATAGAATCATTAATAATTTTATCTATAGATATAACAATAAAAACTTTTATTAAATACAATATATATTAATATATAGGTAGAATATTACATTGAGCTAAATATAAATATATTACCCTAACTACTATAAAACTACTATAAAAAACTACTATAAATAATATATCAAGAAACTAATTAGAAATATTATTATTAAGCATTAAATTATCAGTATAAATACTATTCGTTAAGTAACTTAAGAGATAGTTAATTCTAGATAGTAGATTTGTGCATCCTCTTTAGCATAATACATGAACCAAACATCTAATGGATTTCTATTTCATATATATTCGTAAATCAAAAGAATCTAATTAATTAAAATAACCTCATTATTATTATTTACATATAAAATAATTTAATAAAAGGTACGTGACTAATAAATAATACTTTACTTGATCTATTAATTTTGTAACAAATATTATTAATAATAAACTAATAAGTAATACTAATATTTTTAATGTTTTGAATATATGTCAAATATCATTATTATTTTGTAATTATCGATCTAGATTATCCTTATCTCTTATGTTGTTAATATTAATATATTAGTTAGAAATATGTTTAAATATTATAAGTTAAAAGTATCTTTAACTAAATAGATAGGTTATAAATAGATAGGTTATAATATAAAGACTCATCTATAATGATATTGCTCAAACTTAAACATAAAATTAACTAATGTTTTCACACCATTAAGTGGCATAGCATTATAAATAGAAGCTCTCATTCCACCAACTTTAGAATGACCTTTTAGTGCTTGTAAACCTTGCTCTTTAGCTATTTTTAGGAAAGTTTTATTTAACATAGGATTAGTTAATTGAAAAGGTACATTCATTAATGAACGGTTATTCTTAGCAACCTTATTATAATAAAGCTTACTATTATCAATAAATGAATACAATAAATTAGCTTTAGCTTTATTACGTTTTTCCATCTCAGTAAGTCCTCCTTGTTCTTTAAGCCATTTAAATACTAAATTAACAAGGTACCAGGTAAAAGTAGGTGGGGTATTAAACATAGAGTTATAATCAGCCAGCATTTTATAATTAAGAATAGAAGGTGTTAAGGGATGTGCTCTACCTAATAAATCCTTTCGTATAATTACAAGTGTTAATCCTGTAGGACCAATATTTTTTTGTGCCCCAGCATAAATCATGCCATAATGACTTATATCTATTGGATGAGAAAGTAATGATGAAGAAAAATCAGCAACTACAATTTTATCTAAAAAATTGGGTTGTTCATAGATAGTAATACCATCAATAGTTTCATTTTGGCAATAGTGCACATAAGCAGCATCATCATGTAATAACCATTGACTCATAGGTTTAACACCATTTAGACCGTCGCTATATGTAGTAGCTATATTAACTATTTTAGGTTTGCAATAACGAACTGCTTCTTTAATTGCACTATCTGCCCAAAAACCACCATTAACATAATCGGCAGTTATATTTGTACCTAATAAATTAAGTGGAACTGCTGCAAATTGCCCCCTAGCTCCACCTTGACAAAATAGTACTTGATAATTATTTGGAATATTTAATAATTCACATAAATTTTTTTCAGACTCTTGAGCTAAAGCAATAAATTCTTCGCTACGATGGCTAATTTCCATTACAGAAGTACCTAGATTTTGCCAATTTGATAATTCTTTTGTCGCACGACAAAGAACTTCGGTAGGTAGCATTGCTGGTCCAGCACTAAAATTATAAATTATAGACATTTATTATTTGTTAGTAAATATTAATCATGTGTAGTAATTTTACTACTAGTACAACATTAAATATTATACTACATTAAAAATTAAAATACGTATATTAATTAGTCAACTAATATGTCTAAATTATTAGCATAGTATATTATAATTATATTGCGTAATCTAAATAAGAAAGAAAAAATTAAACCTAAATAATAGAATAAATTATAGTAGTTTCTATTATTTCATGCAATAGAGCAGATAATTTTAACATGTTATTATTTATTAATAAATAGTTATATTGATAATTAAATTAAATAGTTTCTAACTAATACTATTAGCATCTTATATAACTGTACTGTATATAGTAAAGTATAAGTTATTGTATACAACTACGCACACTAAAAGTATATTTAGTAATAAAAATATAATAATTATAAAAACAATATAGGTATTTTTTATAAACTATACTATTAACTTTGATTTATAAAATATAATTTTTGTCTGGATTAAAATCAACTTTAAAAAGTTATTTAATAAGCTTATAAGTTGGTATTATAGCAAATTATATTTTTGTTATCTAAATACTTTAGATTATCTACTATTTTTTATTATCTAAATATTTTAGAGCATCTACTGCATGTTAATTAGCATTATTTTGTACAAGTTAATGATATAACTTCTATAATAAAATCTATTTATTATAAATAAATAATACGTAAGTACGTTCCTTAGCACGTTTTTTTAAAATCTTTTATAAATTCATAATAAATCTTAAGCATTTAACAATATATAATTTACAGTTAGTAATAAATTTTGTAAAAAATTAATATTAGCTTATCTTTAACGTATTTGCTTTCCAGTTAAACTATCTCTAATTTCTGATGGTTTTTTGTGACCACCAATCTTCCCAGATAATATAGATAAAGCTGCGCCAAATTGCATTTTAACTTCACTCTCATTTCGACAAGGTTGGCAACCATTTAAATTAGCACTAGTCGAAACTATTGGCTTGCCATAATAAGTGCAAAGCTGTTGTATTAAAGGATGATTAATTACCCTAACGGCAAGTGAGTTAAAACGCCCAGTTAACCAATAAGGAGTTTTTGTGCTAGCAGGGATTATCCAGGTAATGGCACCTGGCCAGCTAGTAAAGATGTTTTGTTTTTGTATCCTATTTAGTTTTGAATCATCTAGATAAGGTCTTAATTGATTATAATTTGCTGCTACTAAAATTAATCCTTTTTCTTGAGAACGTTGTTTTAAGGTTAATAAAGTATTAACAGCTTTTTCATTATCAGGATTACAACCTAAGCCAAATACAGCTTCTGTAGGGTAGGCGATTACTTCTTGATGTTGTAAAGTTAATATTATTTTAGCTATATTTTTTTGTATCACAGATATTTTCTTAATTTTCTACTTAAAGATAAAGATTATTTACAGTATTAATACTAATAGTATCTTCTTTATTTATATTAAGCTACAGTTATTTATTAAGCTTAATTATCATATTAATCAATATAATAAAATTTGCGCATAATTTATTAATTAAGTGCTTATAATTATCAATATTTTATTGTCGCATTCTAGGTATATAACTAATATGTGATAGGATAATAGTTTTATACTAATTTTTTATATTATTCTTTATTCTATAATATTTTTTTATTATCAGGTATAAAAATTAAGTATCATAATCTATAGTATAGAATTAATATCTTTTGAATAGAAATTCACTTATTATCCTATCTTTTTATTTATTAATATAATATTAGTACTAATTTATTTTTTAATTAAAATACGTAAAACAACATTTATTTAATTTATTTTATAAGTTATCTTAAAATTAATTTCCTTTATCTAAGATATGGTAAAAGTTTTTAATAAATAAAAAAATTAAAAAGAAACTAATTTCTTTTGTGCTTCTATAGCTGCTTGGCTATTAGGATATTTTTTAATTACTTGTTGATAGACTATCTTTGCTTTATCAGTTTGTTTTTTATCTTGCATAATTATGCCTACTTTAAGCATTGCATCAGCACTTTTTGCTGATTTTGGATAATTTTTAACTACAAATGCATAATAAGAAACAGCAATATTTTTTTCACCTTTACTATAATATAACTGCCCTAACCAATAATTAACATTAGGTAAATAAACCGATTTTGGATATTGTGTTAGAAATTTTTTTAATACTATAATAGCTTGATTATATTGCTGTATTTCTCGTAAATAAGTAGCTTGTTTGTAAGCGTTATCATCATTATTTACAGTTATTTTTGTATTATTAACAGATCCCGGAACTATAGTGCTATTAGTATTAGTATTAAATTTTATATTACCTGGTATTTCTTGCTTTATTAGATTATTTACCTGTTGTTGAGTTAACTTTAATTGTCCAAAGATCTGATTAAATTGATGATGATTATTCTGGATTTGACCACGTAAACTTTCAATATCGTATTGCAAAGATGATAACTGTTGTTGTAATTGGATTAATAATTGACTGTGTGTATTAACAATGTATTCTAACTGAATAATGTGATCTTCTAATAATTTAGAACTAATATCACTGATTGGCGCATCATCGGCTTTAGCAGCCGATGAAACTACCATACCAAAAAGCGATAACGAACCTAATAAATAGTATCTATATTTACTACTCATCTAATTCTCTTGGTAAACTAAAACTGCACGACGATTTTTCGCGTAAGCTTCTTCATTGTGCCCTAATTCTATTGGTTTAGCTTTACCATAAGAAATGATAGAGGTTTGATCTGCAGATACACCATTACTTTGTAGGTACATACTAACAGCGTTTGCACGACGTTCACCTAAAGCAATGTTATATTCTGGTGTACCGCGTTCATCCGCATAACCTTCAATAATTACCTTGAATTTTCTATGATCCCTCAGAAAATTAGCATGTTTATTTAGTATATCCATACTACTTAAATTAATATCATATTTATCAAGATTAAAATAGACTGTATGATTTGCTTTTAGTTCTTGTATTTGCAAGCTCGCTTTTTCATCAAAAGATAAATTATTAATATTTTCATTATCCATGCTGGAGTTAGAGGTGATAGTTGATTGATTACTATCAATTTTTTTATTAGAACTACAAGAAGTAATAATTAGAATAGGTAACGCTAACATGAGCCCTTTTAGTATTTTATTTATTTGCATTTTTTTGTATCCTTTAATTTAAAGTTAATTATAAATTATACACGTTTATAAATACGGTGACCAGGCAGGAAATTTAACTTGTCCATTAGTTGCTGGAAGATTTGCTTTGAAACGTCCATCAATTGATACTAGTTGTAATACTGAACCTGATTCTTTAGTCGAGCTATATATTACCATAGTACCGTTAGGTGCGATACTAGGTGTTTCATCCAGAAAGGTATTTGTTAATACTTGAATAACTCCTGTTGCTAGATTTTGTTTGATAATGTGCTGCATTCCATTCTTACTACTTACCATGATTAAAAATTTACTATCAGAACTAACACTTGCATCCTGATTTTGAAATCCTTCCCAAGTAATTCGCTCTGATATATTACTTTTAATGTGTATTTTATATATTTGAGGACGTCCGCTTTGATCTGAAGTATAAGCTAGGTGTTGATTATCTTGGAACCAACTTGGTTCAGTATTATTGCTATAATTATTAGTAATCTGACTAATACTACCCGAAGTAAGATTCATTAAATAAATATTAAGACTGCCGCTTTTAGATAAAGCAAAAGCTAACTTAGATCCGTCTGGAGAAAATGCAGGCGCACCATTATGACGTGGAAATGAAGTAATTAATTTAATATTATGATTAGCAAGCGTCTGCATAACTAAAGTAGATTTACCATGCTCAAAAGTAACATAAGCAATTTTGCTACCATCCGCTGACCAAGCAGGTGACATTAAAGGTTGAGAAGAACGATGGATAATTACCTGATTATAACCATCGTAATCTGAAACACATAATTTATAAGGAAAATGACTACTATTACTAGTTTCTATAATATAAGCAATGCGAGTACAAAAAGCACCTTTAATACCCGTTAATTTTTTAAACACTTCATCACTGACAGTATGAGCTGCATAACGTAGCCATTGTTTAGTAACTTTGTACTCATTTTGTGCTAAAATAAGATTTCCTATACCAGAAGTGTTGATTAGTTGATAAGAAACCATATAACTACCATTAATATTTAGTTGGATTCTACCATGTACGATAGCATCAATTCCTAGCTTAGTCCAAGCTGTAGAAACAATTTTAACTAAGCTTCCTGGCTGCTGCTGTGGCATGCATGATACATCTATGGGGTTAAATTTACCGCTATTACGTAAATCAGCACTTATTATTGAGGCAATTTCTTCAGGAGCCCTACCTAAGCCAGACCATTTAAACGGGATAATAGCGATGGGTCGAGCTAAATTAACACCATGGGTAATTTCAATACGCACCTCTGCATGTAAAATGGTTACCCAAAACATTAAAAATCCGAGTATTACTCGAGATATTTGTTTCATTTTATATCCATTTCTAAAAAAATTTATATTGTAACAAGTTTGAATAATTAGTTAAATTATTACAATACATTAAATATTTTATTTAAAATGTAGAGAAATAATGTAATATAAAAATAATCTAATTAAAATTTTATGTATATTTATTACATCTATTACGGTTTAAATACAAGTATAGCATTCTTAAATACCTGGTAAATATTATCATTTGGTAATTTAGGTATTTTAGCTTGTTTAGCAGCTGCTATTGCCGCTTGACATAAGGCAAAATCGCCTCCTTCAGTAGTTATGTTAATTAACATAGCTTCTGGAGATAATTGAATTCTCAGATCACATTTATGCCCATGATAAAGATTTGCATCGTAAAATTTACTTTGAATAGCTGCGGTAATTTGTTCTAAATATTTATTAATTTCAGATTTTAAAACGTTATTGTTTCTGTTTTTATCTTGGTTAATCGTTACTATACTATCTTGAAGTATGTTTCTTTCTGCTGCTAAATTTTCTAATAGATTGTTTACTTCTATTGCTTTTATTCTCTCAGTAATAGCTTTTTTTTTGGCCTCAGATAAAATAGTAACTTTTTTAGTCTTAGTTATTATTTTTTGTTTTACTTTATTTTCTATTTTTTGCACTTCAGCCTGTTTTTTTACTATAGTAGTTACTTTTTTTACTGTTGCCATTGCTTTTTCTTTAACTATCGTAGTTACTTTCGGTATTTTTTTAGTTTCTACTTTCTCCTGAGAATCCTTTAGCTGTTTTTGTTTTATTTGCATTTTTTTTGTTGTCATTATAGTTATTTTTTGTTGCTCAGAAAGCTGTTTTTGACGCTCTTTAGTCACTTGTTTTTTATTTTTTTGTGTTTGTAGACGCTCTTTTTCTAAAGCTTTTAAACTCTGCTGTCCTATTATCTGTTTTTGTTTTATATTCTCAATTTGTTTCTCAGTTATTTTTTTATATTGTTGTATATGTTTGCTTTTAATATGTTGTTGTTTTTGGTGCTGATACTGTTGTGTAATAACACTAGGGTTAACCATTACTACGTCGATAACAGCGCTATTTGTATTAGAGGTACTAATATTGGTATTTTGTATAAAGGACCCCCAAATTAACAAGGTAATCAATAATAGGTGTAAAATAACCGAAATAATTATAGCTAGCTTCAGTTTATAATTTTGTTTAGTTCCTTTTGTCACATTTGATTTCCAGAAACAATATTTTAACAATAAACTTTTTATAAAGTTACAGTAAGTGTTGTAGATTTAAGATCTTATGCGTAGTAATTACATGGTATATAGAATATATAAAGATTACTAATACTAAGTAATAAAAAACTTACAACATAGTAGTAGATTTATAAAAATTCACGAAGTTATATCGTTTGTGTCATTAAACCTACAGCAGTAATGCCAGCCTGATGTAATATATTCAATACCTTAATAATCTCTTCATAAGGCACTTTTTTTGCACCACCAATTAAAAAGATAATTTTTGGATTAGCTTGTAAATGCGCTTGTGCCTCGGCAATAATTTGTTGTTTTGATAGTTGTTCTATGCGTTTATAGTTAATGACTAAGGTATATTGGTTTATTCCAGAAACTTCAATGATGATTGGTAGATTATCTTTATTAGATACTATTTTTGAATCTATTGTATTAGGTAAATTAACTTTAACACTTTGCATAATAATAGGAGCTGTCGCCATAAAAATTAGTAATAAGACCAATAAGACATCAAGTAAGGGAACAATATTAATTTCATAATTAAGCTTACGATTTTTACGGTTTAATGCTAGTCTCATATCCTTTACACCTTACTTACTAGAATCTACCAGGAATTCATTGTATAGTACGTGTAAAAACCTGGCGATACAGAATAGTAATAAATTCTCCCATAAAATTATCGTAATTCTGCTCAATTTTATTCATACATTGATTAAGGCTATTATATGCCATAATCGCAGGAATTGCTACAAATAAGCCAATAGATGTTGTAATCAAAGCCTCGGCAATACCAGGTGCAACCATCTGTAATGTTACTTGTTTTGCGGTGCCTAAAGTGATAAAAGTATGCATAATACCCCATACTGTACCAAACAAACCAATATATGGACTGATAGAGCCAATATTTCCAAGAAGTGAAATATGTGATTCTAAAGATTCTAATTCGCGATTCATTACAATACGCATTGCTCTTGATGAGCCATTAATAACTGCTTCTGGTGCTTGACTATTAGTACAATTTAAACAAGTAAATTCTTTAAAACCAAAATAAAAAATTTGTTCTAAACCGCTGATACTATCATTGCGTACTTGACTTTCCTGATATTGAATAGATAATTTACAATCCGACCAGAATTTATCTTCAAAAGCTTTAGCGTTATAGTAGGCAGTATTTAGAAGATACGTTTTTTGAAAAATAATCGTCCATGAAATAATAGAAAATATAATTAATATCAATATAATAAATTGTACTAAGAGGCCTGATTTCAAGAATAGATCTAAAATATTCATATTAATCATTGTATAATTCCATAATAATAATCTTAAGAAATCAAAAACTAACCATAACACGATACTTAAAAGTTTTAAACTTAGGAATAATTTTTCTAAAAAATAATTTTATTGCATGGATTTTATGATTTGATTTAAATGAGGTTATAAGAAAACAGAGAGATGATGTTATATTATTGTTTTTTTGTAAATTACTTTAACTTAAGTTTATGTATATTAGATATAATAGGTACTATATAAATTTATTATTTTATTAGTTACTAATTAATGCTAGTATCTTATTATTTATTTCATAATTATCTTATATGCTCTCTACTATAGATTAGCCTTATAGTTATTAGTTTTAATCATATTTATGCATACTTTATTAATTCTATTTTATTTTTATGTTAAAGTAAGAATAATATAAAGATATAGATTATTAATCTGTAAAAGATTTATATAAAAATATAAATAATTTATATTAATAAGTTTTATAAATAAAAATTTTTTAAAAAATTAGATATGTAATAATAATACTAAAAAATTACATATATACTAATAATAGGAATAAAGATTAATATTACTAGATTATTTTCTTAAAATTAGTAAGTTTGATGAATGTATTATATAGTATATAAATAACATTAGTATTAATATTTTATGATATAATATAGAAAATATAGTAATACCTATCTGTATAGTAATATAAGTAAGAATTAAAAAGATAATATAAGTACTAAGTATTTTATGTAAAATATAACATTAATAGAAAAATAGTAGCACATTTACATTAAACATGGATGATATTTATAAAATAAAATACTATTAAAATTTAGTAACTAAGCATTATAATATGTAATTTTAGTAGTATCTTATATTATTAATATAGTTAAACTTACCATTAAAACAAGTAAAATAAAAAATTAAGTAATTAGAAAAGTTATTACTATAGAATAAATATAGATAATAATCTATGTAAAATATCTTTTTTAAAGAATGTTAAAAATGACACTAAATGCTATAACTAGTATAAAACTACCAATAATATCTATATTCTACAGGTTATAACAATAATAATTATTTAATTTAACATTAATAGTCGTAATTAATTAGGAGAAGAATAACATAAATAATACTAATATAGTTATAATGTAAAAATCTAAAAGTGCAGTGATGCATATCATTAGTTAAATAGCAAATAATATATTAATGATAGTGTTGTTATTAACTAAACTTAGTTGCTTACCTAATATATAACAATAGTATTAATTAAAATAAGATGTTAAATCTTACTTTAACTTAATAATGTATTTAAAATTTCTATGCTAATATTTTAGTTATCAATAACCGTAAACCTATTCATGTTAAAATAATCAGTAATCACTAGATAAAATATAGTTCTTCATAATTGTATATAAATGATTCTCTTTACTAGACCTAATTATATTTTATTTAATATCTATTTAAAATTATAAAAACCTACTCTTAGTTACTTAGTTTGATACTAGTAAATTTTAATATTAAATGTATTTACATAATTAATAATAAAGTTTAATTTTAATAAATTAGCATCCTAGATAATATTCGAATTTTATTACTCTATTAGTAATAATATAATTTATTACTTACAGGGTAATAACCATATTTAGAAATAAATCACCTACTTCTATTAGTGAACTACATAATTATGATATAAAGTTATATTTCATATAATCTTTCATTTATCTAGCAACATTTAATAGCATAAAAACAGTTTATTATAAATAATATCAATAAGTTAAAAACACTATAATATATAATATAAAATAGAGAAATAGTATAAATAAAATAAATTTTATTGCTAACTAAATTATTCTTTAATTATTTAAATAATACTAAAGTATGCTATTTTAGCAATAAATCATAGCTTAAGTTTTATTTTTATTAAATGTTATATATACTGTATAATAAATATTATTAGAATATAATTATTCGAGTAATTGATAAATCTAGATATTATTATAAATATATTTTTATATTAAGACACTAATTTATATAATCTAATTTTTTCTGATTATGAATAATGCAAGAGACTTATTTTAATACCTCACTTTAATAGTTATTAATTTTATTTTTTTGTATACACCTAGAGATAAGATTAAATCTTATAATAAACTTTACTACAATTAAAAACTTTTACTAAAGATACATAAAGGTTTAATTAAATAATTTTATTATATTAAGTATGAATATTATTAATACTACTATTCTATAAGTTAGAATAAAACTATTGAAATAAAAAATTATATTTACTAGAGTAAATATAAATAAGGTTATTATTAATATGTAAAGATAAAAATATAAAGTTAGTTTTAAGATCTATTTTAATATAGTTTTACAAAAACTTACTGTATTATGCAAGTTAAGTAATAACTATATAATATATAGTATATAAAAATTATAAATATCAGATAACATAAAATTTATAGTGTATATTTATAAATATATGGTAATTTTGTAATAAATCTAGCAAGTGAGATAATCAATATACTGCTCATCTTATCTTAATGAATAAGGTAAATCTTGTATTTTTAGCATACTACTACTATCACCTTGTACCCGTAATACAGTATCTTTAGTTAAATTATTATTTAACACTGCCTGGATCCAAAGAGTATTATCATTTAGTTGTAGTGCTGATAATATAATGCCAGTTTTACGCCAATATAATCCTAATTGCCACTCTAGATTTTCTCCAGCAACAGGAACCCGATTAGCATTACCAGCTAACCAATATAGTGTTCGTTTGTTAGTGCCGTGGTATTTTGTTCTAGCTACTATCTCTTGACCAATATAACAACCTTTAGTAAAACTAATACCGCCTAAAGCTTGAATATTTGTTTCTTGAGGTATAAATAATGCACTAGTTTCAGTATCAATTAATGGAAATCCAGCTTCTATATCTAATGCTAGCCATTGTTTGCTATTATTAAACTGCGTCATTGGATTGAATTTCATGATTAACTGTTCTTTTTGTATAGTATCAGTAACTAGCAAAAAACGTTCTATAGGTTGAGCAAAATATAATATTGTAGTCATACCTTGCTGAATAACCGGATAATCTACTGTTGGTAATTCAGAAAAAATATCTGTTAACGCTTCTCTAGCAGTAAGTCCGGCAACGCCTAATAATTCAGCATTATTATCTATATCTAAAATTACTTTAGAAAAAATTGCATATTTTTTTAATTCTATTAATTGATTATTTAATACACTACGACGCTCAATAAATACTAATTCTTCTCTTCGATGAAACAAGCGTAAGCTACTCCACATTTTTCCTTTAGCATTACAATGAGCAGCGATTATATGTTGTTTAGCTGCCATAGCTGCTACATCAACAGTTATTTGCCCTTGAAGATATTTCACTCTATCAGGACCTTTTACTGTTATTAAGCCCCAATCATCAAGTGAAATTAGTGTTAAAGGTAATTGAGAAGAAATTTGAGGTTTTTGTGGAGAAAATAGAATTTTGTATGTCATATTAGTATATCCTATAATTATAGTATTTTAAATAAGAGTAAACTTATTTTACAAGCTATTATTTAATAGATTTTCGTTAGTAACATAAATAATTTTGAGGTAATTAAGATATGAGTATTAATAATAAAACGCGTATCTATTGGGCATGTCGTCGTGGGATGCATGAACTAGATTTTTCTATTATGTCATTTTTTAAATATGAATATGATACGCTCGATAATAATGATAAATTTTTATTTATTCGTTTACTAAGTAATGATGATTTAGACCTAGTCAATTGGTTAATAAATTATAGAGAATCACCAGATCATGAATTACAAAGAATGATTAAACTAATTCAAATAAGAAATAAAACCCGTAGTTTTATAGCAATTTAAATTACGAATCTTAGGAAGTGACTAATTATTTTATTATTATTGTTTGCTACACTAAGATTAAAATAAAACTGTATAAATTAACCATAAAGTAATTAATAAAATATTTTTAATTATTACTTTAGTAAAAGTAATTATATTATATAGTACTTGCTATGTCTACCTTAGCAATATTTATTAAATATTAAGCAAGGTTAGATTTATTTAGTCTAAAATATTAGATTTATATTTCTGTGATAAAGTATATTATTGTTACTTGTATAATAGAGTTTTTCTTTGAAAACTAATGTATATGATAAAATTTTTTATAGATAAATTATTTTTATGTTATATAATGATAAATTATTATTATATTAATATTCAGTTATAAAATCTAATATTATAATATTTTAATATTAACTTAATTCATAGGGTGTAAATCTTTTAATTTTTATTACTAGTAATAAATTATATTGAATTCTATTTCTAATAGAAAAGGAATTATTTTTTTTATAACTTATTTAAATTACTAATTACAACATACTATTTATGATAAAAACTAAATAGTAATAAATATGAAAGTTTATAGTTAATATCTATTGATATAATAATAAAGATATCGTGTAATTATTAATTACTTTAAAGGTATCAATTTCTATTAGAAAGATGATAAGTAGTTGCTACTAAAACTATTAATCTAATTTAACACCAATACGTCTAGCTACTTCTTTATAAGACTCAATAATATTACCTAGATTTTGACGAAAACGATCTTTATCCATTTTTGTTAAATTATTTTTATCCCATAAACGGCAATTATCAAGTGAAAATTCATCTCCTAATACTATATTACCTTTAAATAAACCAAACTCTAATTTAAAATCTATAAGAATAAAACCAGCATTATCAAATAATCTGCTAAGAATATTATTTACTTGGTAACTAAGTTTTTGCATATTCTCTATATGCTTCTTACTTGCCCAACCAAAAGCTATACAATAGGATTCATTAATCATTGGATCATGCATAGCATCATTTTTTAAAAAAAGATCAAATAATGCAGGTTTTATTTCTAACCCCTCTTTAAGACCTAATCGTTTAACTAAAGAGCCCGCTGCTCGATTACGTATAACGCATTCTACTGAAATCATATCTAGTTTTTTAACTAATACTTCATTATCTGAAAGTAATTTTTCAATCTGTGTTGGAATTTTTTCTATTTCAAGTTTTTTCATGATAAAATAACTAAATTTATTATTGATTATGCCTTTATGAGTAAATTGCTTAATACGCTGACCATCCATTGCTGATGTGTCATTACGAAATTCTAGCACTAATAGATTGGAATTTTTAGTACTATAAACAGTTTTAGCTTTTCCACGATATAACTCAGCTAATTTTTGCATTATATTAATTCCAGTAGTATTATTATTTTTGATAGAAAGACCGTAATTTTTTTATTTTACGTTAATATTTATTATTTTATACTAGTATGATTAGATTTTATCTAAAGCACTATAGTTATTAAGTTACTTTACTGTTAGTTTAATATATTCTTTTTATAATCAATATATTATAAACTACTATAGTTACTAAAATCATTTATTTTATACTAATAATTATTTATTATTAGTATAAATATTTTTCATATCTAATTAATTTAATAATTACTTATATAACTAGATACTCGATAATTTATTAAAATCATACTTTGTGAAAGATTATGATCTCTAGCTTTTATTTTTTCTTAGTTCTGCTGGTAAGCAGATACTTAATTAGTATGTAGTATTATATAATAACGATAAGTAAATTATTATCTTAACTACTACTCTATATATAAGCTACTTATAAATTAGTAATCTAGTTATTTTTAGTATTAGTACATACTTTGTATGAACTTTGAATTAAAGTATTTAATACTATGATATTACGCTTAACTTTATCAGTTATTAGATTTATATCTTAATATAAAACAAGTATTTTACTATTAATGCTAATTTATGTCTCTGCTATTAAACATTTATCTAATAATGCCTAACTATTTATTTTTATTAGTTATATTTTATTTAATCTTAAATTAGTATTTAATTTACGTCTTTGCAGCTAGCTGTTAGTAGGTAATTATTTTTAATAATAGATTTATTTTATATCTATAAATAAAGATTTCATTAGTAATTTTTTAATAAAAATTTACTAGTATACACAATAAATTATATTCAAGAATTACTTAATAATACTAAAAGTTATACTAGTAGATAAATATCTAGTATTTTCTAATAGTATCTTGTCATAATCTTAGTGGGGTATTATAGGTAGTATTTTATAATGATTAAATTATTTTAGTGAGTACCTTTATTAGTTATTATATAGTTATATCTAAATAAAATTAATACTACTAGCCTAATATTTATAGTATTCATTAATTAAATACGTATTAATAGCATAACTAATAAAACAATGATACCTCTTTATGTTATGTTCTTTATTCAGAATATATTTATTTATGATATAGTATTTACAATATAGTTATTAAAATTTTCTTAAGAGTTACAGACTAATGAAGTATTACGAGATGATGAATAAATTTTAAGTAGCTCTGTGCTTTGTAATGCCTTTTTTATTATCTGCTGATTAATATTAGTTAGTGATATTAGAGGTAAACGTAAAGTATCAGTAGCTATTAAACCAAGATATTGACAAACCCATTTTACTGGAATAGGATTTGATTCAATAAATAAATATTTATGTAATAATCTTAAATGCTTATTTAAATTTCTAGCAGAAACAAAATCACCTTGTATAGCATATGTACAGAGATCTGCCATTTCACGAGCAGCAATATTTGCTGTTACTGATACTATTCCTTTACCTCCTAATTGCATAAAATCTAGGCCACTTCTATCATCACCACTTAGTAAAATAAATTGTTTACTGACTAATTCTTGTATCTGACTTACACGAGTCAAATTTCCTGTTGCCTCTTTTAGTGCTACAATATTTTTAATTTTAGCTAATCGAGCAACTGTCTGTGGTAATAAATCACACCCAGTACGTGAAGGTACATTATATAAAATTTGCGGTAGATCTGTGCTTTCAGCAATTTTTTTAAAATGCTGATATAAGCCTTCTTGTGTAGGACAATTATAATATGGCGTAATTGTTAGGCAACCAGCAATATCTTTATTTTGAAACTGTTTAGTCAGTGATATCGCATCTTCTGTTACGTTAGAACCAGTACCTGCTATTACAGGAATGCGACCCATAGCTAACTCTATTGTTTTTAACACAACGTTGATATGCTCGTTACGTTTAAGTGTTGCGCATTCTCCAGTTGTGCCCATAGAAATAATTGCCTTAGTACCACTAGCTATATGGTAATTAACTAATTTTTCTAGACTCTTATAATCAACATTACCATTTTCACTCATAGGTGTTATTAACGCAACCATACTTCCCGCAAACATTTACTATCTCCTTTATAGATAGAGCAGATTGTATAATCTAACTTAAACCTAATAAGTTAGTACAAGCATTGAAATTAGCTTGTTTACCTATGCTATATAAGAAAAACGATCTAAGAATTTATTTTAAAATTTATTGTACTCGCTATATTTTTTAGTCAAGTAATTTTTAAAAAATATATTAAAATACTTATTTATTATCTTTTATTCTGTACAAAAAAATTTTGTTTTCAGTGCATTTTATTATTTAAAAATAGCGAAAAATTTATAATAAGCTACAAAAATAAATCATTTAAAATAAATAACTATACTAAATATACTAATAAATAGTAAATATAAAAATATGATTCTTCATAACTTATTAATAAGTTACATTTTTTTATTATCTTGTTTGTTTATTTTAAATAGATTATTTTATATAGGATAATTAGTTGTATTTTTATGTACTAAATTGTGATAATAAAAGTATGTACTATAAAGATAAATATTATGTAAAGACTTATTATTATTATATTATATTTTTTATAATAGTCATAAAAAACTGTAGTTAGTTAGTATAATTAGTATGTTGCTAACAATATTTTCTTGCTATTTTCTAGCAAACTAATTTTTAAAATTCATTACTTTTTACAATTTAGGCAAATTAAATAATTATGATATTATTATGTATGAATTTACACACAGATTTAATACCTTAAAATTATAATAAATTATAATTAATAGCATATTTAAATTAATTAAGAATATAATAGGAAACTTTAATCTAATGTTTTAATTATACTAATCAACTTTTATAGAGCTCCTTCGTATAAATATAGTAATAAAATAAATCCTATAACATCTCTAAGATTTTTAGTCTTAAATATGTTACTTTAAGATTAACTTTCTTTAATTCTACACTATTATTGGTCACCTACTTAACTCCCTATTACCTATTAAAATATAACTGTATATTATTATACAATTATATAACTTAAAATAAAAATAACGAGTAACTAGCATAGAAATTAATGGTATCCTATATCATTTAATCTTAGGCTAAGGTTATACAGAAACTTATTTATTCTTTAGGTTTAATTCTTTGCTAATTTGTTTTGCCCAAGTTTTAACACGCTCCTCAGTTAGTTCTGGCTGACGATCTTCATCAATAGCAAGACCAATAAAATTTTTATCATTGGCTAAGCCTTTAGAAGCTTCAAAATAATAACCTTTAATTGGCCAATGACCAATAATAGTTGCTCTACGAGACACAACAATATCATGTATAATACCCATAGCATCACAGAAATATTCTGAGTAATCTTCTTGATCACCACAACCAAATAGTGCAACGAATTTTCTACTAAAATCAATTTCTTTTAATGTTGAGAAAAAATCATCCCAATCACATTGGGCTTCGCCGTAATACCAAGTTGGTATTCCAAGCAAAAGAATATTAAATTTTTCTAAATCTTCTTTGCAGCTTTTAGCAATATCGTATACTTGAGTAATTTCTTGATTAAGTTGTTTTCGTAGCATTTTTGCGATATTTTCAGTATTACCAGTATCACTACCAAAAAAAATACCTATCATTACCTATACCTTTTAGTTTATATTAAATTAGTAATATACTATATTTTAAATTATCTTATTTATCATAGTTATAAGATTTCCACTTTATTTCAATTTGTTGTTGAATACCAGCAGCATCAAGGGCATATACAGAGCGCATTTCGTCTTGCTCACCTTGAGAAATAAATTTATCAGGTAAACCAATATTTAGTATTGGTAATAACTTTTGTTTAGCTATTAATAACTCATTAACTCCACTGCCAGCACCTCCGCTAATAGCATTCTCCTCTAAAGTCACTAATAATTGATGGCTAGTAGCCATATCTAATAATAACTCTTCATCTAAAGGCTTAATGAATCGCATATCAACTAGAGTAGCATTTAATTTATCAGCTACTTGTTGCGCTTGAGGCAATAAAGCACCAAAATTAAGAATAACAATTTTTTCCCCTATGCGTCGCACTATCGCTTTGCCAATAGGAAAAACTTGTAAAGATTGTAGTTCAGCTCCAGTACCACTACCTCTTGGATAGCGTACTGCTACTGGGGCATGATGTAAGTAACCAGTATGCAGCATTTGACGGCATTCATTTTCATCACTTGGTGCCATAATTACCATATTAGGAATACAGCGCATAAAAGATAGATCAAAGGCACCTTGATGTGTTTGACCATCAGCGCCAACTAAACCTGCTCGGTCTATAGCAAAAAGTACAGGTAATTTTTGCATTGCAATATCATGAATTAATTGATCATAAGCTCGCTGTAAAAAGGTGGAGTAAATGGCTACTACTGGTTTATAACCACCAATGGCAAGTCCAGCAGCAAAGGTTACTGCGTGTTGCTCGGCAATAGCAACATCAAAATATTGATGTGGATATTCACGTGAAAAACGAACCATACCTGAGCCTTCACACATGGCAGGTGTTATTGCCATTAATCGATTATCTTTTGCAGCGGTTTCACACAGCCAATCGCCAAAAATTTTAGCATAGGTAGGAAAACTACCATTACTTTTAGGTAAAGTACCTGCTTGTAAATTAAATTTAGGTACTGAATGCCAGCTAATAGGGTCTAATTCTGCTGGTGCATAACCTTTACCTTTTTGAGTCATAATATGTAAGAACTGTGGACCTTTCAGGGTGCGCATTTTTTTTAGAGTACTTATTAGTACAGGAAGATCATGTCCTTGAATAGGTCCAATATAGTTAAATCCTAACTCTTCAAATAGAGTTCCAGGTATTACTATTCCTTTTAAATGTTCCTTAGTTAATTTTAGTGATTCTTTAATTGGTGGTAGTCCTTCAAATACTTTTTTCCCATTATCTCTTAATGTTGCATAGCACTTACTTGATAATAATTTAACTAAATAGTTATTTAATCCACCAACATTTTCTGAAATTGACATTTTATTATCGTTAAGTATTACTAATATATTAGTATTTATTTCTCCAGCGTGATTCATTGCTTCAAAGGCCATACCTGCTGTGATAGCACCATCGCCAATAACACAAACGGTATGTCTCTCTTTGCCCTCTCGTTCTGCAGCTACTGCCATACCAAGACCAGCACTTATAGAAGTTGAAGAATGACCAACAGAAAGTACGTCATATTTACTCTCTTCACGACAAGGAAAAGGATGTAATCCCTCTTTTTGTCGGATTCTTGAGATCGCTTCACGGCGACCAGTTAGAATTTTATGTGGATAAGCTTGGTGCCCAACATCCCAAATCACATTATCGAAGGGGGTATTATATACATAGTGCAACACTACAGTCAGTTCAATGACACCTAATCCTGAAGCAAAATGACCGCTAGAAACACTAACGCAATCAAGTAAGTATTGCCGAAGTTCTTTGCATAATTGCGGAAGACAATCTTTAGGTAACAAGCGTAGTTCTGGTGGATTCACTGCTAGAGCTAATGTTGGATATTTAGCTGTATCAAAACTCATTGGCTGCTTCATATAAGGCTGTTATAGTTTTAACTAATTATTGCGTTTAATAATAAAATCTGTCATTATATACAATAATTTAGGGTTATAGGACTGCACTGATAGACTATCAAGAGCCAAGAGTGCTTCCCGATAAAGATCCTTAACTTTTATTCTCGCGGTGTCAAAGCCAAGTAGTGCTGGATAAGTATTTTTACTAAATTGTTGATCAAAACATTTCTGTTTATCAATTCTATTAGTCTCACCAATAATATCTAAAATATCATCTTGTACTTGAAAAGCTAAACCAATTGCTTCAGCATACTTATCTAATAGTAATAAGGCATTCTTTCTTCTTTTTCCTGCCGCTAATGCGCCAATACGTATGGCAGCACGAATTAAAGATCCAGTTTTATTACGATGAATTTGTTCTAACGATGCTAGTGAAATTTGACAATTTTTAGATATAATATCCAATGATTGTCCAGCACACATGCCTGCAGCGCCGCTCGATTGTGCAAGTTCAGATAACATGGCAAGACGATCCTTAAGAGTAACATTTGGCATTGGTTTATCAGTGAGGATAGAGAACGCCAGTGTTTGTAAGGCATCACCAGCTAAAATAGCATCAGCTTCACTAAATTTAATATGACAACTCTGCTGTCCACGACGATAATTATCATTATCCATTGCTGGTAAATCATCATGAATTAATGAATAGGCATGCATACATTCAATTGCGGCTGCTGCTGCATCTAAACTATTAAGAGGTAAGTTAAACATTTCACCAGTAGCGTATACTAAACAAGGACGTACTCTTTTGCCTCCAAGTAGAGTGCCATAACGTATTGCTTGTACTAGCTGACTATTTTGAAAAGGTAGTTCATTAATAAAATTTTTCAGTGTTTGATCAACACGTTGTTGATAAGTTATTAGCTGTGAGTTAAGGTTAGACATGGTATTTATTCTTAAATCTAGCTTATAGGAGAATTATAGTTCATAGCATGTCTTAATTTATGCGTTAATTATACAAAAATTACTAGTACTAAGCTTACAGTTAATCTACCGGGATTATTTAAAATTATCAACAAATAGAGTTAATGGTTCCTCTACATAATTATTAAAAACTTATGATCTTTACTTAATCTATAATAACTTTTACTAGTTTAATACAACTAATTTTAGTAAATATTTAAATTTATATATATTTTTAAAAAGAAGTTTATGCTTTAAATATATTATTATCTATTCTAATTTATAAAAGAGTATCTAATATTAATGACATTTTATATTTTTATATAAATCAAATTAAATTTCAAGAGTTGTATTATTTTAGTGGCAGTATTAGGTATATATTTAATAGGATAATTATCATTAATCTATAACTGTCTATATTTTATCTTTGCTTCTTTGTACCAATAAGCGAAATACACCTGATTATTGTAAGTTATTAACTAATCTATTTAGCCATGCATTTATTATTAAATTATTTACTAAACAACTATTATTATAATTAAAAGTTTCCGTTAAAATTACCTAGCTTAATATGTACTATTAGTAATAGATAGAATCTACGGTAGATACCATATAGATTAATTATAAAATAATTATTAAAATACTGATATTAGCTAATGTTCATTAGAATTAATGATTCTATCATATAATATCTTATGTATAAATCTATAGTTAGTTTTAACTGTGATTATATTCAAAAGTTTTTAACTTATTAGGTTTAAATAAAAATTTAATATTGTAGCTACAAAGAGTTTAATTTTTAATTAAAGTAATTTTTTATAGTCAATATTAATTGATATTAAAACAAATTCTAGTAGTTTTTATAAACTATGAACCATAAATTTTTATTTTATTTTGCTAAAAATACAAGATTATTTTGTATTTATGATTAAAATATATTGTTAACTAATAATTTTCTAGGGTATATTAAATACCTTGTAAATATTAATCATAAAGCATTAATTATAATTATTATGGTTAATATAAATAGATAATAGAACTAACTAATTGATACGTAAAGTATTAATAAATCCTTAACTATACAATACATTAGTTTTATTATAAAAATAAAACATATAAAATTAATATCATACTAAATATTTAATGCTTATCTTTAATTTGCCAAGTGTTACGCAAACTAACAGTACGATTAAATACATATTTTCCAGCTAGGAGATATTGACTATCAATACAAAAATAACCCTCACGTTCAAATTGGTAAGTTTGTTCAGGAATTGCATTTGCTAAATTTGGTTCAACAAAACCATGACGAATAATCAAAGATTTAGGATTAATTGTTGTTATAAAATTATCTACTAAATTAGGATTTGCTACATTAAAAAGATGATCATACAAATGAATGTCTGCTGGTAATGCATAGTCAGCAGCTACCCAATGAATGACACCTTTTACTTTACGACCATCTAATGGATCCTTATTTAATGTTTGCGCATCATAGCTACAGTAAACTATGATAATGTTACCTTTTTGATCTTTTTCAATATATTCTGCTTTAATGACATAAGCATGACGTAAACGTACTTCTTTACCTAGTACTAAGCGCTTATAATGTTTCTTAGCTTCTTCACGAAAATCTGCTCGATCAATATAAATAATATTATCAAAAGGTACTTGACGATTACCCATTTGTGGGTTATTAGGATGATTAGGCATGGTTAAATATTCTATCTTAGATGCCCGATTTTTAATAATAATTTTTATAGGATCTAAAACTGCCATTGTCCGTGGTGCATTTTTATTTAGTTCATCACGAATACAAGATTCTAATGTTACCATCTCTATATTATTATTTTGTTTGGTCATACCAATACGCCGACAAAATTCACGGATTGATGCTGCAGTATAGCCACGGCGACGTAGGCCTGAAATAGTTGGCATACGCGGATCATCCCAGCCTTTAACAATATTTTGAGTTATTAACATATTTAGTTTACGTTTCGACATTATGGTAAATGTAAGATTTAAACGAGAAAATTCATATTGACGCGGACGGCATTTAATATTAATATTATCTAATATCCAATCATATAAGCGGCGGTTATCTTGAAATTCAAGGGTACATAGCGAGTGCGTAATTCCTTCTAATGCATCAGAAATACAATGAGCAAAATCATACATTGGATAAATGCACCACTTATTGCCAGTTTGATGATGTTCGATAAATTTAATGCGATATAATACCGGATCACGCATTACCATAAAAGGTGATGCCATGTCAATTTTAGCTCGTAGACAAGCGCTTCCTTCAGTAAGATCACCTGCTTGCATTTTTTTAAATAACGTAATATTCTCTTTAATAGATCGATCACGAAATGGACTATTTTTACCTGGAGAAATTAAAGTACCACGATATTCACGTATTTGTTCACTATTTAATTGATCAACATAAGCTAGGCCTTTTTTAATTAATTCAAATGCATATTCGTATAATAAATCAAAATAATCAGACGAATAACATATTCTACCACTCCATTTAAAACCTAGCCATTGTAAATCATGTTTAATTGATTCGATATATTTAATATCTGCTTTTATTGGATTAGTATCATCAAAACGTAGATTACAATGTCCGTGATAGTCTTGAGCTATACCAAAGTTTAAACAAATAGACTTAGCGTGGCCAATATGTAGATAACCATTTGGTTCAGGTGGAAAGCGAGTATGTATTACAGCACATCTATTATTAGCTAAATCTTCATCAATAATCTGACGAATAAAATCATTGGAGTAAGCTTGAACCTTATTCATCATGTCATTCCTTAATATTTAAATAAAATCTACATCTGTTTCTAAAGAGTAAAAAGTAAAAATTAGATCTAATATATTTAGAAAATCAAAAATATAATTATATTAAAAAATAAATAAAAAATTAGAAAGAAATAATACTATTTTAATTATATTAAGAGTCTTGTAACTTATGTATAATAAAAAATAATTTATTTTTATATAAAATTAAGATAATTTTTCTATTAAATCTATTCAAAATTAGCACTTCTATATAAGCATTACTAATAATCCCTAAACAAGAAGATTTTCATGTAATATAAAGCAATAAATAAAGATACTACAATAAAAATTCGTGCTCAATTAGTTCTAAATATAGTTTAACTTAAAAAATAATAAAAATATTTAATATTAGATAAATATAAATAAATAATAATAATTAAAACTAAGATTATGTTTAGATAATTATTTATTAATAATCTTTAAATCTCTACGAGAGTATCGTAGAGATTTTTTTGTTAGCTAAAATTATAAGATAAGTAATAATTATATATTAAAAAGTATATACAGTATCAGTATATACTTATTAATGCCACTAAATACTATTTAAACTGACAAAAATATAAAGAGCTTTATTTATAAAAGATATACCTTAAGAATTAATTAGTCATTAATAAAAAAATTAATTAGTCATTAATAAAAAAGTAAAGCAATTATCTATATAATTTTTTATTAATAAAACACAATCTAATTTTAAATTACTTAAAGGTTTTATGTATAAATAAATCTTATAATTAAAATAATAACAGATATAAATATAGATCACTTAGAACTAGTAAAAATTAATTATTTATATTATCTATATCAATAAGTTGCAATTAGAAATAATATTAGTATCAATTTATCTTATTCATTAAAAATTTATAGCTCTATTACTATATTTAATTAAATATATTATAATTACTTTAACTTTAAATAGTTATTATTATTTATTGTTAATTATTAACTTAATATAGATCATGAAAAAATATTATAACCATCACTAACATTTTAGCAAAAATTCTATGTTAACAAAGATATCCAATTATTAATTCTAAATATTTATTTTAATTTATATAATACCATTGTTAATAATTAAATCAAAATAAAATAATTATTAGTTTATATTTTTAATAAAAGATCAAAAATTATGTTAATAATGTATTATATTTATTTCAGTAAGTAAGTAAAAAATTTTCCTTGATAGTTTTTAATAATCTAAGTATTTTGCTTAATTATAAAATAATATACGTATTATTAGTAAACAAATAGAATGTCAGAGACATACGTTAATTATATTAGCTATGCCTATCTAAGTATTTACTTACTTACTATATAGATATTTTTGCAGAGTTTAATGTTATCATCTTACAATAAAATACTAGATGTAAGAGTTTAACTATTATAGGTATACTAAGTTAAATACTATAGTTTTACAAGAAGTTTAATATAACACTAAACAGTATAGTAGCGTTTTATTATTTATCTATAATATAATATTTTTTATAAATATTAAATACCTATTAACTTTAAATGTTGGATTAGTAAAATTAATCGTTTAGTGTATTAATATTTAAGATCTTTAAGAATAACTATTGAATTATTTAATAGTCTTTATATCTGACTAATACTTAATTACACTATTTGCAGTAGAACTTAATAATGAATTTTATAACTAAGAAATAATTATTACTAACATTTAAGTTCTTAATTACCTTATTCTATTATAACGTCATAATTTATTATGCTTATATAAACCTGTTATTTTAATGTCTTTATTCATCCTTATTGTTAAGGAATATTTTACTAAATACCTATAAAATATCTAATAATATGTATAAACACCCACATACAAGAAAATTTATACAGACAAAAGTAATTTAGCTTTAGAATATTATGGAAGCTTGATTAGATAACATGATGAGTAGTATAAATATATCTTTGTGATATTTAGATAGGTACTTAAATGATATTTAATAGTAATTAGTTACTATTTTCTACTTTTATAAGGTTCTTTAAATACTAGTTAATATAACATTTATTACTATATTACTAGTAGATCTTAGTTGCTAATAAATAGTTAATTATAAGTTACTCAGCACAATCTATATTATGTGAGTAGTTTTTTTACCTATTTGAAATCATCTTTAATAAATTTAACTAATGTAGCTTATGCTCTTTTTTAGCGTAATGATGTCTATATTTTATAAACCAATTTTGAGTATATAATATGATATTAAAGATACGCTTTAAAATCCATTCGATAATTAGTAAGATTGCTAATAATAGCACCAACATAATAACTATACTAGTAATACTAGTTTCAATATTATAGTTATCTATCTGAATTAATACGTAACCCTGATGTTCAGTAAGAACAGAGCCAAACATTATCCCAGCAAACAAGATTAGAAATAATAATAAAATATATAACATGTTTAATACCCCTAAAATACATTAAACCTCTTTAAAAATTCTTGTATCTAATTTTCATGCTATAAATGATTGTAGTTATTGGATTATATCTTAATTTAAACCATTATTACCTATTTTAGTAATGATCTAACATAACTTGTAATTAAGTTATCTTTTAATACTAAAAAATTTTCTTTATTTTTTAAGTAGTATTAAATTTAAATGAATTTTACTAGTCTTAAGTAATCTATATCTGTTATTATTTTAATTATAAGATTTATTTATACATAAAACCTTTAAGTAATTTAAAATTAGATTGTGTTTTATTAATAAAAAATTATATAGATAATTGCTTTACTTTTTTATTAATGACTAATTAATTTTTTTATTAATGACTAATTAATTCTTAAGGTATATCTTTTATAAATAAAGCTCTTTATATTTTTGTCAGTTTAAATAGTATTTAGTGGCATTAATAAGTATATACTGATACTGTATATTACTTTTTAATAAATCTTTGTGTCTAGATAGATTAGTAGTATACTGCTTAATTAATGTATTCTTTATCTATTAAATAGCTTATATTAATAACTTTATAAAGTAGGAATTATACAAATATTTACAAAAATAAATAATATAATATTTATATTGCTTAATATTCATCAATAAAAGTAATTTTATTACATATTGTCTATTATATAATTAATAATATTGCTATTAGCAATCTACTATTTAGATGTAATAAAATATAATAATTTATTATTAGTTAATTTTACTTAAAAAATTATAAAATCTTAATATTCTTTAGATATTAATAAATAATATTAATACTATATTAGAAAATATAACGTATAAGATCTTATAATTGATTAATCTTTCACTTAACTAAATGCAATTATTACACTATAACTAAACACCTAGAATAAATTAAATTTTAATTATAGTTTATCACGACTAATCATAGTAATCATTACTAAAATAAATTAATAAGATCTTAGTTAGATTTATTATAAATTTATTACATATGTATAAATATATATACATATGTATTGTAAATTCTATATTATTTAATACTATAATACTCAGATATTTACCTATAGTATGTAGTTACTGTATTCTAAATACCTTAAATATATAGCGCTTATTATAACTTTATAAGAAATTAATTAAATGTTATATTCTAAGAATATTTTAAAAAGTAACGGCTAGTTAGCAATGAGTAATGATAAAAACTAGATTAAGCTAATTAAATCTTATAAAGAGTGTATGTATTTTATGATTGGGATATTTTATGTTAAAATATCCTGTATTTTTTAGTAGTTTAAAACTGTATAATTTTGCCTATAATTATAGCGTTTTATTCTTTCATTATTAGAGGTAAGTTATAATTTATAAATTTATTTTTACTTAAAAATATAATGTTATCTCTATTTTATACTTATTATATGTAAAAGTCTGGCAAAACTTTTGTTTATATTATTGACATTATTATTTTTTTAAATAGTCAACTTCTGTAGGGATCTTTCAGTGATAGATAAAACTTCTCTTAGCTATAAAGATGCCGGTGTTAATATCGATACTAGCAATAAACTCATTAATAGCATAAAAAATATAGCAAAACAAACTCTTCGTTCAGAAGTAATAGGAAGATTAGGAGGGTTTAGTGCATTATGTACATTACCACAAAAATATCGTGAACCAATTTTAGTTTCAGCTACTGATGGTGTTGGCACTAAGCTATGTTTAGCAATAGATTTAAAACGTCATAATACTATTGGTATTGATCTAGTAGCTATGTGTGTTAATGATTTAGTTGTTCATGGAGCAGAGCCATTGTTTTTTTTGGACTATTTCGCTACTAGTAAACTAGATGTCAATACTGCTACTGGTGTTATAACTGGAATAGCTGCTGGTTGTACAAAATCTGGTTGTGCTTTAGTAGGTGGTGAAACCGCAGAAATGCCAGGTATATATCATGGAAAGGATTATGATATCGCTGGTTTTTGTGTTGGTATAGTAGAAAAATCAGTGATTATTGATGGTAGTAAAGTAAAACCAGGTGATACATTACTTGCTTTAGCATCTAGTGGTACGCATTCTAATGGATATTCTCTAATACGAAAAATTTTACAAATTAATAAAATAAATATAACAAAAACCCAATTAGAGGGAATATCTCTCGCTGAACATTTATTACAACCTACTAGAATTTATGTTAAGTCAATACTTAACTTAATTAAAAAATTAGAAATTCATGCCATTATACACCTTACTGGAGGAGGTTTTTGGGAAAATATTCCACGTATGTTACCACAAGGTACGCAGGTAATAATTGATGAAACAAGTTGGCAATGGCCTTCTATCTTTAACTGGTTGCAACAGACTGGAAATGTAAGTCGTTATGAAATGTATCGTACTTTTAACTGTGGCGTTGGCATGATGATTGCTCTACCAGAGAAGCAAGTCAATCAAGCCATTAAATTATTGCGTGATTCAGGAGAGCAAGTATGGAAAATTGGGATTATCACTGCGTCCATGGATAATACTAAGAAAGTTATTATTAATTCATAATAAAAATAAATATATTATGAAAAAAATTGTTGTATTAATTTCTGGATATGGCAGTAATTTACAAGCATTGATCAAAGCCCAGCAACAAAAGCAAATTAATGGAATTATAAGTGCAGTATTTAGCAATAAATCTAATGCTTATGGTATAGTTCGTGCAACATTAGCAGCTATACCTACTCATGTATTAGATGCTAAAGATTATGCTAATCGCGTTAGTTTTGATCTTGTACTAGTAAAGGCTATAGATTATTACCAGCCAGATTTGATAGTACTTGCAGGTTATATGCGTATTCTTAGTCCTACTTTTGTGCAGCATTATGCTGGTCGCATAATAAACATACATCCCTCATTATTACCTAAATATCCAGGTTTGTATACCTATCATCAAGCATTAAAAAATGGTGACAAGCAGCATGGTACCTCTATACATTTTGTTACTGAAGAATTAGATAAAGGACCTCTTATTTTACAAGCTAAGGTACCAATCTTTCCTAGTGATAGTGAAGAAGATCTTGTTCGTCGTGTACAAATTCAAGAATATAATGTCTATCCACAGGTAGTTAACTGGTTTACTGAAGGAAGATTAGAAATGCGTAATAATGCGGCTTGGTTAGATGGTACGCAGTTATTTCCTAATTACTATTAAATCTTTTAAGGAATACTGCATATAAAGATATAGCTTACTTGTATTGCTTATAATTTTTTTATGTTAATATATTTTTTATTGCTATTAATTAATAATTATTATTATAGGTTAAAATAATTATTAGTAGTAATTATTTTAAGTAAATATTTGATATTTTTCTTGCTAATATAAGAAATAAAAAAATTAATAACATATATTATATTCTTGAATTAGTAAGTTGCCCACTCCTAATTTAGTTAATTGATAGCTATAGTAATAATCTTATTGTTTAATATTAAATATATAAATAATTTATTGGTACATAATATTAAGGTAATTATTTATCTTAAAATTTAATTTAAAATACATTAATATTAAAAATACTCTACAACATATACATAAATTACAATATTTTTAATATATGGAAAGAGCTATATAGTTATTTACAATAATATAAAATATATTAATTAATATATTTTAATAATAGTAATATGTTATAAGATATTATTATAGTATTTAGTGACTAATATATTAGCAATAAACTAAGAACTTAAATCTGCTATATATTTAACCTTTAATATCTTAGATATTATCTTTTAAAAATATTGTTACTTACTTTAATTTTTTTATTGACTTGGCCAAGAATGTTTTGCATTAAAAATAAAATACGAGTAGTTATTTTTACTAATAATGAATTTATAAAATACTAATAATATTTATATTAAATTATTAATATATTTAAATAGTTAACGATTACTGTAAACTTTATGAATATCATTTATATTTAAAATTTTAGATTATTAACTCTAAAGCTATAAATGATATATAGTTTTAGAGTTAATAATCATATTTTTCAAATAAAGCATGGTATGCTCTTACTTAATTATTATATATTAAATTACTTAACATTACGCTTAATAAGTTAGCATCAAAGATAAGATACTTAAGTACAATAATTAATTGTAAATATTTTTTAAACAGAAAACTATAATAATTACTAAAAATTATTTAATTTAAATTTTTAAAAGACATAAAAAATTGTTAATATCATACTTAATACATAGTCTATTATCTAAATAATTATTATATTATAAGTTATAATAGCTACATAAATTATTATAAGCTAAACAATATAATTATTTGGAAATATTTCTTTATTTTAATAAAATTTAATAGATATAAGATATATATTCAAGATATATAATTTGCTGTATTAATAATTATCTATCTAATAATTATTAGTTATCAACTATCAATTTAACTTTTAATAAAGTAATTAATTTTTTTAAAAATATTATTTAATAAATACTTTATTAATATATTTAAAAAATAAATAATGATTTAATACTTGCATTGATAATATTAAATATAAATTTTATATTATTACTAATAAAAAAATTAAAGCTATAAATATTTATTTTATATCAAATTTCAAAAAATAATTAAAGAAAAAATTACAAAAATTTTTTAATTAATAGCTAACACTATATAGTAATCCATATATTTTAATAAAATATTTTTGATAATATATATTATCTAAAAATATTATTTTATAGATCTTACTATAAGCAAGATTTTTTTACTTTAATATAATATTGACTTTTCAGATTATAGCAGCATTAGTACTTGAACTAATCCTAGTTATGCACTATCTACACATTACTAAAATTTATATACTTCTTAAATTTTTAGTATTTATTATTTTACTATAACTCCCCAATTAATTAATTGAAAATATATACCATAAGATTATTTCTTGATGGATGATAAAATATAAAGAAATAATACTTAACTTATAAAAAGAGCGAATTAACATAATCCTTACCTAATGCAATATCTTTATTTAACACTTTCAGCATTTTTTGTAATATTTCTTGTTCATAAGAACTTAAAATACCAAGATCTTTACGTTCAGCAATACCATCTTTGTCGAGCAAAATTGGTTGGGCAAAAAATGGAGCGTATTTGTATTTACCATCTTTTTCAGTGGCATCAACATAAGCATATTCAATAATATTACTTGCGCCTTGTAATGCATATACCAAAGAAAGTGTAAAACGTGCTGCTGCTTCTCCCATAGAAAGCGTAGCAGATCCACCACCTGCTTTAGCTTTTACCACTTCAGTTCCTGCATTTTGAATGCTTTTAGTTAAGTTAGTTATTTCTTCCTCAGTAAAAATAATATTTGGAATCTGTGATAACAAAGGTAGGATCGTTAATCCTGAGTGCCCACCAATAACTGGTACTGTAATATTCTGTGGTTGTTTATCTTTTAATTTAGCAACAAAAGTATTAGAGCGTATACTGTCTAAGGTAGTAATACCAAAAAGTTTATTTTTATTATAAACACCTGCTTTTTTTAATACTTCGGCAGCAATAGCAACAGTACTATTTATCGGGTTAGTAATGATAGCAATAAGTGTTTCTGGGCAAATTTTAATAATTTGCGTCACTAAATTGCATATAATACTTGCGTTAAATTTAAAGAGATCATTACGATCTAGGCCTGGTTTACGTGCTACGCCAGCAGCAATTAAAACAATATCAGAACCATATAATGTTGGCATTATATCCTTTCCAGTAAATCCTTTAACCTTAACAGATGTGGGTATATGGCTAAGATCAACAGCAATACCAGGGGTAATTGGTGCAATATCATAAAGTGAAAGTATTGAGTTAACAGGAAGTTGATTTTTAAGTAAAAGAGTAAGAGCCTGACCAATACCGCCGGCTGCGCCAAGAACTGTAACTTTCATTCTATATTCCTAATTTAAGGTTTATTAGTATTAGATTAATAATTTTATATAATTTAAGTGATCAAATTATTAAATGCAATTAATTTGTAGTTATGTTAAGAATATTAATCTTGAAATTAGGAATACATAAATACTATATAACATAAAATATATATCCTATTATAGTTTTTAAAGAAATCTATGATAAATAGTTCCTATCGATAGATATAAGAAACATTATAACTCTCCGTACTTAAATAAAAGCATAATTTAACTAATCTATACAAGACCTTATAAAAAATTTAAGATGCTATTAAAAAAGAAAAATCTTGCCTTTTAAGGTAAGATTTTCTAGTATTGTAGAACTCGAATTTAAAAATATTAACTGATCTAAGGTATTATAAATACTAATAAAAATTCAGTAATATTAAAATATATGATGCTAAACTAAAATAGTTTATTATTTATCTATAAGACGCTCTATACTTATTATTAGTGGCTTATTAAAAAAATTTAGTGCTGAATATTCATCATAATAATTTACTGATAGTAATTTGCACTAACCTAGTTTATGCTTAATTAATTATTTATTTATTGAATTTTTCAGTGAATACTGAAAGTATTTAGATAGCATTACTATAGATAATAGTATTTCATTATTCTAAGGTAAAGTGTTAACATTAAAATACTTTATAAATCAATCATAAGATCATTAGATAAAAATAATTATTCTCTCAAAAGATTTTAAATATATTTTAAAAGCTAACTTATATAATAATTTATTATGAATCTCAGTAATATTATCATTATTTATGAATGAAATATTACTGTTATTTTAAATAATTTGTGTAGTTATTAACTATTAAATTATTAGAATTATTAGAATTATTACACATAAATTTTTAAAATAAATATAGTATTATAAATTAAAACTAGTAGTACTGAATATATTAGAATTATAAGAACTAAAAATAAACAACGTAAACTATCTAATATTAAGACAAATTAAGTAATCTACTACTAGTAATTAACTCAGTGTATAAATTATTAACTATGATATTAATAAATAGTTTAGTTAGCATTATTAGAACTAATGATATGACTATATACAAGAAAAAATATAGATAAAATTAATCTATTTATTCCTAAGGAGTTAAATTTAATACTCTAAACTTATAGAGAGGTTAGAAAAATTATGTTAGAAGAAATAATATTCTCTTTAAAAATAAATATAGTAAGTATGTATTACGAATAAATACTTTGGATAATTCTTATAATATTAATATCTAAATTAGTACTATTCTCTATTTATAATCATATTATATTAATAGACATATCTTTCTTGCTAATTTTTATAAGTAAGCATTAACTAAGTAGTTGCCAGTTATCTACTTTACAATTAATTAATAATACTATTTTATATCGTTAACTATAGTATACTATTTTTATTTATAATTCTTAATTAATTATATTCTATTTATTTTATGGGAAACTAAGACTAAAGTATTCTTAGGAAATAGACACATTAGACTAATAAAAGCAATTATATTAAATCTTTGCTGAAAACAAAATATATTAAGTGTTTTTAAAAAGAAGATAAAGAAACATAATTCTCCTATAATTTATGTTATATTCATTTTTTATTTATAAGTTTATATCGTAATTTACTAAAAGGTGGTATTTATATTATTTAATTATTACTATTTATTTATTAGATAAGTTATATTTCCTATATAGATATAATCTAATATAATTTATACACAACTAGCATGGTATACAATCAAAATAACTTAAATATAAGGAAGTAAAAATGAGTCTAAAAGAAGTACCAGCAGGTAAAAGTTTGCCTGAAAATATTTATGTAGTAATTGAAATTTCTGCTAATGCAGATCCGATTAAATATGAAGTTGATAAAAAAAGTGGTGCTTTATTTGTTGATCGATTTATGTCTACTACTATGTTTTATCCTTGTAATTATGGTTATATTAATAATACATTATCATTAGATGGTGATCCAGTTGACGCATTAGTACCAACACCTTATCCATTACAACCAGGTTCAGTGATCCATTGTCGCCCAGTTGGTATGTTAAAAATGAGAGATGAATCAGGTGAAGATGCTAAGTTAGTGGCAGTTCCACATACAACACTAAGTACAGAGTATGATTTTATAAAAGATATAGAGGATCTACCTGGGTTATTAAAATTTCAAATTATACATTTTTTTGAGCATTATAAAGATTTAGAAATAGGAAAATGGGTTAAAATTGAAGGATGGCTAGATGTTGCTGTAGCTAAAACTGAAATTTGCACTTCTTATGAGCGTTATAATAAACTTAATAAAAAATAATTTTTTATTAATGGCGCCGACTTTTATACAGTAGTGTTATTTCTATATTTTAATAGCATTATAAATGAATATAATACATTTATAATATAATTAACTTTTATTTGTAAAAACTATTAGATCATGTTAAATAATATAGTTTATAGCTACCTATCTTATATTTTATTAATAATTATGCTACTTTTGGCTAATTGCTATTCTCTTATTTGTAATATAAATTTCTAATTAAAAATCAAACTGATAAATCATATCAAGTGCTTGATTGATACTAGATACCATTTCTAGGTATAATCTAGGTATTAATCGATAACGTAATCTCAAAGTTGCTAAAGAGTTAAATATACCAACGCCATACTTTACTTGTAGATCTCTAGTTAAGTCACCACTAACAACTACCTGAGAGCTATTACCTACACCCTCAGTATCTAATACTAAATTATTCACACCGAATACTTTACCAATTTTTCCGATAAGTTTATCACTTTTTGCTACCCCAAGACTAATTAACATTGAAGTCATCATATTACTATTTATACCTGAATGACTTAAGCTTTGGCCACGTAATAGATAAGACCATGCTTCTAGTTCTGGCTTAACTGGATCAGAAAATATTGTAACTAATAAGGCATTAGCCATACCTGTAACTCGTACGCCTACAGTTACATTATCTTCAGTTGCCTGTGGATTACGTATTGCTTCAATATTAAATAAAGGCTGATGAGCAGGGCCGGAAAATAATAATAACCCTTTTTTTACAATTAAATCTTGCCCATAGGTATGAAAATTACCTTCAGGAATAGTAAGTTGACCGTTTAATCCTAATCCTTGTTTATCCTGTGTTACTTTTAGCGCCCCTTGTACTTGGGCTTTTAAATTAAAAGCATCAAGACGTACATTAGAGCCTAAGCGAACATGTAGGTTACTATTAATAGTAATTGCTCTCTTTTTATCTTTTATTGATTGTAGCTGGTCATTTAACATAACTTCATCTGGAGAAATTGATATTATATTTTTTGGTATTTTTTGTATAAAAATACGAGCCCAAGGAATATCAATTAAGCCATCTAATATGAGCATTTTTGGCATAGCTGCAAATATTAAATCAGGTGAAACATTAAGCTGTAGCATTGGTGGTACTGCTACATGTATTTTTTTTCCTTTAGCTCTAATTCTAGCATGCCAGGAAGCTATATTCTGCCAATCTGCATTACCTACTAAATTAAGTTGACCCTTGGGTGTATGAATAAATCCATCTAAAGCTAACGTCGTACCATTAAAGCTTGCTGATAAGCGACTTTGACTAATTTTAAATGGTATCCAACTGCTATTTGAACCTATTTTATCTAAAGTTAGTTTGCCATAAAGCAGCGGATTCTTTTTATTACCTGCTAGGTGTAAATTAGCATTTAATACGCCTGTCACCTTTTCGTCTTTACTTAAAATCGGATTAATAGTTGCTAGTGTAATATTATTGATAGTAATATTACCTAATAATTTATGCTGCTCCTGTAACCGCATCATTTGCAGTTGTCCGCTCAATTGTCCATTATTAATTAATTTAATCAACCAATTTATTTGCGCGTGTTTTTTAGTTAAATCTATAGCTAAGTTTAGCTTATTAAAAGTAATTGGTATTAAATTACCCTGTATTTGTCGTTGTATTTTTACTTCTTTACCTGTTAGAGATATCGTAGCTTGTGGTAAAGCACTATTTATTTGCCAACTTATATTCCCTTGTCCGCTCAAGATACCTTGCATAATAGTTTGTGGGCTAAGAAAGGGAGTAAACATTTGTAAATTAAAGCGATGAAGAATAATTTTTATTTGATTCCTAGTACCTAACTTAATAAAACTTGGTATACAAATTTTTGCATAAGAATTTTGCCAGCAATGCTCACCAATAATTAATTTTTGTTTTTTATTAAAGTAATCAAATTTAATAGCACGATTTACATACCATTCACCAACTAAGGTTAAAAAATAGTTATTATTTAAACTCCCATGCCAATGTTGCTGATGTCGATTAAAATTGCCATTTAGTATCCATTGAATACTAAATGGTTTACCATTTAATTTTAAATATAACTGATGCTGTTTTTCAGTGCCTTTAGCTGTAAATATTAATGTTTTAATTAAAAGATTTTTCTGTTTAAGTTGATTAATATACATTGATAACTGTCCTTGTATAAATTTACCTAAACGTACATTGCTATGAATTTTAATTTGCTTAATATAAAGTTTTTGCCACTGTAAATTTTTTGCTGCAATATTAGCTAATAAATGAGGTACTTTTAAATTACCGCGTAATTTAAGCGTACCTTTTACTATTCCTGTTAATTCAGGCAAGGTACCGTCTAATTGGGGGGCATTAATAGTAGCATTTAATACCCACTTATCATTAAGATCACCTTTAATATTTAGTCGATTACATCCCAATACCATATTGATAGTAGGAATATGTAATTGTCCAGCAGAGTTAATATTCAAAGAACCATGTGTAATTAAGCGTTTTTGCTTTATATTACCATCTAATATTAATTTAGAAATTTGTAGTTGCCAGTTTCCTTGATGTATTTTACCATTAGTATGTATTGTGCCATTTAGTTTTGCTGGCCATTGTGGCCATTGTTTTTCTGTATTAACGTCATTTATAGTTAATAATGATTGCCAACTAATGCCATTTTGCCAGGTTATTCTGCCTGTTAAATCTGTGCTACCTTGTAAAGCAATCAAGTGTAATCTTGTCAGGCAGAATTGCTTTAGATCACCATTACCATCAAGCGTAAAATACGCTGGCAAGAAATTCATTGTTTGTAAATTACCATGTAATGATAATGTATAGTGAGTAGCTTTGCCATTAAAGTGCATTTTAAAATTATTCAGTTGATATTGCATGTTACCAGTTAATGGCCAATGCAATTGTGGGCTTTGTAATGTTATAGCGAGTGGTAATCCTGTTTGAGTAAGTATAGTCTTAGCATTTAATTGGGCATTAATCGAACCAGAAAGATTAAGTTTTAAATTTAGTTGTTCGTATAACCGACCATATAAATGTAATTTCATTTTTTCTTTTTGTAATGGTGTAATATTAAGTATATTCTCCACCATAATATCTAGTGGCCATTTATCTGATAAATTAGCAATACCTTTAACTAATAATTTACTTTGAGGTGTTTTAATTTTTAAGTTATCAAGTTGAATAATTTGATTATAAGTATGCCCTTGCAAGAATAAATTATTTATCATAAAATTATTTTTCCCATGCAAGCGTAATTGTTGCCCAGAAATTGCTGTTATATAAATATTAAGTGGTAAATGAAAATTTGGTAATGAAGGTAATAAGGGTTTATGAAATAAAGAGATTAAACTTTTATTTAACAATTTAGTCCATAATTTACTCTTTTTATCTGTATTTAATTTTTCTAGTAATAAATCAGTTGCTGGTGAAATTCCATTTACAATCAACTTATTAATTTTAGTAGGCATTAATAATAATGATTGCTGTCGCCAATTCATCCCAGTACGTAATTCTTCTAAAGAGATAGCTATTTTATCTATCTTAACTTTAACATTATTTAATGTTAATAACCTTAACTTTATAGGATATGGTATTTTGAGATTAGTTAATGATTTAGCATTAATTAAAATAGAGGTTGTCGGTAATGCTGCTGTTATAATCTGCACATTAATATTTTGTGCATTTAGCTTCTTAATACAGATTTTTCCCTTCTTTAAGCAAGAAAACTGGAACGAAAGATGTAACTTATCTATTTTAGTCTGTATTCCTGGTGTTTGATATTTAATACCTTCTAATGCAAGATTATGTAAACCACCTTTAACATTAATAATATCCAATCCTGGAGCCCAACGAGTTGCACTATTAACTAAAAAATGTATACCACTAGTTGTACCTAGTAGAATGATTAGAGTGGTGATTAGTAATGATAATATAAGTAGGATTAAAAGACTTAATTTTTTCATCCAACTCATAATTCAGATCCTAAACTAATATAAAATTGCATGTGTTTGATTTTTTTATTACTGATAGGTAAAGCAAAATCAAATCTTGCTGGACCAATAAGAGATATCCAGCGTATTCCTATACCAGCACCAGTTTTAAAATTATTACGGCGAATATTATTTACTGCTTCACCTGTATCGATAAAGGCCGCGCCCCACCATTTATTCATGATATTATATTGGTATTCAATAGACGTAGTAACTAATTTTGCCGCACCTATAAGTTTACCTTTATTATCACGTGGTGAGATACTATTATATTTATAACCACGTATACTACGGTCACCACCAGCAAAAAAACGTAGTGATAATGGCATTAAGTTAAAATTATTAGTTTCTATCCAGCCAAGATTACCCCGTATTATAAAGCGATTTTTTTTACCTACTGTCCGAATCCAAACATGTTGTGCTTGTATTATACTAAAATTAAGATCTGATCCCCATAATCTATTAGAAATATTAAAAGAATAACGTTGGCTATCCCCCCAAGTTGGCATTATACTATTGCGTTGACGAATACGATTGATATTTATTCCTGGACAAAGTAATATAGTAGTGTAGATAATTTGTCCCTCAGTATAACGTTCTAGGCTCCAGCCTAAGTTAATAGCGCGTTGCCAACCATTAGATGAGTTCCAAAATCGGGCCACATTTAGTGTACTAATATCTAACTTAGTATTATTTTGATTAATACGTTTAAAACCGCTTTGTAATAAATAATAGTGTTTTAGTAAATCTCTTAACAAGGGAATACGATAACTAAAATAAAGACTTTGTTTAGATGCAGAAATATTTATATTAGTAGTTAAACTATGACCACGGGAATTTACCCAAGGTTTATACCAACTAGTTTTTACTCGTGGCCCCATATTAGTCGCGTAACCCCCACCTATTTTAATAGTATTTTTAGTCTTGGGTGTCACTAAAATATTTAATGGTAAAATTTTACTAATATTGCTTTTAGTAAAATTAGGAGAGACTATTACAGAATTAAACCAATTAGTTGCAATAAGACGATGATTTAATTCAGCAAGATCATCTGAGTCATAATAATCTCCTTCATGAAATGGCATTAAATTTTGTAAATAATCTTTTCTAATTTGTGATCCTTGAAATAATAGATAACCAAAACGATAACGTTGTCTACTATTAAAGTCGATATCCCAAAAAGCTTGATACCGCTGCTGAGAAACTCCTAATTGTTTTTTAATTATATTAGCGTCAAAGTAACCTCTATGTAACGCTAACATAGAAAGTGAGTGAGTAAAATTATCAAATATACCATGATTTAATATTGAATTTATTTTAGGTGCTTCTTTACTAACTAATATTTGGTAAACAGAATCATCTTTAGCCATACCACGTAAGCGGATATTAATGCCAGCAATGCGTATTGGTGTGCCTGCTATTACATTAATAACTAATGTTAAACATTTAGGTTCTTGTTTAAGATTAAAATTAATTGTTGGATTATAATAACCTAATGCTCGTAGCCCTCGCCGAATAGCAGTTCGCATACGTGCCTGAAAACGTCCATCAAAGCTAATTTTATTGGTAGTAATAGTTGATAAACTTGCTTGTACGTTTTTTTTGAGCTCTCCGCTAAGCCCATTAATCTGTAGTTCTACAGTAGCATAAACAAATGGAGCAGTAAGTAATACACACAAAAAACAGAAAACAAAGTATCGCAGCACGTACATATTCCTTGTGATTGCTACGTATAAGGTATCTTAACTTCGCAGCACTCGCTATAATTTTATATCAATAGTATAACGCTCTTATAAAACTATAACATAGGTAGCGAGATGTTCGTAATCCTTGTATATTCATGTATACTTTTTAGAATAACGTGCCTTAAGCTTTAATTTTCTGCTACAAGTATGTTTTCATAAAAAGTCTTTATATTAAAGGCATATTTATTTTATTTCTAATCGTAATTAGTGTCTTTGTTATATAAATTAGTTCTAATATAATTAGTAATTCTTGCAATATTGTTAATATTACTTTTTTCATTTTTATTTAAGATTATTTTTAAATATCTTATTTTATGAATCTCGTCTAAATGGATTAATTCTATTTTTTTAATATTTTAGTGATGAACTTATTTATTTTATTTATTAATTTTACCTCGAAATACATTAGTACTATTACATAAGAAGCAATTACCTCCGTATTTATGCTAATATGTTTATAGTACATTAATTTAATTTGATACTTATTTAAACTGTTATTATTACATAATAATAACATTATCTTTAATAATACTCGTATTATAGTAGAAATTAGTGTATTAGATTATGATCTAATATTAATATCTTATTATTTATATTATATATGTGCTTCTAGATATAGTTTAACAATATTAGAAAATATTTAGAATATTATTTCTTACTACTTAATAAAGCTAGACTTATTATTAATAAATACTATATAATTATGACTTAGTTAGGCCCCTTAGCTCAGGTGGTTAGAGCGTACGACTCATAATCGTTTGGTCGCTGGTTCAAGTCCAGTAGGGGCCACCAACTTTTTTAATGAAACCTTTAAAGTTCTTACCTTTAAGTAAAAATACCTGATTCTTAATTATGTCTTATTTATCAGTATTTTTAGCTTTTTATTATTTTTATATTAAAAATATAACAAATTATTTATTTATTAATAAAAATTATTGACTTTTAAGTTACATTTAAAAAATATTTCTTCTAACTATGCGGTTAAAGAGCTAGAAATAATATAATTATTATACTTAAAAATTTTTAAAATTACACCTTTATAAATACTCGAGTACTCCATATTAAATATTAAGCATTCTATGTTAATAAGCAATAGAATAGCTCTCTATATTAAGTAATAACACATTATATCTATTTAATAGTAATTTTTATTAATTATTAAATATATTTAATTTATTTAACTTACTACTTTAGATTAGTATTTCTTATACCAAAGTATATTACTATCTATATATAGACTGGAGTCTATTTTTTAATAGCTAATACATGTTCATAAAATATGAATAAATAAGTAATTTTTGATATTATGTAGAAATAAATTATTTATATATTAAATATATATTGTAAAATTATTGCTGTATTAAAATATATTACTTATAATTATAGTTTATCCTAACTAAAAATCTGCTTAAAATTTATTTAATTTTTTTCCATATCGCCTTATTACGTAAGTAAATTGGCTCAGCTTGTTCAACTTTTATAATATCTCCATTATACCATGATTGTAACGCAAGCGGTAACATGTCTTCTGCCTGTGATAATATTACTTGCCCAGTTAATAAGATTGCTTTACTATTAGTAATTAAATCAGGATAAATTTGCCAACCAGTACCTACAGTAACCCAATGACCTACTAATGATTGCAAATATATTGAAGCTTGTTTAGGTGTAATAACTGCTTCACTATCTATTCCTAACCAGTAACCAGAGGTGTTTTGTGTAAATTGTCCCCAATAAATTTCACCCATACGAGCATCAATTGCTACTAATACTTGCTGTACTCCACTTTGTCGCCATCCTCCTTGGGCTAAAGTTTGTAAAGTTGAGACACTAATCATTGGTAAATTAGCGCCTAATGCTAATCCTTGTCCAATACTAATACCAATACGCACACCAGTAAAACTACCAGGACCACGTCCAAAAGCTAATGCATCTAATTGATGAAGAGAAAGTCCTGAATCAGCTAGAATTTTTTGTATCATAGGTAAAATATATCGTGTATGTTTACGAGGACAAACCTTAAATAATGTACAAATTTCACCGTTATTCCAAATAGCAACAGAACAAGCCTCCGTTGTTGTATCAATTGCTAAAATTCGTACCGACATATTAAACCTCGTAAGAAAAAAGAAGAAATTTATTTATAGTCTATGATACCTAATTAATTAGACTTTATTCTAACTATATAGTAATAGTCTACTTTTTATAAATTATTTATATAATCTCTAGTAAGATTTTTAAGTGTTAATATTACTATTTATGCGTAATAATAATATAGTGACATTATAATAATTTAGAGTTATTATTATGTTAATTATTTTTATATTATTCACCTAAATAGATAATTTAAAATATACTATATCTACTTATAGTTAAGGGATAATAATTTATTGATATTAATAAATAATGACATGATTTAAAAATATTTATGGGTAAAATTATAGTATTTTGCTATTATAATTAGATTTTTTATTTCCTGTATAACTATCATGAACATGATAGTTATATAAAACTAATTAAACTAGATTAACTAAGATTTACCATTAAAGTAGATAATAATCTATAAAGTAAAGATTATAATTATTTAGTATATGTATTACATTAATAGAAGATTTATCTGTAGAAAATAAGGACTGTATAAGTTATTTATAAAAATAAATAATGCTATATAATTATATTGCATAATACTTGCTATAAACTTATATATTTGTCTGTAATATTTTTTAAATTTTGGGTACTAAAATATTTTTATAGCAAAATCTAACATGTGTTAGTATATAATAAATACTCGAGTACTCCATATTAAATATTAAGCATTCTATGTTAATAAGCAATAGAATAGCTCTCTATATTAAGTAATAACACATTATATCTATTTAATAGTAATTTTTATTAATTATTAAATATGTTTAATTTATTTAACTTACTACTTTAGATTAGTATTTCTTATACCAAAGTATATTACTATTTATATATAGACTGGAGTTTATTTTTTAATAGCTAATACATGTTCATAAAATATGAATAAATAAGTAATTTTTGATATTATGTAGAAATAAATTATTTATATATTAAATATATATTGTAAAGTTATTGCTGTATATTTTTTATTCCGTTACTAATTCCATTCTTGTTATATACATTATTTTTACGTAGAATTTATATTCTATTATAGGTATTTGTGTATGCTCTGAATTTAATAAAATAGAACACACAAAAAGCGGAGCTTTATATGTATGCAGTTTTCCAGAGTGGTGGTAAACAATATCGGGTTAATGAAGGTGAAGTTGTTCGTTTAGAAAAACTAAATATTGCAACAGGTAAGATTGTTGAGTTTAATCAAATTTTAATGGTAGTTGATGGGGAAAATATAAAGATTGGTGCACCTCTTATAGATGGCGGCAAAATTAAAGCCGAAGTACTTTCTCATGGTCGTGGTACAAAAGTTAAGATTATTAAATTCCGACGACGTAAACACTATCGCAAGCAACAAGGGCATCGTCAATGGTTTACTGATATCAAAATTACTGATATTAGTACTTAGTTTTAAGGGATAAATTTATGGCACATAAAAAAGCTGGTGGTTCAACGCGTAATGGTCGAGACTCTGAAAGTAAACGTCTTGGTGTGAAGCGGTTTAGTGGTGAAATAATAACAGCTGGCAGTATTATAGTTCGTCAACGTGGTACTAAATTTCATGCAGGTACTAACGTTGGTTGCGGTAAGGATCATACCTTATTTGCTATAACAAGTGGTAAAGTTAAATTTAAGATTCAAGGCTTAAAAAGTCGTAAATTTGTCAGTGTTGAAACTGTAAATCAGCACTGACAAAGTCGTATAAATTTTTTATTGTACCAAGCTCAATATAAAGCCTCATAAAAACCACGAGGCTTTTTAACATTCTATGTCTCGAATAAGCTAATATCTTTATAGAATATAACGACTTAAATCTTCATCTATTATTAGTTTGTCTAGATACTTATGCACATAATCTTCATTAATAATAATAGATTGACCTTGGTTTTCACTGGCACTATAAGAAATATCTTCCATTAAACGTTCTAATACTGTATGTAAACGACGTGCTCCAATATTTTCAGTATTTTCGTTTACTAGCCAAGCTGCTTTAGCAATACTATTAATGCCATTTTCAGTAAATTTAATAGTTACACCTTCTGTTGCTATTAATGCTTTATATTGCTCTGTAAGAGAGGCATTTGGTTCAGTTAGAATACGTTTAAAATCTTCAGTGCTAAGCGCTTCTAATTCTACTTGAATAGGTAAGCGTCCTTGTAATTCAGGAATCAAATCATAAGGACTTGCCACCTGAAAGGCACCTGAGGCAATAAATAGAATATGATCTGTTTTTACCATACCATACTTAGTAGAAACCGTACAGCCTTCTACTAATGGAAGTAAATCCCTCTGTACACCTTGACGGGAGATATCTGCACTAGAAGCTTGTCCTCGTTTACAGATTTTATCTATTTCATCAATAAATACGATACCTTGCTGTTCAACAGCCTCAATAGCTTGTTTGTGTAGCTCTTCTGGATTCATTAACTTAGCCGCTTCTTCTTCAACTACTAATCTAAATGCTTCTCTTATTTTAAGTTTACGTGTTTTTTGCCTTTGACTATTCATCTGTTGGAATATAGACTGTAGATGGTTAGTTATTTCTTCCATACCAGGAGGTGTCATAATTTCTACTCCCAGTGATCCTACTGTTAAATCAATTTCAATTTCTTTATCATTAAGCTCGCCTTCACGTAGTTTTTTACGAAAAATAGCACGAGCGGCAGAAGGAAGTTCCAATTTTTCTTTAGATTCTGAATTATCTTTTGCTGGTGGTGTAACTAAAACATCTAGGATACGTTCTTCAGCTAATTCTTCAGCACGTGGACGCATTTTCTCGATAGATTGCTGACGCGCCATTTTTATTGCGGCATCAGTCAAATCACGTATAATAGAATCAACTTCCTTACCTACATAACCAACTTCGGTAAATTTTGTCGCTTCAACCTTAATAAAGGGCGCATTAACTAATTTAGCTAAACGACGAGCAATTTCTGTTTTACCTACACCTGTTGGACCAATCATTAAAATATTCTTTGGTGTTACTTCATAACGCAACTCTTTATTCAACTGCATACGCCGCCAACGATTACGTAAGGCGATAGCAACAGCACGTTTAGCTTTATTCTGACCAATAATATGGTTATTTAACTCATTAACTATCTGACTGGGGGTAAGTTCCTGTGGATCAATTGCAGACATATTCCTATTCCTTGCTCTTTAAAGGTAAATTCTTAATTTTTGCACTACGGGTATGAGCACGCACTTTAGTTTTAATCTTACTATTATCTATTAATGGTGTCTCTTTCTCAGTGTCTTCACAAATTAACTCTTCAAGAGTTTGGTTAAGGTTTGTGTAAATACAAATCATCCCCGCAATACTTAGCGATTTTTCTACAATTTCTCTAGCATTTAACTGAGAATTTTCAAGCAACGCCATTGCTGAAGACTGAGCATAAGGACCACCAGAACCAATGGCAATTAAATCTTTTGTAGGCCGTACGACATCTCCAGTACCTGTAATAATCAGGGATGATTTTTTATTTGCTACTGCTAATAAAGCCTCAAAACGACGTAGTGAGCGATCAGTACGCCATTCCTTTGCTAATTCAACAGCAGCTTTATCTAAATTTCCTTGATGCGTTTCTAGTTTACTTTCAAATAACTCGAATAAAGTAAAAGCATCAGCAGTACCACCAGCAAATCCTGCAAGCACCTGATTATGGTAAAGACGACGTACTTTACGAGCATTGCTTTTCATTACTGTATTGCCTAAAGTTACTTGACCATCACCACCAATTACTACCCTTCCATTAAGACGTACACTCACAATTGTTGTCACGAACAACCCCTTGTTGTAGACTGAATAAGCCTCGTGTTATACTAAAAAACGTTGTTTCTGACATAATGCTTTCTTAACAATAACACAGTATATTTAAAAATTATTTTTAAACTATGGATGGGGGAGAAATCATATTTTTCAACCCCTAATAGAGAGGGTAATACAATTTAATACTTTATTATCTTTGAGGTGTTTAAATATCTTATTTATACTAGTATAGTTGCTGTAAGGACCAAGCAAAACACGATACCAGCCATTACTAGAAGTAAGTTGGCTTTCAATGCCATCAAAAGCTAATTTAGCCTGAATTAATTTAGCCTGATCTATTATGCGGAAAGACCCACATTGTAGTACCCAGTTCTGTACTTTTTCTTTTCCTAGTTTAAGTTTTGGTGTTGTAACTAATAGTGGCTCCATTATTTGATAAGAGTAGTTATAGTTTAATGATGATAGTAAATGTGTTTTACTATTTGAAGAAAATTCTGTAGGTTTTGCAATCTCAATTTGGCGATTTTCTAATTCTTTAATATAGTGCCAACGCTCTTCTGGTAATGGAGGTAGTTTGGTAATAGTATGAATATTATGATTTGGCAATAATCGCAGTTTATCTACTTTATTATTGCTAATAAAATAAAATTCTGTAATAACTTTTATCAATAGCACGACAACTAAAACTAGTGTAATTATAGCCATACTATAATTATTAACTTTTTTTAAGCGCCTAGTTTTACTCCGAGATATTATTAAATGTTCTCGACTTACATAATCTTTTTGTGCCACTATTTTACGCCAAATTTTAAAAATAAAATAAATTTATTATTTTAATTAAGTCTCAAATATTTACCTAAACATGTCATTATTTAACTTTATTCTATTTTAGGTTAACATTTATTAATGACGTAAAATAAAGAAAAATATAATAATTAATATTCTAATAAAATATTTTTATAAAATATAATAAAATTATTAAATACTAATTAATTAGCTATAATATAAAAACTAATGTTAAAAAATTTATTTTATTGGAATATTAATTCTTATTTCCTAATAGGAATACTTTTTATAAGTTATGTTACAAGATATATAGCTAACTAATTAACCTTATTTTAATAGAATTTTAAAATTCTATTAAAATTTTTAAGTATTTATTTATCATTTGAGTAGTAAAAAGATAGCTTAACTATGCTCTATGATCTAATAATAATAAGTTTTAAAAATATAAGGGTAATTTCATAGTACTACCAAATATTAGAGTTTACTTAATATAGCATTTTTTTTGTAGTTAGAGCAAATAAACAGTAAAACAATGTAAGATTATAATAAATGAATAAAATAGCAACTAATTACGAACATATAAGCGTATTGTTAAATGAAGCAGTAGATACCCTTAATATTCGCGATAATGGTATTTACATCGATGCTACTTTTGGTTGTGGAGGTCATGCTCGCAAAATTCTCTCACAACTTAGTCGTGAAGGACATCTAATTGCTATCGATTGTGACTCACAAGCAATAGCAACCGCAAAATCTATCATTGATTCTCGTTTTACTATTATCCATGGCTCTTTTTCTAATTTAGTACAATATATGCGTCAACGAAATCTTATTGGACATATTGATGGTATATTATTTGATCTTGGCGTGTCATCCCCTCAACTTGATAATCCACAACGCGGTTTTTCTTTTATGCGCAATGGTCCACTTGATATGCGCATGGATCCTTCTCGTGGCATATCTGCAGCACAATGGCTGTTAAAAGCAGAAATAAATGAAATTACCTGGGTACTAAAAACCTTTGGTGAAGAACGTTTTGCAAAACAATTAGCTCACGCTATTGTTAAATGTAACCGACAACAACCAATAACAAAAACTTTTGAACTAGCTCACCTAATTACTAATACCATTCCTTGGTATAAAAAACATAAGCACCCAGCTACACTTAGTTTTCAGGCTATTCGTATCTACCTTAATAAGGAGTTGGAAGAAATTACTAAGGCATTAGAAGCAACACTTGAAATTTTAGCACCACAAGGACGATTATCAGTAATTAGTTTTCATTCATTAGAAGATCGTATTGTAAAAAATTTTATTCGTCAACATAGTCGTGGACAACAAATTCCTTCTGGTTTGCCATTAACTGAAATACAGTTACATAAATTATACAGGCGTGATTTGAAATCATTTAAAAAAATAATGCCTTCAAAAAAAGAGGTAAAAATAAACCCAAGAGCACGTAGTTCAGTACTTCGTTTTGCAGAAAAACTGTACTAAATTTTATGAAATTATAACGAAGCATACGAAGATAAAGGATGATACATGACAAGCCATGAACAACCAAGTTTAATTAAAGTAATAACAACAGATTTTATCTATAATGCTAAAATTCCATTAATATTATTAGTTATGGTATTGATATCAGCCATGCTTGTAGTTATAACAACTTATCGAACTCGTTTATTAACAGCAGAACGTGAGCGTCTTCTTCTTGAAAAAGAAGCTCTAGATATTGAATGGCGCAATCTTATTCTAGAAGAAAATGCATTAAGTACTCATAACCGTATTGAACGTATTGCTAGCGAAAAATTAAAAATGCAACCAGTTAATCCATTACAAGAAAACATTATAATAAAAAAATATTTTTAATATTAATCTTAATGTTAGTTTTAAACAGGTTATATAAAATGAAAATAGTACGCCATAAAAATAAATTAAAACATAAAGAACAACAAATTAATTTTATTAGTTGGCGATTTACTTTACTTTGCGGTTGCATTTTATTAGCAATGATAGTGTTAATGATACGTACAGCTTACTTGCAAGTAATTAGTCCAGAACAATTAGTACACGAAGGTAACATGCGTTCACTACGAATACAAATAATACCTACTACCCGCGGTATGATAAGCGATAGATCAGGGCGCCCCTTAGCTGTAAGTGTACCAGTAGACGCAATATGGATCGATCCAAAAGAATTACTTGAGCATGGAGGAATTACTCAAGATACATGTTGGCAAGCGCTATCTAATATCCTAGATATTTCACTTGATCAGATAACTAAACGCATCAACTTTAATCCTAAAGGACGCTTTATTTACCTAGCACGTCAGGTTACTCCTACTATCAGTAATTATATTAATAAGTTAAAATTACCTGGTGTCTATCTGCAAAAAGAATCACGTCGTTATTATCCTGCTGGTCAAGTAATGGCGCATATTATTGGCGTTACTAACATTGATAGCCAAGGTATTGAAGGAATAGAAAAAAGTTTTGATCATTGGCTTACGGGGCAACCTGGAGAACGTACTGTACGTAAAGATCGTTACGGAAGAGTTATAGAAGATGTCTCTTCTATTAATAGTAAGGCAGCTCATAATTTAATACTTAGTATCGATGAACGTTTACAAACATTAGTATATCAAGAATTAAGTAAAGCGGTATCTTTTAACAAAGCAGAATCCGGTACAGCTATCCTGATTGATGTTAATACTGGTGAAGTATTAGCTATGGCAAATAGCCCTTCTTACAATCCAAATAAACTAACAAGTACTAACAAGGATGCAATGCGTAATCTTGCAATAACCGATATTTTTGAACCAGGTTCAACAGTAAAACCTATGGTAGTGCTGGCAGCTTTACAGCGTGGTTTAATAAAAAAGGACAGTATATTAAACACATTACCATTCTACATTAATGGTCATGAAATTAAAGATGTTACGCGTTATTCTGAACTATCAGTTACCGGTATTTTACAAAAATCAAGTAATGTTGGTGTTTCTAGACTAGCATTAGCTATGCCTCCTTCATCATTAGTAGAAACTTATTCTCTTTTTGGTATTGGTAAGGCTACAAACTTAGGATTAGTTGGTGAAAGAAGCGGTTTGTATCCAAGTAGACAGCATTGGTCTGATCTAGATAGAACTACTTTTTCTTTTGGTTATGGTCTTATGGTAACCCCATTACAGTTAGTGCGCGCTTATGCAACTATTGGTAGTTTAGGAATTTATCGCCCTCTATCAATTATTAAAGTTGATTCACTTGTAATGGGCCAACGCGTCTTTCCAGAACCACTAGTACGTGCAGTAATCAATATGATGGAAAGCGTAGCTTTACCTGGTGGTGGTGGTGTTAAAGCTGCAATTAAGGGTTATCGTCTTGCGCTTAAAACAGGTACAGCTAAAAAAGTTGGCCCTGACGGTAAATATATTAAAAAATATATTGCTTATGCTGTAGGTGTAGCTCCAGCAAGCAATCCCCAGTTTGCTTTAATTATAGTAATTAATGATCCACAGGCAGGTAAATACTATGGAGGCACGGTTTCTGCTCCGGTATTTGGTGTTATTATGGGTGGAGTATTACGTACAATGAATATTGAACCAGATGCATTACCAATAAATAATCAAAATAAACTAGTTTTTAATAAAAAAGAGGTTTCAGGTGGCAAATCGTAATTTACGCAACTTATTTGCTCCCTGGAGACTTGATGCTCCTACATTTCCATTACGAGAAATGACATTAGATAGCCGTAATACTACTACAGGAGATGTTTTTATTGCTATTGTTGGTCAAAAAATAGACGCACGTTATTATATTCCACAAGCTATTGCTCGAGGTGCTACTGCTATTATTGCTGAGGCAAAAGGGATAGAAGCACACATAAAAAATAAAGAAGCTAATATTAATCCTTTAATAACTGAAATACAAGGTGTTCCTATAATCTATATTTATGATCTCACACGATATTTATCTCAGTTAGCTGGATTTTTTTATCCACAATCAGATACAACATTAGAATTAGTTGCCGTTACTGGAACTAATGGAAAAACGACAATTACACAATTATTAGCACAGTGGAGTTATGCTTTAGGAAAGACTAGCGCCGTATTAGGTACAATAGGTAGTGGACTACTAAACCAACAGTTAACACAAACAAAAAATACTACTGATTCTGCGGTTGCTATTCAAAAAATGCTACATTATTTATCGATGCAAGGGGCTAATTTTGCTGCGATAGAAGTTTCTTCTCATGGCTTAATACAACATCGAGTAGCAGCATTGTCTTTTGCTGCTGCCGTATTTGCTAATTTAAGTCACGACCATCTAGATTATCATGGTGATATGGTTAGTTATGAGGCAGCAAAATGGTTACTTTTTTCTACTCATAATGTTAAACAACAAATAATTAATGCTGATGATAAGGTCGGTTATCGTTGGCTAAATAAGCTACCTGATGCAGTAGCGGTAACAATGCAAAACAAAAACTTTATCAGCGGTAGAAAACGTTGGCTAGCAACTCAAAGTATTAATTATCAAGCTAAAGGAGTAGTTATTAATTTTGATTCAAGTTGGGGAACAGGTTATTTGCAAAGCCGCCTGCTAGGTAAATTTAATGTTTGCAATCTATTGATTGCTTTGGCGACACTATTAGCACTTGATTATCCGTTAACGCAACTAATTGCTACAGTATCACAATTAAAACCAATTTGTGGACGTATGGAAGTATTTAATACATTAGGCAAACCAAAGGTAATAGTAGATTACGCACATACTCCTGATGCATTAAAAAAAGCACTTATAGCTGCACGGTTACATTGTCAAGGAAAACTCTGGTGTATTTTTGGTTGCGGCGGGGGTAGAGATAAAAGTAAACGCCCGCTAATGGGAAATATTACAGAACAATTAGCTGATTATATCGTGTTGACAGATGATAATCCACGCAACGAAGAAGCACATACAATTATAGCAGATATTCGTAATGGGTTATTTAATGTTAACCATGCACTAGTAATTCATGATCGAACAGAAGCATTAACTAAAACTATTATGCAAGCAAAAGAACAAGATGTAATTTTAATTGCAGGCAAAGGACATGAGGATTATCAATTAGTGGGCAACCATCAATTTAAATATTCTGATCGTCTAACTATTGCTCGGCTATTAGAAATTAATATATGATCAAAATTTCTTTACAAAAATTAGTACAAGTGCTTGATGCTAAACTTATTGGCGCACAACTAACTAATAAAAAAATTGAAATCACACAAGTTGTCATTGATAACCATCAAGCCACGACAGGTTGTCTGTTCGTTGCTTTAAAAGGTAAGCGTTTTGATGGGCATAATTTCGCAATGAGTGCTGTTACTGCTGGTGCCATAGTCTTATTAGTTAGTAGACCATTAGATAATCACCTTTTATTATTCAAGATCCCACAATTAATTGTGGCAGATACCCGTATAGCACTAGGACAACTTGCTGCTTGGGTGCGCCAAAAATTACCAACTCGAGTTATAGCTATAACTGGTTCCTCTGGCAAGACATCAGTTAAAGAAATGGTTGTAGCAATTTTGTGTCAGCACCAAATTAATATAAAAAAAGATAACGCTATACTGCATACAATAGGCAATGAAAACAATGATATCGGTGTGCCACTAACATTATTACGTTTGATGCCAGAACATGAGTTTGCCGTTATTGAATTAGGTGCTAATCATTTAGGCGAGATTGCTTACGCTACCGCTTTAAGCCAACCTGAAAGTGTATTAGTAAATAATTTAGCCATTGCTCATTTAGAAGGATTTGGTTCTTTATCAGCTATTGCTCAAGCTAAAGGAGAAATTTTTACTAAATTACCACCAAAAGGCACTGCAATTATTAATGCAGATAGTCATGATTGGTTACATTGGCAACGATATTTATCGTATCAACAGCGTGTTTGGCGTTTTGCACTAAATACAAAGGAGGATGTTGATTTTTTTACTACTGATATCCATACTCAATCTCAGATAACGCATTTTATTCTACATTCACCGCAGGGTGTCACAGAGATTACGTTATCATTACTTGGCCAACATAACATTACTAATGCATTAGCAGCAGCGGCTCTAGCTATGTCAGTAGGAGCTGATTTATTAGCAATTCGTCAAGGGCTCGCGCAATTTCAAGCAATAACTGGACGATTATTTCCTATCTATCTTGCAGCGGGGAAATTATTACTAGATGATAGTTATAATGCTAATGTAAGTTCTATGATTATAGCAGCAAGGGTGCTTGCTGATATGCCAGGTTATCGAGTTATGGTTGTTGGTGATATGAAAGAATTAGGAAAAAAAACAGCAGATTATCACTATCAGGTTGGTAAAATTATTCAAAAATTAGGAGTAGATAAAGTTTTAAGTATCGGGGAATTTAGTCAGAAACTTAGCCTTGCTAGTGGCAATGGTGAACATTTTCAGAATCAACATGAATTAATAATGCATTTAGTCATGTTATTACTTGAACACCCGATTATCACTATATTAATCAAAGGTTCACGTAGTACTGCAATGGAAAAGATTGTACATACGCTTCAGGAGAAATATTGTGTTAGTTTGGCTAGCTGAATATTTAGTAAAATTTTATTCTGGTTTTAATGTCTTTTCTTATCTGACATTTCGTGCCATTGTTAGTTTACTTACTGCTTTATGCCTCTCTTTATGGATAGGGCAACACCTAATTGTTTTATTACAAAAACTACAAATTAGTCAGATTGTTCGAAGTGATGGACCAAAATCGCATTTTAATAAACGTGGTACCCCTACCATGGGAGGATTAATGATTCTGCTATCAATTATTATTTCAGTATTGATATGGACTTGTCCTATAAATCCTTATGTTTGGTGCGTACTATTTATTTTATTTTTTTATGGCATTATTGGATTTATTGATGACTATCGTAAAATAGTAAGCAAAAAACCTAATGGTTTAATTGCTTGTTGGAAATATTTTTGGCAATCAGTTATTGCATTAATAGCTGCCTTTGCTATGTATAGCATTGGTAAAGATACAGTAGCAACTCAACTGGTCGTGCCATTCTTTAAAGATATTATGCCACAATTAGGTTTTTTATACATTCTACTAGCTTATTTTGTTATTGTTGGTACTAGTAATGCAGTTAATCTTACGGATGGCCTTGATGGTTTAGCAATTACGCCAACAATATTTGTTGCTGCTAGTTTTGCTCTAGTGTCCTGGGCAACAGGTAATATAAATTTTGCCCATTATTTGCATATTCCTTATTTACGTCATGCTAGCGAATTAGTAATTGTTTGCACCTCTATTGTTGGTTCGGGCTTAGGCTTCTTGTGGTTTAATACTTATCCTGCTCAAGTATTTATGGGTGATGTTGGTTCATTAGCATTGGGTGGTGCGTTAGGTACTATTTCGGTACTACTACGGCAAGAATTTTTACTAGTTATTATGGGGGGAATATTTGTAATTGAGGCTTTATCAGTTATTTTACAAGTTGGATCTTTTAAATTACGTAGGCGACGTATTTTTCATATGGCGCCAATTCATCACCATTATGAACTTAAAGGTTGGCCAGAACCTCGGGTAATCGTGCGTTTTTGGATTGTTTCGCTAATATTAGTATTGATTGGTTTAGCAACGCTTAAGGTACGGTAATTATGGTAGATTATAGTGGCAAGAAAGTAGTTATTATTGGATTAGGATTAACTGGTATTTCCTGCATTGATTTTTTTATATCTCGCGGTATAACTCCATATGTTATGGATACCCGTACTAATCCGCCACAATTAAATCATAAATTAATTGCTAATATAACATATCATTGTGGCTCGCTTAATCGGGAAAAATTATTAGAAGCTGATTTAATTATTGCTAGTCCTGGTATTGCATTATTTAATCCAGTGCTTAATGAAGCAAGAATTGCCGGAGTAGAAGTTATAGGTGATATCGAATTATTTTGCCGTGAAAATCAAGTACCTATTATTGCTATTACTGGCTCTAATGGCAAGAGTACTGTTACTATGTTATTGAATGAAATGGCACAGGCAGCCGGTTGGCAAGTTGGTATTGGAGGCAATATAGGAATTCCTGCGTTAACACTATTAAAACAGGAATATCAGTTAATAGTGCTAGAATTATCTAGTTTTCAATTAGAGACTACATATAGTTTAAGTGCGTGCGCAGCTACCGTACTTAATATTACAGAAGATCACAATGATCGTTATCCTTTAGGAATAAAACAGTACCAAACAGCTAAACTACGTATTTATAAAAATGCAAAAACTTGTGTAGTAAATGCGAATGATACTAGTACTATTCCTAATTTTTCTATGTCAAAATGTACTATTACGCCGCAAGTTATGTTACGACAAGCCATGTCAAAACAAAAAAAGAATAAACAAAGAAGAAATAACTGTTGGATCAATTTTGGTATTGATGTTGGTTATTATAACTTAAATAAAAAAAACAAAACACTCTGGTTACAAGCAGGTAAAGAAAGAGTACTAGATACTAAAAAAATAAAACTTAATGGATATCATAATTATACTAATGCATTAGCAGCACTAGCATTAGCTGATGCTGCTGGTATTCCACGTTCATGCAGTCTAAAAGCGTTAACTACTTATCAGGGATTATCTCACCGTTTTCAATTAGTATTTGAAAATAGAGGAATACGATGGATTAATGATTCTAAAGCTACAAATGTGGGGAGTACTAAAGCTGCCATTAATAGTTTACAAGTATCTGGTACTTTGCATCTATTATTAGGAGGAGATGGTAAATCTGCTAACTTCTCTAGTTTAACTAAGTTTTTACAAGGGGATCGTATTCGTATTTACTGTTTTGGTTATGACGCACAACAATTAGCCCAGTTACGACCAAAAATATCACAATGTGCTAATAACTTACAGCAGGCTATGAAGTTAATTATTAGGAAAATTGTGAGTGGAGATGTAGTATTGCTATCACCTGCGTGTGCTAGTCTGGATCAATTCCATAATTTCGAACAACGTGGTGATGAGTTTTCTCGTCTTGCAAAGGAGTTAGGCTAATGAATATCTATAGTTTACCTAATAAATTAAAATATTGGATAATTTACTTACTAAAAGGTAATACTAATAACCATGAAAGCGTTAATCCTATTCTTTATGATAGAATTCTAGTATGGTTAAGTTTTGGTTTAGCGATTATTGGTTTAGTAATGGTAACCTCAGCTTCAATGCCAATTGGACAGAGGCTTGCTAATGATCCATTTATTTTTGCTAAACGTGATATATTTTATCTTATTTTAGCATTTGCTATGTCACTCTTAACCTTACGAATTCCACTGTTAATCTGGCAGCGTTATAGTAATATTATTTTACTTATTGCCATAATGTTATTAGTTATAGTTTTATTTATAGGAAATCCAATTAATGGTGCATCACGCTGGATTACTATAGGTCCATTATGTGCTCAACCAGCAGAACTTTCTAAATTAGCATTATTTTGCTATCTATGTAGCTATCTAGTACGTAAGGCGCCAGAAGTACGCCATAATTTTTGGGGTTTTTGTAAGCCTATGGGTATGATGACAGCTCTTGCTATGTTACTACTAGTTGAACCTGATTTAGGTACTATGGTTGTCTTATTTATTACTACGCTTGCAATGTTATTTTTAGCTGGTGCTAAATTATGGCAATTTTTAGCAATTATAAGTTGTGGTATTTTTGTAGTAGCTTTATTAATTATTATAGAACCTTATCGTATAAGCAGGGTCGCATCATTTTGGGATCCTTGGAGCGATCCATTTGGTAGTGGTTATCAATTAACTCAATCACTAATGGCATTTGGTCGTGGTGAGTTATGGGGGCAAGGATTAGGAAATTCAGTACAGAAAATGGCATATTTACCAGAAGCACATACTGATTTTATTTTTTCAATTTTAGCTGAAGAACTTGGTTATTCTGGTGTAGCTTTTACCTTATTAATGATATTTTTTATTGCTTTTCGTGCGATGTCTATTGGGTATCGTGCATTAAAACTTAATCAGAGATTTGCTGGTTTTTTAGCATGCTCAATTGGTATTTGGTTTAGTTTGCAAACATTAATTAATGTTGGTGCTGCTGTTGGAATGCTGCCTACTAAAGGCTTAACACTACCTTTAATTAGTTATGGCGGTTCGAGTCTGTTAATAATGTCAACTGCAATAGTATTATTACTACGTATTGATTTCGAAACACGCTTAGCAAATGCTCAAGCTTTTATTAGAATTTATTCAAAACAGATATGATGAGCACAATAAATTTTATATAGATTCTAATAACTTATTAAAAATCTTTTTCGTTGTGCTAGATAACGAAAATAAAAAAATAATTTTTGTATAGAATAAAAAGAAAAATAAACAAATATTTTAAGTTTATGTTAATAAATTATTTAACTAAATATGTTAAATAAAAGAGATTTTAAATAGGTTTTAAGGAATTAAGTGACTAATATTAACACTAGACGTTTAATGATAATGGCAGGTGGTACAGGTGGTCATGTTTTTCCTGGCCTAGCAGTAGCTCAGTATTTACAAACACAAAACTGGCAGGTACGTTGGTTAGGAACGGCAGATAAAATAGAAGCTAATTTAGTCCCTAAACATAATATTCAAATAGATTTTATTCAGATCTCAGGTTTACGAGGTAAAAGATTACGCACTCAGTTATTAGCACCGCTATATATTTGTAGGGCAGTATACCAGGCAAAAAAAATTTTTTATAATTACCAACCGGATGTAGCATTAGGAATGGGAGGTTATGTTTCAGGTCCTGGTGGGCTAGCAGCTTGGTTATGTGGAGTACCATTAGTACTACATGAACAAAATAGTATCGCTGGTCTAACTAATCGTATTTTAGCAAAAATTGCTAAAAAAGTATTACAAGCCTTCCCAAGCGCATTTTTGCATGCTGATGTGGTTGGTAATCCGTTGCGAAGTAATTTACTTACATTCCCGCCACCAACACAACGTTTAGCTACACGCACAGGAGCAATACGAATATTAGTTATAGGAGGTAGCCAAGGCGCACAGATATTAAATCAGGTTTTACCAGGTGTTGCCAGTCAATTTAGCGAACAAATAATAATATGGCATCAAGTAGGCAAAGGATCATTCACAGCAGTACAGCAAGCTTATCAAAAATATAATCAGCAACATAAAGTTATAGAGTTTATTGATGATATGGCTGCAGCTTATTCGTGGGCTGATGTAGTAATATGTCGTAGCGGAGCTTTGACAGTTAGTGAAATAGCTGCGGTTGGATTACCAGCAATATTTGTTCCATTTGAACATAAAGATTATCAGCAATATTGGAATGCACTTCTACTAAAAGAAGCAGGTGCTGGTATAATTATTGAGCAATCACAATTTACTGTATCAGCAGTAAGCAATTTACTAGCACGCTGGGATCGCGCAACATTAATAGACATGGCAGAGAAAGCTAGAGCGATCGCTATTCCTAATGCGACTAAACACGTTGCTAATGCAATAATAGCAACTGAAATAAGTCATAGAAATATATAAATAGGCAATATTTATAATAAATAATATTTTTAATCCTATAATAAGTAATGGGATAAAGTAAAATACGTGAATATACAAAAACTAGCGAAATTACGTACTATTGTGCCTGAAATGCGACGCATTCGATGCATTCACTTTGTTGGTATTGGTGGTGCAGGCATGGGAGGTATAGCTGAAGTGCTAGTAAATGAAGGTTATCAAATTAGTGGGTCTGATCTAATATCTAATTCAGTAACTCAAATATTAAGTAAATTAGGTGTACAGATTAATTATTATCATCATGCAAAAAATATACTTGGTGCTAATGTAGTAGTTACTTCTAGTGCGATCCTTAATGATAATCCAGAGGTTATTGCAGCGATAAAAGCTCGTATTCCGGTGATTCGTCGTGCAGAAATGCTAGCTGAACTAATGCGTTATCGTTATGGTATTGCTATTGCTGGCACTCATGGCAAGACTACTACTACTGCAATGGTTGCTTGTATTTATGCTGAAGCAGGTTTAGATCCAACTTTTATTAATGGTGGATTAGTAAAAGCTGCAGGTGTTCGTGCACGTTTGGGTGTTAGTCGTTATCTAATTGTCGAAGCAGATGAAAGTGATGCATCTTTTCTCTATCTGCAACCTATGATGGCAATAGTAACTAATATTGAAGCCGATCATATGGAAGCCTATCAAGGTAATTTTGAGAATTTAAAACAGACTTTTATTAATTTTTTGCATAATTTACCATTTTATGGTCAATCTATAATGTGTATTGATGATCCCGTAGTATTAGAAATATTACCGCGTATAGGGCGTCATGTTATAACTTATGGTTTTACAAAAAATGCTGACATACAAATTGTTAACTATCAGCAGAAAAAGGCACAAAGTTATTTTATTTTAGAACGACGAGATAAAGCAGCAATGAAAGTAATGTTGAATGCACCAGGTCGTTATAACGCACTTAATGCAGCAGCTGCAGTAACGGTAGCAATGGAAGAAGGAATTACAGATGATTGTATTTTAAGAGCGTTAAAAAATTTTCAAGGAACTAGTCGTCGTTTTGATATTCTTGGTAGCTTTTCATTAAAAAAGATAAATGGCAAAGAAGGTAACGTTATGGTAGTTGATGATTATGGACATCATCCTACTGAAGTTAATGTTACAATCAAAGCTGCACGTGTTGGTTGGCCAGATAAACGTATTGTAATGATTTTTCAACCACATCGCTATTCACGTACACATGATCTATATGACGATTTTGTTAGTGTACTATCTCAAGTAGATCTCTTACTAATGCTTGATGTTTATTCTGCAGGCGAATCAGTTATCCCGGGTGCTGACAGTCGTTCTTTATGTCGTGCTATTCGTAACCGTGGTTATATCGATCCAATCTTAATTGAAAAAAATGAAGATATACTAAAGATTTTAACCTCTATGCTCAATGGAAATGATCTACTATTAGTTCAAGGTGCAGGCACAGTTAGTAAAATTGCGCTACGCCTAACAGAATTAGAATTCTAGTCATGGTAATAACTGTTATTAAATTACTATTTAAATAGCTAATAAAATAATAACAATTAAAATAATAGTCACTTAAATAATATCTATTAGATAAGAATGAGGCAAGTCATGACTGAAAAGGTTGCGGTATTGCTGGGCGGAGTTTCCTCTGAACGTGAAATTTCAGTGTTATCAGGTAAAGCTATATTAGCAAGTTTACGTCAAGGGGGCATTAATGCGCATGCAGTAGATAGTAAAGAAGTTACAGTCATGAAATTAAAACAACTAGAATTTGATAAAGTTTTTATTGCACTTCATGGACGTGCCGGCGAAGATGGCAGCTTACAAGGAGTATTAGAATTCTTAGGGTTGCCTTATACTGGTAGTGGTGTATTAGCTTGTGCTCTAGCAATAGATAAATTACGCAGTAAATTAATATGGCAAGCATTAGGTTTACCTATAGCACCTTATATTTCATTAAATCGTCAACAATTTACAACTATTTTACTTAATGATATAAAACTACTTACTAAACATCTTGATTTTCCATTAATTATTAAGCCAAATCGCGAAGGTTCTAGTATAGGAATAAGTAAAGTTACGCAGGATAATGAATTACTACCTGCGTTAAAAGAAGCTTTCTACTATGATGATGAAATCTTAATTGAAAAATGGCTTAGTGGATCAGAATTTACTATTGCAATACTAGGTAACGAAATTTTACCATCAATTCGTATTCAGACATCTGCTATGTTTTATGATTATAATGCTAAATATATCTCAAATAATACAGAATATTTTTGCCCAAGTGGTTTAGACCAAGATGAAGAGCAACAATTAGCACGATTAGCAAAACAAGCTTATCAGGCGCTAGGTTGTAGTGGTTGGGGTAGAATTGATATAATGCGGGATAGCGATGGTACTTTCTATTTATTAGAAGTAAATACTTCGCCAGGAATGACTAATCATAGTTTAGTACCAATAGCAGCACGCCAGTATGGACTTAATTTTACTCAGCTTGTAATGCGTATTCTAATGTTGGCTAATTAATATGTTACAAGCTACTAGAAAAATACAGGAACAGATGGTGATAAATAATATTACTAAGCAAGCTACACAACAAAATTATAAAAAAGATCAATTAGCTGGATTAATTTTTCTTCTAATAATTTTAGTAACACTGCTATGGATGATTTGGATAATTATTAGTTGTATAAAAGATAAGCGCCATTTACCATCATCAAAATTAGTAGTGACAGGAGAACGTTACTTCACTACTAATGATGATATCCGCCAAGTATTTCTATCATTAGGAGCGTCTACTTCCTTTATAAAACAAGATATAAATATTTTTCAACAGCATATTGAATATTTTCCTTGGATAAAGCAAGGTAGCGTGCGTAAGCAATGGCCAAATAAATTAAGAATTCACTTAGTAGAATATGTACCGGTAGCACGTTGGAACGATTTATATTTACTTAGCAGCGAAGGAAAGCCATTTATTGTGCCATTAGAACGTATTCGTAATCAGAAACTAGTATTACTTTACGGCTCTGAAGGTAGTGAGTATGATGTATTGAATGGTTATCAAACAATTAATAAAATATTAGCTGCTAATAAATTTAAAATAAAAAAGGTTACAATGAGCGCACGTCATTCTTGGCAGTTAACTTTAGATAATGATGTACGACTTGAATTAGGGCGAGATGACCTTATTGGACGCTTAAAACGTTTTATTGAATTATATCAATTACTGAAAAAAGAACCTGACAAACAATTTAATTACATTGATTTACGTTATGATAGCGGGGCTGCAGTAGGTTAGTTATCTATTTTTTAAGTGATTAATTAATTATTAAAATAATAGTAGTAGCAATAACATTAGAAGACAGGCAAATAACGATGATCAAGTCAACGGACAGAAAGTTAGTAGTAGGTCTTGAGATCGGCGCTACAAAAGTATCGACATTAGTTGGCGAAATTCTGCCCGATGGCATGGTTAATATTATTGGCGTAGGTAGCTGTCCTTCACGTGGCATGAATAAAGGTGGAGTTAATAATCTTGAATCAGTAATAAAATGCGTACATCATGCCATTAATCAGGCTGAGTTAATGGCAGATTGTCAAATCTCTTCCGTTTATTTAGCTCTATCAGGAAAGCATATTAGTTGTCAAAATGAAATAGGGATGGTACCTATACTTGAAGAGGAAGTCACTCAAGAAGATGTTGAAAATGTAGTTCATACCGCAAAGTCAGTACGTGTACGTGATGAACATCGTATATTACATATTATTCCTCAAGAATATGCTATTGATTACCAAGAAGGTATTAAGAATCCAGTTGGACTTTGTGGCGTACGAATGCATGCTAAAGTACATTTAATTACATGTCATAATGATATAGCAAAAAATATTATTAAAGCAGTTGAGCATTGTAGTCTAAAAGTTGATCAATTAATTTTTTCTGGATTAGCTGCTAGTTATGCAGTATTAACTGAAGATGAGCGTGAGTTAGGTGTTTGTATGATAGATATTGGTGGTAGCACAATGGATATTGTTATTTATACTAGTGGAGCTTTGCGCCATAGTAAAGTTATTCCTTATGCTGGCAATGTAGTTACTAACGATATTGCTTATGCTTTTGGCATGTTACCAGGTAATGCAGAAAAAATTAAAGTTCAATATGGATGTGCACTTAGTTTAATTGTTAATAAGAATGAGACTATAGAAGTACCTAGTGTAGGTAGGTATCCTTCTCGTAGCTTGCAAAGACAGGCTCTAGCCGAAGTAATTGAACCGCGTTATACCGAGTTACTTAACTTAGTTAATAAGGAGATATTACAGTTACAAGAGCGATTACGTCAGCAGAAGATAAACCATTACTTGGCAGCAGGAATTGTGCTAACAGGAGGAGCGTCTCAAATTGAGGGGCTAGTAGCCTGCGCGCAACAAGTGTTTCATACTCAAGTTCGTATTGGTCAATCTCTTAATATTACTGGGCTTACAGACTGTGCTCAGGCACCTTATTATTCTACTGCTATTGGATTATTGCAGTATGGTAAAGAGAATTATCTTAATAGTGAATTAGATAAAAGAAAACATGCTTCAGTCTATGGTTGGTTTAAACGTATTAATAACTGGTTAAGAAAAGAGTTTTAACCTGATATTATAACAAAAAAATCATCATAAAAAACAGGGGTATGATCTCAAAGTTATAAGCATAAAGCGGAGAGAAGCTATGTTTGAACCAACGGAATTAACTAATGACGCGGTAATTAAAGTTATCGGAGTTGGTGGTGGTGGTAGTAATGCTGTTGAATATATGGTACGTGAAAATATAGAAGGTGTTGAATTTTTTGCTATAAATACAGATGCTCAGGCATTAAGTAAAACAATAGTGGAGCAGACGATACAGATTGGTAATACTATTACTAAAGGTTTAGGTGCCGGTGCTAACCCTGATGTAGGGCATCATTCTGCAGAGGAGGATCGTGAAGTACTATGTACTGCGCTTAATGGTGCTGATATGGTTTTTATAGCCGCAGGTATGGGTGGAGGAACTGGAACAGGAGCTGCTCCTGTAGTAGCCAAGATAGCAAAAGAATTAAATATTCTAACCGTTGCTGTAGTAACTAAACCTTTTCAGTTTGAAGGCAAGAAACGTATGGCATTTGCTGAACAAGGTATTACTGAGTTATCTAAATATGTTGATTCTTTAATTACTATTCCTAATGATAAATTACTTAAAGTACTTGGTCGAGGTATTTCATTACTCGATGCATTCAGTGCAGCTAACAATGTTTTAAAAGGTGCAGTACAAGGGATTGCAGAGCTAATTACTCGTCCTGGTTTAATGAACGTTGATTTTGCAGATGTACGTACTGTAATGTCAGAAATGGGTTATGCAATGATGGGATCTGGCGTTTCACAAGGAGAGGATCGTGCAGAAGAAGCAGCAGAAATGGCTATTTCTAGCCCATTACTAGAAGATATTGATTTATCTGGTGCACGAGGAGTATTAGTTAACATTACTGCTGGCTTAGATCTGCGATTAGATGAATTTGAAACTGTTGGCAACACGATCCGCGCTTTTGCTTCTGATAATGCTACTGTTGTTATTGGTACTTCGCTAGATCCAGAAATGAATGATACATTACGCGTTACTGTAGTAGCAACAGGCATTGGCATAGATAAACAAAAAGAAATTAAGTTATTTGCTAATAAACAAGCTCAATTGCTCGAACGTTGTTATCAACAACCTAAGGTATCCTGTATGCCACAGGAGGGTAAATTTAACGCTAATATAACTAATAATCAGACCACAAATAATAATAAAGAACCAGATTATTTAGATATTCCAGCTTTTTTACGTAAACAGTCAACTAATAGTTAGAATCTTATTCTTTATGTTAAAATATATGGTAAATTTTGCACTAGCTTAAATTAGCTAGATATATTTGTTGTGAGATAACACAATGATAAAGCAAAGAACACTAAAGAGTGTTGTTCAAACAACAGGTGTTGGTCTACATACTGGAAAAAAAGTTAAACTAACAATGCGACCAGCAGCAGCTAATACTGGCATAATTTATCGTCGTATTGATTTAACACCTATAGTTGATTTTCCAGTAGACGCAAAATCAGTGCAAGATACTTTATTTTGTACTTGTCTAGTTAATGAATATAATGTACGCATTTCTACAGTTGAGCATCTCAATGCTGCTCTAGCAGGTTTAGGGGTTGATAATATCATTATTGAAGTTGATGCCCCTGAGATACCAATTATGGATGGTAGTTCTAATCCTTTTATATTTCTGTTATTAAACGCAGGTATTAAAGAATTAAATAGAGCAAAAAGATTTTTACGTTTAAAAGAAGCGGTACGTGTTGAGGATGGTAATAAATGGGCAGAATTATTACCATTTAATGGCTTCTATCTAGATTTTACTATTGATTTTAATCATCCAGCAATCGACGTTAACACGCAGCATTATCGTTTAGATTTTTCGGTTAACTCTTTTATACAGCAGATTAGTCGAGCACGTACTTTTGGTTTTACGCGTGATATTAAATATCTTCAATCTTGTGGGTTATGTCTTGGTGGTAGTTTTGATTGTGCTATAGTCATGGATGATTATCGTGTACTTAATGAAGATGGCCTACGTTTTAACGATGAATTTGTAAGACATAAAATACTTGATGCTATTGGTGATCTATTTATGTGTGGTCATAATATTATTGGCGCTTTTGTTGCTTTTAAATCCGGTCACGCATTAAATAATAACTTATTACAGGCTGTTCTAAAAAAACAACAAGCTTGGGAATATGTTATTTTTCAAGATGAAACAGAATTACCAACAGCATTTAAAACACCATTAACATTGTCGGCCTGTTAATTAAATTCTTGCTAACGAAGCTAAACGTTCTAGTATAATACGTAATTTTTCTGGGCTACGACTTGCTAGTTTTCTAAGCTCTGTCGCGCTTTTCATGCTTAAATGACGATTTAATAGTACCGGTTTTTTTGTATTTTCTGCTGGTTTTGTAATATCTTTCATAACTTTATAATCAAAGACCATTAGCTTAGGATTAATCTTAATATCAATTGATGATAACGAGGATAAATTTTTTTTTCTTAGTGTAGAAAGTAAATATAGTTGTTGATAACGCAATGCCATCATCCAGCTTGCATTTGCTACTTCTAGTACTAAAATATTTTGTCGGTAATTTGCAACACGACACCATGGTTGTAATTTTAGTGGGAGTAATTCTTGCACCGCTTTATTAAGCTTTAATAGCATAACTGCATGTTGTTGCATACTATAGAGTTGAGAATTATCTTTTTGTAAATAAGATAATAAACTATATTTTTCTGTTATCGTATTATTAAATAAAATGTTCAATAATTGTGGATGGCTTTGTCGCATGAATATAGTCTCTCAGATATTAAACTAATAATTAGTATTCTAAAACCTTGATAATAGTTACACAGCTATTATTTTGGTTACTAGATAATAGACTTCTTGCAAAATTGTTGTTCTATACTACGCTATAGGTTAAGTGAGGGGCCTAATATAACTTTTATTTACCCATATAGCAGTATTGTAAGAGATATTAATAATTATGCTAATTAAATTATTCACTAAAATGTTTGGTAGTCATAATGATCGTATTTTACGTCATATGTATAAAATGGTTGATGTTATTAATTATATGGAGTCAAAAATTGTAAAATTATCCGATCAGCAACTACGTGCTAAAACTGATGAGTTTCGAGTACGTTTATCTAAAAATGAAACATTAGAAAATTTAATGCCAGAAGCTTTTGCGGTTGTTCGTGAGGCAAGTAAGCGGATATTTGGTATGCGTCATTTTGACGTACAATTAATCGGTGGTATGGTACTTAATAAGCGTTGTATTGCAGAAATGCGTACTGGTGAAGGTAAAACATTAACAGCAACGCTACCTGCTTATCTTAATGCTTTAAGTGGTCGTGGTGTTCATGTTGTTACAGTTAATGATTACTTAGCACAACGTGATGCTAAAAATAATTATCCATTGTTTGATTTTCTTGGTTTAAGTATCGGAATTAATATATCAGGTATGCTAGCATCTGATAAACGTAAAGCTTATGCTGCAGATATTACGTATGGCACTAATAATGAGTATGGTTTTGATTATTTGCGTGATAATATGGTTTTTAGTCCGCAAGAACGTGTGCAGCGTGAATTATATTATGTGCTTATCGATGAAGTTGATTCAATTCTAATTGACGAAGCTCGTACTCCGCTTATTATTTCTGGTCCAGTAGAAAATAACTCGGATATGTATCTTAGAATTAATAAGCTAATCCCAAAACTTATTCGCCAAGATAAAGAAGATTCTGAAATCTTTCAAGGCGAAGGACATTTTTTTGTTGATGAAAAAGCACGCCAAGTACATTTAACTGAACGTGGTTTAGTTCTAATTGAACATATGTTAATTGACGCTAATATCATACAAGAAGGTAAATCTCTTTATTCTACAACTAATATTATACTAATGCATCATGTTATTGCTGCACTACGTGCACATGTTTTATTTACGCGTGATGTTGATTATATAGTTAAAGATGGTGCAGTAATTATTGTTGACGAACATACTGGGCGCACTATGCAAGGGCGTCGCTGGTCAGATGGTTTGCATCAGGCGATTGAATCAAAAGAAGGTGTTAACATTCAGAATGAAAACCAAACATTAGCTTCTATTACTTTCCAAAATTATTTCCGTCTATATGAAAAATTAGCAGGAATGACGGGTACTGCAGATACTGAAGCATTTGAATTTAGTTCAATTTATAAACTAGATACTATAGTAGTTCCTACTAATCGTCCGATGATCCGTAAAGATTTAGCTGACTTAGTTTATATGTCAGAGAAGGAAAAAATAGAGGCAATTATTAATAATATTCGCGAATGTACTGTTAGGGGGCAACCAGTACTAGTAGGTACCATTTCAATTGAAAAGTCTGAAATGATTTCTGCTAAATTAAATAAGGCTGGTATTATACATAAAGTACTAAATGCTAAATTTCATGCAATGGAAGCTGAAATTATTGCACAAGCTGGGCGACCTAGAGCAGTTACTATTGCTACTAACATGGCTGGACGAGGGACTGATATCGTATTAGGTGGTAGTTGGCAAAGTGAAATTGATTTATTGGATAATCCATCACAAGAGCAAATTGCTACTATTAAAACTGCTTGGAAAATTCGTCATAATACTGTACTAGCATCTGGTGGTTTACATATTATTGGTACTGAGCGTCACGAATCACGTCGCATTGATAATCAACTTCGTGGTCGTGCAGGTCGTCAAGGTGATGCTGGTTCTTCACGTTTTTATCTATCAATGGAAGATACTTTAATGCGTATTTTCGCTTCTGATCGTGTGTCTAATATAATGCGTAAGCTAGGAATAAAATCTGGTGAGGCTATTGAGCATCCATGGGTCACAAGAGCAATCGAGAGTGCACAACGTAAAGTAGAAGGCCGTAACTTTGATATACGTAAACAATTATTAGAATATGATGATGTTGCTAATGATCAACGACGTGCTATTTATAGTCAACGTAACGAGTTATTAAATACTTTGGATATAAGTAAAACTATAAATAGCATTCGTAAGGATGTATTTACTCTTATTATCAATCGTTTTATTCCACCTCAATCAGTAGAGGAAATGTGGGATATTTATGGGTTAGTTCAATGTTTAAAAAATGATTTTGACCTTAATGTACCTATTAATTCTTGGTTAGTAAATAAAAAACTACTAAGTGAGCAATCATCAGACGAAAAAATATTGCTTAAACGCATTCTTCAGTATTCTATTAATCAATATCAACAAAAAGAAGAAGTTATTGGCAGAGAAACAATGCTTAATATTACAAAAGGAGTTATGCTGCAAACATTAGACTCTCTATGGAAAGAGCATCTAGCCGCAATGGATTATCTACGTCAGGGTATTCATTTACGTGGCTATGCGCAAAAAGATCCAAAACAGGAATATAAACGTGAATCTTTTGCAATGTTTTCTACTATGCTAGAATTACTAAAATATGAAGTTATTAGTATCTTAAGCAAATTGCAGGTACATACTCCAGAAGAGATTGCTTTACTAAAGTTACAATATCATGAAATTATAAATCATATAGCAAACCAGCAACAATTAAGTTATTTAAATAATAATAGCACATTTATTTTATCTAAAAAAAAAATGCAAATAGAGATTAAAGGTAAAATAGGTCGTAATGACCCTTGTCCTTGTGGTTTTAAAAAAAAATACAAACAATGTCATGGTCGTTTAAAAAAATAATTTTTTAAGATTTTAAAAATAAAAGTCTAATATTATAAGATATCAATGAAATTTTTATAAAACTAACTATATATTATAAATTTTACGTTATGTTATATTTACTATTTTATGTATTTATATTTACTACTAAGATTCTTACACGTTAGATATTTTAGTTTTATATAATAAATTTTATTCTATAAACAGTCTAATATAACTTTTGAATTTAGTAGCAGTTAACTTGCTAAATAGAATTATTCATAATATATCTAAAAATAATTATATCTTTTATATACTATTAATAATATAAGTAGTAAATTATTCTTTATATTATTAATAGTATATAAAAGATATGTAAGATACATATAGAAATTTAAAGCTATATTTTTATTTTATTTATTTAAATTAGTAGATTAAAAGTACTTATTTATTACTTGTATGGTACGTGTAATATATTGATTTAATAATTATTTAAGTAACTAATTTAGGGGTATTATTACCTAATTTTTTTCTTTTTTCTTTCTTACTAAATATTTTAGGTTACTTATTTAAAAAGTTGCAACATAATATCTAGCTTTAATAGAAAAGATAATTATCTTATAGTATATTTTGCAGATTTAAAATAATTTATATTTTCGTAGTTTAATCATATTACTATTTAAATATAGGAGAATAGTTTAGATTTATATTTAATCTAATTATAGTAATTTATAACATGAAAATTAGATAAATAAAAGTTTCTAAATAGGTCTATAAAATAAAAAATTTTTTTATTACTACTTATAATGATTATAGAGTGACAAACTATTTAGTTTTATAAATAAACTAATATCTTTAGTTGCTAGTTGAATTTTATCTCATCAGTACCTATTATTCTAGTTACGGTATTATCCGTGATAAAAAGGTATAATGAGACCTATGGAATGGATCCTAGATCCAACTATTTGGGTAGGCTTAGCAACTCTTATAGTGCTTGAAATTGTATTAGGTATTGATAACATAATATTTATTGCTATTTTAGTAGAAAAATTACCATTTCAGCTGCGGGATAAAGCGCGTGTTAGCGGGTTAGTTTGTGCACTTTTAATGCGATTATTATTGTTATCTGGTGTTTCATGGATGGCTAGCCTAACAACACCATTAATGACACTTTATACTTACCAGTTTAGTGCTCGTGATCTTATTATGTTAATTGGTGGGATATTTTTGCTTTTTAAGGCTACTATTGAATTAAATATTCGTTTAGAAGGAAAGGAACAGCACCAATCTGATCAAAATAAAAGTGCACGTTTTTGGCCTGTTATTGTACAAATTGTAGTGCTTGATACTGTTTTTTCATTAGATTCTGTAATTACAGCTATTGGTATGGTTAATCACCTTGCTATTATGATGGCAGCAGTAGTTATTTCTGTTGGTGTAATGCTGCTAGCTAGTAAGTCATTAACTAATTTTATTAATGCGCATCCTACTATTGTTATTCTTTGTCTAAGTTTTTTGTTAACTATTGGTTTTACCCTACTTGCCGAAGGCTTTGGTTATTTTATTCCAAAAGGCTATCTATACGCTGCAATAGGTTTTTCTGTTATAATTGAATCCCTTAATCAATTTGCTCAATTTAATCGCCGTCGTTTTCTTTCTACTGTACGACCTTTACGAGAACGTACTGCAGCAGCAGTATTACGTATGTTAAGTGGTAAACATGAAGAAGCAGAATTAGATAATCATGCAGCTAATTTAATTGCTGATAATACCCATGAAGGGCAAGAAGTATTTAATCAACAGGAAAGACGAATGATTGAGGGAGTTTTAGGATTAGCGCAACGTACTGTTAGTAGTGTTATGACCTCTCGTCATGATGTAGAGTACCTAGATCTTAATGATTCATCTAAAAAAATAGTTCAATTATTAACAAAAAATCTACATACTCGTTTAGTAGTTACTAAAGATGGTGTAACAGACGAACCATTAGGTGTAATCCATATCATTGATTTGTTAAAACAGCAATTAGAAAAAAAAATCCTAGATCTACGAACATTAATTTATCAACCTTTGATTTTTCCTAAACAAGTTTCATTGTTAATGGCTTTAGAACAGTTTCGTCAAGCACAAACACATTTTGCTTTTGTTGTCAATGAATTTGGCACTATTGAAGGGGTAGTAACATTAACTGATCTGATAGAAACTATCACTGGTAATTTACCTATTGCGAGAGAAGTAACAGATACACATCATGATATACAACAAATAGGAGATAATAGCTGGATTGCTAATGGTTATATGCCACTCGAAGATTTAGTATTACATTTATCACTTCCTATTGACGGAAAACGTGAATACTATACTTTAGCAGGTTTGCTAATGGAATATAGCCAACGTATTCCTCAAACCGGAGAACGATTACAAATCGGTAATTATCTATTTGAATCACTAGAGGTTAGTAGCCACCGTATTAATAAAGTAAAAATCACTTCGCTTAATATTAACTAATATATCATATTATAATTAAGTAAACTCATATAAAATGTTTATAAAATTATTATATTATTAATTATTAATTTCATAATAGTTTGTTACTTTAAATACATTATATTTAGCTAAATTGTAAAAAATTCTTTATCTTTTTATCTAATCCTATTAGAATATAATGCTTACATTTAATTTGTATTTTAATTTTTATTAGAAATATTAATATAAAGAAGTGCCTTAATGCTTTATTATATTTAGATTAAATTTAAACTCTTTTCTAATTTATTGATAAATTAATTATAATTTTTTCTATAAGAGTAAATATAGTGAATTACTAGTAAGAGTACTTACTTTAACTAATATTACTTAATATAATATAAGATTAGTTTATAATCTCTAAGTTAAAATAACAGTACATACTCGTATTTCATTTTCTTTACTAATAGTATTAACTATTACTTATTTAAACCATTATCTGATAATTATTTTTATGTAAATAATATTGCTTAATAATAGTAATAACTTAAATATATTTAATTCAGCTAGTGATTGTTGTATCAATAAGTTATTTAGTTTATTTTTTACTACTAATTTTAGTTTATTTATTTTAATTACATAATAAAATAAAATACTAGAGTAGTTAGAATAATTAAAATAGTTTTAGATATGATATTTACTATAACTCTAATATTATTAATAAATAGACTATTATTAATTTATATTTGTAACTAGTTTTATACTAAATACCTAGAGTTAGCATGATATAGTAACTAGTTTATATATTTACTTGCCTACTTATCCTTATTATTAAAATATTAGTAATTTCTAAAAAATTTACTATAGATAATATTATAAACTAAGATCAGTTTCTAGAAAGAAAGTTGAATATTGTTAATTAGCTAAGTTTATTCTATACTAAGTTAAAATTAAGACTATATTAGTTTAATTATTGCTAACTTTTTGTTAAACAAATAAGTTATTAATCAATTTTCTATATTAGTATATAATACTAAGCACTACTACTATTAATAAATATATAAATATTAATAGTAGTTGCTAGAATATTAATATTTATATATTTATTAATTAGTTAAGATCTGTTAATAGCGATAATATAACTATACTTATTAGTATATCCACTTTAATAAGTTTTAATAATTTTTAAATTAATCTTTATAAATACGACTAGCAACAGCTCCTTGTTGATTGCAGTATTTAGCATTTTTTCGGTTATTATATGGACGAATAGCAGAGCTAGAAAGAGGCTCAAAGCTTACTGCACCAATTAACATCCCTGGACGTAGAGCTAGTGGCAACTTACCTGAATTATAGAACTCCAAAACGATATTACCTTGCCAACCAGGATCAATGCGATGCGCAGTAACATGAACCATTAATCCTAAACGCGCTAAGGATGAGCGACCATCAAGCCAACCAACCAAATTATTTGGTAATATTATTGACTCCAAAGTTACCGCTAATACTAGCTCGCCAGGATGTAAAAAAAAAGCCTTTCCTTCCGCTAAAATAATTTCGTCACTCATTACTAGTTCTAATGCAGCGCTAATTTTTTCTTTAGGGCCACTTAAATCAATAAAAGGAGCAGTATAATCACAAAAAACACGAAATTGGTTACCTAAACTAACATCAACAGTAACACCATTAATACGCTCAACTGGCGGGCGTGGAGTAATAGTTAATCTACCACTATCTAGATAGGCTTCTATATCATGATCACAGAGTCTCATTATAAATTCTTATTTAATTTAATTATAGTAATAAAGAGATAATTATAAAGCCATAAAAGTAATATGTTTTAGTATTGCATCATTATAATACTAATAGTTTTTACTACCATTCAAAAAGTAATTAATAATAAATATAACTATATTACTACTTAGATAGTCAATTACTGTCAGTTTACTAAAATTTAAATTTTTACATAAAGCAATACATAGAGATATTTAATTTAGTAATTTACAGTTATATTGTTTCATTAATTTTATCCTACCACTACTAAAATTACTTCTGAACAATTGTGGTACTATAAATATACACGCTTATATTCTGAATAAACCCAATATAGATATATTAGTTTTAAGTTATTTTTAATATCTACATTAATGCTTACTTGCTATTAAACTACGCTAAAATATAATATTTTTATTATCTACTAAGTAACTAATAAAATTAGTTATTAACTTATATGTTATAACTAGTTACATATATTTATTATTAGATGAGGTTAATTATTTGTCTATAACTTGATATATTATGTTAATAAACCATAAATATTTACATCTAAAATATTACTTTAGCATCTATTTTACTAATGCTAATACTAAATTAATTCAATACCAAATTTACTAATGCTATTTTTGCCCCGAGGAGCTAATCACTAAAATATTAAGCACTTCTCGTATGTTTGTCTACTTATTAAGTAGATATAAGTTCTTAATATTATATAAAAGATTTTAATTAATAACTTAAGAATTAAATATCTTAAATAGTCTTTATTAGTTTTTTATAATACTATAAAAACGAAAACCTAGACAAAAGATATTATTAATTTAATATATAACATATTATTAAATAAAGTCTAATAATGTAGATTATATAGTTTACTAAGATTTTTTTAATGTTAGATGAATAAAACGAGTAAGTATCTCATTAAGTTATAATTTTAATAGATTAGAAAAAATTCTGCTCATAAAATTCTTTTGCTTATCTTAATTTTTTAAATTAACCTAAAAATGATGATTAGTAGTATACTAAAATTCTATTAGATAATAGTTAATATTTATGGATATTTTAAATATATAAATTATTAATATCACTTTGTAACCTAGCAATATAGATTATTACTATAACTATTATGCTTTTATGATTAATATAATTTTTAGTATTGGTTAACTCTTTAATATATTTTATCTGTAATAATTGTAGTTTCTTATAACTTTTTAAGTTTTATAATATTTTTTTATTAATAGTAAGCTCTCTATTTGAATATCTCTCTATTCAAAGTAGTAATAGTTATGTTTTTTGCTATTATTTTTTAATAGTATTTCTTACTAAAAATACCTATAGCAATAAAAGAGTAATATAATTAATATAGTAATAAATAAAATTATCAAGAGACTACATATAATTTTCTCTTATTAATGACATATAATATATCCATAAAACTATTTAATTAAATATTAAAATCTCTAACAATATAGAATATCTAGCATTTTATTTTAGTATAAATATTTTAATGATTAGCATTATTTAATTTATAAAAAATGGACTAATAATAACAACGAATTCTAGTGTTATAGGTATAAAAATCTACGTTATTTTGTAACTCAGCTAATAAAACTTAAAAATATTACTTAATAGTATTAATACTACTTATATAACAAATAATCTAAATACTTAAGCTATCTATGATAAATATAAAATTTATCATTTTTATTTTTAATTAAAAGACATTGTTAGTAGTAATATACTAACTTTAGTAACAATTATTTTTTAATCTTTTTATTAATTAAACCTCTTTAAAAATTCTTGTATCTAATTTTCATGCTATAAATGATTGTAGTTATTGGATTATATCTTAATTTAAACCATTATTACCTATTTTAGTAATGATCTAACATAACTTGTAATTAAGTTATCTTTTAATACTAAAAAATTTTCTTTATTTTTTAAGTAGTATTAAATTTAAATGAATTTTACTAGTCTTAAGTAATCTATATCTGTTATTATTTTAATTATAAGATTTATTTATACATAAAACCTTTAAGTAATTTAAAATTAGATTGTGTTTTATTAATAAAAAATTATATAGATAATTGCTTTACTTTTTTATTAATGACTACTTAGTTCTTAAAGTATGTCTTTTTCTAAATAAAACTCTTTATGTTTTATCAGTTTAAACAGTATTTAGTAGTGTTAATAAGTATACGCTGATACTGTATATTACTTTTTAATATGTAATTATTACTTATCCTATATTTTTAATTAACAAAAAAATAACTATGATACTATCGTAAGTATTTGAGTATTATTAATAAATAACTATTTAAACATAATCTTAATTTTAATTATTATTGTTTATTTATACTTATCTAGTGTTAAATATATTTATTATTTTTAATATAAACTATATCTAATACTAATTAAATAATAAATTTTTTTTCTTTTAGCATTTTTATTTATTTCTTCATATTATACAAAGATCCCCTTGTTAGAAGATTATTAGCAATACTTATGTAGGACTAAGGGTATTAGTCTTAAAAGAATTTTTAGTAATTTTAATGTTATATATATTTTTACTAAGTATTAGAATTAATATTATTAAATATAAGACATTAAGATATTAGCAAGCAAAATAGGTATAATATTACACCTGTATAACTCTACGTAGGTTGCGTAATCGTTGTTTTTCTGCTCGTGACATAAACCACCATATAATTAAACTAATAATACCCACTACTAATAGAATCAATGTTGCTAATGCATTAATTTCTGGATTAATACCCATCCGTACATTAGAAAATACCAACATAGGCAAAGTAGTTGAACCAGGACCAGCAACAAAACTAGAGATTACTAAATCATCTAGAGAAAGTGTAAATGCAAGTAATAAGCTAGATACTAATGCTGGGATAATCATGGGTACAGTAATCACAAAAAATACTTTTAGCGGTGTTGCACCAAGATCCATTGCTGCTTCTTCAATTGAACGGTCTAATTCACGTAATCTTGAGCTAATAACCACAGTAACATAGGCGCTACAGAAAGTAACATGTGCTAACCATATAGTAACTATACCACGCTCTAATGGCCAACCAATAGCGTATCCCATAGCAACAAATAGTAATAGTAATGATAGACCAGTAATTATATCTGGCATAACTAAAGGCGCCGTTAACATAAAAGCAAAACTAGTTGAGCCGCAAAAATATTTAAACCTAATCATTACAACAGCAGCTAAAGTACCAAGTACTACCGCCATCATTGCTGATGCTGCAGCTATTATTAAGCTAAGTCCTATAGCTGAAATCATCATGGAGTCATTAAATAGTATACTATACCAATGAACCGACCAGCCCGCCCAAACTGTTACTAATTTAGAGCTATTAAATGAATAAATAACTAGTATTAATATCGGAGCATAAAGGAAAGTATAGCCTATTAATAATATCAGGAAACGCCATATTGAATATATTAGATTTTTCACATCCTTGCTCCTATTATTTTAGATTTTTTAGATCTACTGTTAGGCATATTTAATATTACGTATTACGCATAATCTTTATGTACGTATGCATCCATCAATTTATTATGTTTTAGAGGTATCTTAACTTAATATTGATGTTATAGTTTTGCAAGAAGTTTCTTATTTTGATACTTATGAAACCAGAGTATTGGTATAATCAGCACAGCTAACATAACTATTGCTATTGCTGAGGCAACTGGCCAGTCATGATTATTAAAAAATTCTTGCCACAGAATTCTACCAATCATAATACTATCTGATCCTCCAAGTAATTCAGGAATAATAAATTCTCCTACTGTTGGGATAAAGACTAGCATTGAACCAGCAATAATGCCGCTTTTAGTTAGTGGGATAATAATATTAATGAACGTTTTAAGTGGTTTAGCACCAAGATCTAATGCTGCTTCTACTAATGAATAATCTAACTGTATTAATGCAGTATAAATAGGTAGTACCATAAAAGGTAAGTAGGAATAAACAATTCCAATATATACCGCGATATTAGTATGTAGAATTACTAAGGGCTGATCAATAATACCTAACCATATCAATAAATTATTTAGGATGCCATTATTTTTTAATAACCCCATCCAAGCATAAACTCGAATTAAAAATGACGTCCAAGATGGTAATATAATAAGTAAAAGAAAAATATTACGTGTAGAAGATTTACTTTGAACAATCGCCCACGCTAATGGATAACAAATAAACAAACAACATAGCGTAGAGATAAATGCAACTTGTAATGATTGTAGATAAGCATCTATGTAAAGTCGATCATTAAATAACTGTAAGTAATTACCTAGATTTAGCGTAATACTTAATTTATTATCTAACCAAGTGATAAGATTTGAGTATGGTGGAATAGTACGCATTACTTCAGATAAACTTATTTTAAATACGATTAAAAATGGTAGCATGAACAATAAAAATAGCCAGAGATATGGTAATGCTATTATTAATTTACGACCATGAATTAGCTGAATATGTTGCAATAATGTTTTGACTAATAGGTTAATGGGGGCTATAAATTTTATTAAGGTACGTATAAAATCTAATATTATCATATCAACTCCCTAAAACTACACAACTATCAGCATCCCAACATAAATGTACTATGTCACCCCAAGTTGGCATACCTTTATGGTAACGATGACTATTTTGTAATTGAGCACTAATCATCTGATTACTATATAGTTTTACATGATATATAGATAAATCCCCTAGATAGGCAATATCTACTACTTCTCCTATTGCAAAATTACATGCATCTTGTGGTTTATTTTTACAAAGCATAATTTTTTCTGGTCGTAGTGCAATTAATACCGGAACACCATCAATTACTGAAGCATTAGAGGGAACTTTTAGCAAATAACGTAAACTAGGACTATGTATCCGTAATGCATCATCTTTTCTATCAATTAATAAACCTTCAAAAACATTTATTGAGCCAATAAATTCAGCACTAAATCTACTGTTTGGATGCTCATAGATTTCTTCCGGTTCACCAATTTGTACAAATTTTCCGCGGTTCATAATAGCTATACGTCCAGCCATTGTCATTGCTTCTTCCTGATCATGTGTTACCATAACACAAGTAACACCAATACCTTCTAAAATATTAACTACTTCTAATTGCATGCGATCACGTAGTTTTTTATCCAATGCACCCATAGGTTCATCTAGTAGAAGCAATTTAGGCCGCTTAGCTAAACTACGTGCCAAAGCTACACGTTGTTGTTGGCCACCAGAGAGTTGATATGGTTTACGTTTAGCAAATTCTTTCATATGTACTAGTGTTAGCATTTCAGCAACACGATTTTTGATTTCTTGTGTTGTAAATTTATCTTGCTTTAATCCAAAAGCAATATTTTGCTCTACTGTCATATGAGGAAATAATGCGTAAGATTGAAACATCATATTTATGGGACGCTGATAAGGTGGCATACAGGATAAATCTTGCCCATCAAGTACTACTTGTCCTTGAGTTGGTTGTTCAAAGCCAGCTAATATACGTAATAAAGTTGATTTTCCGCAACCAGATGCGCCTAGTAACGCAAAAATTTCACCTTTGTAGATAGTTAAATTAATATCATCAACTACGACGTTACCATCAAAAAATTTAGTTAAATTGTGTATCTCCAATAAAGGAGTGAAAATTTTTTGGGATTTTAGTGATAGGTGGCTAGTAATTTCGTTCACTCAGTAAACTCTCCAGTCGTTCTATTTGCCGCTTTTAATTTTAGTCCAAGCACGTGTAATTACTCTATCTAATTTTGGTGGGTGTAATTTGAGAATAAACATTTTAGCGCGAATATTTGCTGAAGGATAAATCTCAGGGTTATTTCGCACCACTTCACTCATTAAGGGTATAGCTGCTTGGCTAGCATTGGCGTAGTATATATGGTTACTAACATTAGCAATAACATCTGGACGCATTAAATAATTTAAAAACTGATAAGTTTCCTGTAAATTTTTTGCTTTTGTAGGGATAGCAAATAGATCAAAAGTAACTAATGCGCCTTCTTTAGGAATGCTATAAGCTAAATTAATACTATTTTTTGCTTCTTTTGCTCGGTTAGCTGCTTGGATCACATCTCCACTCCAGCCAATGGTTACGCAAATATCTCCGTTTGCTAGATCATTAATATATTGAGAAGAATGAAAATAACGGATATTAGGTCGTAATTTTAATAATAGCTCAGTTGCTGTACCAGTATAATCTGAAGCTAATGAACTGTTTGCGTCTTTGCCTAAATAATGTAATATAGTAGCAAAAACTTCACTTGGTGCATCAAGAAAAGAAACTCCACAACTTTGTAGTTTTGCTAAATTTTCTGGTTTTAAAACTAAATCCCAACTATCAACTGGTGCATTATTACCTAGTACTTTTTTAACTTTGTCAATATTATAACCAATCCCTGTAGTCATCCACATATAGGGAATAGAAAACTGATTATCTGTATCGTAGTTAGCTACTAATTTTAATAATTGTGGATCAAGATTTTTATAATTAGGTAATTTATTTTTATCTAAAGGCTGAAAAACCTTAGCTATCAATTGACGTTCAAGAAAACTATCTGAAGGAACTACTAAATCAAAACCAGTATTTCCTGCCATAAGCTTGCCATCTAGTACTTCGTTAGAATCAAATACATCATAAACTACTTTAATACCAGTTTCTTTTTGAAAATTAGTTAGTGTATTAGGTGCAATGTAATCAGACCAGTTATAAATATATAATTTTTTCTCCTTAGCAGAAATAGAAACAAATGTAGTTATTAATAGAACCGTAGTTATAGTAGATAACCACTTTATATTGAACATCTATACTCCTTAAAAACCTATTAAAACCTATTTTAAATCTTTTATATTAGTTATATTTTAATCAAGTATTTTTATTAAAACGTACTTAAAATACTTATTTTTCCCTTGTCTGAGTATTGTTTAGGAAGATTTAGAATAAGTTTTTAGGAATTTATTTTTAAACTTGTTGATACTTCATTAAAAATGAGTATTTTAATTACACAAAAGAAGTGACGATGTTTTTCGTTTTTCTAAAATTAATGGATAATTGGACGTAATTTCGATACTAATAGTGAATTTTTTGCTTCATTCTCTTCCTTATCCTCTTCTTCGTCATCCTTATATTCATAATAGTTATTAAGAAATAGCATATCATTTTCTACTATTGTAGAAATAATCATTAAAATTTGTTCTGTAGATTGCTGTATAAAATAGTTAAATTGCTGCTTTATGATGCCAGTTGCTATACTGATAGATTGACATATGACTAGCTGTGCTAAATTATCATCTTCTTCAATATTAATAAATGCTTTTGCTGTCAAAGAGAGAGTATTAATATGACTTAAATTATTATTTAATGAAATTAATGCTATTGGCCTAATTTCTACTAATACTGAAAATAAGATAATGTTATCTTTAAGATCAATTCTGACATCAGATACGCAATTATGTTTTTGCATATGACGTAAGTGGAATGCCTGACAAGAGTCACACTCAAAAAATGGACATTCTAGTTGACTTAGCCAACAACGTAACAAAGCCAAATCTGGAATCTTAAAATCTAAAGCATTAAGTGAGACCATTATAATTAACCTCATTGAGACAAAATTAACATAACTTATGTAATATTTACGATAAGTGCTATTATTAATTTTAATAAATTAAAGAATAAACGTTCATCTTACTTTTACTCTCCTTAGAGTCTATTTAAATTTATGATTCTTGTGAGTATCTACAATACAACCTTAGTAAGGGGTTTATTATTAATCATAACAATAGATAATTACTACTTTTTTCTATAAATTTTTCTTTCAATAACAAATATTTAAGTAGATGTAATCTTTTATTTAAATTAATGGCTATGTTAATTAATTTAAATAAAAGATGAATATTATAATATTTTTATTTAGTTTATATTTTATATCTTAATACATTAATATTACTAATTATTTATTATATCATGGTATAATAAATAATTTTTAGAAATTAATTTCTTTACTAAATAATAAATCTATAAAATAGCAAAGTAAAATATTACTATTTTAACTAAATATGGCTAGAATGTATTTATGATTCTAAATCTTAACATAGATCTATTTTTAAACTTAAATAGCAAAATATAGAGCGTGTTTGTAGTATAATAAAAACTATAAACGTTTTAAAAATAACCTCTATTTAAAAGATTATAAAAAATAATTCCATATCATCTAATATATTTAATTTTTCTTAGAATATAATAATCATAAATTTTTATCTTTATTTTTAATAAAAAGTGGCATCTTTATTTTTTTAAATAAATATATGCTTAATATTATATATCTTACATAACTTACTGCATGAATAATATTTATTATATTTTCAATATTATAAGATAGTTAAATAGCAGTAAAGACACTAAAATTAGGTAATTGATAAAAATCTATTTAAAAACAAGAATACTATAATGTATGTACTATTATATTCAAATATAATAGTATTCTTTTATATTTATATACAAGAATTACTAAATAAGCTTTCAGCATAACTTAATAAATTTTAAGTTTAGTTATATTAAGATTTATATAGAAAATATTAGTAAAATAGATCTAGAAATTAGTATAGGTAAACTAGTTTATATAATACTATATATTGTTATTAACAATAACATATTAATAATTATATAATTTGAGACTTATATTAAAAAATATTCTTATTAAATTTATCAAATAGTATATTTATATATTTCTTATGAAGTACTTTGAATAATAAAGGAAAACAGCAGGCATCTGCTGTTTTCTATACTAATTTTTTTCAGTATTTGTAGATTCAACAAAACAAAAATTATTTTTTTTTGTTTTTATATTTGGTAAGTCAGTAATGCTACCTTCATAGATCTCCGCAGCTAGACCAATAGATTCATGTAAAGTTGGATGAGAATGAATAGTAAGAGCAAGATCTTCAGCATCACAACCCATTTCAATAGCTAATCCAATTTCACCTAATAATTCACCTCCATTAGCACCAACGATAGCGCCTCCAATAACGCGATGTGTTTCTTTATCAAGAATTAGTTTAGTAATACCTTCGGCACAATTAGAAGTAATCGCACGTCCTGATGCTGTCCATGGAAAAGTAGAAGTTTCATATTTTTTTACATTGGTTTTTTCATTATAAATAATACCATCTTTTTCTGCTTGTAATTTATCTTTTGCTATGAGTTCTTTTTCTGTCAAACCAATCCAGGCAACTTCTGGCTCAGTATAAGCGATAAAAGGGATTACCTTAGGATCAAAATAATGTTTTTTCCCTGAGATAACTTCAGCCGCAATATGTCCCTCATGTATTCCTTTATGAGCTAGCATTGGTTGACCTACAATGTCACCAATAGCAAAAATATGCGGTATATTAGTGCGTAATTGTTTATCAACAGGAATAAAACCAAGTTTATTGACGTTAATTTTTGCTTTTTCTGCGTCTAATAACTTACCGTTTGGTACTCGACCAATTGCAACAAGTACAGCATCATAACGTATTGATACATCAGGTGCTTTTTTTCCTTCCATCATCACATAGAGCCCATCTTTTCTTGCTTCTATTTGAATAACTTTGGTTTCTAACATTAAATTAAATTGCTTACTAATCTGTTTATTGAATATTTTAATAACGTCCTTGTCTACTGCCGGAATTACTTGATCAAGCATCTCAACTATATCAACTTTAGAACCTAATGCATGATAAACCGTACCTATTTCTAAACCAATAATCCCACCACCCATAATAAGTAATTTTTCAGGAATCATATCTAATTTTAGTGCATCAGTAGAATTCCATATACGTGGATCATTATAAGGAATAAATGGAAGTTGAATCGGACGTGAACCTGCTGCAATAATTATATTATCAAAATGAAGAGTTGTAATTACCCCTTTTGCATTTTCTATTATTAACGTGTGTTCACTAGTAAATTTACCTATTCCATTTACTACTAAGATTTTGCGCCCTTTTGCCATTATTGCTAAACTACTATTCATTTGAGAGATTACTTTTTTTTTCCAATCTTGTACTTTTTTTATATTAATAATAGGATCGCCAAATGTGACCCCACAATTACTTATTGCTTTAGCCTCGTTAATAACTTTTGTAATATGTAATAAAGCCTTAGAAGGAATACAACCTACATTAAGACAAACACCACCTAAAGTCTCATAGCGCTCAACTAATACAGTTTTAAGACCTAAATCTGCACAACGGAAAGCTGCAGAATATCCTGCAGGGCCTGCTCCAAGTACTGCAACCTGAGTTTGTATTTTAGTATTCATTATATTTTCTCATAGGGTTTGTTTGATAATAAAATATCACATAACAAGACGACGGATATCTGCCATTAAATAGCTAATATGTTTGATAAAATGAGCACCTGCAGCACCATCTATAACACGATGATCAAAGGAAAGTGATAGCGGTAGCATTAAACGTGGCACAAACTTTTTACCATTCCAAATCGGTTTTATTAATGACTTAGAGACACCAAGAATTGCTACTTCTGGGGCATTAATAATGGGTGTAAATGCTGTACTACCGATACCTCCTAAGTTTGATATAGTAAAACATCCCCCTTGTATATCAGTAGGAGTTAACTTGCCATCACGTGCTTTTTTAGAAATTAATGCTAGTTCACGTGATAATTCAATTATGCCTTTTTTATTGACATTACGAAATACCGGAACAACTAAGCCATTAGTTGTATCAATGGCAATACCAATATTAATGTATTTTTTAAGTATTAGTTTTTGGGCATTAGAAGAAAGAGAACTATTAAAATACGGGTAAACTTCTAATGCTTGCGCTGCTGCTTTCATTAAAAAAATAAGGATAGTGATTTTTACATCATATTTCTTTTTTTCTAATTCAATATTTTGTTGTTTACGGAAAACCTCAAGTTCTGTTATATTGGTTTCATCGAATTGCGTAACATGTGGAATCATAATCCAGTTACGGCTTAAATTAGCACCAGAAATCTTTTGGATACGATTTAATTCAATTTCTTCAATGTCACCAAATTTACTAAAATTAACTTTTGGCCATGGCAAAATATCGTTACTTGGTGTTTCCTTTTCACCAGTATATTTAATTAGTTTTTTCATATATATTTGTAGATCTTCATGTAGGATACGCCCCTTACGGCCTGTTGCGATTACTTTTGCTAAATCAATACCAAATTTACGTGCCAAACGACGTATTAACGGTGTTGCATGTGCATAAGAGGAATTTTCTGTAAACTTATTTATGTTATTTATATCACTACTACCTACACTACTATTGTGAATTTTATTATTAGTAGTATCATTATTAATATTATTTTTATCAATTGTGATAAGCGTTAATGGAAGTTCCGCTGTTAGTTTTTCTTCTATATTGGCAGACATGTTATCGTTATTAGGATAACACTCACAAATCATAATTAATTTACCAGTTTCGATTTTATCACCAAGCGCAACTTTAATTTCTTTTATGATACCTGTATATGGAGAAGGAATTTCAATTGACGCCTTATCACCTTCGACAGTGATTAATGATTGCTCGATCTCAATAGGATCTCCTATTTTTACCATAATTTCGGTAACTTCTACTTTATCGGTGCCAATATCCGGTACTTTTATTTCAATAGACATAAATAAATTACCTTTTATTTCTACTAGGTCTGTTGTATCTGTTACGCTAAGCGTGGGTTAACTTTATCAGCATTAATATTAAATTTAGTGATGGCTTCTGTAACAATACTGGTATTAATATCACCATGCTTAGCTAATTCATTTAAAGCAGCAACTACTACATAAGAAGCATCAATTTCAAAATAACGACGTAAATTTTCACGACTATCAGAACAACCATAGCCATCAGTACCTAACACACAGAATTGATTAGCAGGAATGAAGTTTCGGATTTGCTCAGCAAATAATTTCATGTAATCAGTAGAGGCGATCGTAGGTGCATCATGCATAATTGTTGCAATATAAGGGATACGTGATTTTTCTGTTGGATGTAACATATTCCAACGTTCGCAATCTTGACCATCACGTGCTAGTTCAGTAAATGAAGTAACACTATAAACATCAGAGGTAATACCATATTGCTCAAAAAGAATTTGAGCTGCTTTGCGAACATGCCGTAAAATAGCACCTGAGCTAATTAATTGAACCTTACCCTTGCTATCATTCTTATCAGTTGTTTCTAATTTATAAATACCTTTACGAATACCTTCTTCAACCCCTTTCGGCATTGCTGGCATTGCATAGTTTTCGTTAAGCGTTGTCAGATAATAGTAAATATTTTCCTGTGCTTTACCATACATACGTTTTAAACCGTCATGTATAATAACTGCAACTTCATAAGCATAAGCAGGGTCATAAGAAAGGCAATTAGGAATAGTTAACGATTGAATATGACTATGACCATCTTCATGTTGTAAACCTTCACCATTAAGAGTAGTACGTCCTGAAGTGCCACCAATAAGAAAACCACGTGCTTGTTGATCACCAGCTGCCCAGCATAAATCACCAATACGCTGAAAACCAAACATAGAGTAATAGATATAAAACGGAATCATAGGAAAGTCGTTACTACTATATGACGTCGCTGCCGCTAACCAAGAAGCAGCTGCTCCTAGTTCGTTAATGCCTTCTTGTAAAATTTGTCCTTTTCTATCTTCTTTGTAATAAGCAACTTGTTCATGATCCTGTGGAGTATACTGTTGACCATTAGGGTTATAAATACCAATTTGACGGAATAAACCTTCCATACCAAATGTACGTGCTTCATCAGCAATAATAGGTACTATACGGTGTTTAATTGATTTATTCTTTAATAGTAAATTTAATACGCGTACAAAGGCAATAGTAGTAGAGATTTCTTTTATTTGTGTCGTTAATAGTGAATTAAAATCTGTTAGCATAGGTAATTCTAATTCTTCTTTTTTAGTAAAATTTTTTAAACGAGCTGGTAAATAACCAGATAAGGCTCGACGACGAGCATGTAGGTATTTATTTTCTTCAGAATCTTTATCAAAGGTAATGTATGGCATTTTTTCGATATCAGTATCAGTAATAGGTATATCAAAACGATTACGCAAATAATTAACTTCAAGTATACTCATTTTTTTTACCTGATGAGCGATATTTTTACCTTCTACTGTTTCTCCCATGCCATAGCCTTTAATAGTATGAGCTAAGATAACCGTCGGTTTACCCTTAGTATTATGTGCTTTTTTTAACGCAGCAAAAATTTTCTTGGGATCATGCCCACCACGGTTTAGTAACCATATTTCATTATCACTCATATCTGCGACTAATGTTTGAGTTTCAGGAAAACGACCAAAGAAATGTTTACGAATATAAGCACCATCTTTAGATGTAAATGTTTGATAATCACCATCTAAAGTTTCATTCATTAATTGAATTAATTTACCACTGCTATCTTTGCGTAATAGGGCATCCCAACGATCTCCCCAGATAACTTTTAAAACTTGCCAACCAGCACCAGCAAAAATGCTTCCTAATTCGTTAATAATTTTACCATTACCTGTAACTGGGCCATCAAGGCGCTGTAGGTTACAGTTGATAACAAAAATCAAGTTATCTAGTTTTTCACGGGTTGCAATAGTGATAACACCCTTAGATTCTGGTTCATCCATTTCACCGTCCCCTAAGAAAGCATAAACTGTTTGTGCTGAGGTATTTTTTAAGCCACGATTATTTAGGTATTTAAGAAACTTTGCCTGATAGATAGCGCTAATAGGTCCTAGTCCCATGGAAACTGTAGGAAATTGCCAAAATTCAGGCATTAATTTAGGATGCGGGTAAGAAGAAAGCCCTTTTCCATCAATTTCTTGGCGAAAGTTATCCATTTGCTCTTGTGTTAATCGACCCTCAAGAAAAGCACGCGCATAAATCCCTGGGGCAATATGACCTTGAAAATAAACTAAATCACCACCATCTTTTTCATTACGGGCACGAAAAAAATGATTAAAACAAACATCATAGAAAGTTGCCGAAGATTGAAAAGAGGAAATATGTCCACCTAGATTAAGATTCTTTTTTGAAGCACGTAATACTGCCATTATGGCATTCCAACGTATAGCAGAGCGTATACGTCGTTCTAAATTAAGATTACCTGGGTAAGCGGGTTCATCTTCTACGGGAATAGTATTAATGTAATCATCATTTATCGAATTTATATTTATTAAATTTGGAATTAAATTAACACCACCTTTATAGGCTTCATTTAAAACTTGATATAGAAGGTATTGAGCGCGCTCAATACCTTCTTCATGGATGACTGATTTAATAGCCTGCCGCCAGTCACTAGTTTCGATTGGATCTTGGTCATTATTTAAATAATCTGACATGGTAGTATTCCTGTTTTATTTCTCAGTTGGTTACAACCTTGCTATCCTGTGATTAATTCTCAGGAACAAAGCCATGCTCTTAAGTAAAATACCAAGGTTATTATGCTCAATATTTAACTTATTTTAATATTAAGAATATATCAATAGATCTCTTGCTAAATCTATTGATATATTCTATTAGTTTAAATTTAGTTTTACATAAGTTTTAGTTCTAATGGTATTTTGCTAATTGCGCCGCTAGTTTCTCGTACAAAACGTGGTACGAGATAACCAGATACACGGCTTAATAGCTCTTTCATTAGATATTGTGCTTTGTTATTATCAACCATAAAATGCGCAGCACCTTGTACTTTATCTAATAAATGAATGTAATAAGGCAAAATACCAGCATTAAATAATGCATTACTAAGTTCTACCAATGCTATCACAGTATCATTGACGCCTCTTAATAAGACACTTTGATTTAACAATGTTACTCCTGCATATTTTAATTGTGCCATACTGTCATATAATGGTTGATTGATTTCATTTGCATGGTTGATATGTGTCACCATTAATATTTGCAGGCTTGAATTAGAAAACTGTTGACATAAAGCTTTAGTAATGCGTGCTGGAATTACTACAGGCAGACGAGTATGAATACGTAGTCGTTTAATATGCTTAATTTTTTCAAGCTCAGTAATTAACCAATTTAATTCATAATCTTTTGCCATTAAAGGATCCCCGCCAGAAAAAATAATTTCATCAAGCTCAGTATGTTGACGTATATATTGTAATGATTGATGCCAATTTTTTTTATTACCTTGGTTATTTTGGTAAGGAAAATGACGACGGAAGCAATAGCGACAATTGATAGCACAACCTCCTTTTACTAATAGTAGTACACGATTATGATACTTATGTAGAAGACCTGGTATTATGGTACTTTGTTCTTTTAGAGGATCGCTAGTAAAGCCAGATACAGCTATAAACTCTTCTTGGATAGTAAGAACTTGTAACAACAAAGGATCTTTAGCATTTCCAATTTCCATGCGTGCGACAAAAGCTCTAGGAACATGAAGAGGAAATAAGCTACGCGCATTACATCCTTGTAGTAAATCTGAATGTTTATTAAGTTCTAAAAGATGTAACAATTCATTAGGGTTAGTAATAGAATCAGAGAGTTGCTGCAACCAATCTTCTTTAGTAGATGTATTTAGAGTTATAATATGTGTCATTTTTATTTAAATATTAGCTTTGAGAGAACTATTATGGCGACTTATTTTAGTAATGAATTTCGTTCTGGTCTTAAAATTATGTTAGATGGTGAACCTTGTACTGTTATTGATAATGAATTTGTTAAACCAGGTAAAGGGCAGGCATTTGTTCGTACCCATATTCGCAAGCTTATTTCTGGTAAATTACTAGAAAAAACTTTTAAATCTACTGATACTGTGTCCTCAGCAGATGTAGTCGATATAAATTTAACATATTTATATAATGATGGTAAATTTTGGCACTTCATGAATAATGATAATTTTGAGCAGTTAGCTGTTGATAAAAAAGTTATTGCTGCAAATATAAAATGGTTAGTAGAACAGACTAAATGCGTTTTAACTTTATGGAACGGTCAGCCGATTACAGTCAGTCCACCAAATTTTATTGAACTTAAAATTATTAATACTAATCCCGGATTAAAAGGAGATACTACAGGTACTAGTTATAAGCCAGCAATCTTGAGTACAGGTGCAATAGTTAAAGTACCATTATTTGTTCAACAAGGTGAAATAATTAAAGTAGATACTCGTTCTGGTGAATATATTTCTCGTATTAAATAATAGTTTAAAGTATTAAAAAATAATTTTTTTTATTTCTCCCCTTGATGCTGTGATGCATGACCCCATCTTATCTATTAACCGTAATCACTAATGTTGTGGTGTGATGGAGTTAATAGACAGTCAAGAATAGACCATCCTTCCACAGATTAATAATAAATTTATTTTGGGGTAATGTCAGATGACTGAACAACAACAACAAAAAAAGAATAGATCTAAAATTATTGGTATTGACTTAGGTACAACTAATTCTTGTGTCGCTGTTATGGATGGTAAAAAGGCGCGTGTTTTAGAAAATAGTGAGGGTGATCGTACTACGCCTTCTGTTGTTGCTTATACTGAAAACGGAGAAGTTTTGGTAGGACAACCGGCTAAGCGTCAAGCTGTTACTAATCCAAAAAATACATTATATGCCATTAAACGTTTAATTGGTCGTCGTTTTAAAGATGAAGAAGCTCAGCGCGACAAGGGTATTATGCCATATAAAATCGTTGCTGCTGATAATGATGATGCTTGGGTTGAAGTAAGAAGAGAGAAGATGGCGCCCCCACAAATTTCTGCTGAAATATTAAAAAAAATGAAGAAAACGGCAGAAGATTATCTTGGTGAAAAGATTACTGCAGCTGTTATTACTGTGCCTGCTTATTTTAACGATGCTCAACGTCAGGCTACTAAAGATGCGGGTCGTATTGCTGGTCTAGAAGTAAAGCGTATTATTAATGAACCTACCGCTGCTGCTTTAGCTTATGGGCTTGATAAAGAAGAAGGTGATCGTACGATTGCTGTTTATGATCTAGGTGGAGGTACTTTTGATATCTCTATTATTGAAATTAGTGATACTGATGGGGAAAAAACCTTTGAAGTACTAGCAACTAATGGTGATACCCATCTTGGTGGTGAAGATTTTGATAACCGTTTAATTAATTATCTAGTTGAAGAGTTTAAGAAAGAACAAGGTATTGATTTACGTCAGGATCCTTTAGCAATGCAACGTCTAAAAGAAGCGGCAGAAAAAGCAAAAATTGAACTCTCTTCTGCTCAACAGACGGATGTTAATCTTCCATATATCACTGCTGATGCTTCTGGTCCAAAACATATGAACATTAAAGTGACGAGAACAAAACTAGAATCACTGGTAGAGGATTTAGTTAAACGTTCTATTGAGCCATTAAAAGTAGCACTAAAAGATACAAATTTATCTATTAATAAGATTCAAGATGTTGTTTTAGTTGGTGGTCAGACTCGCATGCCTATGGTACAGAAGAAAGTTGCTGAATTTTTTGGTAAGGAACCACGTAAAGATGTTAATCCAGATGAGGCTGTTGCTATTGGAGCTGCCGTTCAGGGTGGTGTTCTTGCTGGTGATGTGAAAGATGTATTATTACTTGATGTTACTCCTTTATCGCTTGGTATTGAGACAATGGGTGGGGTAATGACAGCATTAATTACTAAAAATACGACTGTTCCCACTAAACATAGTCAAGTTTTTTCTACTGCAGAAGATAACCAATCTGCAGTAACTATTCATGTACTACAGGGTGAACGTAAACGTGTTAGTGATAATAAATCTTTAGGTCAATTTAACCTTGATGGTATCGCACCAACAAAGCGTGGTATACCTCAAATTGAGGTTACCTTTGATATTGATGTAGATGGTATTTTACATGTTTCTGCTAAAGATAAAAATAGTGGACGTGAACAAAAGATTACTATTAAAGCTTCTTCAGGTCTAGAAGAAACAGAAATCCAAAAAATGATTGAGGATGCAAAAGCTAACGCTGAAAATGATCTTAAGTTTGAGCAATTAGTACAAACACGTAATCAAGCTGATCATATAATTCATAGTACGGAAGAACAGCTAAAAAATATTGGTGATAAGCTAACAGCAGAAGATAAAACTGCCATTGAAACAGCATTAATTGCACTAAGGACTGCTGCTAAAGGCGAAGATAAAGATATGATGACTGCAAAAATTAAACAATTAGAACAATATTCTAGTAAATTGTTAGAAGCAGTACAGCAACAAGTCGCTACACCTGGATCAAGTAATAATAGTACTAAAGCTAAAATAGAAGATGACGTTGTTGATGCTGAATTTGAAGAGGTAAAAGATGAAGAGCAACAAAAGAATAAAAAATAATCACTTTTAAAATAGATGTGGTAGTGATTACTACAGCTGAAAATCAGCACGGGCGTTGAGGTAACTCTACGCCCGTGCGCGTATGTGAAGGATAGGAAAAAATAAATGGCGGATAGAGATTATTATGATATTTTAGGCGTTAATAGAAATGCAACAGATGATGAAATCAAAAAAGCTTATAGAAAGAAAGCGAATCAGTACCATCCTGATCGCAATCAGGACAAGAATGCCGAAGCTAAATTTAAGGAAATTAATGAGGCTAATAAAATTTTAAGTGATAAGGGAAAACGAGCAACATATGATCAATATGGTCATGCTGCTTTTCAATCCGGTGGAATGGGAGAGTCTTCAACAACCACTGGTTTTGCTAGCGATTTTGGTGAAGATCTAGGTGATATATTTCAAAGCTTTTTTGGTGGGGGACGTAGTAAGAATAGCAACCAACGTCGTCGTGGTTCTGATTTGCGTTATGATCTAAAGTTAACGCTAGAAGAAGCAGTTCGAGGTATTACCAAAGAAATTAGTTTCTCAGTTTTAAAGACTTGCGATAGTTGTCATGGTAGCGGCGCAAGACCTGGTAGTTCTCAGCCGGTTTGTCCTACTTGTAAAGGTAATGGTGAAGTATGTATAAAACAAGGTTTCTTTACTGTACAACAAACCTGTCCTCATTGTGCAGGTAATGGTAAAATTACTAGAGACAAATGTAGTAAATGTGCTGGGAAAGGGCAACGAGAAAAACCTAAAACTTTATCAGTGCAAGTACCTGCTGGTGTAGATACAGGAGATCGTATTCGTTTATCTGGTGAAGGTGCTGGTGATGGTGATTTATATGTTCAAGTAGAAGTAAAATCTCATCCAATTTTTAAGCGTGATGGTAATGATCTATATTGTGATGTTCCTATTAATTTTGCAATAGCTGCTTTAGGGGGTGAAATTGAAGTTCCAACCCTAGAGGGACGAATTAAATTAAAAATATCTGAGGAAACACAAACAAATAAATCATTTCGTCTTCGTGGTAAAGGTGTTAAATCTATTCGTGGTAATAATAAAGGTGATTTATTCTGTCGCGTTGTTGTTGAGACGCCTGTTAACTTAAATGAGGAACAAAAACAGTTATTACGTAGTTTTTCAGGTACAGCAGATGAAAAAAATAGTCCACGTTCAAAGAGCTTTCTAGATGGTATTAAAAAGTTTTTTGATGATTTAACTCATTAATAAAAATATTTTATTATTAAATTAATGCTGAGTATAATCATATAATTAGTATAGACTCGAGGGAAAGCACATAACCTTCTAGAAAGAAGGTTATGTGTTATGAATTTCATATTATATGGTGCTTATAATCTTTGTTTTCTTATGTATATAATTCTTATATGTATCGTAAGTACCGTATAAATTACTTAAGTCATTATATTACGCTACGCATTTTATATAAAATATAGCAGGTTTAAATTTAATTAAATATAAATAGATTTAATTTAAAATATTTCGTGTAATATAATAATTAATATATAATGCAATTTGATGAGTTAATGTTTTACTTTTATTATTTTACTATATCTTATTAAGAATTATTTTTATAAAAAATTATTTATTAATTATCGTATTTAAAGATAATAGATAATCTTATTTTTTATAACTATTATAATTGTAATGTTAACCATTATAAATAATCTTTTATTTAATTTTTTTTATTATAAATGTTGCATTGGTAAATATTTAATAAAAATTATTTTTAATAATAGTTTTTTAGTCTTAGAATTAAAAATAAAATATGAATTATTATAAACACCTTTTGTAGAATATAATTGATAATTATTCTAGTTATTACTTTAAAAATAAAGGTAATATTAGTAATTACTATAATATATTTATTATTTAATGATATAAATAAAACTATTTATTATAATTAACTATTTTTACGTTATTGTTAATATTATTTTATTTTCAAGGTAATAACTTTAGAGTATAGCTAGTTTAAAAGTTTATTAGTATTAGTTATTATTGATAATTTTAAAATTATTATTATTTTTTATTTATTGATTAAAAGATTTTTTGTTAACCTTATAGTTACTGTAGTAATTATTATATTACTGGATTACATAGTAAACTAATATAAAGTGAATAAAAATAATACTCGCCTATAATAAATAAATATCATTTTAGGAGAGTATTATTAATTTAATATAGATATTAATTTAGTAGAGTGATCCTCAACCTCATAATTCTATTATATATAAATGCTATAACATGCATTTAATAAATGCTATCTCTAAAAACTTTAAAATATATTTATATCTAAGGTTCACTACTTATATTTTTTTGTTTTACTATTATTTTTAGGATGCTATCCTATTTTTAATAGAAGTATTAACTGTACAGGATTAACGATATTATTATTAAGTATTAGTTATACTTTATTTATTAATAAATACTAAGAATTTTAGTTCTTAAGTGGTATATTGTTAAATCTAAATCTAGTTTTATTAACTTGCTTCATTTGATTAGTTTTAAATAAATTTTTTCTGTTATTATTTTTATAATATTATCTTTACTATATTAATAATTATTGTTTAACTAATTTTATTAGTATAAACATAAGTTCACTACTATTCTAAAATAGAAATATTATTTAGTTTAATTACTACGATAATCACAAGTTTATTTTTTTATAATGTTTTATATAATTTAAAATAAAAGTGATAATAGATAATTAAATTTATTAAAAAATAATAATATACTATTTTGTATAGTAGTATGCTAGTAAGTTTTATATACTATGCAATGTTATAGTTAAATAATTTATCTTCACAGTACTTCCTAGAATTTATAAGAAATCTATTACAATTATAAATTGTTTAAAGTTAGTAGAAACAAAGAGATTAAAAGCAGCATTAAGCATTTATTTAAAAAATAAATTAATAAATAATTTTTTGTAGTGTTAAATTACTTAATTATGCAAAGAATATGTTAGAATAGTTATTTTTTGTTATTTAATAATATGTACCAATATAAAACTTTTTATTAAACTAAGTATTAGTTTAATAAATAAGGAATAAAAATAAAAAATTTAAAAAAGTACTTAGTAATAGTCATCAAGTGAATTTACTATGCAAACTATAAATTATATAAATTAATAGATAATTTAAAATAATTTAACTATTAAAATTTTACAAATTTATTTTGCAATTAAATATAAAAAACTTATATCTAAATTAGATATATATTTTATATTATTACTTAAATTTTTTTATATATTTATATTAATAAGAAAATCTTATTTAATATATAAAAGTTATTAGTAAAACAAACCAATTAATGTTTATTATTAATATAATTTAAATAATTTAACTAGCCTTGAGTAATCTATATCTATCACTATTTTAATTATAAGATATGTTCATATACTAAACTCCTTAAATAATTTATTTTAATATCTTTATTACTTTATATTTTATAAAGTTTCCTATTTAGAAGATTTTGCTAAAATTTTTAATATTATTTCTTTTATTATCTACAGGATAAATTTATATAATTACTGCATAATATATTTTTAGATAAATAGTAAAATAAGGAATTTTATACAATAATTAATTAAAAAATTAAATATAAACGCTCTGGTGTTTTATTAAATAATTCTACTTATACAGTCTACTTATCTAATTCAGCAGGTAAAATATTAATAATTTTATCATGCACCCAAAAAATACTATGTGAAATATTTAATCATTACGTTTATATTTTATTTTTCTTATTATTTATAAATATTATATTAGATTATTTAATCTGTAAATTACTGATACCAAAGTAATAAAAAATTATATTTTTATTATTTAAGTAAAGTTTTATTAATAGATAAGTATGTTATTTAACATAATTATTAATTACTAAATATTTTTTATAAAGATATCTAAACTAGGTATGTAAGTTTTAGACTAATAATAATTATTATATAAATAAAAATATTCTACTATATTATTAGGAAATAATACTTTCATTTTTACCATATAATTATTCTATAAATGTTTTATTAACACAAGAATTATAGTAGATTAATTAAAATTAGCCATAATATTAGCTACAGTAAAAATATTGCTCGATCCATAATACTTGGTAGAATTTAGTGTACTAGACCATTTTTTAATCTTTTCCGAGTTAATAAATTACTATAAGTTAACTACCAGTAAATTTTAAATAATATGTAATAAAATACCTTTTAATTATCTGTTGATAATAATATAGATTAGAAAATTAATTATGCAGTAGAATATTTAATAAATAATAACTAAATAGATATATGTTTTGCAGACTGTGTAAAATAACGTTTATCTTCCCAACGTAATAGAGTTAGTTTACCTCCCCAGCAACAGCCTGTATCTAATGCATAAATACCTATGGGCGTTCCTGCTCCCTGTAAGGATGACCAATGGCCAAAAACAATAGCATAATTTGCATCAATTAAACGTGGCAGCCTAAACCATGGTATTAAAGGAAAGGGAGTATTTTCAGGTATATCTTTATAGATCATATCTAGTTGCCCATGTGGAAGACAATAACGCATTCGTGTTAACGTATTAATATTAAAACGTAAGCGTGCTAATCCTGAATGTTTAGGATTCCAGCTATTTAGTGCATCATTAAACAATGCATTAAGAAATAGAGGATAACTATTACTACTAAGAACATCTTCAATTTCATGAGCACAGTTTTGTGCTTTTTTAATATCCCATTGTGGGCTAATACCTGCATGTACCATGATAAGTTTTAACATGTGATCAATTTGTAAAAGTGGTTGATGGCGCAACCAATTGATTAATTCATCTATGTCGTAGGCGTTAAGTAATTCAGTAAGGCGGTCTTTCTGCTTATTACGTCTTAGACCTACGTATACTGCTAATAAATGTAGGTCATGGTTACCTAACACAATACGTACACTAGATCCTAGAGATCTAAGATAACGTAATACTGCTAATGATGAAGACCCACGAGCAACTAGATCACCAGTTAACCATAGTGTATCTTGTTGTATATTAAAGTTAACTTGTGCTAGTAAAGCACGAAGTTCAGTAAAACATCCATGAACATCACCGATAAGATAAGTAGACATGATTAATAGGTTATAATTAGATTAACTAAGCAAAAAATTAAATTAAAATCTTAAATAATTAACTGATATAATTAAATATTTAGAATATCTTTTTATTACATTTAAAGATTTTTTAAGAACTATATTAAATAGTATATAAAATTTACTTGCTATTAAGATAATAGACACTCTCTTATGATACTGTTTATTTTAATCTTAGTTTTACTATGATTACTATTTATGATAAGTTACTAGTAATTAAATAGTATTATTTTAAGTATAGATTAATTTTGTAAAGTTAATTATACTTCTATATAAATTAATTGGTTTAGATTATTAAAGATTATTACTACTATAGGTTATTTGATCTGAAAGCCAATTAGTTAATCTACAATATTGCGTTAAAGTGATATTTTCAGCTCTACAAGCAGGATCAATACTAAGCTTTATTAGTTGCTCGGGAATAAATAATTTTCTTAAACTATTACGAATAGTTTTCCGTCGCTGATTAAATGCCTGAGCGGTAATATACTCTAGAAGGCGTGTATCCTTAACTAGATTAGATTTTTGTTGGTGTGGAATTAAGCGCACTACTGCAGAGTCAACTTTAGGAGATGGTATAAATGCAGATGATGGTACTTCTAGTATAGGGATAATTTGGCAATAATACTGTGCCATTACTGTTAAACGGCCATATGTTTTACTATTAGGAGAAGCAACTAAACGTTTAACTACTTCTTTTTGTAACATAAAATGCATATCACTAATTATATTAGTATAATTAAAAAGATAAAATATTAATGGGGTAGAAATATTATAAGGTAAATTACCGAATATACGTAACGGTTGTTTTGAAAGTTTTGCTAGTATAGAAAAATCTACTTCCATAACATTTTGCTGATAGATAATTAGTTTATCTTTAAGTCTAGGATTATTAATAAGACTAATAGTAAGGTTACGATCTAATTCAATAACTGTCATTTTATCTATACGATCTGCTACTGGTACAGTTAGTGCTCCTAAGCCTGGTCCAATTTCAATTATTGCTTCACTTGGCAGAGGGTTAATAGTCGAAACAATACTATTAATAATATAGCTATTATTTAAAAAATTTTGCCCAAATCTTTTACGAGCAAAATGTCCTTGGTAGATTCTATCGCACATTTTATTTATTATTTAAATGTTATATAATTTTATGATTATATTTGATTATTTTTTTGTTAGTTATTATTTTAATAACTAACTCTAATACTATAGTAAAACTACCAGTATTAATGTAATCATTGCAACGAATTTTAATATAGTGCTATAATTAATTAAAGTATAAATAAAAAAACAAAACTATGAATAATATTTATTACCTAATTCAAATCTTAATATTTAAATATTAATAATCTTTAATCGTAGTATATAATAAGTGCTATATTAGTATTTTAGATATTCTAGTTAAAATAACATGTTTATCTGTGTATAGTAAACTAATAAATTATATTACTTTTCGTATAATAATCTTAATATTAGTATAATAATACTTACTTTTATATTATATATAACTCTTTTATTCATATAAAAGTTAAATTTGTATTATAAATTTTAGGATAATTAATAATAAATTTATTTTTAATAATATTAAAGAGAGCAATAATAACTTGATACAAATATATCTAAGTAATAGTTAAGCATATTTGTAATAAAGCTAAATATCTAGTTATTAGTATATAATTTCTATTTATTTTTATATTGATAATATAATAACAACTAAACAGTATAATACATACTACAAAAATTAATATACCCAATACAGAGAACACCAGCTTCGTTGATATTAGTTTTTATATTAAACTAGTAATTCATACTGAAAACTTATTATTTAAGCAATCATTACAGGTATAAGTAAATATTTTTACGATGTAATCAATATCTTTTATATTTTAAGTTTGCTTAATATAGTTGCGCTATTTTTATTAACAACGTAATTAATATCTTAACTAGCTATAATTTATTTAATTTTTATTAATGATTTATTGTTAATAAATTAACTTATATTTAAGTAATTTTACTAGTGCTATAGTTATTTAATGTATTTAATTAATATATTATTTAAATAAAACACTAGTTTAATTGGCCTTGTTTATAAATAAAAATAACAATTAGATTCAGTTTAACCTTAATAAATCTATCATGGATAATAGTAATGAGTTTATAACTTTTTAGTTTATTTTTGTAAATAATTATTATCAAGAATTTTTACGTAGGACGCTGCACGTTGTTGTTGCATCCAACTTTCAACTTTTTCAACAAATTTACGGGTAATAAGCATTTCATAAGCACGATTTTTTTGTATAATATTACTATAATCTATTTTACGTATATTAAGCAGTTCAATTAAATGCCAACCAAATAGTGAACGAACAGGTATGCTAATTGCTCCCTTTTTAAGTTTTAGTAATGCCTTACAAAAAGCTGGATCATAGGTATCATATGTAGCCCAACCTAGATCGCCCCCTTGCTTTGCAGAATTGGGATCTTCAGAAATTTCTTTCGCGACAGTAGTAAAATTAGTTTTACCACTTTTTATTTCCTGCAAGATAGTCTGTAGCTTAGCTTGTGCTTGGTTATCAGTCATCGTATTTGAAGGTTTAAGTAAAATATGACGCGCATGTACTTCTGTTATTAACATTGCTTTATCTGTTCTACGTATATTATTTATTTTTAAAATATAAAAACCTACCTCAGAACGTATTGGACCAACAATATCACCTTTATTAACTGAATATAATTTAGTAGCAAACAAACTTGGTAGCTCTTTTCTTCTGCTCCAGCCTATTTCTCCGCTTTTTAATGATTGTAGATTAGGCCAGTTAGCTTTAGCTAGCTTGGTAAAATTAGCACCTGCCTTAATTTTAGCTATTATTTTATTTGCTTGTTTTTCAGATTGGTTTTTCTGTTGCTGAGATGAATTTTCTGGTATAGAAATAAGAATATAACTTATATTTAGCTCTGTATCTTCATTTATTTGATTAGAAATTTGTTGTGTTAGCGACTCAATTTCTTGTGGTAATATTATGATATGGCGTAGAACTTCGTTATTACGAACTTCTGATATTAGTATTTCTTTAAGAATTTGCATACGATAATTTTTATAATCAATGCCTTCTTTTATTAACTGATTGCGCATCTGATTAATAGTCATCCTATTTTTTGTTGCAATATTAGTAATGACTTTATTTAAATCATCATCAGATATATTAATACCTATTTTTTTAGCTATTTGTAATTGAATGTTATCCATGATTAGCTGTTCAAGAATCTGATGATTCAATTCAATATTATCAGGAAGCTGTTGGTCCGTTTGTAGGGCATTCAATTTAATCATCTTTTTCATATTGGTAATATCACTTTGTAGTATTGCATCATTGTTAACAATAGCTACGATTCTGTCGATTTCTTGTAGTATTGCGAATGCACTATTGGTATATACTACTAACCCTAAAATTAGTATTCTCCAGTTTTTCATATTTTATTTTCGCTTATATTATTCATATATACAGATTAAAATTAAAATATACTTTGATAGGGTAAAGTTTTTGTGTTTAATATGTTATGAGTATTTAGACTAAAATTATTATTTAAGCCACGTAATCTAAGATTAAATGATATATGATTGTTATATTTACTATTATTATATTTTATATTCCAACCCATAATTTTACGTTCGTAATCTAATTTTACTGCCCAACAACAGGTAGTGTATTGCAAGCCAACTAGTTTACTAGTTGGCTTGCGTACTTTAATATCATAATTATAAGCACCTACTATGGTCCAATGATTAGTTAGTGGTAAACTAGTTACAATGCCAATTTGTGAAATCCCTTTTTTATAAAAGTGGTTATCTTTTCGTTTTGGTAGTAAAATTTTAATATATTCTGGACTAGCATAACGATAGTTTAATTGAAATATTCGTTCGTCATTATTTCTATATTCTATTACCCCATTACCTTGTATTAAACTCCCTAGTTGAGCGTCATATTGTATTTCTCCTCTAGTTTTCCATGTATTAGTAATCTTCCAGTTGCTATCTCCTATCCAAATTAGATTGCCAATATTATTATTGTTATCAATCATAGTACTACTTCTAGAATTAGCATGACTAAAATTATAAATTTGACCAAGAGAAACATTAAAACGCTCTACTAAAGAATCATCAAAAATACGTGAGATTAAACCCATAGCAACTTGATTAGCAGGAGCAATGCGGTCTAGGCCACTATAACTACGATCACGAAATAAACCGTTATAATCAGTTTGCAGTAAGGTAGTATCGTAAATATAGATATTATCTTGGTAATGATAAGGACTGTAGAAGTATTGCGCTCGTGGTTCTAATGTTTGTATAAAATGACTATTCCAATCTATTGCTCGTTTAAGCATTATTTGGCTATTAATCTTAAATTGCGGTATAATTCTATTAATATAATATTTATAAGTATTAGAAAAATTTATAGGAATATCTTGTTGATAATGAGTGGCCATTAGTTTTGTTTCGATGTTAAAACTACTCCAAGCATTAGTTAAAGGCAAATAAATTGCTGATTCAACATGAAAACGATTAGTTTTGGGGTTATTCGGGTTAACACTAATAAACCTTACTGCTTGACCATAAGTATGCAAATTAAAAGGTCCAATTTTATTTTTATAATAATTTATATCTATTTGTGGCTGAGCTCTGTAAGTATCTCCATTATTTTTATTGGTAAATACTTGAAACTGTTTAGAAGAAAGAGTTGCATTCCAGTTTTTTTGTGAGTAATTAGTACTAAATATTTGTGTTGCATAACTATTAGCGGTAGAGCCATAAGGAGAAATCAGATCGTTAAAGTATTTTGTATCACTAATCTTGGTATAATTAATACTAAAATGCCATAAATTGTCAAGCACACTATTGTGTTGCCAATTATATAACCAGCGGGTCTTATTTTTATCATAAATATTATTACCCATATAAGCTTTATCGTTGGGTAACCATTCTAGTGCCATAGAGCCATTTCCTGATGCTAATAGATAACGGAATTGGTTTTGCCATTGAATTCCTTGTTTACGTAGATAGCGTGTTGTAATTGTAGCATTAAGATTTGGAGTGATATTCCAGTAATAAGATTGGTTAAACTCAAAATAATTATTACTAGTATAAATAATATCAGGCATCAGAAAACCAGAGTGACGCTTATTTCCTATAGGTAATTGTAAATAAGGACTATAAAATACAGGGATTCCACCAATTTTAAAACGAGCATTCCATATTTTAGTAATTTGTTCTTTACGGTCATGAATAATTTTGGATCCCTTAATACTCCAACTATTATCAGTAAATAAACAAGAAGTAAATGTACCATTTTTTAAAATAGCATAACGATTTTGGCTGCGTAACTTTATTACATCCGCATCACCACGCCCCTGTTGGCCAACCATTTGGTACTGACCTTTATCTATATTAATATCTTTATTATTCAGACTTAACCAACCTTTTTGTCCTTGTAATTTGAAATATGGATCTTCATAGGTAACATTACCTATTGCAGTTAGAGTTCGTACTGGTATAGTTAGATAATTTTTTTGTGTTTGATGTAGTTTAACTTTATTAGCAGTTAGTATACTGTTACCTTGTTGCATAATAACGTTATCAATAAATTGCATGTTATATGGATAATAGGCCTTGATTTTATTTGCTCTGATATTAATAGGAAGATGATTAATATTATTGCTTACTAAGACTTTATTATATATAGACATACCAAGCACGCATTGTTTAAAGGAGGAGGAATTAGCTAATACATACTGACTATAAAATATCGTCCAAATTAGCAATATTAGAGGTTTTTTTTTCATATTTTTATGACTTATCACGGTTACATTAAGATTAAGTTAAGTAATTTATTAACTTTACTATTAAGTTATAAACTAGATATTAAGTATAGTAATGCAAATTACTACTAATGACATGATGAATTAACAAGTATATGCAGTATTCAATAAAATTACTTAATCTTACATTGTGATTATATCGGTATTAGTTTCTAGGGAGTATCATTAGACTTATTTATTGGTCATACTGTAAATAAAGTATGTAATATATGGAATCAAAAATTTTTTACTAATTAATAAAAAGGATAATTATTTTTTTTATTGTGCTTTTAAGTAATAAACTACCTGAGTAAAATAAAATGATAAGTAATAAAAAATTGATATTAGATTGCTAATCAATTAATAAAAATATATATATTTATATGGTTCTATATATCACGTAGTGCAATAATCTTTTCTTAAGACAAGAAAAGTATTTTTCATTTAGAGCTAAACTAAAAAAATTATATAATATGTATTTTAGATATTTTAATCTAATTTATATATTTTTATAGATCCAATTTTAAGTAGTTTTTGCTAATAATTTTTTCTACCTGAACCTAAATAAATGACAAGTATTAATGTATAATTACTGAAGAATTAAGTATTTATTATATTTAACTTAATTATTTTATTAATATTGTAGAAAAGAATATCAGTTTAGTAACAAGAAAAAATTAATAAGATTATTCTAATAAAAATCAACATGGCAATTTTAAACTAATAGCCTAAATACCTACATTAGTAAATAATCATAAAATTTTAGTAGTAAAACCTAATAATAGCATACTTATTAAGTGTATCTATTAAAAATTAATAGTAAATATTATTCTGATAAGTTATTAATAAAAGATTTGCCTCCTAAGATAACGGAAATAGTAAAAGAAAAAACTCAGAAAATATAAGTGGTTTATAATTTAATTAAGCATCAAGTTAAGTTTAAGTAAATTATCTAATAAATTAATTATTGCTCTTTCAAGTATTAAATTTTTTATTATTAAATAATATCTACTAAAACTTAATATACAGTTAAAATAATATTATTAGTAATGATAAAAATATATCAATAGAATATTAAAATTATTAAATTATAATAATTATTATTTATTTGTATAAAATAATTATACATAAAATTAAAAAACAACTTATATCTATTATATACTAAATTAGTAGTAGTTTAATAAGATATTTAAATCTTTTTTCTATGAAACATACTAAATAAAATTTATTAAATTCGCTTTTTAATTATAGTAAAGATAGTTATCTTTCTTTTCTTACTAAAAATACAATAACTAAAAGCTAGATACATAACAAAAACTCTAATTAGAATCTTATAGTTAGTTATATTTTATTTTGTTAAAAAATTAAATAAAAAAATCAAAATATAAAGTTATGACAAAAAAGAAATTAAAAAATATAATTTGTTATAAAAAATAAATTTATTAAAATATAGCTGTATGTTGCACTGGCACAATTATATAAACTATAATGATAAGATTTATTAAAATAAAATAGAACAGCTTATAATAACTCAGTCAAATAAAGAGATAAATAGTTGTAACTATATCTATTTAAATAAAATTATTAAGTTTAATAATTATTAAAATAAATAGAATAAAAAATTAGTGACCATGTAACTTTCATTGCTAATTATGATTTATTTATGATAGCACTAAAATTAAAAAATAAAATAGTAATAAGATAAAAGCATTAAAAAAAATAAATAGAAAAAATTTAAAAAAGTTATTAGTTTAGTAATAATAAAAGTACTTAGTTAAAACAAGATGTATAGTAGATTTAAAATAGGTGTATCATCTTATAGATAATAGATTATTTAGTTAAATTAAATAATAAATTAAAAAGTAAGAGATTTTAGTAGAAATCTAGTTAATGATAACTCTAAACTGCGTAATTATTTTCTAAATTATAATAGTATTATTATAATAATACTACAAAAAATATAATAATTAAAAATTAGCAAAAAAATAGTTTATTAGCAATAATATCAAAAAAAATATATTAACTATAGTAATTATACTTATAATATACTAACTATTAATATATATAATAACTAATAAATTTAAATAATTTCTTAAAAGAATTCTGCTTTTATTAGTAGAAAATAATTAAAATAGTAAGAGCTGTATCTAACTTTGTTAAATAAATTATTAGATAATAATATAGTATTAAATAACCTTAATATAATTATAAAACAATTTATTAATTTTTATATAAATAAAAGACCTTGTCAATTCAAGTAGAAAAAAATAAAAATGATTATAGAAAAGATAAAAAATATTATTTTTTACTATAATAATTAATTAGATAGCTTGTTTATTATATTAGATGCACTATATTAATATAGTTATTTATATTTATATACTAATAATGTTTTAATTTGATAAATAGTTTATCATTACAAATGATATTAATTTATTAAAATTTATTTTAAATCTATAGTTTTTAAATATTATATAAATATTTAATTAAAAATAAAAAATAAATAGTAACCTTATACTTAATATCTTTATTTAATATAATTAAATATCATTAATACTTAATTAAAAAATTAATAAATTGTATTATTTTACTATAAAATTAATATATTTATTATATATTTTTATCTTTATTTTTTATATAAAAAATCTATTTTTTAATTTAAAAATTTATAGAATAACTCTATCGTAACATAATAAATTTATTACTAAAATAGTTTGATAACATTATATTTAATGCAAATAATTATTTTAATGCTTATTAATGCAAGCATGTTTTATATCTCTAAGTAAATATTGAGGGTATCCTGTCATGATTTAAACATATTAAATTTTATTATAAAAATATCTTAATAACCTAAAGCTATTTTTATAGTCTAGAATAATTTTAGTTAAAGATACAGGTCTATATAAAGATATAAGACCTATTATTTATGTGAATAAAGCTGTATTTCTTATAAAGCCTATATAAATGTATGCTTTTATAAAAATTTTTAGATTATCTTAATCAAGATGTTTAAGTATAGTTTATATTTCACCTTACTACACTAAGCTTACTTCTGTAGGTTCTAATAAAATATATTACTTATACTTTATCAATTTATATATCTATATTATTAAGTCTGTGCGTTCTCAATATAGGACTTACTAAAAATAAAGATGACTTAACTTAATTGTTTTAATATTATTTCTATTTCTATATCTAGTGCTACTTTTCTTCTTATAAATTTTGCTATATTTAAGTATCAGACTATACAAATTATTAATCTAAGAGTAAGCTTTATTACAATATAATACTTTATTTTAAACATAGATTAAAATAAGTAATTAATAAAAATAGTTAATCTAATTCTTAAAAGATAGTATATCTAATATATTAGAAGATAATAGATAACAAATTATAAAATTAGTTAAAGTATAAATTTTATAGCAAAATATAATAAATGATCATTATTTCAAGTATATTATAGTAATAAATCTTCAATTAATTTGATTATTTTTATTTAATTAGAGTACCTTAAAGTTAAAGCAATTTGATAAAATATTTAGCATAAAAATTAATTTTTTACTATAGGATAAATACTGAAAGATTACTTAAATAACTAGATGGGATGATAAAAAAATAGGTTATAATTGATTTTTAGCCAAAACGTTAAGTAATTTTTGTAAACGGGATGTATTTAAAAGCAAAATATGAATCATCGCTTAATAAGGCTAGTTTGTATAGTTTTATTGTTAATTGGTTGTGCTAGTCGTTCTTCATATCAAGATAAACAAAACCATGTTGATACACTAGAATATTTTAATCGAATAATGTTTAATTTTAACTATAATATTATGGATCCCTATCTAATGCGTCCAGTAGCAGTAGTTTGGCGTAATAACATGCCACAACCTATCCGTAATGGTTTAAGCAATTTTTTTAATAATCTTGAAGAGCCAGCTAGCATGATTAATAGTTTTTTAATTGGGGATCCCTACAAAGCAATGAAACATTTTAATCGTTTTTTTTTAAATACATTATTAGGTATGGGAGGATTTATTGATGTTGCTGTTATAGTTAATCCTAAGTTAATAAAAGAGATTCCTTATCGTTTTGGTTCTATGTTAGGTTATTATTATATTGGTTATGGTCCTTATATAGTTCTACCTGTTTATGGTAGTATGACACTTCGTCAGGATGTTGGAAAATGGGTAGATACGCTTTATCCCATGCTAAGCTATCTAAAATTCTGGATGTTTACTGGCAAGTGGATTCTTGAAGAAATAGAAATCCGTGCTCAATTACTAGATTCTGATAGTTTATTACGCAACTCATCTGATCCTTACCAAATAGTACGAGATGCTTATTTTCAGCATTATGATTTTCTTGCTGATAATAGTGCACTAAGTAATAAAGTTAACCTAAATGCTTTAGCAATTCAAGATGACCTACAAAGTATTGATTCTAGTTATTAATAATTAGCACACTAACTTTTTATAAGTTATTTTAAACATAAAAATTTTAGGTTTATAAAATAACGCTATCTAAGCTGTATTTTTATTTTTTATCACTAATATCAACTGGGCGCATTGTAGGGAAAAGAATTACATCACGAATAGTATGACTATTAGTTAATAACATAACAACGCGATCAATACCAATACCTAAGCCAGCTGTGGGTGGTAAACCATGCTCCAATGCTGTTATATAATCTGCATCATATAGCATAGCTTCGTTATCATAGGTTTTCTTAGTCTGTACCTGTATGTTAAAATGTTCTGCTTGAACTTGTGCATCGTTTAGTTCAGAAAAACCATTACCAATTTCTTGACCGCCAACAAAAAACTCAAAGCGATCAGTAAAAAATGGATTTTTATTATTACGCCGTGCTAATGGTGAGACCTCTGCCGGATACTCAGTGATAAAAGTTGGTTGTATTAGATAGCTTTCAGTTGTTGCCTCAAAAATTTTACATTGAATACGACCTAATCCCCAGTTTTTTTCTAGTTTAATTCCTAAGGAATCTGCAATTTTTTTAGCTTTATCGATATCTTCTAAATTAGTAATATTAATATTTTTACAATATTGACAAATTGCTTCTTTCATTGTTAATTTAATAAATGGTTTTGAGAAATCAAAAATATTATTACCATAAGTAACCATATTATCACCTAATACAGTTTTAGTTAGTATGCGGAATAGTTCTTCTATTAGAGTCATTAGATCTTGATAATCTGCATATGCCATATATAATTCTATCATAGTAAACTCTGGATTATGATATGGTGAAATACCTTCATTACGGAAATTACGATTAATTTCAAATATACGTTCAAATCCTCCTACTACTAAACGTTTCAAATAGAGTTCTGGTGCAACGCGTAGATACATATCAATATTTAGAGCATTATGATGAGTTTTAAATGGACGTGCTGCTGCACCACCAGGAATTACCTGCATCATTGGTGTTTCGACTTCCATAAAATCTTTTTCTACCATAAACTGGCGGATAGTCGCAATAATTTTTGAACGTGTCTTAAAAATATTACGTGACTTATTATTAGCAATCAGGTCTAGGTAACGCTGACGGTAACAAGTTTCCTGATCTACTAAACCATGAAACTTATCTGGCAATGGCCTCAAAGCTTTTGTTAAAAGGCGTAATTCAGTACAATAAATTGAAAGCTCACCAATTTTTGTTTTAAATAATTTACCGCGAGCGCCTAAAATATCACCGAGATCCCATTTTTTAAATTCTCTATCATAGAAATTTTCTGGAAAACTATCATAGGTAACATATAACTGAATACGTCCATGCATATCCTGTAAAGTAATAAATGAAGTTTTACCCATAAGACGACGACTAATCATGCGACCAGCAACAGTAACTTCATTTTTTAAAGTGGATAATTCTTTATTTTCTTTATTGCCATATGCGTAATGTAATTTATCAGATAATGCATTGCGGCGAAAATCATTTGGAAAAGTAATGCAATTATTTTTTCGCAATATAGCCAATTTTTTTTTACGAATTTGTAGCTCATTATTAAATTTTTGTGATAATTTGGTTGCTAATTCTCTAATAAGTGATCTTTTTTGTTCTAACATTTTTTATTCCTTATAGCCCAGATTTTAAACTTGCTTTAATAAATTCATCTAGATCACCGTTAAGGACAGAATTTATATTCCTTGTCTCTATACCAGTTCGTAAATCTTTGATACGGGAATCATCTAAGACATAAGAACGAATTTGATTTCCCCAACCAATATCTGATTTATTATCTTCTAATTGCTGTTTTTCAGCATTTTTTTTCTGCATTTCAAATTCATGTAATTTTGCTTTAAGTTGTTTCATTGCTTGATCTTTATTTTTATGTTGCGAACGATAACTTTGGCATTGAGTTACAATATTTGTAGAGAGCTGGGTAATACGAACAGCAGATTCTGTTTTATTAACATGTTGGCCACCAGCACCTGATGCACGATATACATCAATACGTAAATCTGCTGGATTAATTTCTATATCAATATTATCATCAACTTCAGGATAAACAAAAGCAGAGCTAAAAGAAGTATGACGACGATTGCCAGAGTCGAAAGGACTTTTACGCACTAAACGATGCACTCCTGTTTCAGTACGTAACCAACCAAAAGCATAATTTCCAATAATCTTAATTGTTACTGATTTTAATCCAATAATATCACCATAAGATTGTTCAATAATTTCAGTTTTAAAACCTTTTGTTTCAGCCCAACGTAGATACATACGTTGTAAAATATTTGTCCAATCTTGTGCTTCTGTTCCACCAGAACCTGCTTGCAGATCTAAATAACAACTAGCGCTATCATATTTACCAAAAAACATACAACGAAACTCTAATTGAATGAATTTATCATTAAGTATTTTTAATTCAGTAAGTATTTCATTAAACATTTTTTCATCTTTATCTTCTAACACTAACTCTAATAAATTAATAACGTCATCTAATTCTTTTTTAAATTGATCAAGAGTATTAATTATTTCTTCGAGCATAGAACGTTCTTTATTTATTGCTTGTGCATGTTTTGGTTCTTGCCAAATATTAAGTTTTTCTAATTCTGCATTAACTTCTTCTAATCTTTCCTTCTTAGCATTATAGTTAAAGATGCCTCCTAAGAATATTTATTCTCTTAAAGAGATCTTGAATGCTATTTTTTACTGTATTTATTTCAAACATGATTTTAGTATCTTATGTTAAGTTTTTATAGTATGATGTTATTTATAGTATTAATTTTAAAGGATTTATTTAATAGTTTATAGTTAATTACATAAAAATGTATTAATAATATATAAATTAATTTATATGTTATTATATTTAATTTGTTATTTTTAATTTTTACTCATACTATTAAATCATAAATCTAATACTAATACTAATACTAATACTAATACTAATACTAAATAATATAATATTTTTTAATATTTATAATTCACCAATATCTTTTATTAAACTTATTTTACCTATTTTATCTTTTTATTCTCTATATATTTTATATAGTATAGATATTATTATTTAATAATAATATATTTTTTAGTAAAAATTAATTTATTATCACTTATAATATTTTACTTTTTGTATTATAAGATTTTTTTATATTAAAATAATCTTTGTTAAATTTTTTTAGAATAATTTTACTAGAATAATATTCTAAATATTTATTTAGCTAAATATAGTAAAAAATTACTTTGATTAATAAATTCTTTTATTCTTCTTTATTAGTATTTTACTATGTATTATTAATATTTGTAATAATTTTATTAAAATAGATTATTAGTATTTTACTAAGCATTTACTATGATAAATAGATTAAATATTATTAAGATTGAAATCTTAATAATTTATTAAATTAGTTTTTTATTAATATAAAAGTTATTACTATTTATAATCAAAAATAATTAATATCATATTTCTAATATATATATTATATTCTCTAGTAAAAATATTAATTTTTTATTTTATAGTATTTAGTAAATAAATTACTAACTTACTTATGTTTTATAAGTAATTCTATTTTACTATTTTTATTTATATTATCTGTATATATAATACTAATTTTTTATAAATAAAATATACGTATTAATTATTTTTATTTAATAATTCTATGTATGAAAATAATATTTATAAATATATCTATTGAGACAAGATATATCTTAAAGTTATATATACATAGGTATATTTTTAAAAAATAAAAATATTAACAAAATAACCTCTAGGAAGTATTCAAAATATATTATTATCATACTCTATAACTATAAAAAATTAAAACTAAGTTTTAGTATGACTTAAATCTATTTATAGATAATACTAGTTTAATAAATAAGTTATGGTAGAGTTATTTATAAAATAATACTTCGATACTCAATCCTTATATTAGTAGTATTTTACGTAAATAATATAACTATTTTACCTATATTTTTTGATATACATACTTAAACATTAACCTAATTTATTAGATAATATTTTTAATATTATAGATTTATCTATTAATAAACTAAAATAATTAACTAATACTTTATATTATTTTATGTTAAGTTTAAATGAATACTTAATAATACTAAATCGTAAATTATTATTTTATATTGTATTTTTTAAGTCTATTTCATAATAGACCTAAAGTAAAAATAACAGTATATTTCTTAATTATCTTATAATATAGTATTAATTAAAATCATATGTTCTTTACTGTGAAATATGTAACTCATATTATTAATATGTCTATTGAGTTATTTAGTAATTTATTTTGTACTTAGTTTATAATTTAATCTATATGAAAGTTTATATGTAGTATATAAATAAATATTTAATTTTTTTAAAATATGTAGTATAAGATAAAGAAAAGAAAACTATACTTAAGATTAAATTTCTTTATTATGTAAATTAAACTAATATTATTTTTTTAATTAATTCTAATAATGTTAGACTACAATTGCTATAATAACGAGAAATTTTGCTATCAATTGTAAATTATTTTTAATCATTTATTATAGTCACTATAAATTATCATATAGTATGAATCTAGAAAAATAGAATTTTTATTCTAATATAAATAAAGATAGTAGTCAATTTTATCAAAATAAAGCTAGGTGGTATATCTAGTCTATTACTATTCTATTTTTAATGATTTTATCTGTGGAAGATAATGTAGTGGATTGACAGATTTTCCTTTATAACGGATTTCAAAATGTAACCTAATTGAATCAGCTCCAGTATTACCCATAGTTGCTATTTTTTGTCCTGCTTTCACTTTTTGTTGCTCCTGAACTAAAATAGTATTATTATGAGCATAAGCGCTTAAATAATCATCATTATGTTTAATAATAATAAGTTCACCATAACCGCGTAATGCATTTCCAGAATACACCACTTTACCATCAGCAGCAGCAAATATTGGTTGCCGAAGTTTACCTTCTATTTCAATACCCTTATTGCCTTCTCGAACAACTCGAAAATTACTAGCTGGCCATTTCCACTCTTTTACTAGACTGATATTATTAAAATTACTATAGATTCTTTTTTTAGTATTAGCTGATTCTGTTATACTAATTTTTGGTAAAATTTTGTTAGTATTTCGTTTAGTTAAATAAGAATAATGTTTATTTTTTACTTTAAAATTAACTGACTTAACTTTCATTACTTTATTTGATGACAGCATAGTTATAGCATTAGTCTTTGTATTATTAACTATCAACGTGTGCTGATTAGGTACGTTAATCAATTTAAGAGATTGCCCTACGTTAAGACTATAAGGTTGGAGAATATTGTTTTTACTTGCTAACTTATGATAATCTTTACCAGTAATCCATGCGATACAGAATAAAGTGTCACCCTTCTTAACGGTATAGGTATTACCATTGTAGCTTCCTTTAGGAATATTATTATATCTACTATTACAAATTACAGGAGCTGTAGTATTTTTTTTGTTACCAATTTTTTTTTTGAAAACTTTGTTTCCTATGGTGCTAATTGGTGCAAAAGTTAACGTATTGTTACTACAACTAACTAACCATAAACTAACAACTATACATACTATAACCCGATGTAAAATAATTATAGAGTTTTCGGTGCTCATATTTTCCCCTATTAAAACAGGTGCAAATACACTTTATATAATAACTTTGCTTTTGCGGAAAGCTTAGTACAAAAATTAGTTATTTTTATATAGATAGCTCTTAAAATATTTTTATAGACGTTCTTTAAAAAAGCAATATTATTTTATGAATACGTTATCTTCAGGTTAATTAGTATAATCTGATAAAACTAGATAAGTACCATGTGTTATCCAGTAGAACAATGATAAAAATTTACTAAATTATAAAATTATGAAATACTTTATTTTTACTGATACTTTGCTAGTTGCTCATATTACATTATGAACTACTCTAATAAAGCAATATACTATTAGGTAAAATACATGTAGCACAGGAATAGAATTAGATGCTTTATTATATTGCGTAATACATTACAATATGTACATAATTATTATAGATAGAATTAAGTTATGATATAGTAATTTAATTCTATCTATGATGATGTTATTATTTAAATTAAATTTTTTTACTTTTATCTTAGTACTTTAATAAATTTATTAGCCCCTTACATTAAATTGTAGGTCATTAAAATAATAATATTATTTTATATAAAATCTTGTATTTATCATTAGATTATTTAATTTTTTTAATATGATTTTTAATAATTATATGATATGCAAATTAAACTTACGTAAATGTAGTATTTATTTATATAGATAAAGTTTAGAATATAGTTTTATGTTATAAATTATTTTTTATAGTACCAGCATAATTAGTGTTATTTTGTTTAGTAAAAGTAAATAATAAAAGATCATTATATTATATTAAATACTATTAAAAATAAGACAATTTAGTTCGCTGAATGTATTATTATCTTTTAATGTTACTTATTCGCTGAATTTTTTAGTTATATAAAATTCACTAAAAATTTATATAAATAAAGGAAGTAATACTAATAAAAACCATATCATCTATTATGATGCACTATAAAGTAAAATTAAAAATAGTTGTATCAATAATAGTTACTGCTAGATAATAAATATTAGTTCATATATTAGGGTCTTATGATTTAATTTAAATAAAATCATAAAAATAAAGAGTAAATATCTATCATTATTTTCTATAAAGCACTTTTGTTTAAGGCTGTTTATGTTTAAAAAATAAGTATTATATAACGTAATAATTTTTATATATAAATAATAATTAATGTTAGTATATTATTTATATATAACACATAAAGTTATAAAATTTTACTAGATAATAAAATATAAAGTATGTTAAATAATAATAATTTATAGGAGTTATTTATGGTTTTAGTCACTCATGAAGCACCTGATTTTACTGTTGCAGCTATTCTAGGTAACGGCGTAATAATCGATAATTTTAACTTAAAAAAATATTTAGACAGTAAAGTTGGTGTATTGTTTTTCTGGCCATTAGATTTTACTTTCGTCTGTCCCTCAGAATTAATTGCTTTTGATCATCGCTACCAGGAATTTAAAAAACGCGGCGTTAAAGTTGTTGGCGTTTCTATTGATTCACAATTTGCTCATAACGCATGGCGTAATACTTCTATTGATAAAGGTGGTATTGGTCCGGTGCAATATCCTATGGTAGCTGATATTAAACGTGAAATTATTCAGGCATACGGTATTAGACATCCAGCAGGTATTGCATTACGCGCTTCTTTCCTTATTGATAAAAAAGGTATAGTTCGTCATGAAGTAGTTAACGATTTACCATTAGGACGTAATATTGATGAAATGTTGCGTATGGTTGATGCTTTACAATTTAATGAAAAACATGGTGAAGTATGCCCTGCACAATGGGAAGCTGGTAAAGCAGGTATAATTGCTACACCTAGCGGTGTAATAAAATACTTATCTGAAAATGCTACTAAACTATAATACAATATGAGTTCATAATATAATTATATTACTCTATAAAACATAAAACTGATTTTTATCGGTTTTATGTTTTATCTAAATAGAATCTATTATTTAATAATTTATTTAAAAATCTTAATTTTCTTCCTTCCCTTCTTATTATTCTGAAAATATGCTTTAATACAATAACTAACTAACAATAATGCTATCCAGCCTGATCCAATAAAAAGTGATATACGAGTCTTAGGAAAATAACTAATCATGCCAATAATAAATAGCAGAAAAATAATGGCTACTACCGAGGTAGTAATGCCACCCCATAGTGGAAAATCTAACTCTTTTACTTGATTTTGATTTAGAGAATAACGAAAAGCAATTTGCGAACATAGAATCATAATCCAAACCAAAACTGTAGCAAATGTCGATAGAGATGCAATTACTAAAAATACTTTTTCAGATATAAGATAATTTAAGTAAACTGTAACTAACATAACTAACATCATTATTATAACTGTTATCCAGGGTATGCCGCGCTTAGAAGTTATACTACACAATTTAGGCGCATAGCCCTGTTCAGCCATACCATGTAACATGCGTCCAATACTAAAAACATTACTATTTATTGCTGACATTGATGCTATGATAACTATAAAATTTAAAATACTAGCAGCAACAGTAATTCCTAAATGTTCGAAAGTTAAGACAAATGGACTACCATAGGTACCTATCTGATCCCATGGATAAATTGACATAATAATAAATAATGTACCAACATAAAAAACTATAATGCGCCAAGGAACTGAGTTAATTGCTTTAGGTATAGATTTTTTAGGATCTACTGCTTCACCTGCAGTAATACCGATAATTTCAATGCCACCATAAGCAAACATTACTAATTGCAGTGATAGCAACATGCCTATTATGCCATTACTAAAAAACCCACCGTTAGTCCATAAGTTACATATTCCTGTTGGTAAGTTATCATTAATACCCCAAAAAATTATGTTAATACCTGCTAGTATCATTATAATGATAGTTATTACTTTAAAAAAAGAAAACCAGAATTCTAATTCACCAAACACTTTAACATCCATCATATTAATGATGCTTATGATAAATATAACACTCAATGCCCAGACCCAGTGTGGCACATTAGGAAACCATACTCCCATATAAATACCAAAGGTGGTAACGTCAGCAATAGCAACAATCAATATTTCAAAACAATAAGTCCAACCAGTAATATACCCTGCTATTGATCCTAAATAATCTTGGGCATAACGTGAAAAAGCACTAGATTGTGGATTGTTAACTAACATTTCACCAAGAGCACGCATAATGATAAACGCTACTAAACCACCAATAAAATAAGCTAACAATACACTAGGGCCAGCTATCTTGATTGCGTCTGCTGAACCATAAAATAAACCAGTACCAATTGTTGATCCTAGTGCCATAAAACTAATATGACGAGTAGTTAAACCACGCTTTAGTTTATTTTTTACTGGTAATTTCATAAAATTCCGTCTGGCGAAAGCCACGTTTATCAGTTACGTAGTTATAATAATAAGCACAAGGTAGACGACCCTTGTATAATCTGCAACATGATTAAAAATCACGATCTTACAAGAAATTTATACTTATAGATATGATTAAGATAAATACAAACAGTTACGCCAATATAGCCTGAAAATAGAAGATTTATACTATTATTTTATAGTAACCCTACTACGGTAATAATTAATACGATCATAAAGAGCAACCAAAATAAGCACTAATAAGGATGGTGATAACCAAGCTAATCCTTGATCTGCTAATGGTAAATCTTGAGTCCAAGTAGGTAATAAATAGTCAAAATTTGCTACTTTTATTGCATCGTGAATACCAAATAATAGACTTGCTAAGGTTACAGAAGAAATTACTATTTTTGTGTTATACCACCAGCGTAATGTAAAACTCAATATTATTAAAACAATACAAGGTGGATAGATTGCCGTTAATACAGGAATTGAAACTTGGATTAAGTGACTTAACCCAAGATTTGAGACTAGCATTGAAAAAAGACCAAGAATAAATACTAAATTACGGTAAGATAATGGTAAAAACTGACTAAAAAATTCAGCACAAGCACAAATTAAACCTACAGCAGTAACCATGCAAGCAATAAAAATTAAGATTGCCAAAAAAATACTACCTATATCACCAAAAGTATGTTGAACATAAGCATATAAAATACTAGCACCATTTTGTGTATCTGGTATTAAAACACCACTGTTTAAACCAAGCTTAAATAAACTAAGATAAAAGAGTACCAAGCCAATACCAGCAATCACTCCAGCCCAAATAGTATAGCGAGTTAGTAAACTAACTGAAATAACACCACGAGAACGAGCAGCATTAACAATTACAACACCAAACACTAAAGCTCCTAAGGTGTCCATTGTCAAATAACCATTAATAAAACCAGTAGAAAAAGGTGTTTGTTGATAAACCTGAATAGCTGGAATAGGCGAACCTGCAGGCCAAAATAACGCAGAAATCCCTAAAATACTAAAAGATATAATTTTTAATGGTGCGAGAACATGTCCTATAGTATCTAATAAGCGACGTGGATAAAGTGAAATACCAATCACTAATGAAAAATATATCAGGCTATAAATTAATAATGCCAAATTACTATTACCTATTAAAGGAGCAATACCCACTTCAAAAGAAACAGTTGCAGTACGAGGGGTAGCAAATAAAGGACCAACAGATAGATAACAAATAGTTGATAACAGTAAGCCAGTACTACGACCAATAGGTATACTAAGAGCATCAATACTTCCACCTGCTCGCGCTAATGCAATGATAGTTATTATTGGTAAACCTACAGCAGTTACTAGAAAACCAATAGCCGCTAACCAAACATATTCGCCTGATTGCAAGCCTACAATAGGAGGAAAAATAATATTACCAGCCCCAACGAATAAAGCAAATGTCATAAAACCTAATGCTAAAATTTCTTTAAATGATAAATGATAACCCATAATTATTGCCCAATTAAATATTTAAAAAATTGTTGATTTTTCGATTCTATTAAAATGATAAACCAACAATAGAGATTAAGAAAAACTTTTATATACAAAAAGACAAACTAGTATGATAAAAGCAGAATTATTTTCTTAGATAAAATAAAATAGTAGTTAAACTTACTAGTGAGTAGCAAATATACATGATAATTTTTAGAATATACGTTAAAAATTATAAAGAGTAGCGCATATGATGAGAGAGGGCATCAAATAATATAAGATTTACAATACTTAGTAGTTTTATAAGAAATTTATTACCACTGAGTATCATCACATATATTAGTAGCTACATTTTCTTATTATAGGTAAAAGCACGCGTTATGGCCGGGAAAAAATTAAATAACAATCTAGTAGTGCCAAAAGATCACCAAGTAGAAAGATTAAAACTACCACCGTATTCGTTAGAAGCAGAACAATGCGTATTGGGAGGGTTAATGTTAGATAACGAACGCTGGGATCATATTTCTGAGCATGTAACTAGTAATGATTTTTTTAGTCAGTCACATCGCCATATTTTTATTGAAATGCAACGTTTATTAGAAATGGGCAAACCGATTGACCTAATAACTTTATTTACTTCTTTGGAGCAAAAAGGAGATCTAGAGATTGTAGGAGGTTTTGCATATTTAGCTGAGTTATCTAAAAATACACCTAGTGTCGCAAATATCAGTGCTTATGCTAATATCGTACGTGAGCGCGCAATAGTACGTGAAATAATTTCAGTAGCAAATGAAATTGCTGATGCAGGCTACAATCCTCAAGGACGTAGTACTGAAGACCTATTAGATTTTGCTGAATCTCGAGTTTTTAAAATTGCTGAAAATCACGTAAATAAATATGAAGGACCAAAAAGTATTGATAAAATTTTAGAAGACACTATTACTCGTATTGAAGATCTTCATCGTCGACCTAATAATAACGTAACTGGTGTTACTACTGGTTACCAGGATCTTGATAAAAAAACTGCTGGGTTACAAAAATCTGATTTAATTATTATTGCCGCACGTCCTTCAATGGGCAAAACTACTTTTGCTATGAATCTATGTGAAAATGCAGCATTAACTCAAGATAAACCAGTACTAATTTTTAGCCTAGAAATGCCTGCAGATCAAATTATGATGCGTATATTGTCATCACTTTCTCGTGTTAATCAGACCCATATTCGTACTGGTCAACTAAATGATGAAGACTGGGCACGGATTTCTAGTACAATGGGAATATTATTAGAAAAACGTAACATGTACATTGATGACTCTTCTAGTCTAACACCTACTGAAGTGCGTTCACGTGCTAGAAGGATTTTCCGTGAACATGGTGGGTTAAGTCTTATTATGATTGATTATTTACAATTAATGCGTGTACCGGCATTAATAGATAACCGTACTCTAGAAATTGCAGAAATATCCCGTTCATTAAAAGCTTTAGCAAAAGAATTACAAGTACCAGTAGTAGCATTGTCTCAACTAAATCGAAGCCTAGAACAACGCTCAGATAAACGCCCAATAAACTCAGATTTACGTGAATCTGGTTCTATTGAACAAGATGCTGATCTAATCATGTTTATTTACCGTGATGAAATTTATCATGAACATAGTGAAATGAAAGGAATTGCAGAAATTATTCTAGGTAAACACCGTAATGGACCGATTGGCTCAGTACGACTAACATTTAATGGACGTTGGTCACGTTTCGATAATTATGCTGCTCCACAATACCAGAATGAAGAGTCTAAAATCTACTAATTAATTTTATAATAGCAACTATTTTTAAAAAACATGCAGTATTTAATCTTGTGTATTTTGATTATTACTTCTAGTATCTAGTAATTAAAGTTTTCTACTTTGCTATCTTCTGCCTTATAGGTTAAGGTTAATAATCTAATTATTAGGTTTATTATAATATAATTATAGATTACGTAAATATTTAGCAAAATATATTTTACACTTAATTATTCTATTTAGTAAAATACTTTACAATATCCTCTTTACGTTAAAGCTAAAACATCTTGTTTAAGAGCATAATCACGTATATACGATTTAGCAATAACTACAAATAATTTACGTATTAGGATAAAAATGTTTTTCTAGGTCCCTAGATTGAATTTATTATTTACCTAATAAAATTTTTGATTAATATTAATTACTTTTAAAAAAGTAACTAATTACTAACCGTAACATCTTTTATAATATTATAAAAACGTTTTTAATAATTACTTTATTATTATATACACCATGTTTTACATGTCAATATTGATTACGTAATCAGCAAAACGAATAATATTCCTATTATACTTAACCATAATTACAGTATTACTTAAACTAAATAAAAGATTCTTTTAATACATGTATTACACCTATTAAACCACACTGCTCTAACTAATTAACTAAATATATTATATTTTATTACCAGATAAACTATTAGCTAAATGATAAAATAATAAATAATTTAAATTAATATTATCTAAAACTTAAGCTAATCACGAATCTCTTTTAATATTTTCAGCTATTTATACCTGCTAACCTATTAATTTTATATTTTAAAAAATATCAGCACTTTACTAATACTCAAAATAGAATCTTAGGTAATATTTTTCTTCTATAAAATATAATATGACTTTCTTATATAATTTTATATCTAAATAACAACTACATAAATGATTATTAATGAATTTAGCTAATTTATTATGTATTATTAGATTCTATTTCATTATAATGGTACTCTATATTATATGAAACGTTTTCAAATAGAAAATATTATACTTTATTATTGCTATAATCGCTGATATATTTAAATCTAATGATCTTTTCTAAATTATATAATATTAATTCTTTTATTTTAAAATTTAATAAACAGAATAGCATATTAATATTAAATTAATAATAACTAACTAAATGAACGTAGTATTTAAAATACTAAAAAATTTAGGTAATCTTGATTATAAATAATACTATTCACTAAAAATAAATTAGTATTTTATACCACTAGATTAGATTAAAAAATTATTATATTCTTAATTTATCATAAATCTAGTAAACATTAACTAGGTTATTGAGTAAAAATAAATAAAATTTTAACTTATTATTTAGAGATTAGATAAATCATAGACTTTACTGCTATTTATACATAGATATGATCCTATACTTATAATTTTTTAGTATTTTACTATACATATTTTATGCACCTTTACTAAAGTATTAATAATATTAACCGATAATTACCATAATTAATTTAAAATATTGTCTATTATTTAATTTTTTAATCTATGTAACCAAAAGTAAATAATGTCATAATTAAGAAAGTATAACCTATCAATACGAGCAAGTAATAAACATAAATAATCATGAATTTACGTGATAGCACTAATAGTAAAAGATATTTAATATAGCACGTTGACTCTGCATATGAAGTATTAAATTTCAACAAAGACCTGCCTAAGTTAGATAAACTAGTATTAATAATTAATTTGTCTTGAAAAATAATTAGAATTAATATTCTTAAGATTATAAATATAAATGCCTATAACTTCTACTTATCCACGTACTCTTTCTAATTATCGAAATATAAAACTAGTACTAAGCAGATAATTATAATATAAAAAAATTAAATAGATATTTAAATTAGTGTATAATGTGTTCAAGTATTATAAAAAATTATAAGTTATTTTACAGTTATCACTGCTATGCTGATCTGTTCATCACATGTTATACTTAGTTACTTATACTAAAACATATTATAGTAGGAGAATAAACATGGCTAGCAGAGGTGTAAATAAAGTAATTTTAGTTGGATATTTAGGACAAGATCCTGAAGTTCGTTATATGCCAAATGGAAATGCCGTGGTTAATCTTACTTTAGCAACATCAGAAAATTGGCGTGATAAACAGACTGGTGAACAAAAAGATAAAACAGAATGGCATCGTGTCGTATTATTTAATAAACTAGCAGAAGTAGCAGGTGAATATCTGCGCAAAGGCTCTCAAGTCTACATTGAAGGAACTTTGCAAACACGTAAATGGCAAGATCAAACTGGCCAAGATCGTTTTACTACTGAAATTATCGTTGGTATTAATGGCGTAATGCAAATGCTAAGTGGTGGACGTCATACGGCTAGTGTAGTCAATAATAGTTTGCAAGACATGACAAATACAATTACTCCCTCTAACATGCTATTAAAAGATAATATTGTTGTACGTAATGGTGCACCAGGATGTCCACCCCAACAACCAGCAACTAGTAACAAACCCTTTAATACTCCTCCTATGCCGCCGCAATATAATCAATCAAGATCAGCTACTCTATCTAATAATAGTAATGAACCTACGGAAGTTTTTGATGATGATATTCCATTTTAAGATTAAGTATCTTGCTATAACCTAAAAGTAATTTGATACTAGTCATGAATCATTACATATAATGTTTCGCCTTGTTTTAACTGCGTAACTCTATGTAGTGCTAGTCACTGTATGACTTAAACAATGATCGGGAATCTTTAATGATAAATCCACTGCTAACTGCTTTTTCTTTGCCACCTTTTTCTGTTATTCGTCCTGAGCACATTGTACCTGCAGTACAAGTGATACTAAAAGAATATAGGCAATCAGTAGAAAAAGTGCTTACACAACAAGAGCCATTTACTTGGAGTAATCTTTGCCAACCACTTGCTGAATCTAATGATCGACTTGCACGTATCTGGTCGCTTATTAGCCATTTAAATGCAGTACAAAATAGCCCAAAATTACGGATAGCTTATAAAAAAAGTTTACCATTATTATCTGAATTTAATACATGGTTAGGACAACATAAAGAGTTATATCAGGCCTATCTTAAATTACAAATAGGATCGCATTTTGCTGAGCTTAATATAGCTCAACGTACCGCCATTAAAAATATATTACGTGATTTTAAACTATCAGGGATTGATTTAGTTATAGAGCAACAGAAATATTACGGTAAAATTGTTGCTAGATTATCAGAACTAAGTTCTGCCTATAGTAATAATATACTTGATGCCACTATGGGCTGGACTAAATTAATTACCGATATTCAGCAATTACATGGTTTGCCAGAAAGTTCTCTAATAGCAGCAAAAGTGATGGCAGAGGCCAAACAACAAGAAGGTTGGTTATTAACGCTTAGTGTATCAAGTTATCTACCAATACTAACTTATGTAGATGACGTACAATTAAGAAAGGAAGTGTATTATGCCTACTCAACACGTGCATCTGATCAAGGACCAAATGCTGGCCAATGGGATAATAGTGCTATTATGGAAGAAATATTGACACTACGTCATAAATTAGCACGGCTTTTAGGTTTTGCTAATTATGCGGATAAATCGCTAGTAACTAAAATGGCAGAAAATTCGCAAAAAGTACTGAATTTCTTAAATGATTTAGTAAAGCATGTGCGTCCACAGGCAAAACAAGAACTAATCCAGCTACAAGCTTTTGCTAAGCAATATTATGGTATTGACGAACTAGCTGCCTGGGATATTGCTTATTATTCCGAAAAACAAAAACAACACTTATTTTCAATAAATGACGAAGAATTACGGTCATATTTTCCTGTAGAATCTGTATTAAATGGGTTATTTGAAGTAATAAGGCGTATTTATGGTATTGAAGCTAAAGAACGCTATGATGTTGATGTGTGGCATTCAGAGGTGCGTTTTTTTGATTTGTTTGATTCTCATGGAGAAATTTCTGGTAGTTTTTATCTTGATCTCTATGTACGTGAAAATAAACGTGCCGGCGCTTGGATGGATAGCTGTACAAACAAACTATGCTTAGCTAACGGTAAACATCAAAAACCAGTAGCTTATCTAACCTGTAATTTTAATTCTTCGGTAAATGATCAACCAGCATTATTTACACATAATGAAGTTATAACCTTATTTCATGAATTTGGTCATGGTTTGCATCATATACTAACTAAAATTGATGTTGCTAGTGTATCTGGTATCAATGGTGTACCTTGGGATGCCGTAGAATTACCTAGCCAATTTATGGAAAATTGGTGTTGGGAATCACAGGCACTAGCATTTATCTCTAGTCATTACCAAACTAAAGAGCCATTGCCAAAAAAAACACTTAATAAATTACTGATAGTAAAAAATTATCAAGCGGCGTTATTTATTATACGTCAACTAGAATTTAGTCTATTTGATTTTCGTATACATTATGAATACGATACTACTAATGGTGCACAAATTCTTCCAACATTATATAAAGTAAAAAAACAAGTAGCTGTTATTTTCTCGCCTAACTGGAATCGTTTTCCACATACTTTTAGTCATATTTTTGATGGAGAATATGCAGCTGGTTATTATAGTTATTTATGGGCAGAAGTTTTATCAGCAGATATTTTTTCTCGTTTTAAAGAAGAAGGTATTTTTAATATAATAACTAGTCAATCTTTTTTTGATAATATTTTATCTCGAGGAGGATCAGAAGATCCCATGATCTTGTTCAAACGTTTTCGTAATAGAGAGCCACAACTAGATGCTATGTTATATCATTATGGTATTCAAAAAAATATTATTCCTAGGATCTAAAATTATATAAACCTTTTCTATTTTATTTATAAAAAGTAAAAATAAAAAGATAAATATAATTTATTTATTATTAACAAAAAAATAATAAAGAATATTTTAAATTTATTTCTGATAAAATATTTAAGTATAGGAATTTTTAATGAGATTTAAATCATAAATATGAATATTTGTTTACAATACGAGATAGATAGTGATCCTAAAACTTTATTGGCTTTAGCTAAACGATGGGATTTTACTAATGATAACCAAGCAGTTATGGCGTTAATTTTAACACCTCAGCGTCTTGAGCTACGTAAAAGAGATGAAACTAAACTTGGCAGAATTTATGTTGATTTTACTTCTAGTACTATGACATATCGTCGCCGTTTTGGTGGTGGGCGTCATGAAGCAATTGCTAAAGCAATAGGTATTAAAAAAAATTATCTACCAACAGTATTAGATGCAACTGCAGGACTAGGAAAGGATGCTTTTTTGCTAGCATCACTAGGTTGTAATGTGCATATGTTAGAGCGTCATCCAGTAGTTGCTGCACTATTAGATGATGGTTTACAACGTGGTTATCAGAATACTGAAATTGGTTCTTGGTTACGTGAATATATGACTTTACTGCATGTATCTAGTCTCACGTATTTAGCTAAAATTAAACCACAACCTGATGTAGTGTATCTTGATCCAATGTATCCACACCGACAAAAAAGTGCATTAGTAAAAAAAGAAATGCGCATTTTTCAATCACTAGTTGGAACAGATGATGATGCTGATAGTTTATTAGCACCTGCTCGTAAGTTAGCAATCAGGCGAGTAGTAGTTAAGCGCCCTAGTTACGCAAAACCATTAGCTAATATTATTGCACAAGCAAAAATTAAAACTAAAAATCATCGTTTTGATCTTTATTTTACTTAGAACCTATTTTAAATCCCTTTTATACACTTACAGTAGAAAATAGATAAAAATGTAATTTTTATATATAATAAAAAAGAATAAATAATATTTTTAAGTACATTTTTGATAAATTATTTAACTAAAATATAATAATAACAAAAAAACTGAGAATAAGTTATTAACATAATAATAATCAGAAAAAAATCTTAATAAGGTAAAAAATTTGAATTATAGTAATTATAAAATATTACATATTACATATTTTTTATTTTTAACTTAATAATTAGATTATTTTTTAAATTGAAGTTATACTTATAGTTATAGAAGTATACTAAAATTAATTAGTAAATATTCTAATTAATTATTTTTATTTTGCCTTAATATGTAAGGCAATAATTATCTTATTTATATTAAGTTATATAACTTCTATTAATTAAATATAAATAGAATTCATTCAGCTAAAAAAGGCTTTTTAACCTATTAATTATTTTATTTATATTGAATATTCTATTAGTTTTTATTATAAAAATATTTATTTTTAATAAGCACGATTTATTATATTATTATTAGTTATTAGTTATTAGTTATTAGTTATTATTACCTTAATACAGACATTTCTTTTAGTATCATTGTTAAATATTTAGCTAGATAAGTAAATAATTAGTTTTTTTCTTAATACTTATAGTTTGGTAATTTTAATTTTTTTACTATTTATATACTGATATTAATTAGTTACACGAATAATTTTGTATCATGCAATAGCAAGTGTATTTAGTTAAGTAATTAGTTTATATGTTATTTTTATTTGTTAGCATTATAGTTTCTCTTATTTGTCATAATTATTCTATTATATGTGATATTAATTTATGATTTACTTAAATATAGATATTTACAGTTAAATTGTATACTGAGAGTATTATTAATAGTATTTAGTACATAATTACTTAAATAAATAATAATACTTTTAATTAGAATCATTATTAATACAGATTAATAATCTCTATTTTACTATTAGGTAGATCATTATAAATATCTAATGAAAAATATATTTGATAACATAATATATTACGTTTTCTTAGTTTTAATTAGAGCATTAGAATGATTCTTTGTACTTAATTTATTTTTTGTGTTTTTATATTCTCTAAAAATTATCTGCTACCCAGATTTAACAGAAGATTTTATTATAATAGAAAATTATATTTCTATTTAGATAAAGTTTAATATTTTAAGTATTATACATAATATACATATTTTTTATGGAAATATTAATAAACTATTATTTGGTAATAATAATATAATTAGTTTTATTTTATTATTGAAAATATATTAATTATGATTTCATTATAGATTTATCAATATCCATTATTTAATATCTATAATAAATAGTACTGTATAACTATTAAATAGAACTAATCTACATAATATTCTATTCAAAAAAATTTTTATTACATTAAGGATTATAGGTTGTAATAAAATTTCCTATTACATCTTACTAACGTAAGATAGTTTAACAAATCTTCATGATAGCTTTTAAAACTAATTAAATAATCTATACGAGATAGGTATAGGAATATTATATGTTTTTCTATTTATTTTTTGGATTTAAATCCTATTAAACATAAATAAATTTAAACTAAAGTACTTTGTAGATAGGATATATAGTAAAATTACTATCAATTAATATTATATTATAAATAACTAAGAATAATTTATTTTTATAAAATAATAGAGTCACTAATAGTATTTAGTTTTTAGTATTAATCATTAATAATAATTAAAATAAACTAATATAAAAAGCTATATTTTATATATAAAAATTTTATTTAAAGTATTAAAATATATAATTATATATAAATTTATCTTATTTGTTAGATAATAATTATAGTAGTTATTATCTATAATTATTATCTTTTCGCTAATATATTATTATTAATTAAATATAAAACAAAAAGATAAATTATAATTGAATTATATTCGTCTTTTTTACTATTATGCGAAATTTATATTTAATAATATATCATATAATAATTGAATGAAAAATTCAAAGTAGATTACTTTATATAATTTTTTGTCTAATATAATTAAAAAAATTAGTAACATATTAATAAATATGTAAACGTTAGTTATGAATTCTAACTATAGCGTTTAAATCGGAGATTTCTATGAATTATGTTCAGTCAAGCACTAATATATCTCAAAAAAAAATACTAGCAAGTACATGGCAAAAAAGTGATACTACATGGATGCTAGGCTTATATGGGACCGCTATTGGAGCTGGTGTTCTTTTTTTACCAATTAATGCAGGCATTGGAGGTTTATTACCATTAATAATTATGGCTATTATTGCTTTTCCAATGACTTTTTTTTCTCACCGCGGCTTATGTCGTTTCGTCCTTTCTGGAAAGAATCCAAATAATAATCTTATAGAAGTTGTTGAAGAGCATTTTGGTATTGATATTGGAAAATTGATTACTTTACTTTATTTTTTTGCTATCTATCCAATATTATTAGTTTATGGTGTGGCCATTACTAATACTGTTGATAGTTTTATAGTTAACCAAATACATCTATCATCACCCCCACGAGCTATTTTATCATTTATCCTAATCACGGTCTTGATGATTGTTATTTACTTTGGTAAGAATTTTATGATTAAAGTAATAGGTATATTAGTTTTTCCTTTTATTGTTACACTAATGTTGCTTGCTTTATATCTTATACCTCATTGGTCTGGGGCAATTTTTGAAAATTTATTTATAAAATGTACTAGTATTGAAAAAGGGATATTAATGACGTTATGGCTAGCTATACCAGTAATGGTCTTTGCTTTTAACCACTCTCCTATTATTTCAACTTTTGCTGTAATGAAACGTAAAGAATATGGTAATATTGCTGAAGAAAAATGTTCGCATATTTTATTTTATAGCCATATTTTAATGGTATTAACAGTGATGTTTTTTGTATTTAGTTGTGTATTTAGTCTATCTCCAGCAGATCTAATGCTAGCTAAGACTCAAAACATTTCTATTCTTTCTTATTTAGCTAACTATTTTAATACACCTATCATTGCTTATGTAGCACCAATTATTACCTTTATTGCAATTAGCACTTCTTTTTTTGGTCACTATATGGGTGCTTGTGAAGGTTTTAATCAAATAATTATTAACTTATTACATAAAAAAAATAAAAAAATTAATTATGATAAATTAAATCGTATAACAGCATTTTTTATGTTAATAAGTACTTGGATTGTAGCTATGCTAAATCCTAGTATTTTAAGTATAATTGAAAATTTAGGAGGTCCAATTATTGCTATACTACTATTTTTAATGCCTATGTATGCTATTAATAAAGTACCAGTTATGCATAAGTATCGTGGTGATATTAGTAATATCTTTGTAATTATTATGGGATTAATATCTATTTCAGCAATTCTTTATAATATTTTAAGCTAATTATTTATCAGCTAAATTTCGTATGTTAGCTACTAATTATATTTCTTATTGTTATCAGCATATTAATAACTGTATCTGTTTACTCTTAATTAAATAGTAATTTTTTAAATATACTAATATAACTAAGAAAAAATTTTTTATAAAAAAAATTTATTTTTTATATTTTAGTAAATAGTTTTTTATTTATAAAAGTTTTATCTTAAAGATGCTTATTTTGTAGCTAGTTTAGTTTTATCTACTGTAATATATTAGGTAAGTTATATAATCTTAATTTATTCTGACTAGTAAGTATTATGCTTATTTTATATTAAATAAGGTATAAAAAATTTACTTAGTACTTATAAAACAATATGGGTACCATGCAAACTAAGTAGTTAAACATTATAGTAATGACAAGAAAAAATTTTCTAAAAAAGAATAAAAAGAAGTAAGAATTAATGCAAAGTAAAAAGAAATTATTTCTAGTACAAAAAAAATATTACTGGTTAAAGTTAGTAACTAAATTATTTTTAATCACTATAGTTTTGTTAATAAGTTACGGTATTCATCTTGACAGAGAAATTCGTAAACGTATTGATGGTCCAGTTTGGGATTTACCAGCAGTAGTATATGGGCGCACGATAAACCTTGAGCCTGGTATGGCCTATAGTAAAAAAGAAATAATTAATTTATTAGAAGCAATGCAATATCGTCAAGTTAGTGGTATAGCTCATCCAGGTGAATTTATTGTACAAAGCAGTAGTATTGAGATATTACGCCGTGCATTTAATTTCCCTGATGGAAAAGAAGGGCAGATTCATGCTCTTTTACTATTTAACAATAATCATCTTACACAAATCAAAAACTTAGATAATCAGCGTTACTTTGGTTTTTTTCGGCTAGATCCTAAATTAATTACTATGTTACAATCTCCTAACGGAGAACAACGCTTATTTATCTCACGTTCTGGATTTCCTGAATTATTAATAAATACGTTATTAATAACTGAAGACTATCATTTTTATCAACATGATGGTATTAATTTTTATTCAATTGCTCGTGCAATATTAGCTAATATAACAGCAAGAAAAACTATACAGGGTGGTAGTACTTTAACCCAACAATTAGTTAAAAATATGTTTTTAACTAATGAGCGTTCTTTGTTACGTAAAGTCAATGAAGCTTATATGGCATTATTAGTTGATTATCACTACAGTAAAGATTATATCTTAGAATTATACCTCAATGAAGTATATCTTGGTCAAAATGGTAGTAATCAAATTCATGGTTTTCCACTAGCAAGTTTATATTATTTTGGTTATCCAATAAATGAACTTAGTTTAGATCAACAGGCAATGCTTGTTGGTATGGTAAAAGGTGCTTCTTTATATAACCCATGGCGTAACCCTAAACTAACACTAGAACGGCGTAATTTAGTATTAAAATTACTACAAAATAAAGGAATTATTAATACTGAATTATATAATATACTTAGCATACGACCATTAAGAGTACAACCTAAAGGTGGAGTAATTATTCCACAACCAGCTTTTATACAAATAGTTCGTCATGAATTACAGCAAAAATTAGGCGATAAAGCTAATAATTTATCTGGAATAAAAATTTTTACTACGCTAGATCCTGTTTCACAAAGTGCAGTAGAAAAATCAGTTGAAAATGGTATACCAGCATTAAAGGCAGCATATCATATTAATGATTTAGAAACAGCTATGGTAGTAGTTGATCGTTTAAGTGGCGAAATCCATGCAATAGCAGGTAGTTCTCAGCCACAATTTGCTGGATTTAACCGTGCAATACAAGCACGTCATCCAATTGGCTCATTAGCAAAACCGTCAACCTATTTAACAGCACTAAGTCAACCTAATAAATATCGTTTAAATACTTGGCTAGAAGATCAACCTCTATTACTTAAGCAGCCTAATGGTTCTGTATGGCAACCAAAAAATTACAATCATCAGTTTAGTGGTCGTACAATGCTACTAGATTCATTAGTAAATTCTCTTAATATTCCAACAGTAAATTTAGGATTATCAGTTGGGTTAGATCAAATTAACATAATTTTACAACGCTTAGGAATTTCATATTCAGCTACTAATTCAGTACCTGCTATGTTATTAGGATCGACTAGCCTGACACCACTAGAAGTAGCGCAAGAATATCAAACTATTGCTAGTGGTGGTAATCGTGCATCCTTATCTGCATTACGCGCAGTAATTGCTAAAAATGGAACTGTATTATACCATAGCTTTCCGCAGGCTAAACGTATGGTTGCTGCTCAAGCCGCTTATCTAACCTTATATGGAATGCAACAAGTTGTAATACGTGGTACTTCTAGCGCATTAAAGACAAAATTTTCACATTATAACTTAGCAGCAAAGACTGGGACAACTAATGATCTTCGTGATAGCTGGTTTGCTGGAATAGATGGTAAAGAAGTTGCTATTATTTGGGTTGGTCGTGATAATAATGGTCCTGCACAATTAACTGGAGCTAATGGTGCTTTAACTTTATATCGTCGTTATCTAGAAAATCAAACACCATTGCCTTTAGTATTACAGCCACCAGAAGGAATTGTTAAAATGAATATTGATATTGCCGGTAACTTTATCTGTAATACTTATAATTATTGGCGTACTATTCCTGTTTGGATAGAAGATCCAGCTAGACTTTGTGAAACAACTCAAGTAGCGCCACAGCAACTTACAGAACAATTATTTAAACAATATAAATCTAAAAAAGATAGAATTACTAATTGGATTAAAGATATCTTTAGATAATTATAAGCTATAATTAAAAAGCTAATTATAAATTAATAAAAGTAACATACCAGAAAATATTATGTTAACTGATTTTTATAAAGACTTATAAAAAATTAGTATTAAGAAGATTTATATATATAGAATTTTAGTTTTAATACCTTAATTTTTAAGATCTCTTGTTGCATTAAAAATAGAAAAAACTATGTAATTAAATTTAATAATTTTATTAATTTATTACTAAATATTTTCTAAATCATCGGTTGAATAAATTTCTTAATATATTTAGTATATACTAATATAAGGCTCAATAAGATAAAATTAAAAACTAATTCAATGTGGTAGAAATTACTTTTACTTATGCCTAATTTACTAGTCAACTTAAAATAATTAAAAAAATTAAATTCTTTAACTTAGTAAAAATTTTCCCTATACAAGCAAATATCAATATAAAGTTATACTAAAATTATAAATAGTAAAGAGTATTACTCTATATTAATTTATTTGAGATACGTATTATTCTTAGTATAAATTATAGTAATAGCTAATATTTTTAGTATATAGTAAATATTAAGGTAAAACTTATTACTAATATAGATACTATTAATTATTTTTTATTAATTTAAAGTTATAAGCATATTAATTTAAAGCTATACGTAAATTATTAGTGGGGTAATCAATAACTTCTTACTTGTTACCACTTAAGCATAAATAACTATTAATTTTAGCAGCTCTTAGTGCTATATTTTAACGAGGTACTTTATAATTACTATTTTGCTAGATAATTTTTATTGAGTTAAGATCTAACTCTTACTTAGAAGGTAATTAATTTTTAGTTACTAGTTATGCTATAGATCATTATTGGGTATTAGTTCCTAGTAAATATTATACCTAGATACGTAATATTTATTTTATTATCTTTATAGAAGCACTTAAATTTTTAGTTATAAAATATAACTTTATTAATACTAATACTATCGATATTGTTAGTATTAATACTAACAAACAGTACGAAATTAATTAAACTATTAATTAATCTTTAGTTAATTATTTTAATTTGTAATATTTTAATAAAATAATAGAGTTTTTGTTGTATCTTTGAATGCTATTCTTGTTACTTATAAATTAGTGTATTTTATACAATGTTACTAATAGTAGTTAGTATCTTTTTATTTTTATTCTAATTTAATTAAGGTATGTTTTAAGTTAATTATAACTCACTTAATTAAATTTTTACCTTAAATTATTTAGATCATTTATTTATTTTAGAATTAATTTTTTATTATTTTAAATTTATTAATATTGTTTATTAAGATAAACGAAGAATCTAAAATTTTTGTTATTGCTGCAAAATATGCTATTATTGGTAGTTTGTATAAAGGTCTAATTTCTAGATAAAATATTTATCGTATACTAAAAGTAATCCTATAAGTTTATATTTTAATTTTTTAATTAAATTACTTTGCTTAAAACTATTAATACTATTTAGATAGTATTAATAGTTAAAATTAATTATTTTTATCTTTTTTATCTATGCTTTAATAAGGAATTTTATATAAAAAATTAGTTTAAATCATAAGTAAACGCTATCTAATAATAACTATTATTAATATAATTTATTATAAATACTACTACATACCATGAATTTTACGTAATACACTAGTTAATAATATTTGTATGTTATGTACTTTAGTAATTACTATGTTTCAAGAATTATATTCTAATATTACTTACTATAATTTTTAAAAAAATTTAAAATATTTATAAATCATTACAAGAACTAAAATTAGAATGATATTCTTTTAATTGTTGATTAGTTAACATAAAAACACCATCTCCTCCTCTATTAAATTTTAGCCAATTAAACGGAATATTAGGATAGCGCTCTATAAGTTTTTCCATAGTATTACCTACTTCACAAATTAAGATACCATCATCTTGTAAAAAACTTGGCGCACAGGCTAAAATACGATTTATTAGTTTTAGACCATTATCCCCTGCTACTAATCCTAATTTAGGTTCGTAACTAAATTCAGGTGGCAAATTAGATATATCTTTGATATCTACATATGGGGGGTTAGTTATAATTAAGTCATATTGCATTGGTAATAAATTATTGAATAAATCAGAACAAATTGGCGTTACTCGTTGTTCAACTTCGTGTTGCTGAATATTATATTCAGTTACTGCTAATACTTCTTCTGAGATATCAACAGCATCAATTTCTGCTTGTTCAAAAATATATGCACAAGCAATAGCAATACAACCACTACCAGTACAAATATCTAAAATATATTTAGGAGTACTGACTAAAAAACCATCAAAATGCTTATCAATTAGTTCTCCAATGGGAGATCGAGGTATTAAAACACGCTGATCAACATAATACTCGTGTCTACAGAACCATGCCTTATTAGTAAGGTAAGCCACTGGAATACGTTTTTCAACACGGTATTTTATTCGTTTAACAACAAGCTGGCGTTCATCTAAAATTAAATTAGCATGGCTTAAAACATCTATTGGCATGTCTACTGGTAAATATAAACTAGGAAGAACCAATCTCAATGCTTCGTCCCAAGGATTATTAGTACCATGACCATAATATAGATTAGTAGTATTAAAGCAGCTAACTGCCCAACGTAGCATATCTAAAATAGTATACAATTCATTCGCTATTTTATCGACAGAAATTTTTTTCAATTTTTTAGTTCCATTTAAATAATAGCTACATTAATATACTAATATTATAAGGATTTTTATATAATGATAAATTAATTATTTAATATTTTGCAGAATAATATGTTTGTTTGAATAATTTTCCTATATAAAAACTACTTTTATTTACTATGATATAAAATTTACTTTACTATAACTAGATCTAGCTAATGTTAAGTGCTTATACTATAAGTATAAGTTTACTATAAATAATTATAGTACTGATATAATAAAATTTATAAGTAATACTAAACATTAGTGATATATTTATTTAGTTTTCTTTTCTGTCTTATTTTTAGTTTTCATTATAAGAGTAACATGTAGATGTTAGTGATATTATTTTATTTTTTTATAAAATAATTATATTAAAAATCATAACCACTTAAAGTTATGATAAAATATCAAATTACTTAATATTTAATATAAAATAATTTATTTCTATATAATATTAAAATTATTATCTAATAATATATTACTGACATGTATTAGTAATTAAAAATAAGACCCTTAATATATAATATGCTTTATAAGTTGCTAATAGTAAATATAGTTATTATATACTAAAGAATTAACCTAAATAGTAGTAAGAATTTATGGTAATATAAAATATATAGATACCTATAGTTATTTATAGATAGGAATATAAGTGTAGTTTTTAGACTAATATGTGTTAAAATATTAACGTTAATAATGGTAGTTTTAATATAGTTAGATAGTAATTATTTAAATTTATTAAATTACTTGAATAAAAAGGTAAGAGGTTTAAATATTTTTTATTAATAAATTAATAACTATTTGAAAATAATTGATACTATTAATCATACTTTATGTGCTAATATTTTATTCTATTACTTTAGAACTCTACTAGTTATAAAGTTACTAGTATTATATAATCTGTTCAATTCTATTAAGTTAGTGATATTAAATATGTAGTAAAAAGATATAAGTACTTTATATAAAAATAAATGTATTATTAGTACTTTAAAATAGCTAAGACTATCAAAAAATTTTTATATTTAATTTTAATAATTTACTAAAATTTAAGCAAATATTTAATATGCTACTAAATATATTAAGAAGTAATTTCTTAAAAAAATTTATTAGGAAAATAGTATTAATTTATACTATATTTTAATTATTCACTGCTGATTAAATTATAGTACTACTAGTATAATTAGTGCTAATTATTATCAAAAGTATAAATTCTAAAAAAATATAAGATAAAAAATTTAGGTATTTATTCTTAATAACTATTAATAAAAAAATAAATTAATTATATATTGATTATTTAACCATAGAGATAACTTAAATTATTAATAATGATATAAAAGTTAGTTAATGTTTTCAATAGTAGTTTTCATGGTGCTCTTATTATATGTCTATAGTAATTATAAAAAGTAATATACTAGTTATGGTAATAAAGTAATGTATGTAATTTAAATGATATATTTAGACAGATAATAATCTGTGTATATCTCGTGAATAAGATATTTTAATAAAAATATTTAATTTATTATTTAGATTTTTTTAATATTTAAACTAGAATTAAAAATAGAGACCTATACAACTAATTAATTAAAGATAAAGACCTACTTTAATTAAATACTCTGTTAAAGTAGATTAAAAAATTACGCATACATCGATAAAATTTAGGATAAACTAGCTATATTAGATTTAGCGTCTAAATACTAATATAGAGAAAGAATACATGACAATTTTAAATTGTAAAGTTGCCTCTATAGATAATATTACTGAAACAGTATATCGGGTAAAATTAGTTCCTTATATGCCATTTTCATTTTATGCTGGTCAATATCTAATGGTTATTATAAATAAATATGATAAACGTCCATTTTCAATTGCGTCTATACCCTCCCAGCATAAATATCTTGAACTCCATATTTACGCTTCAGAATTTAATTTATACGCAATAGCTATAATGAATAAAATTCTAAAAAATAAAACACTAAACATTGATATGCCTTATGGTAATGCCTGGTTTCGTAAAAAATGTAAGCGTCCTTTATTATTAATAGCTGGTGGTACAGGTTTTTCATATATTCGTTCTATTTTGCTAGCAGCATTAGATGAACAACCAAATCGTGAAATATCTCTTTATTGGGGGGGGCGTATAGCTAAGGATCTTTATAATTTACATGAACTAAAAATGCTAACAATTAAATATCCACAATTACATATAGTTCCGGTAATTGAGCAATCAAATAAAAGTTGGCAGGGTAGAACTGGTAATGTATTACATGTAGTACTAAAAGATTATTATTCATTAGCAAAACAAGATATTTATATTGCTGGTCGTTTTGAAATGGCTAAAATTGCGCGTGAACGATTTTGTGCAGAACGCGCTGCACAAAAATCCCATATTTATGGTGATGCTTTTACCTTTATTTAACTAAATATACTTTAATTTCTTATTAGTAACTAGTAAACGATAATTTTTTTGTAAATGTTTTATTTATTATATACTAATTTTAACTACTTAACGTAATCTAACATGTAGTTTAATAGCAATAATGTCTAGTAACATAGTTTTATCTAAGAAAAATCTTTTCTATAAAATCACTAAACATTTGACTAATTCTGATATGAATTCTTAAGATGATAAATTAATTAAATCTTTCTTTAACAGTTATAAAAATATTAGCATAAATTATATGGTATAAAATATAATGATTATTATAAAATATAGTAAATTTATAATATAATAATTAAGATTTAAAAAATATTTTTTATATAAGATTAACATAAAAATATATTTTTAGATTAAAATCTTAGAATACTCTTAACGAAGATATTCCTGAAATTAATAAGGAAAATACTAGGTAATAATTATTAAAAATTTACTATTTATAATAATTTGCTATATAATTATTAGTTCCTTCTGCTAGCATTTAACTTTAGGATTAATATTTTAATAATTAACCAATACTATATTTTATTATTTTAATAATTTTTAATTATAAAATTTTTTGCTGATTTATTAATATTACTATTTATTAATATTTAGTTAATATGCACTATCTATTAAAGAAAAAATAAGCTCTAGTCTATATATAAACAACAATACACTTTAGTATAGAAAATAGTAATCTAAAGTAGTAAATTAAATAAATCAAACATCACCTAACATCTAGTAAAATTACTACTAAATAGATACGATAGTATTGTATACTTAGTATAGAGAGTTATTTAGATTTTTTATTAATATAGGATACTTAATATTTAGTAGAAACATTTGAAGTATCTATTATATTTGAAGTATAGTAAATTTTGCTATAAAACTTGTATACTCTATAATTTACGTTTTAGTAATTAGAGTATGTAATAATTTATTAGGTATCCCTAAGAGATATTATTAATTATTGATGCTTTTAATTACAATGTTAAAAGCAATATTTTCTATACCTAAAATAATCTAAAATTTTATACCTAAAATATCCTAAAGTAACGGTTATTATTATGGATAACATGTGCTCTATAAATATTAGAATATTTAAGATATAATATTAAAAACTGAGGTATATTTTAATATTTTTCTGTTTATTTTTCAGATCTAAAAAATTTTATTAAATACAAATTAGATTAAGTTAAAACACTTTATATAAATTAATAATATGATATTATCTTTTTATTTTTCTTATAGTTTTATTTAAATTAGATTATAATAGGATACTATTTTATAGTTTAGAATTAAAATTTAAATGATTAGTAATAAATATTTTTTATTTTTTAATTTATAAACTATATGAGAATCATACATAGTACAGTATATTTATTTAAATTAAATTTATTTAATTATAGAATAAAAATTACGTTAATAGCTAATTTATAAAACTTATAGTTGGAGTTGTTAGAATTATTATTATAATTAATAGTTAAAATTAGTAATATTATTTAAGTAATACGACTATATTTATAAAATATTTTATAAAATTTATAGTATTTTATTATGATAAGGCATATTTTAATAAAAATCTTATACTATATTAGTAATCAAATTAACGTGATATAATAAATAAAAGGCTATTAATTAAAAATTATCTAATATTTCTAATGCTGCTGTCAATTTTTTTACACCAAATATCTGCATTGTGGATAATTTTTTTTTCGGTATATTAGCATAAGGAATAATAGCACGAATAAAGCCATGTTTAGCGGCTTCAGCTATACGTTCTTGTCCATTAGGTACTGGCCTGATTTCTCCAGATAGACCTACTTCACCAAATACGATAATGTTTTTTGGTAAGGGGTGGTTACGAAAACTAGAAACTAAAGCCAATAATAATGCTAAATCAGCACTTGTTTCAGTAACTTTTACTCCACCAACAACATTTATAAAGACATCTTGATTTGACATTTGTAAACTACCATGACGATGTAAAACTGCCAATAATATTACTAGACGGTTTTGCTCGAGCCCCACAGTTACACGGCGTGGATTAGATAGTATCGAATGATCTACTAATGCCTGAATTTCAACTAATAAAGGACGTGTACCTTCCCATATTACCATAACTAAACTACCAGCCATCATATTATCACTATGACTTAGAAAAATTGCAGAAGGGTTATTTACTTCACGCAGTCCTTGTTCTGTCATCATAAATACTCCTAGTTCGTTAACAGCACCAAAACGATTTTTATAGCTGCGTAACGTACGAAAGCGAGAATCGCTCTCACCATCAAGCATTATAGAACAATCAATACAATGTTCTAAAATTTTAGGACCTGCTAGGGCGCCATCCTTTGTTATGTGCCCAATCATAATAATTACTACTCCGTGAGTTTTAGCAAAACGGGTTAAATAAGCAGCACTTTCCCGTACTTGTACTATACTACCTGGTGAAGAATGAATATTAGCAATGTACATTACTTGAATTGAATCTATAACTATTAATTGTGATTGCTCTTGCTTAGTAATCAAACAAATCTGTTCAATACTAGTTTCTGACAACATATATAGATTAACGTTATCTAGATTAATGCGATGAGCGCGCATTGCTATCTGTTGTAATGACTCTTCACCAGTAATATATAGAGTTTTCATTTGGGAAGCGAGTTTACATAATGTCTGTAATAATAAGGTACTTTTACCAGCACCTGGGTTACCACCAATAAGAATAGTACTTCCTGGGACTATACCCCCACCTAGTACTCGATCAAATTCCTTAAATCCGCTAGAAAAACGAGGCAGTTTTTTAATGTTAATTGTTGATAGTTGTTGAACTTTATTAATACTATCATTGCCAGCATAGCCTACAAAATTCTTATTATGTAAAATAGAAGTAGAGGATATTGCTGCTATGTGTACTTCAGTAATATTATTCCAAGTAAGACAAGAGTTACACTGCCCGTGCCAACGTGAATAATGCATACCACATTCATTACAGATAAATGCATATTTAACTACTTTAGCCACTATATTTGCCTCTATTTGATTGATATTAAATAGGTAACAAAAATATCGTATTATTTTTTGTTTGTGTTATTAAACACAAACAGGATTGCTATATTAGCAATTTATAAGTATTTAAATATTAATTATTTTTAACAATACAGCTTAGTTTAATAATTTTGTTACTAATTATTGTAATCAATCACTTTTTACTAAAAAGTACATATATTATTACTTATTACTTATTACTTATTACTTATTACTTATTATTTATTATTTATTACTTATTATTTTTATAATAAAACTATTATATAATAAGTTATTCTTTTATAACTAATATTTTATATTAATATATTATATTTATTTTTTGTAGTAGTACTAATTTTTTGTTATTGGTATAGAATTTTATTATTTATTTTATTAGGTTTATTATTTTATAGATAATTTTATAATAGAAATTATAAAAAATAAATATTAATATAGTTTTAATATTTAATAATAAAGTAATAATAAGACATACATAAATCTTTTACTATTATAAAAATAAATTTATTATACTGATAATGATATTTTAGTTTTTTAATTTTTAGCAACTAAAATAATTAATTAAAAATTTAATAGTAAATTATCTAATTAATTAAATAACAGATAGCTACTAAACAAAAGTATTACTAATAATCCTGTCTAAGTAATTATTAGTAAAGTACATGAATAGAATTAATAATATAAATAAGCGTAACTAAAGATTATATGTACTCTATTTTTAGCTAGTAGAAGATTTTTTTATCGTCTTATTTTATTTATAAATTATTAATTAGTTTATTTATTTAAACTATCTAAATAACGCTCAGCATCTAAAGCTGCCATACAACCACTTGCAGCAGCGGTAATAGCTTGACGATAAATGTGATCCATTACATCGCCAGCAGCAAATATACCAGGAATAGAAGTTTGTGTAATGCCTCCACTAAGACTTGACTGTACTTTAATATAACTATTTTCTAATTGTAACTGATTAGCAAAAATAGTAGTGTTTGGAACATGACCAATAGCAATAAAAATACCAGAAACTACCAGTTTTTTGCCTTGTTCACCCTTAGTACTGCCTAAGCATAGACCTGTTACACCTGTATCATTACCTATTATTTCTTCTAAGATACTATTATCATATAGAATAATCTTACCCTCAATAACTTTTTTCATTAGTCTATTAATTAATATCTTTTCTGCACGAAACGTACTTCTACGATGAATTAAATAAACTTTTGTTGCAATATTTGATAGATATAACGCTTCTTCAATAGCGGTATTTCCCCCTCCTACTACCGCAACATTTTGATTACGATAAAAAAAACCATCACAAGTCGCGCAAACTGATACACCTTTTCCTTTAAAGATTGTTTCTGAAGCTAAACCAAGATAACGTGCGCTAGCTCCTGTAGCAATAATTAATGCGTCACATGTGTATTCTTTGTTACTACTAAATAAATGAAAAGGATGCTCTGTAAGATTTGTATTGATAATATGATCTTGTGAAAATGTAGTACCAAATTTTTCTGCATGTTTAAACATGCGTTCCATTAAAAGAGTACCAGTTAAATTTTTGGTATCTCCTGGCCAGTTTTCTACTTCTGTAGTAGTAGTTAATTGACCGCCTAGTTCTATGCCAGTAATTAATAATGGTTCTAGATTAGCACGTGCTGCATAAATTGCAGCAGTATAACCTGCAGGTCCTGAACCTAAAATAATTAATCGTGAATATATGGATGTATTCATAAATACCTCAGAAAAGTTAATAATTTAAATAATTATATAATCTTATAAATCAATAAATTTCTTCTAAAGACTACATGTATGTTATAAATATATGTTATAAATTATGCATACTTAGTGTTAATAATTCTTATTACATAAGAGCTATCTAGTAGTTTTTGGCTAATTTTAATATTTTATTTTATTTAAAAGAGTTAGATATACTTTTATATAATAAATACTATATTAATAATATTCTATAGATTATATATTACTGTCATATGTACTGTTTAGTAACGAAAAAATACATTTAAATATATAAATAATATATTTTATTTTAAAATAATAAAAACTAAGAAATATTATTACTTAGTAGTGTTTTATTTATAAATTTTATTTATTTATTATGTTAATAAGTGCTAGTTTTAAATAACCTTAATAATAAAATTATTGTAAGTAATACTAATTTAAAATTATTTAAACTAAAATTTATTCAATAATTAGAATTCTTTAAAAAAATAGCAATAATCGTATATTGAACCTTAGAGATAGTTATAAATAGTGCATAGCTTTTATAAGCTAACACTATTAAGAATTAAACGCTATTTAATAAACAAACCTACTAAGACTAGTTAGTATTATAATTCTAATATAATGCTAACTAAAGTAACGATATAACTTTATATTAATTTATTTCTACGACTATAGAATAAAAATAATTAAAATAACGATAAAAGCTAAAATAACTAGAATAGAGACAGGATAAGTAGAAGAACTAGAAGATTTATAAAAAATAGTACAATATAATTAGTTAAAAAGTTCCTTAATAATAAAAATTAATGATACCATAACTCTTGAATTAAATTACGAACACGAACTTTAGATGCAGTCGCAACTTGAGCAATAATACGATTAGCACTTAGTTCTGATACTTTAGTATTCCATTCATCAAATGAATGCTCTGAATAGCTATCGTTAAAAATTTTTTTTATTAATAATTCAGCTGTTGCCATTTCAGTAAAAATTTTAGTATTTACTAAACATTTAGCAATAATTGAAACCTTTTTTACAAATATTTGCTTCATAAAAAATTTTTTCACATTTTATCCTTAAATCTTATCATTCTATTTTATCATAATTAACATATACCTATTAACACATTCTAATTTTTTTAGAACCTATTATAAATCTTTTATGTTTTATACTAATGCTTCATTTTAAAAAAATAAATTTTAAATACTTATTTACTTTATTAAAACTACAATTTTATCTATTTTATTATTTAAATATAACTTAAAAAGATTAAGAATAATTTCTTATGAAATTATTCTATAGGATAAGCAGAATATGTTCTGTCTTGAATAAATTTTAGTATAGCTATTATAGCATCAGTTAGCTGCTGTAGTTGCGTAGGTTGAATAATATATGGAGGCATTAAATAAATTAACTTACCAAAAGGCCGGATCCATACTCCTTGTGCAACAAATTTACGTTGTACCTCTGCAACATTAATCATTTCCTTCATTTCTACTACACCAATAGCACCTAACACCCGAACATCTGCTACTATTTGCTGTTCCTTTAATGGTGATAATGCTTGCCATAAATGAGTTTCTATGTTTTGAACCTGTTGTTGCCAATGGTTCTGTGTTAATAAATCTAAGTTAGCATTTGCTACTGCACAAGCTACCGGATTAGCCATAAAAGTAGGGCCATGCATAAAACAACTAGCTTCACCCAAGCTAATAGTTTCAGCAATCTGGCGAGTAGTTAAAGTAGCAGCAAGAGTCATATAACCTCCAGTTAACGCTTTACCTAAGCAAAGAATATCTGGTTCAATAGCAGCATGTTCACAGGCAAATAGTTTACCACTACGTCCAAAACCAGTAGCAATTTCATCAGCAATTAATATAATTTGGTATTGATTACAAAGTTTTCTTACTCTTTTTAAATAATCTGGGTGATAGAAACGCATACCGCCAGCACCTTGTACAATAGGTTCAATAATAACTGCTGCAATTTCATTAGAGTAACATGTAATTATAGTTGTAAAATCACTAATATCTTGCTCATCCCAATTCTCTTGTGCATTACCTTCTTTAAAGCGAGATAGTGTTGGCGCTGTAGCAAATAAATTTTCTTTTAGATAGCCTGGATAAAGATGATGCATAGAATTTTGCGGATCACATACTGACATGGCAGCAAAAGTATCTCCATGATAGCTATGACGTAACGCCAATATATATTGGCGTTTCTCTCCTTTAGCTTGCCAATATTGTAATGCCATTTTTAATGCAACTTCTACCGCAACTGATCCTGAATCTGCTAAAAAAACAGTTTGTAACGATTTAGCAGTAATATTTATTAACTTACGACATAGTGTAATTGCTGGCAGATGGGTAATGCCACCAAACATGACATGGGACATTTTTTTTAACTGTTTGCACATGGCATCATTCAGTATTGGATGATTATAACCATGAATGGCAGCCCACCATGAAGACATACCATCAATTAAATACTGATCATTATCTAAATATAATTTAACACCATTAGCAGCAATAACTGCATAACACGGAAGCGGATTGCTCATTGAAGTATAAGGGTGCCAGATATGACGCCGATCAAATACATAATCTTCAGGTTTAATAACATTCATATGTGAATAATAATATATAATTAGTTAATAGTATATTACCTGTACTTAAACTAATAAAAATATTACTTTGGAGACTCCCTAATAGAAAGCTATAAATAATGAATAATCTAATAAGCTAAAGTATTTTTTACTTAATTCCTACTAAAATTATATTTATTGCTTAGAATATCTGTAGTTAATATTTTACTTTATAATAATATTAGCGAGTATTTTGCTATTAGTAAAACATGACTATCCTGAAGATTGTAAATATTGCTTAAAATCATATATTATAAACTAAAAATAAAAATAAATTATTAATACAAGTTAAATAACACTAATAGTAATACGTACCACTAAAGTTATGAGTATTACTTATTTTATAGAAATTTTTTGAGAAAAACTTATAAAGTGCTGTGATATACTTACAATAAATGATCTAAAAAGTAAAAAATTAGGAATGAAAACTATATAATACTAGGTAAATTAAATATTAATTAAGCTAAATATTTAGCTAATATTTATCTAGATCATTAAGATTACAATCTATATATTTCGCTTAAATTTTTTATAATAATATCATTATTATTTATGATTATCAATAATATTAGTATGACTATACTAAGAATGCAAGACTAGTATTAAATTTTATTATAATAACATTATCATCTTAGATAAAAAGTAGACTAACGTATTAGCTTACTAGAATAATTTATTATTCTAGCTACCATATAAATAACATACTTATTAATATACTTGTTAAAATAACAATAATAATAGTAGAAAGTAATTCAAATACATTTATTTTGTTTGTATCCATGTTATTTTAGTAGTAGATATAATAGAGACTATATATTTTATAATGGGAATTAATCCTATTTTTATAGCTAATATTTTTATAATAGCAAGTTTTATTAAAATAGTATCGGTAGTTATTTAGTAAATTAGATTGATATTTACATAAAAAATAAGATATCTACTAGAATAGTAATGTAAAAATTAAATAAAACTACAGTAATTGTATATTGTAACTATTTATTATACTAATTAGTTAAATTAAAAATTTACATTAAAAAATAATTATAATAAAGAGAAAAATTATAACATATAATTTAATAGTTATGACTGTGACAATATTATTAATTATATATAAACTTATACTAAAATTTAATAACATTAACTAACTAACTAACTAACTAACTAACTAACTACTAACTAACTAACTAATTAGTTAGTTAAAGTGCTTACTATTTATTTTTAGCTATACGACTGATTATATTATTAGCTCTTCTTATTATTATTGAATATAATATATTAAACAATTAATTAAGTTATACTCTATTGTTAGAAATAGAGGTTAGTTTATTTAGGTAATTACAACACTTCTATTATAGGTAACTATATGTTTTATGAAAACTTTAGTTATATTTTATAATAGTTATATCTTAGTAATTTTAGAAAGAATTTTTAGTACAAGATAATCATAATGTATAACTGAGTGGTTATAAGTATAAATAGTCTTAGCGTAAGTTAATTATTAATAGGCATGGATAATACCTTATAAATATACATAAGAAATAAAGAAATAGTAGCTAAAGGAAGTATAGTTATGAATAATAAAATAAAACCTAACTACTAGTAATAATTTTAGTAAAGTTTTTAATTTAAAAATATTATTATTTTATAATAATATGATAATATTAAATATTTATTTAAATTTGCATATTATCTAATTTATAGTATAGCTATCTATCTATTAAGATTTATTAATTTATAATTAATTTTAATAATATACATTAAAATAATCTACATGGTTAGAGAATAGTAAATTAAGTAACTCTGCTATAATATAATAAATTTATTTTTAAGACCGCGTTACTCTTATAGTTAAATAAGCTACCAGAATTATAATATATTTATCTTATAATTATCTATAATTTACACAAAATAGTTAAGCTAATTTGTTTACTATAGGATATAGGTACAATAAATATTTTATAAATAAATAGGGTTAACTAGATGTTAATATTTAGTTGTATTTAGGTAATTAATCCATCTATAGCAGCCAGTGTATTATATACTTAGTTATTAATTTATTTACGGGGTAATTTATAATGATTAAACGCTGGTTTATTACTGGTACTGATACTGGGATTGGCAAAACTATTGCTAGTTGTGCATTATTACAAGCAGCTAATAAAAATGGGTATTATACTGCTGGATATAAACCCGTAGCTTCTGGCGGAGTAACTACAACAGCAGGTATACGTAATAGTGATGCACTAGCATTACAAGCTAATAGTAATCAGAAATTAGCCTATTCACAGGTTAATCCATTAATATTTATCGAAGCTACATCACCACATATTGCTTGTGAACTAGAGAAACGAACTATTGAATTAACTGAGTTATCACAAGGATTACGGCAACTAGAAAATAAAGCTAATTGGCTAGTTATTGAAGGCGCAGGTGGTTGGTTTACACCATTATCAACACAAATTACCTTTGCTGATTGGGTTAAACAAGAAGCATTACCTGTAATATTAGTAATTGGTATAAAATTAGGGGCAATTAATCATGCTTTACTTACAGCACAAGCAATTAAAATTGCTGGCTTAAACCTAGTAGGTTGGATTGCTAATCATATTGACCATACGACTAAGCGACAGCAAGAATATCTCTCTACCTTAATTACTTTACTTCCTGCTCCATTAATTGGTATTATTCCATATTTTATATCTATAGATCAACAAATAACTGGTGAATATTTAAATATTCACTTATTAGACTTCTAGGAATAACTTTTATAAAGTAGTAGTAAGTTAGTACTAATATGCTAATAATAACTCTTTGGCTAATTTTTTTGATTAATAAGTAGTAAACTAAACAGGCTATATAACCTAAAATAAAAAAATTAAAAAATAGAATAGTTATTAAATCTAATATCAAGTTAAAACTAACCTCTATTTCTAACAATAGAGTATAACTTAATTAATTGTTTAATATATTATATTCAATAATAATAAGAAGAGCTAATAATATAATCAGTCGTATAGCTAAAAATAAATAGTAAGCACTTTAACTAACTAATTAGTTAGTTAGTTAGTAGTTAGTTAGTTAGTTAGTTAGTTAGTTAATGTTATTAAATTTTAGTATAAGTTTATATATAATTAATAATATTGTCACAGTCATAACTATTAAATTATATGTTATAATTTTTCTCTTTATTATAATTATTTTTTAATGTAAATTTTTAATTTAACTAATTAGTATAATAAATAGTTACAATATACAATTACTGTAGTTTTATTTAATTTTTACATTACTATTCTAGTAGATATCTTATTTTTTATGTAAATATCAATCTAATTTACTAAATAACTACCGATACTATTTTAATAAAACTTGCTATTATAAAAATATTAGCTATAAAAATAGGATTAATTCCCATTATAAAATATATAGTCTCTATTATATCTACTACTAAAATAACATGGATACAAACAAAATAAATGTATTTGAATTACTTTCTACTATTATTATTGTTATTTTAACAAGTATATTAATAAGTATGTTATTTATATGGTAGCTAGAATAATAAATTATTCTAGTAAGCTAATACGTTAGTCTACTTTTTATCTAAGATGATAATGTTATTATAATAAAATTTAATACTAGTCTTGCATTCTTAGTATAGTCATACTAATATTATTGATAATCATAAATAATAATGATATTATTATAAAAAATTTAAGCGAAATATATAGATTGTAATCTTAATGATCTAGATAAATATTAGCTAAATATTTAGCTTAATTAATATTTAATTTACCTAGTATTATATAGTTTTCATTCCTAATTTTTACTTTTTAGATCATTTATTGTAAGTATATCACAGCACTTTATAAGTTTTTCTCAAAAAATTTCTATAAAATAAGTAATACTCATAACTTTAGTGGTACGTATTACTATTAGTGTTATTTAACTTGTATTAATAATTTATTTTTATTTTTAGTTTATAATATATGATTTTAAGCAATATTTACAATCTTCAGGATAGTCATGTTTTACTAATAGCAAAATACTCGCTAATATTATTATAAAGTAAAATATTAACTACAGATATTCTAAGCAATAAATATAATTTTAGTAGGAATTAAGTAAAAAATACTTTAGCTTATTAGATTATTCATTATTTATAGCTTTCTATTAGGGAGTCTCCAAAGTAATATTTTTATTAGTTTAAGTACAGGTAATATACTATTAACTAATTATATATTATTATTCACATATGAATGTTATTAAACCTGAAGATTATGTATTTGATCGGCGTCATATCTGGCACCCTTATACTTCAATGAGCAATCCGCTTCCGTGTTATGCAGTTATTGCTGCTAATGGTGTTAAATTATATTTAGATAATGATCAGTATTTAATTGATGGTATGTCTTCATGGTGGGCTGCCATTCATGGTTATAATCATCCAATACTGAATGATGCCATGTGCAAACAGTTAAAAAAAATGTCCCATGTCATGTTTGGTGGCATTACCCATCTGCCAGCAATTACACTATGTCGTAAGTTAATAAATATTACTGCTAAATCGTTACAAACTGTTTTTTAGCAGATTCAGGATCAGTTGCGGTAGAAGTTGCATTAAAAATGGCATTACAATATTGGCAAGCTAAAGGAGAGAAACGCCAATATATATTGGCGTTACGTCATAGCTATCATGGAGATACTTTTGCTGCCATGTCAGTATGTGATCCGCAAAATTCTATGCATCATCTTTATCCAGGCTATCTAAAAGAAAATTTATTTGCTACAGCGCCAACACTATCTCGCTTTAAAGAAGGTAATGCACAAGAGAATTGGGATGAGCAAGATATTAGTGATTTTACAACTATAATTACATGTTACTCTAATGAAATTGCAGCAGTTATTATTGAACCTATTGTACAAGGTGCTGGCGGTATGCGTTTCTATCACCCAGATTATTTAAAAGAGTAAGAAAACTTTGTAATCAATACCAAATTATATTAATTGCTGATGAAATTGCTACCGGCTTTGGACGTAGCGGTAAACTATTTGCCTGCGAACATGCTGCTATTGAGCCAGATATCCTTTGCTTAGGAAAAGCGCTAACCGGGGGTTATATGACGCTTGCTGCTACTTTAACTACTCGCCAGATTGCTGAAACTATTAGCTTGGGTGAAGCTAGTTGTTTTATGCATGGCCCTACTTTTATGGCTAATCCGGTAGCTTGTGCAGTAGCAAATGCTAACTTAGATTTATTAACACAGAACCATTGGCAACAACAGGTTCAAAACATAGAAACTCATTTATGGCAAGCATTATCACCATTAAAGGAACAGCAAATAGTAGCAGATGTTCGGGTGTTAGGTGCTATTGGTGTAGTAGAAATGAAGGAAATGATTAATGTTGCAGAGGTACAACGTAAATTTGTTGCACAAGGAGTATGGATCCGGCCTTTTGGTAAGTTAATTTATTTAATGCCTCCATATATTATTCAACCTACGCAACTACAGCAGCTAACTGATGCTATAATAGCTATACTAAAATTTATTCAAGACAGAACATATTCTGCTTATCCTATAGAATAATTTCATAAGAAATTATTCTTAATCTTTTTAAGTTATATTTAAATAATAAAATAGATAAAATTGTAGTTTTAATAAAGTAAATAAGTATTTAAAATTTATTTTTTTAAAATGAAGCATTAGTATAAAACATAAAAGATTTATAATAGGTTCTAAAAAAATTAGAATGTGTTAATAGGTATATGTTAATTATGATAAAATAGAATGATAAGATTTAAGGATAAAATGTGAAAAAATTTTTTATGAAGCAAATATTTGTAAAAAAGGTTTCAATTATTGCTAAATGTTTAGTAAATACTAAAATTTTTACTGAAATGGCAACAGCTGAATTATTAATAAAAAAAATTTTTAACGATAGCTATTCAGAGCATTCATTTGATGAATGGAATACTAAAGTATCAGAACTAAGTGCTAATCGTATTATTGCTCAAGTTGCGACTGCATCTAAAGTTCGTGTTCGTAATTTAATTCAAGAGTTATGGTATCATTAATTTTTTATTATTAAGGAACTTTTTAACTAATTATATTGTACTATTTTTTATAAATCTTCTAGTTCTTCTACTTATCCTGTCTCTATTCTAGTTATTTTAGCTTTTATCGTTATTTTAATTATTTTTATTCTATAGTCGTAGAAATAAATTAATATAAAGTTATATCGTTACTTTAGTTAGCATTATATTAGAATTATAATACTAACTAGTCTTAGTAGGTTTGTTTATTAAATAGCGTTTAATTCTTAATAGTGTTAGCTTATAAAAGCTATGCACTATTTATAACTATCTCTAAGGTTCAATATACGATTATTGCTATTTTTTTAAAGAATTCTAATTATTGAATAAATTTTAGTTTAAATAATTTTAAATTAGTATTACTTACAATAATTTTATTATTAAGGTTATTTAAAACTAGCACTTATTAACATAATAAATAAATAAAATTTATAAATAAAACACTACTAAGTAATAATATTTCTTAAACATAAGTTTTAATCTTTTATTTGTATTTTAGAGCTATTGATAAGTAATTATAGTTATTAATTATCTCACTTAAATTATTTATATTAATTTTTCTCTTTGTTACTCATAACTTATTTAATACATATTTTATTATCTAAAATACTATTACTAAGTCTCACTATTAATTAAAAAAATATATTAACTTAACATATAGCATCTTAGATAAAAATAAATTATATAATCTTTAAAAAGTAACTAATTAAACTTAATTAAGCAATTAAATTATAGAATAAATCTTTAAAGTATATTTAATTAAGTATAAATAGAGAAATATTAGAAAGTAGAAAAAAATTAAGATAATAATAAATAAGAAACAACATTAATAAATTTAAATTAAATATAACAATAATTATTATTGCAGTAATTGTAATTTTTCTATCAGATTTTTATGAATTTTTTAAATTAGTAACTAAAAAAATAAAAATAGTAATTTTTTATAAAAAGGTAAATACTAGAATAAAATTTTTATTTCTTATAAAATTATGTATGATTAAATGAAATTATAATAACATAATAGGTATATTTAAAAATATTAAAAACTATTTTAATATATAAAATTAATGAGTAATAATTTTATATTAAATAATAAAATTATAGATAAGCTCATGATAAAAATCATTCTATCTTTAGATAGTATAAAATATATATTTATTATTATTTTAAGTTTCTTATACCAAAATTAAATTCTACTAGAAGATAAAAGTAGAAAATTTAAGATTACTATATAAGGATTATTTCAAGTTAATCATACTTAAGGTTTTCTATATTCTTTATAAAACTCATAAATTTATATTAGACCCTATCTTTCTAACAAACTTTTAGTTTATTAGAAATAAAGTTGATTTTTAAATTAATTCTTTCTATTTTATATGTATAACAAATAAAAAGTTAATAATTTAATTTTATATAAAATAACAAAAAAATAAATACATAGATTTATGTATTAAACATTGCTATATGATACAAAAGAAAATAAATCATAGTATTTAACAAAAAAATTGTTACTAAACTAATTAAATCAACATATAGTAAATCAATAATTCAAGATTTAGGGAAGATTAATAATTATGTTAAATAATAATTAAAAATAACAATAATAAATAGAGTAGTTACGTAATTATTATAGCTAGTGATTTAAATTATTAATTTTTATTTATTAATGTAAGAAAAAATAAAATGACAGACTTTTTAATAATTCTAAATATATTATTATTAGAATGTAAGAGTATAGATAATAAATAATGTGAATTACATGTACTTCTGCACACTTTCTTGTTTAAAGTAAGATATTTACATAAAATATAATGTTTATCATATTTCTTTATATTAGAGATTAAATAAAATTCTTCTATACATAGTTACAATAGATAACATAAAATTTTTAATTTTAAGATTTAATATTATTATATAACTATCTATTAAAGTATCTAGCGAATTATTTTTAGCAATTATGTAACATTTATATTTAAAATATTATGTTTACATAAGTAATAACGCTATACAAAAATATTTTAGTTACTTTTATTTGCCCTTTAAGAGGCAATATAACTACTAATACTAATAAATAATTATAATTATACTGTTTTTTAATAGCTCCTGATATATAAATAAATAAAAGATTTTTTCTATACTTTCTTATAAATAGAACATATATTTAGCAATAAAAATTAATCTCTCCCGATAGTTTAGTAAATTTATAATTATAAGTATCAGCTAATATATCTGTTATTTCTAATAAATTATATTTATTTATCTAATAGATATAGGTTTAATTAAATAATTTTTTATTTAAAATTCTTTAGTAAAGACTTTGTAATTTAATATATAATATAGTAATAATTTATTTTTACATAATATATAGTTATTATGTAAAAATAAATTATTTTATAAAAATAAATATCAATATAAATATATTGATATTTATTTTTATAATTAACTTATGCCATTTATACTATATCTATTTTATTAATTAAAAATTAATAAAAAATTTAACCACTTAATTAAATACACTATACTTATTCGCTACTATTTTAGTCCGTGATAACCTATGAATAGTAAAAATAACTGGAAAGTACTGTTAATATTAATCTGCTATCTAATAATTAGCGTATAAATTTAAAATTATAACTAGTATAAATAATTATAAATAAAATTATTATGTGGGTTTAGTAGATAATAAAATATTTTATATCTTTGTAATATTAAATTTAACACTATATACTTAGTTTCTAAGTTAAAATAAAAAGTCCTACTACCTTAATATTTGAAATTCTCTAAATTTATGTGCTATTAATTATAATAATATCATTTTCCTAAAGTAGCTGTGAATATAAATAAAAATATAATAGAAGTATTATATACCTTATAGATACCTTAATACTTAAGAGTTATCTAAGTTTTTAAGTTATTTCAATGTTATATATCTAGTATTATTAAAATTATTTTTTATGGTTAAAAACCATATATTGTAACTAGTATTACAATAAAAAATTAAAAAATACAATAATTTAATATTATTCTTTATAGGATTATTAAAATATATAAGAAATAGTTAATTACTAGTAATTAATTTCAGGTAGTCCATAAGAATTAGAGATGCATTTAATTATCGGTTCTAATGGTTTGTATTTATTAGCATGATATTTATCATGTATTAATATAAATGTTTTCGTAATATAGTTGAACTTACATATCAGTCATAATGAAAATAAAAAACTATAATAGAAAGCTACTTAATAATAATTTTTTCTATTTAGCCACATACTTTTTATTATTATTTAGTATTTAACATATTTAACCTAGTGTGATAGTTTACTACATATCTGTGAGTTATAAGTGATATCGCTTTTATAGTTTAATTCAGAGATTGTTAATGCTTCCTTTAGCATATCTTAGTAAATTTGATGTTATAGCAGTAAGATTTTTTTTATTAATTTACTTTTACATGTAACATAACATTAAATTTAAGTTAATATTATTAAATAATTTTGCATGTGTTATTAATTGTCTAAACTAGACATGATATTAATTTAAACTATAATATAGGTTAATTAATTAGGTTAATTAACCTTATGAGCTACTTAGATCTGAGTAAAATAAAGAATTATTGTTATAATATTAGTATCTATACTAAAAAACAACTTATTAATATTAAGCAATATAAAACTTTTATATCACATTCAATAGTAGTTTACTACTAATAAAATATTACATAATCTAATACTAATAATAATATAACTAACTAATAAGTTAAATGAATACATGCTAACTAAAATATATATATATTAGGTTTATAGCTATATTTTAACTTCGAATAATAAACTATAATTTTGCAAAAAATTTAATTTAGAATATTTAATAACATATTAATATTAAAAATATTTTTAATAAAAACAATTACTTACATGATAGTAGATTAAATACATTTTATTGGTTTAGGTAAACCAGCAATCTTAGTTGCTTGTTTTGCTGGACCTTTAGGAAATAAACGGTATAAGTAACGGCTATTACCTTTTAATTTACCAAATTTTTGTTTTATAGCAATGACTAATATACGAATTGTAGGTGAAATATTATATTTTTGGTAAAAATCACGTATAAAGTATATGATTTCCCAATGTAATTCTGTTAGAATTATATTCTCTTGCTCTGCTAAAAGCAGAGCTAACATTTTAGACCAATCTGTACTATTTGTTAAATAACCATACTCATCAGTATTAATTAATTTATCATTAAATATTAACACGTCACCTCAATAATAAAAAACTATTATATATAAAACTATATTAAATAGGTTGAAATAAATTTTTATAATATCATTTTTATGATTTAATTTAAATAAAGTTATAAAAAATATAAAGATAATATTGCATTATTAATTTACACAAAGTATTTTAATTTAATCGAATTTATATTCGATAAAATTTTAAATTTAAAAAACAAGTAGGAAAGTTTAAAATACTACTTTAATTTTTAATGTTATATCTTGGATATTCTAGTATTTATAGAATACATATTACCCGTAATAATAACCACTACTTTAAGATATTTTAGATATAGAAAATATTGTTATTAACATTATAATTAAAAACATTAATAATTAATACATTCCTTAGTGATGCTTAGCAAATTAGTACATATTCTAGTTACTAAAACGTAAATTATAGAGTCTATACTAAATTTTATAGCAAAATTTAATATACCTTAATACGTGATAGATACTTCAAATTCTTCCGCTAGATATTGAATATCCTATGTTAATAAGTATTAGAATAGTTCTCTATACTAAGTGAAAACACGATTATATCTATTTAGTAATAATTTTATTAATACTAAGTAATGTTTAATTTGCTTAATTTACTACTTTAGATTATTATTTTCTATAATAAAATATATTATTGTTTATATATAGACTAAAGTTATTTTTTCTTTAATATATAATATATGTTAACTAAATATTAATAGATAGTAATATTAACTTTAATTAACTGATAGAAAGTCTATTTCCTAAGATTTAAGAATAAATATTTATATTAACATTCTATATTTTAAATGACTAATAATATAAATTTATTAGTTGTTTAAGTATACTCTTTATCTGATTATGCTCGTAAGTTTTTATTAATCTAGATATTCTAGAATAAAGTTATTTAATTGATTTTTTAATAACATTAGTTAAAAACTTAAAATTACCATATTAGTAATGATAGAAAGATTTTACTTATATAGTTAATTTTATAATATTATTAATATAATAAAAGTAATAACTTTATAATTTATTTATAGTACTAGTACTAAATAAGTAAAAGTTTTTTCTTATTTAGTACTAATTTTATCACTAACTATTTGTTAGTATTAATAATTTTATTTGTTGCTTATACTATATATTACTAAAATTAATATAAATTAAAAAAATAATCATTTGTGTTGATACCTACCATTTATTATAAATTATCTGTCAGGTCATAGAACTTTGTTGATGATAATTTTTAATAGATTCTTTAGGACATTCATTCCATAAGCGGCCATCACGCGTAATCATATCAATAGAAGCAATTGGCCCCCAAGTGCCTGCTTGATATGGTTTAGGCGCTTCATTGTCTGCCTGCCAAGCATCCATGATAGAATCAACCCATTTCCAGGCTTCTTCAACTTCATCACGACGAACAAATAAAGCTTGAATACCACGCATAAATTCTAGAAGTAAACGTTCATAGGCATCAGCAATATGCTTTTGACGGAATGTTTCTGAAAAACTTAAATCAAGCTTAGTAGTTTGTAACCGATGCTTATGTTCTAAACCAGGTATTTTATTAAGTACTTGTATTTCAATACCTTCATCAGGTTGTAAACGAATAATTAATTTATTTTGTGGCAGTTGTTGATAAGATTCACAAAATAAATTAATTACTGGATTTTTAAAATAAACGACAACTTCAGAATATTTAGTTGGTAGACGTTTTCCGGTACGTAGATAAAAAGGTACACCAGCCCAACGCCAATTATCAATATCAACACGAATTGAGACAAAAGTTTCAGTTAAACTATCTTTATTAGCGCCTTCTTCTTCTAGATATCCTGGTACTTTTTCTCCTTGTACAAACCCAGTAGTGTATTGACCACGGACTGTAGTGTTACGTACGTTACTATGATTAATTCGGCGTAATGAACGTAGTATTTTTACTTTTTCATCACGAATACGGTCAGCGCTAAGATCAGCAGAAGGTGACATAGCAATCATAGTAAGTATCTGTAGCAGATGATTTTGCACCATATCACGCATTTGTCCTGCATTTTCAAAATACCCCCAGCGTCCTTCAATACCTACTTCTTCAGCAATAGTAATTTGCACATGATCAATGGTACGGTTATCCCAATTTGAAATAAATAATGAGTTAGAAAATCGTAAAGCTAATAAATTGAGTACTGTTTCTTTACCTAAATAGTGATCAATACGATAAACCTGAGATTCATCAAAATATTCAGCAACTTGGTTATTAATTACTTGTGATGATGTTAAATTATTTCCTAATGGTTTTTCCATTACTACTCGGCTTGATTTTTTATTTAATCCGGCCTGACCTAACCCTTTACAAATAGTACCAAAAGTATTAGGTGGCATAGCAAAATAATATAAAATAGTATATTTTTTTTGATCAAGCATTATACTTAATTTTCTAAAATTCTCTAAGTTATCGATATCAAGATGACAGAAATCTAATCTAGCACTAAGTTTATACCAAAAATGATTATCTAGTTTTTCTCTCATAAATTGTTCAAGAGCTTTTTTCATTTCTTCAATATAGGTTGCTTTATTCCAGTTAATGCGAGCCACACCAATGATTCTAGTATCTGGATGAAGGTGTTTCGTTTTTTCTAATTGATAAAGAGAAGGTAGTAGTTTTCGACGTGCTAAATCACCCTTAGCACCAAAAATAACTAAATTACAAGCTAGAGGTGTATTGATTACCGCCATATTTATCCTCCTTGTTAATAAATAGAAATATTTCAGTAAATACTATCAAAAACACTATAGGGTAATAACCCCCCCCTTCTGCTTTAGCTTATCATTATAAAACACCTCTTTTTATAGTATAAAAAAATTTTACATAAAAATATCAATAAATATAAGATAATAACTCTATTACATATAGTAGAAAAAGAAATTTTATTACCTAATAGCATTAACTAGTATATAGTATTTACTTCTAGCTAAATTTTTTCTTGCTCTATTTGTTATAAACATTTTCTTTCTTAAGAAATTATTTTTTTAAAATATTTTTAGGGTATTTTAGTTTATCTTTATAATCTAATAAACACAGCTTTTTATATTTTTATGCCTTTTATATTTCTAATGTACCTAAAAAATTTAAGTTTGGAGGATTAGAAAGTGGTTGTTTAAATATTCTATTTATTACTAGGTTTGTTATAATAAAATAGTAAAGTTATTTATAGGTCCTTACGTGTATAAGGATCTATTTCACCTTGCTTACGAGTTTTAATTAATTTAAGTATCCAGATGTACTGTTCTAGGTATGGACTAACTAATGCTTCAATCTCTTCATTCATCCTGCGAGCAATGTAGTGGTTATCTGCTTGTGTTAAATCATTCATCGGAGGATGTATATAAATATCTAAACGATGTTTGTAGTAATTATATACAGGTAACATTGGTACAATAGTTGCCTGACATATTTTCATTAGAGAACCAATAGTTGGTAATGTTGCTTTATAAGTAGCAAAAAAATCAACGAATTCACTTTTATTGGCGCCATAATCCTCATCTGGAGAATAATATCCCCAAAACCCTTGACGTACTGAGGAAATAAATGGTTTGATACCTTTTTCTCGCGCATGAAGACGACCGCCAAAACACAATCTTGCTTTATTCCATAAGTAATTGACAAGCAAGTTACGTTGATGATGAAAAACAACTGTAATAGGTTTGTCTTCAGCAGCTAGCAACATTGCTGGTATATCTATTGCCCAGGTATGAGGAACTAAAAAAATTATGTTGCGCCCTTGTTCTTGTGCATAATCTAATATTTCCCTACCATGCCAATGTACACGTGAGTTTATGGATCGAGTACCTCGAAAATATAATTCAGCTAACATTGTCATGGGCTGTGCTGCTGTAGCAAACATATTATCAATCAGTTGTTCACGTTGTTTTTTATCCATTTGAGGCATACAATAAATAAGGTTAATATGTGCTCGTCGACGTGCATTTTTAGCTAATTTACCAATGAAACGACCAATTCCTGCCCAAAATGGATCACGTATTTTAGCTGGGGTATAAGCTATAATAATAAGTAACCCAATACCAAACCAAATTATCCAATAACGGGGATGTAGAAATATTTTTTGAAAACGCGGAATAAAACTTGAGTTTGTGCTCTTCTTTTTATATTGTTCCTTTTTTTTATACATTTAGAAAACTCTATATTTACATAAAAGTTTATTAATTAATATGTAGTTAGTTGTGACGCTACCTGTTTTACTATCATCATATATGCACGACGATTTTGAGAGCTAAGTTTTTTGGAATGCGGTAATTTTATGGTAACAGGATTAACAGCCTGTTGATTTAACCATAATTCATAATGTAAATGAGGACCAGTGGAACGCCCAGTATTACCAGATAAAGCAATACGATCACCTCTTTTTACTTTTTGTCTAGGTTCAACTAGAAATTTTTTTAAATGCATATAGCGAGTAATGTACTTATGACCATGGCGGATAACCACATAGTTTCCTGCTACTCTGCTACATTTTGCTACTAATACATAACCATCACCTACAGCTAATACTGGTGTTCCTATTGGCATAGCAAAATCTACCCCTTTATGAGGGGCAATACGCCCAGTCATAGGATTAAGGCGTCGTGGATTAAAGCCAGAAGAAATGCGAAATTGTTTCATAGTTGGAAAGCGCATAAAACTACGCTCTAAACCATAGCCTAGATGATCGTAAAATTTTCCATCATTAGCACGAATAGCGTAATAATCCTTATCTTCGGAATGTATCCATGCTCCTAGTAAATGACTTTGTTTATTATGAGTACCAAATTTTTCACGAGATATCAACACAGAAAAATGATCACCCTCATGTAATTTATTTAAATCTAATTGCCACTGTAATACTTTAGTTACTGCATGTATTTCAATAGGATTTAATCCTGCATTTTTCGCGCTATCAAAAAAATTACCTATAAGATGACCGCTTAGTACACTACTTTGCCGTTTACTTTGTTGTAAAATTTTCTTTTCCTTAAAGTTATTGCCAATACGATCATAAGTACGTGTTTCATGGCGCGAAACTTCCCATAGAACTTGCTGTAGATTACCCTTTTTATTTACAAACCAGGAAATTTGTTGACCTATTTTTAGGTTACATAAATCATGATATTGTGAAGTTAGTAAAGAAATATCAGCTATATCAATACCATATTGTATTAGTATACCACCTAAGGTATCACCCGCTGAAATAATATATTCATGCAAACTAGTTTTATTAGGAAACTTACTAATAATTTTATTTTGTGAGACATTATCATTAGATAATGTTTGATTAAAAGTCTTATTTACTTCAGGAAGTAATAAGAGTGATTGAGTAAGATTTGGAATAATAGAATTATTTTTTAAATAATAAAATGTAGGCTGCCAAAATATTAAGGCTAATATAATTAGAATTAAAGACCATAATATTATATAATGAAGGCGAAATAACGTATTATACGCCAGAATGATAGTTTTAGCTATCTGCTGCACTGATATTTATCCTTATAAGCTTCATTCTAGGCAGCTTACATATTGCTTTGATAATTGAAATAAAAATTTTATATAACTATCCTTACTTAATTTAATACCATTACCTAATGGATCTAGATTACCTATTCGTATATTTATATCCTTAGTAATAGTATTAATTATAGCTGGCTTAAACTGTGACTCAGTAAAAATACATACTGCTTTTCGTTTAATTAATTGTGTTTTTATTTGATATAATCGTCGTGCACCAGGAGGTATGGCAAGATTGACAGTAAAATGTCCTAATGGTACTAAACTAAACTGTTTCTCAAAATAGCCATAGGCATCGTGAAAAACAAAATAACCTTTACTACGTATAGGATTAAGTATACTAGCAATATTTTTTTCACTTTGTGCTAATTTATATTTAAATTGACGTAGGTTTGCGTCTAGTTTATTTTTTTTTTGCGGCATAAGTTTTAATAAATTATTATGAATAGTAATTGCAGCTAGTCTTGCTATTTTAGGTGATAACCAAACATGCATATCATAATTATTATGATTATAATGTTTAGCAATAGTAAATGGGTTAATTGTTTGGTAATCATGGTATTGATAATTATTAGTAGATTGATCATGTTGATTACTAGTCATTAGTAGTCCAGCAACCTTAGCTAATGGCGCAATGGCAATCTGTTTGTTAGTAGCTACTTTCATTAGTGGTTTACTAAGAAAAGCTTCCATTTCCATACCAACCCAAACAACTAAATCTGCATCATGTAAGCGCTGTAAATCAGATGGGCATAAAGCATAATTATGAGGTGAGGCACCATCTGGTAAGAGAACTTGAATTTCTGTTGATATAACTCCCTCTGTAATAGCCGCTACAATAAAACCTAACGGACGTATTGAAGTAACAATTGCAGCAAAAACCTGACTAGAGGAGACAATTACAAATAAAATAAATGATAATATAGCATAATTAGTTAATATAGAGCAGTATTGTGATTTATTTTTTTTCTGTAACATTAGTTAAATTCTCTCATCATTTTAGAGGATAAAGTGTAATATTATATATTAAATTTATTAGATTTTTTTACGTAACAGGTCTATTTACTAAACATAATAATCATGTCTACACTAATAGCTCTAAATAAAATATCCATAACTTTAGGTGGTCGACAGATACTTAGCAATATTTCCTTTTCTCTGCGAACAGGTAAGTTACTTACGTTACTTGGTCCAAATGGAGCAGGTAAATCAACTTTAGTTCGATTAGTGCTTGGGCTTATTTCACCAACTAGTGGTACATTAATTCGTCAACCTGCTTTATGTATTGGTTACGTGCCTCAGAAACTACATTTAGATGCTAGTTTACCTTTAACTGTTAACCGTTTTATGTGCTTAAAATCAGCTGGTCTAAAGTTAAAAAGAAAACACACAGATATTTTATCTGCACTAAGTCGTTTTCAAGCTGCTCATTTATTAGAAAGTCCAATGCAAAAACTATCTGGTGGTGAAAATCAGCGAGTCTTACTCGCCAGGGCATTACTAAATAAACCCCAATTATTAGTACTGGATGAGCCAGCACAAGGAATTGATATTAATGGGCAGTTAGCGCTGTATGCTTTAATCGAACAATTAAGAAAGGAGTTAGGCTGTACGATATTAATGGTATCACATGATTTACATTTAGTCATGGCTAAAACTGATGAAGTACTATGTCTTAATCAACACATCTGCTGTTCTGGTACACCTGAAGTAGTTTCTATGCATCCTGAATTTATTACTATGTTTGGTAACAGTGGTGCAAAACAACTAGCTATTTATCGTCATCATCATAACCAAAAATTTACATACCCATAGATTTAATTACAAGATTGGAACTGTAACTAATGATTAAATTACTTTTACCAGGTTGGTTAACTGGCATCTTGTTAGCAGTAGCAGCTGGACCATTAGGTTCTTTTGTCGTGTGGCGCCGAATGTCTTATTTTGGTGATACTCTTGCTCATGCTTCTTTACTTGGTGTAGCTTTTGGTTTGTTATTAAATATTAATGTATTTTACACAGTTATTATTATTACTTTAGTGTTGGCACTAGCGTTAGTCTGGTTAGAATATAAACTACAACTTGCTATTGATACTTTACTCGGGATTCTAGCTCATAGCACATTATCTCTCGGGTTAGTAGTAGTTAGTTTAATGTCTAATATGCGAGTTGATTTTATGACCTATCTATTTGGTGATTTACTATCAGCAACATTTGGTGATGTTTGGCTTATTGCTAACGGAGTCGTAATAGTATTAGCACTACTTTATTGGCAATGGCCAGCATTACTATCAATTACTATTAGTCCTGAACTAGCTCATGTTGATGGTGTTAATCTAAAGCGAACTAAGGTATTGTTAATGCTAATTACTGCACTAACTATAGGGTTATCAATGAAGTTTATTGGTGTATTAATCATTACTTCTTTGTTGCTTATTCCTACTGCTGCTGCTCGCCGATTTGCACGTACACCAGAACAAATGGCAGGTATTGCAATCCTTATTGGTATATTATCAGTTAGTGGTGGTCTTGCTTTTTCAGCTTGCTATGATACCCCAGCAGGTCCTTCTGTTGTTCTTTGTGCTACAATAATATTTATATTAACTTTATTAAAAAAAGAACGAGGATAGTTTATAGTAAATAACTACTCATAATGATTCTTGTTATATCGTATCCCAATTAGAGAATATAATAGGTTAGTTTTATTTATTTAGTTAAAATCTTATTTTACTAGTGTTTTCTAGTTTAAAACTATTTAGTTATTTTATTTCGCTGTATTCTCAGTAACTTTACTATTTCTAAATAATAATATTTATTTAATAATTTATATTAATGAATTATATAATATTTTATATAAAATATATAATGTTATATAAATAATAAATACATTATAATAATAAAATAAAAGTAGGTAAAATAATACAAATTATAACTAGCAAATATTAGTTACAATTTGTATTATATATTATAATTAGTAATATATAATATATTATTATATTCGTATTTTTTATATTGTATATAAATCAAAGGAAATTATTTTTACTGCTAATAATACAGAGATACTATTATCTATTACTATCTTAATAGATATTTCATAGTATAGAATAACTATACTTTTTATGTAGTTTTACTAATAGTATACATGAAGATCATTACGATAAGGTTTTTGCTAAATAATATACTTTTATCAATTCTTTGTAGTTTTGGTTAATAAGAAAAGAATAACGATTCTTATTATTTAGGTATTACTAAAGATGAATCGACCAATACAAGTAATCGTTACAATTTTTTTACTATTTCTAATTTTCATATTTTATCTCTCAACTAGCGTAGATACACAAGACGTAGAAGTCGGTTTTTCACCAGGAAGGGTGGCAAAAGACATAGTTTTAATGGCAATTAAAGAGGCTAAAACTTCAATTGATATTGCGATTTATTCTTTTACCAGTAAACAAATTGCATTAGCCCTTATTAAGGCTCAACAAAAAGGTATTAATATACGTGTAGTTGTTGATAATAAATCAAATAGTAGAAAATATACTGCGGTAACTTATCTAACTAATCATTGTGTTCCTGTTAAATTTAATAATAAATATATAATTATGCATAATAAATTTATGATTATTGATAGTCATTCAATTGAAACAGGATCATTTAATTATACAAAAAATGCTGCATCTCATAATGCAGAAAATGTAATTTACTTGCGTAACCGGCCAGATATTACAAAAAAATATACACAAGAATTTAACCGATTATGGAACGAAGCAATATATAAAAAACCTATATGTTAATATATTATATGGAATAGGTGCAAGTTACTTAAATATGTATATTTATTACTTTTATAATCCACTACTTAGTATTTTATCTATATAGTAAAATAATCTATTAGTAGCATATTTTATTGTTTAGTTTATAAAAATAATTTTTAGATTGCTACTAATAAAAAATAAAGTGCCCCAGTTAGGGGCACTAAGTTTAAGCAATATTATGTTCAAGTGTGGGCGTAGATTCATTATGTACGCTAATTGTAATTTTTTGTGGTTTTTCTTGTTCGGGAATATCATAAGTAAATTGTAATGTTAATAACCCCCTATCTAGATTAGCTTGCTGTATTATTATTCTATGTTCTAGACTTAAACTAAAAGAAAATGCATTCTTTTTAATACCCTTGTGTAACCATTTAATATTGTCTTTTTCTTTAGATAAGACTGTTTCTTCATTTTTTGGTTTACCACTAAGGGTAAACTGGTTATTAAGCACTGAAATATCTAGTTCGTCCTGTGTATAACCAGGGACATTTATTGTCATTTCATAATGTTCTTTATCTTTTTGTAGCAAATTATAAGCAGGTGTATCTGTAACAGGCTTTTCACCTGTTAGGCGACTAAAGAGATTATCCATCTGTGCAAAACGATCAGAAAGTAAGTGATTGCTTAGTGTTGGAATTAAAGAGACAGAACGATAAGCCATAACATCCTCCTTTAATACATATCTAATATTTTATATAAGCTAATACCCTAATTATTTATATAGGGATGTTTTATAGGTTTTCAATACATTTTTTTAATATAAAAAAATAATATTACTCTCATTATAATTAATAATTATTATTGCAAAATCTTATGCTAGTTTTCTTATAGGAAAGATTTGTAGAAAATTTTTTATTAAAGAACATATTTTATAATATGCTAGTCTGATTACTAGATAATAATAAATTATTATAGCAAATCTTTATTAATATATAAAACAATTATTACTAATTTTTAACTTAAGCATCATTTTTTATATTATATTATTAACTAAAGAGTAAAGTACTTTTTAAAAAGTATTGTTTGAATATAGTATAATATTAAATAACTTTAATAGTTCTTAGAACTAATTAAAGTTAAGTTCTCAAATACTTTCTATTCTTTCTATGTTAATAACATTAATGATACATATAATATATAAAAAGTTTATTTAAAGCTAATAAGCTTAGCACTACTCAAGAAATAAAATAGGTTATTACTAAGCTCTTTTTATAAATTTTTTCTTTCCTGGCTTAATTTACGCTAGATTATCATTATAAAAATCTTTATAAGAAATCCTAAGTATCTCTTAGATTTATTTTATTAATCTTAAGCATGTTTAGCTATATCTAGTAGCAAACTATACCTAGTACATTGTATATTGTATATTGTATATTGTATATTGTATATTGTATATTGTATATTGTATATTTTACATTTGCAATTTAATACTTTAGCACATAAAATAATAGATTCTATTTTACAAAAGTTTAGATTTTTATCTAAAATATAATATGTTACTGATAGTCAAAGAAAAATAGTTTTATATCTAGATTTTTTACTTTAGTATTGTATTTAATTACTATATTTACAGTACTATAATTAAACAAAATTAGTATAATACTAATAATTTATACTATTAAAATATTTCTCTATATTTTTACTATAAAATACACAACATTATGATAAATATCATTTATATTATCTAATTTTATTACTCTTAAGATATTAATTTCTTAAATCTATTTTCTAATAACTTTACCTTATTATATTCTATAGTAATAGTTTTAAACTTATCTTCGAGATTATGCTTAAAAGATACACTTAAACCTATAAGTAACATACTTACTACTAAAACTACTGATAGTAGCACTAATAAAAATATATTTACACACTTCATATTGTATTTTATTTTTTTTGCCTGTATTTTTATTTCTTCAATATTTTTTTGAATATTAATAATCATAATATCTTTTTTATCTTCAGTCATTAACTAATCCTATTAATATATTATTTATATAAAAATAAATTTATACTAAAAAACTAACAGCAATTATTTATATTTTATCATAGATCAGTCTTATCTCATCATTTTATGTTTTTTATAATATATACATAAGAATGATATTCTTATAATTACTTTATTACTTAGTTAACTATATAAATAAAACTAGATACTATCTTTATATAATATACTCTAATAACCCTTATCTAGACATAAATTGTTACTTAATATGCATTTAATTTTTAATAATATCAAATTTCTTATTTTGCTTCTTAAAAGTATATTATAAATATTTCTACTTTAAATTATATGTATAATTTTTTACTAAAACCTTAAATTACAACATAATTGTGTCTCTATTAGTATTTATTTATATCACTAATTTTTATTATATTTTATTCTATTAATATCTTTATTAGTAGTATTATAGATATTTTGTATTTTTCTTTCTTTTTATGAAAGATTTATTACCATTTATTTAGAAGTAGAATTTATTTTTCTAAGCTACTAGCTAATACTAAAAATTAGTAATTTAAATCTAATATTTATCGTAAGGTATTTGCTTTATTATTTAATATCTTTATACTTTTTAGTATACTAATTACTATTATTTTGTAAAAAACTAAGGAATAGTATTAAGTGATAAAATAATTTAAAAAAATCCATCATCGTCATTACTAAAATCATTAGTATCACATTCATTATTAGACAGAGTATCATTTTGATCAAGAAAATGTTTGTCAGATACAGAGTTAAATGTCTCGAGATTATTAGTATCAAAATTCTGATTTAATAATGCATCATTTTCTCCAGTATATAATGCAGCGGGATTATCAATAGTGCTAATAATCTCTTGAGGGGCAGCATGATGAAACATGTTAGTTAATATATTACCTAATACTACACCTCCTGCAACACCAGCTGCCGTTTTTAATGCGCCAGACATAAAACTATTATCACATGATGTACCAGTAGAGGAAGCAGAACTTGTGTGGCTTAAAGGTAATGTTTTTGCTGGTAATTGTGGTAATGAATTAGAACGGTTGCTATTAAATAATTTACCAAGAAAACTTCTATTTACCGGTTGCTGAGTTGCCTTCAACTGGGCTACATTATTCTGTAGCTGCTGAACTTGTTGGTTAAGGCGATTAAGTGCTGCTTCTTGAATTAGGAGTGACTGTGCCATATAATAAGGCGCAGCAGGTTGTTGTTGAATAAAACCTTGAATCTTCTGTTCCGCTTCAGCATCTCGTGGTTCAGCGTTATGTTCTGTCTGTTTTAGTCGTTGAAATAATCTATCTATCAGACGTTGTTCTTCAAATTGCATATATACTCCCTCTTTCTAATTATTATTAATATGCCATCTTATTAGGCATAAGCCAAGTATAGTTTTCGTACCACTCTTAAATTATTATTCTTATTAGATAAGTATCTAATCATAAAGGTATAACAATAAATTATTATGATGTTTTTAACCGTTCTTGTAACTAAGTTTTTGTTTTCTAAATACTATGTTTTAATAGTAATTAAATACATTTTTAATTAAAATATACTATTTTACTTAGCACGTTACTTTTATATAAATGAAATTTATATTTAATACTAGGTAACTCTATATCTACATAGATTAATATACATAGATATTTTAATCTTATATTTTTATAAATTATTATCGTGTATATCATTAAAAATTTATCTATCTTATCAAAATAATAATAGAGCTACTATTATTAAATTAATTTTTCATATCTATATAGTGATAAAATTACTTTAATTATATTAACTACTTCTAATAAAGAGTACTTATATAAATAGAAATAAATATAATTTAAGTTTGTATTTATATGTTAATAAATAATAATGTTATGCTTATGTACTTGGCATAATATTAGGTTAATTAGATTCTAGTTTTACATATTAAATTTCCTGGAACAAGAAGCACAAGATTTAGTGGTACTACTACTAGATAATAGATTATTTCATCTAGAATGCCCTATTAATAATTTAAAAAATAAATGGATTCAGGTTTCATTATAAATGAATTTTTCCTTTATTATAATATAATTTATTGTTACTAATACTAGTTTCTTACTAATTATCAATTTAAAACTATATGATTTATTATCCTAAATACATAATATTAGTTAATGTCTAATATCTTTAGATTAATATATTGCGACTACTTAATATTTTAATAATGATTAAAATTTTTTAGATCAATTTTTTGATATATTAATAGGTTTAATGTTAGTCTAGTGATAGCTAATTTTATATTTTTAGTAGTATAGTATTTAAAGAATTTTACTATACAGTATTGTCTTAGATATATCCATTTTCTATATACTATGACATAGGATCTTATAATTTTAAGAAACTTTATTATTTAGTATTATATCTATTGCTAAATAGTATCTTTAAATTAAGAGATAAAAATCTACTTTATTCAAAAGATGCTTAAAATATAATATTCTCAATGATTAGAATAATCACCTAATAATTTTCTTCAATATTAAGGTAATAATTAACTCTATTTACTTATATTTATTATTTATAGGTATATTTTAATGCATGTAGAACATAAATTTTTATATTTCTATAAAAATACTATAACATTTTCTAGATTTACTATTAATTGGCGTATTTTTTATAATAAAGTAATTAGTATTGCTCGTATAATTATGCGATTAATAATTACTTAATTAAAAATCTTAGTTAGTCTAATGTAATAAGTAGCATCTATTAGTAATAAATATTATCAAATACTTAATAAATTTGGAAGCTTTAAGTTCCAGATCAATTTTTGATATATTAAAAAATTTTTTATAAAGCATTAGAGTATTTCTGTACTTAATAAAGTAAACTAGTTTTTTGATGAATACTATATCTTTGATATATTATTAATCAATATACTATTATTTAAACTATCTAAAATAATAGTTTTACTTTTTTAATTTTTTTAAAATTGTAAATTATTTTTTATTTACTTTTTTTAACTTAAAATCTAATTTTATAGATTAGACCTATTACGTTTTTCTGATAGATTTAGTAATATTATATTTGTTAATATATTTTAACAAATTTATTAATATACTAAAATCTAAATTAAATTTTAAAATTACTATTATATATAACTAGTTTGGTAAAAATAACTAAAAACTCCATTATCGTCATAGATTGACTTGTAGTATACATAGTTATATCTTCTTTAAAAAGATATAGTAGATTATTTATTTAGATTATTAATATAGGTGTAGTTATGTCTATAAAAATATAATACTAGTAGTTATTATAGTTAGATAAGTTATTTTATAGGGTTATATTGCTTTTCAATAAAGTATAGGTGAAAACTTAATTAGAATACATACATTTATTAATATGAGTAGTTGCTAAATAAAATTAAGACTATTTATATTCAAAACAACTATTATAAAAAATAATTATCAAAAGAAACTAAAAAAATGCTGTCTTAAGAGCGGGAAATGGAAGAATTAATAGGTATAATCATGATTAGTTAATTACTATTTTATAGGATAAAATAACTTATTATTATTTATGAATATTACTAATAAACTATAGAAAAATAGAAATACTATCCTAGTAATTACTAGCTATCTTAGCTTTATTTAGCTATTAGCATATAGAATTTACAATTATCATGATAGTTTTAAAATTTTATTCCTATAACTGAATAGTATAAGGCTAAAGTATTATTTAATATTATAGCAAATATTAATAATATTAGTTAAATAAATATATAACATTTATATAGAAGATTTTATTAATGAATATTACTAAGATATTAAATCATATTTATATACAAATATATTATTAGATAATAATAAAAGATAATACATAGGTATTAATACTATAAATTTTTTATTTAAGAACAGAAATACTCTTATAAAAACCATGTAAATTAATTATAAAAATAAATATTAACATTAATATTGCTTAATGTTAATATTTTAATAAAAATTAATTACAGTACGTAATATTTACTATTTATGTACCCATTAGTATATAACTTAAATTTTTTACTTTATTTCTTATATTTAGTGCATAAATACTAGTATAGCTGAATTATTATATAATCTATGAATAAATAAAGTTTATTTACTGAATTACTTCATAATGGTAGTTTCTTCTTCCAGTTTTTGCTTTAACTATATCATTATTTATTTAATATCTATAAATTCTAAATTCTGCTAATTTAGAATTTTAATTATTTATTTGATATTTTTTAAGAGTGGGAGTCCTGTATTAAAGCATCCTCTTATCCTATATTCAAACAATACTTTTTAAAAAGTACTTTACTCTTTAGTTAATAGTATAATATAAAAAATGATGCTTAAGTTAAAAATTAGTAATAATTGTTTTATATATTAATAAAGATTTGCTATAATAATTTATTATTATCTAGTAATCAGACTAGCATATTATAAAATATGTTCTTTAATAAAAAATTTTCTACAAATCTTTCCTATAAGAAAACTAGCATAAGATTTTGCAATAATAATTATTAATTATAATGAGAGTAATATTATTTTTTTATATTAAAAAAATGTATTGAAAACCTATAAAACATCCCTATATAAATAATTAGGGTATTAGCTTATATAAAATATTAGATATGTATTAAAGGAGGATGTTATGGCTTATCGTTCTGTCTCTTTAATTCCAACACTAAGCAATCACTTACTTTCTGATCGTTTTGCACAGATGGATAATCTCTTTAGTCGCCTAACAGGTGAAAAGCCTGTTACAGATACACCTGCTTATAATTTGCTACAAAAAGATAAAGAACATTATGAAATGACAATAAATGTCCCTGGTTATACACAGGACGAACTAGATATTTCAGTGCTTAATAACCAGTTTACCCTTAGTGGTAAACCAAAAAATGAAGAAACAGTCTTATCTAAAGAAAAAGACAATATTAAATGGTTACACAAGGGTATTAAAAAGAATGCATTTTCTTTTAGTTTAAGTCTAGAACATAGAATAATAATACAGCAAGCTAATCTAGATAGGGGGTTATTAACATTACAATTTACTTATGATATTCCCGAACAAGAAAAACCACAAAAAATTACAATTAGCGTACATAATGAATCTACGCCCACACTTGAACATAATATTGCTTAAACTTAGTGCCCCTAACTGGGGCACTTTATTTTTTATTAGTAGCAATCTAAAAATTATTTTTATAAACTAAACAATAAAATATGCTACTAATAGATTATTTTACTATATAGATAAAATACTAAGTAGTGGATTATAAAAGTAATAAATATACATATTTAAGTAACTTGCACCTATTCCATATAATATATTAACATATAGGTTTTTTATATATTGCTTCGTTCCATAATCGGTTAAATTCTTGTGTATATTTTTTTGTAATATCTGGCCGGTTACGCAAGTAAATTACATTTTCTGCATTATGAGATGCAGCATTTTTTGTATAATTAAATGATCCTGTTTCAATTGAATGACTATCAATAATCATAAATTTATTATGCATAGCAATTAAAAATAATTGATATTTAAAAGAAAAATATAAATATATAAAAATAAACTATATAATAGATTAGTTATTTGTAATTTTATTTATATGCAAAATATTTTATGTACAATTATTTATTTATTATTTTACAATATTTTACATATATAATATTTTCTTAAAATTTATAAAAACTTAATTAAATTGAATAGTGATGTATTAGAAATATTTTTATTAATTTAAATACTACCTTAATAAATAATGTTAAATATTATTTTTCTATACATTAATATCTTATATTATCTTTTAATATAAGATAGATTTTTATTTTTAAGTATTATATTTAGTTAAAATTATTTTATTTATTTAATAAATCTTTTATAAAACTCTTATTTATAGTAGCACTCTTATAACTTAAGATAAATAAAACTATAAAAGTACTACTATAGATTTTAGGTTTGGATAGGTAAATAATAAGATATATCTTATTATTTATTATTTTTAGCATCACATCTTAAATATTCTAGTATTCATAGAATACATATACCTATAACAATAACTATTATTTAATATATTCTAAGTATTAAGTTTCATGTTATTTTAGTTGCAAAAAACATTATATTAATATTTAAAAATATAACAGTAAGAATAAGATATCTAATACAAGAAACTATGTTTATTAATACAAATTATTAGTATATAAAGTTAAAATATTTAAAATATAGTATTATAGTAAAGAAACTACCTAAAAGTAATCAATAATTTTATTATTTGTTTTTAATTACTATTAGACAATACTTTTTTTGTTACATCACCAATTTCTACCAAATTACGGATTATTTTTACTCCCGCTTTAGCTAATGCGGTAAATTTATCTTCTGCTGTACCTTTGGTGCCAGTAATGATGGCGCCTGCATGCCCCATACGCTTGCCTGATGGTGCAGTAATACCTGCAATATAAGCAACTACAGGTTTTGTGACATACTTAGAGATATAATTAGCAGCTTCTTCTTCCATATTACCACCGATTTCACCAATCATAATAATTACTTCAGTTTTTTTATCCTGCTGAAACAATTTAAGAATATCAATAAAATTAGATCCCTGAATCGGATCACCACCAATACCAACACAACTTGATTGACCTAAGCCAATATCAGTAGTTTGCTTTACTGCTTCGTAAGTTAAAGTACCAGAACGAGAAACAATACCAATTTTGCCAGGTAAATGTATATATCCAGGCATGATGCCAATTTTACATTCACCTGGTGTAATTACTCCTGGGCAATTAGGGCCAATCATACGTACATTGCTTTGATTTAATTTTGCTTTTATTATTAACATATCTAATGTTGGTATGCCTTCAGTAATACAGATAATTAACTTAATACCTGCATCAATTGCCTCCAGAATTGAATCCTTGCAAAAAGGAGCTGGTACATATACGCTTGATACTGTAGCGCCTGTTTTTTTAATTGCTTCATAAACAGTATTAAATACAGATAAACCTAAATGTTTTGTACCTCCTTTGCCCGGTGTTACACCCCCTACTATTTTAGTACCATAAGCGATTGCTTGTTTAGAATGAAAAGTTCCTTGACTGCCAGTAAAACCCTGACAAATAACTTTAGTATTTTTATCGATTAAAATAGACATTATTTAATTCCTATTATATCAATAACTTGATATATGGCATCTGTTAGGCTAGTGGCAACAATAATATTTAAATCATTATCAGCTAATTTTTTAGCACCTAATTCAGCATTATTACCTTCAAGACGCACTACTACTGGCACTTTAATATCTACTTGACTTATCGCCCTAATAATGCCATCTGCAATTAAATCACAACGTACAATGCCACCAAAAATATTAACTAATACTACTTTTATATTTTCATCTGATAAAATAATTTTAAAAGCTTCAGTTACGCGTTCTTTAGTTGCTCCTCCGCCAACATCTAAGAAATTAGCTGGTCTACCACCATGCAGTTTTATGATATCCATGGTAGCCATAGCTAAACCAGCGCCATTAACCATGCAACCAATATTACCATTTAGTGCTACATAATTTAGTTTCCATGTAGCAGCATGAGCCTCACGTTTATCTTCTTGGCTTGGATCACGCATGTTATGTAATTCTACTTGACGAAATAATGCATTATCATCAACTGATAATTTACAGTCAAGGCAAATTAAATCCCCTTGCTTAGTAATTACAAGGGGATTAATTTCAATTAATGTAAGATCATATGTCAAGAATAACTTATAAATTTCCATAAAGATTTTAGTAAACTGAACTATCTGCTCCCCATTTAAGCCTAATTTAAATGCTAATTCACGTCCTTGTAAGGGTTGTAATTTTATTAATGGGTTTAATGCTAATCGATAGATTAATTCAGGTGTTTTTTTTGCTATTTTTTCAATTTCAACACCACCTTCAGTCGATGCTATACATACTATACAACATAAAGAACGATCAACAATAATACTAAGATATAATTCTTTATCAATATCAGTAGCTGCTTCAACTAAAATCTGATTCACTGGTTGACCAGTAGCATCTGTCTGATAAGTTACTAGATTTTTACCTAACCATTTATTAGCAAAAGCTTCCACAGCTTCTTTATTGTTTACTACTTCTATTCCCCCAGCTTTGCCGCGTCCACCAGTATGTACCTGACATTTAACTGCCCATTTATTACCAGGAATTTTTGCAGTAGCGTCAGTAGCCTCTTGTTTTGTACTACAAACATAACCAATTGGAATTGGTAAGTTATTTTTAAAAAATAATTGTTTTGCTTGATACTCATGTAAGTTCATATAATTTATCCATACAAAAATTAGAAAGATACCAAAGCATATAATTTTGTATTAGTATTTTGTTTTGCTAATAATCTTTTTATATATCTAATAGCAAACGAATTGGGTTTTCCAGTATTTCTTTTATTGTAACTAGGAAACTTACTGATTCTCGACCATCAATCAAACGGTGATCATAAGAAAATGCTAAATACATCATAGGTAAGATTAGTACCTGACCATCAACTGCCATTGGACGATCTTTAATCGCATGCATCCCAAGGATTGCGCTTTGTGGTGGATTAATAATTGGTGTTGATACTAATGAACCAAATATGCCACCATTAGTAATTGTAAAATTACCACCAGTTAATTCTTCTATCGTTAGTTTACCATCACGCCCTTTTGCTGCAAGTATTTTAATTTGTTTTTCGATCTCTGACATATGTAAGGTCTCAACATTACGCAATACGGGTGTAACTAAGCCTCGTGGTGTAGAAACTGCAATACTGATATCAAAATAATTATGATATACCACATCTGTACCATCAATAGAGGCATTTACTTCTGGGTAACGTTTTAAAGCTTCTAGCACTGCCTTGCTATAGAAAGACATAAAACCTAAACGAATACCATGACGTTTCTCAAAAGACTCACCATATTTTTGACGTAGATCTATAATTGGTTTCATATTAACTTCATTAAAAGTAGTTAACATAGCAGTATTATTTTTTGCTTCTAGTAAACGTTCAGCAATCCGTTTACGTATACGCGTCATTGGTACTCGTTTCTCACTACGTTGGTCTAACACAGGAATATCAGATTTTATCTTTAATTCTGTTGAGTTTTTTTTGTAAGTTAAATATTTATCAATATCCTCACGCGTAATGCGACCACCAATACCGCTGCCTTTAATTGTGTTAGCATCTAGATTATACTCTGCTATTAAGCGACGAATAGCAGGGCTAAGTGTATCATTAGCTAGCCCTGTTAGATCAATCAGATGATCCTGAATAATATTGTTTTCTTCTTTTTTATTATTTAATAGTTTTTGTTCTATTAATTTATTTGAATTATCACTTAAAAGAATAGAACCAACAACCTGTTTTGTAATTACAGTAGCCCCTTCATATTGTAAAATATCACCTAAAATACCTGATTGACTAGCTGGAACTTCTAAGATAACTTTATCAGTTTCAATTTCTAACAAGATTTCATCACGCAGAATAACGTCTCCTGGTTTTTTATGCCAGGCGACAATTATAGCATCAGTAATAGACTCAGGTAGATCAGGAATTAAAATCTTTATGCTACTCATATCTCTCTCTATCTTATTTTTAAATGTTTAGATGCTTATGTTCAGTGCGTCATTAACAAGATCTCGTTGCTGTTTTTGATGTACTGATATGTAACCTACGGCTGGTGATGCCGAAGCAGGACGGCCGGCATAACGCAAAGAGGCATTATGTGGTATTATTTCGCGAAAATTATGTTGACTATAATACCAAGCCCCTTGATTAAGTGGCTCTTCCTGACACCAAACAAAATCACGTACCCCAACATATTTTTTTAGCAATAGTTCGATAGTTTTATATGGAAAGGGATAAGGTTGTTCAATACGTATAATAGCAATATCTGTTTGATTATTTTTACGGCGTTGTTCTAATAAATCATAATAAATCTTGCCTGAACACATAATGATACTTTTAATCTCTTTAGGTTTTAATTTATCAATTTCATCTATTACAGGTTGAAAATAACCGCTAGCTAATTCATCAAGAGAAGAGGTGGCTAATGGATGGCGTAATAATGATTTTGGTGACATAACTATTAATGGGCGACGCATACTACGTAACACTTGACGACGTAGCATGTGATAGACCTGCGCAGGTGTTGATGGAATACACACCTGCATATTTTGTTCAGCGCATAGCTGCAAATAACGCTCTAAACGTGCTGATGAATGTTCGGGACCTTGTCCTTCATAACCGTGCGGTAACAACATAACTAGGCCACACATCCTACCCCATTTTTGTTCGCCTGAACTAATGAATTGATCAATTACTACCTGCGCTCCATTAGCAAAGTCACCAAATTGGGCTTCCCAAATAGTTAGAGCACGTGGTTCAGTTATAGCGTAGCCATATTCAAAAGCTAATACTGCTTCTTCTGATAACACGGAATCCCATACTTGAAACTTACCTTGTCTCTTCTTTATATTTGCTAATGGCATATAAATAGAGCCATTTTTTTGATTATGAATAACGGCATGACGATGAAAAAAAGTACCACGTCTAGTATCTTCACCAGATAGGCGCACAGAAATACCTTCATTAATTAAGGTAGCGTAGGCTAATATTTCTGCAGCGCCCCAGTCAAATGCTTTATTTCCTTTGGCCATTTCAGTACGATCACTATAAATTTTAGCAACACGTGATTGCATTTTAACCTCTAGTGGCACTTTACTAATAGAATGAGCTAGCTCTTTTAAACATTTTTTATCAATTTTATTAGGATATTTAGCATCCCATTCGTGATTAAGATAAGGAGACCAAGTAATAGAATTTAAAACTGTTGAGCGGCATCCTTCTACAACACAATCACCATGATCTAAAGCGTTACGGTATATACTGACTCTTTCTGCCGCATCTTCCTTATTAATTATATTTTGTTTAATTAATTTATCAGTATAAATTTTAAGTAGTGTAGGATGTTTTTTAATTTTCTCATACATAATTGGTTGTGTTACACTGGGTTCATCTACTTCGTTATGGCCATGTCGACGATAACAGACGAGATCAATCATTACATCGCGTTTAAATTTATTACGGAAATCTAATGTTACTCGGGTAATAAAAGCGACAGCTTCAGGATCATCAGCATTAACATGAAAAATTGGTGCTTGTATCATTTTAGCAATATCAGTACAATATTGTGTAGAGCGAGCATCTTGCAGGTTAGAAGTAGTAAAACCAATTTGGTTATTAATTACAATATGTATAGTACCTCCTACTTCATAACCACGAGTCTCTGACATGTTTAGCGTTTCTTGCATGATACCTTGGCCAATAATTGCAGCATCACCGTGAATAGTTATTGGTAGAATTCTATTATTTTGTAATACATCTAGACGATCACGACGGGCACGTACTGAGCCTATTACTACTGGACTAATAATTTCTAAATGAGATGGGTTAAAAGCTAATGAAAGATGAACTAGGCCACTATCTGTCTTAATATCAGATGAAAAACCTTGGTGATATTTAACATCTCCTGTTCCTAAATTTTCTTTATATTTACCTATAAATTCATCAAATAAATCATTAGGTTTTTTACCTAAAACATTAATAAGAACATTTAAACGTCCACGATGGGCCATGCCTAGTACAATTTCATGGGTACCATTATTACCAGCATAACGGATTATTTCTTTTAGTAAAATAATAAGTGAATCACCGCCTTCTAATGAGAAACGTTTAGCTCCTGGAAACTGTACTCCTAAATAATGCTCTAAACCTTCAGCTGCAGTGAGTTCATCAAGAAAACGGAGTTTTTCATGTTTTTTAAATACAGATTCAATCACTACTGATTCAATACGCTGTTGAATCCAGCATTTTTCTTCAGTATTTATAACGTGCATATACTCAACACCAATCGAACTACAATAAGTCTTCTTAAGAGCATTATATAAATCAGCTAATTTCATAGTTTCAGTACCTATAAAAAAAGAATTAATATTAAATGTCTCTTGAAAATCATCTTGAGTCAAATGGTAATAAGCAGGATCAAGATCAGGTATAGGCTCTTGTTGCGATAAATTAAGAGGATCAAGATTTGCGTGTTGATGACCATGAAAACGAAAAGCATTAATTAACTGTAATACCCTGATTTGCTTAGTACTAGAATCATTAATTAGGTAATGATGATAGGTGATATTTTGTGCTAAATAATAAAAATGACTACGTATTTGCGAATGAAGTTGATCAGGTTTTTTTGATTTTGTCATTAGTAGTTGATTAAAAATCATACACCAACTAGCTTCAACAGAAGTAGGATTTATTAAAAAATCTTCATAGAGCTGTTCTATATAAGATTGATTTGCACCAGCTAGATAAGAAGAGTTCAGCCAAGCCTTCATGGTGTCATTCTGCATTATGATCTCTTAGAGTTTTGAAGTTTTGTTTTATTATGGTTAATATTTATACTATTAATAAATTTATTGTATATTTAACTTTATTAAAACTTATCGAAAAGGTTTAGAATAGGTTCTTTATACTATGTAATTACGTATTACGCTGTAGCAACATTGACTTAATATGCCCAATTGCTTGTGTTGGATTAAGCCCTTTAGGACAAACATTGACACAATTCATAATATTACGACAACGAAAAACACTAAAAGCGTCATCTAAAGCATCTAAACGTGATTGTGTTGCTGTGTCTCTGCTATCTACTAAAAAGCGATAAGCTGTGAGTAATCCTGCAGGGCCAATAAATTTATCTGGATTCCACCAAAATGATGGACATGATGTTGAACAACAAGCACAAAGAATGCATTCATATAATCCATCTAATTTTGCTCGTTCTTGTGGAAACTGTAAATATTCGTATGCTGGTGGATTTTTATTATTATTAAGTAAATACGGCTTTATTTTCTCGTATTGAGCATAAAATTGTTCCATATTTACTATTAAATCACGTACTACCGGCAAACCAGGTAACGGACGAATAATAATCTTTTTATTACCTCTTATTAGCATTGATAAAGGGGTGATACAGGCTAGACCATTTTTACCATTTATATTTAGACCATCAGAACCACAGACACCTTCGCGACATGAACGACGAAAAGATAAAGTTGGATCTTTTTCTTTTAACCGGATAAGTGCATCCAGTAACATTATATCCTGACCTTCTAATATTTCTAGATTATAATCTTGCATATATGGTGCATTATCTATATCTGGATTATAACGATAAATTGAAAATGCGAATTTCATTATCTATTCCTCTATAACCAATTAGCTTAATATAGAATATATGTCGCATTAATTGTGTTTTTATTCTTCTAATTTAAGTTCTCTAGATTTTAAAATCGTTTTAGTAAGAACGTATTTTTGGAGGAAATGGCGCGCATAGTTTTGGTTGCATATTAATTTTACGTTGTGTCATAGTTTCAGTTTCTGGTATGTATAATGAGTGACATAGCCAATTAGTATCATCACGTTCTGGAAAGTCAAAACGACTATGAGCCCCTCTACTTTCGGTACGAAAATTAGCTGATATAGCTGTTGAAAACGCGGTTTCCATTAGATTATCTAGTTCAAGACATTCAATAAGCTGAGTATTAAATTCACTAGAGGTATCATCTAAGCGTGCATTTTTTAAACGTTCACGAATATCTTTTAGCTCAGATAATCCTTTTGCCATTGCATTTCCTTCACGAAATACAGAAAAGTTATTTTGCATGCAATATTGTAGATCTTTACGGATTATAACTGGATCTTCACCAATACGAGTATTCTGCCAACGGTTTATTCGTTGTAAAGATGCTTCTATATCAGACTCGCTAGCATCACGGCTTGTACCTTGTTCCTGTAGTGATTTTTCTAAAAAAATACCAATAGCACGACCAAATACAATAAGATCTAGTAGTGAATTACCGCCAAGACGATTAGCTCCATGTACAGAAACACAGGCAGTTTCCCCCACAGCAAATAAGCCTGGAACCACTACATCCTCTCCTTTTTTATTAAAAGTAATAGCCTGGCCGCTAATTTTTGTTGAAATACCACCCATCATATAATGGCAAGTAGGAATAACTGGAATAGGTTCTTTTACCGGATCTACATGTGCAAAAGTACGTGATAATTCAAGAATACCTGGCAAGCGTGATTCTAGTATTTCTTTACCTAGATGATCTAATTTTAACTGAACATGTAATCCCCATGGTCCATCGCAGCCACGATCCTCGAGGATTTCAATCATAATGGAACGTGCTATCACATCACGACTTGCTAAATCTTTAGTATTAGGAGCGTAACGTTCCATGAAGCGTTCGCCATATTTATTTAGTAAATAACCACCTTCACCACGACATCCTTCGGTTATCAATACGCCAGCACCAGCAATGCCTGTTGGGTGAAATTGCCACATTTCCATATCCTGTACCGGAACACCTGCACGTAACGCCATCCCTATACCATCACCAGTATTAATATAAGCATTAGTGGTAGATTGATAAATACGTCCAGCTCCTCCAGTAGCTAAAATAGTAGCACGTGTTTTAAAATAAACTATCTCACCATTTTCAATACAAATAGCAATACAACCAACAATAACATTATCTTGATTTTTAACTAAATCTAATGCGTACCATTCAGAAAAAATAGTAGTATTATTTTTTAGATTCTGCTGATAAAGAGTATGTAATAAAGCATGTCCTGTACGGTCAGCTGCTGCGGCAGTACGTGCTGCTTGTCCACCACCAAAATTAAGAGATTGTCCACCAAAAGGACGTTGATAAATACGACCATTATCTAAACGAGAAAAAGGTAATCCCATACGCTCAAGTTCTAGCACTGCTTCTGGACCAGTTCTGCACATGTATTCGATAGCGTTTTGATCTCCAATATAATCAGAACCTTTAACAGTATCATACATGTGCCATTCCCAATTATCTTCATGATTATTACCTAACGCGACAGTAATACCACCTTGTGCCGATACTGTATGAGAACGAGTAGGAAAAACTTTAGATATTAGCGCACAGGATAGCCCTATTTGAGAAATTTGTAGTGCAGCACGCATACCGGCGCCACCAGCACCAATAACAATAGCATCAAACGTTCTGACAGGCATTTTCATTGAAAAATCCTATATTAAAATAGCTCCACACAATACATAAACTAACAATGTAATAACGACTATTAGTTGTAATACTAGTCGTATTGCTAGAGGCTTAATATAATCAGTAAGTACTTGCCACAATCCAATCCAAGCATGCACTAGAATCGAGAGTAATGTTAGCATTGTAAATACTTTAGTAATCGTTAAAGAGAAAAAATTATGCCAAATTTCATAAGTAACATACGGCACAGTAATAATAAAGCCGCAGAGATAAAAAATATATAAAAGAATAATAATTGCAGAAGCACGTAGCAATAACCAATCATGTATACCATTACGCCCTAATGCAGAGACATTATTTACCATAGAAGTACTCCAACTAAAATCGATAGCATTAAGGTTAATATTATTATCACTTGAGCAGAGCGAATACCTGTTACTAAATCTTCTTTTATATAATTAAAATCCATTAATAAGTGACGTATACCACCACAAAGGTGATAAGCAAGTACAGTAAGTATTATCCAAAAAATAAATTTAACTACGGGATGACTCAAAATAATAGTAGCTTGCATAAATCCTTCTTGAGAAGAAAGAGAAATACTTAATAACCACAAGAAGATACCAATAGTAACAAAGGTTATTATGCCAGAGATGCGATGTAAGATAGATACTATCGCGGTAACAGGCATTTGAATCGTTCGTAAATCTAAATTGACAGGTCTTTTTTTTTTCACAGTTTGCCTATGCAGCTTTATTTTATTTTATTTTTTCCAGTTCTGAGTAAAACTCAATTAGTACTAAAAGCAAAAAAATATTAAGATAGTGTGCTAATAAATAGCATATTTAAACTTATTAATTGCTATAATGCTAGATGTTCTTACTTTAAGAGAATCTGAAAACCCAATAAGAGTATAAGTGGTTCATATTATTATTACAATTCTCTGCTAAAATAATTAGTAATATTTCTTCTAAACATGATTAAGATTAATTCTTTAGAGAATAAAATATTTCTTATTTAAGAGGCATCTAACGTAATAGTAATAAAGAGTATAGACAAGTTGAACTAGGATACTATTCTTAATAGTATCCACAGGTTAAAGTCTATATCCTTTATGTAATTTACTACAATACTTTGTGTAATAAAATTATGATGAATATAACTCTATACATCTATAGCTATAATTATTTTTAATAATTTTAATTTTTTAAAATTTATTTATTTTAATTAAAAATTAAGATACGTTGGATATTTACGCATCACTAAAGTGGCATTAGTGCCACCAAAACCAAAACTATTAGACATTACTGTAGTTAATTCACGTTTTGTTATTTTAGTAATAATATTCATGTCTCGTGCTGCTTTGTCAATATTATTAATATTAATACTAGGGGCAATAAAACCGTGTTTTACCATTAGTAATGTATAAATAGTTTCATGCACCCCAGCAGCACCTAAAGAGTGACCAGTCATTGCTTTAGTTGCTGAAATTGCTGGGGCGTGATTGATAAAAACTTTTTTAATAGCATCTAATTCTTTTAGATCACCCAAAAATGTAGAGGTACCATGAACATTAATATAATCAATAGAGGTATCTTCTACGCCTATCATAGCCATTTTCATGCAACGAACAGCACCTTCACCAGAAGGTGCTACCATATTATCACCATCAGAGGTCGCACCATAGCCAATAATTTCAGCATAGATATAAGCATCACGTGCTAATGCATGCTCTAGCTCTTCAACTACTACCATGCCACCACCACCAGCAATAACAAAACCGTCTCGATCTTGATCATAAGGACGTGAAGCTTTCTCTGGTTCATCGTTATATTTAGTCGAAAGTGCACCCATGGCATCGAATTCGCATGCCATTTCCCAGCAAAGTTCTTCACCTCCACCAGCAAAAACTATATCTTGTTTACCTAATTGTATTAATTCAACGGCATGACCAATACAATGAGCAGAAGTAGCACAGGCAGAACTAATAGAATAATTTACACCTTTAATCTTAAAAGGGGTTGCTAAACAAGCTGAAACTCCAGATGCCATTGCTTTAGTTACCATATAAGGACCAACATTTTTCACGCCACGAGAACGCATTACATCAGAGCCAGCAACTTGATTTTTAGGAGACCCCCCACCAGAACCAACAACTAGACCACTACGTTCATTAGATACCTGACCTGGTTCAAGACCAGAATTTTTAATAGCTTCTTTCATTGCAAGGTAAGCATAAACAGAAGCATGACTCATAAAACGTGATACTTTACGGTTAATTAAATGAATAGGATCAGTCTCGTATTTAATGTTACCCCATACGTGACTTCGCATACCTATATCTATGAACTCTTTTGACAAAGTGATACCAGAACGTCCTGCTTTCAAAGATGCTAATACTTCCTCTTGGTTATTACCTATGCTTGAAATAATACCTAGACCAGTAATCACCGCATGTTTCATTTAATACCTCTTTAAAATTTTATTATATCTAGGACGTTATTTCACACTTTAGCGTACAGTTGTATACCGAACAAGTCCGATTAAAATAAAATTTAATAGACTTATTTAGAAACTATAATTTATCTAATTTCCATTACAAAACCCTTGAATAACTTAAAATTAAATGCCTCTAATTAATAATAATATATAGATATTTACTTAACTTTTTTATCAACGATTACTTAAGTTTTTAAGGTATGTCTTTTTTATGATTTTTTTATTTTAGTATCTTTATTACTTTATATTTCTGCTTAATGTAGCTTGGTAGACCTTAAAACGACTATTCTGCGCAAGAATTTCATGGCTACCAAAAACAGCATCAAGCATAGAGGAATAAGGTAAAAACGCATTAGCTACTATACGTAATTTTCCACTAGTATTAAGATGTTCCTTAGCATCACGGATTAACCTATCTGTTATGCGTAGGCAAGTTTGTGATCTTTCATGAAATGGAGGATTAGAAATAATAAGGTCAAAATAACCATCAATATCAGAATAAAGATTGCTAGCAATTACTTTTGCATTAATATTATTAATACTTAAAGTAACACGACTAGCTTCAATTGCAGCAGCACTAACATCGCTAAGGATTAGTTTAATTTTAGGTGAATTTTTAGCTAAAACTGCAGCTAATACACCACTGCCAGATGCTATATCTAACACGCTTCCTTCTAGATTTGGTTTAAAAGTAGAAAGTAATAATTGACTACCTGCATCCAAGTGGTTACGACTAAAAACACCTGGCAAAGTTTTTATTATTGTGTCACTAACCTGATAACTATACCACCAACTATTATAGTTAAATTTTACTTGCTTATCTAAGCGACCGTAATATAGCCTACAACGATATGCGCTATCAATTTTTCTCATTTTTATCATAGAAGTTAATATTTTTTCCACGCTACGTACGCCACTACGATTTTCTCCGATAATAAAAATATCGCTACCAATTACTAGTAAAGATAGTAAGTTAGATAATTGAAATGCAGCTTCTTGTTTGCTTTTTGGCCAAAAATAAAGTAGTGTATTACAGTCTGTAATTATATTTTTATTTGCTAGTAAACTGAATTGAACTTTTTTTTCTAAAGTATCTTTTAGCGTTTGCCAATAATTATATTGACTAGTATGAACTTGCGTTTTTATTGTTTTAAATTTTGCTGGTAAATCATCTTGTAAATTACCAGCAAATAAAATAGAACGTTGAGCAAATTCATTGCGATGACGCAGTAGCATTTTGCTAGTTGTAGTTAGCATTAACATTAAAATTTTCCTTGTAACCTATTAAATCATTATAATATTGTATTATTTAGTTTAGTTATTATTAAGGTTATTGGTGTGTATCTGATTGGTTTATTAGCATAACAATAAATTAAGTTTATTATTGATAGAAAAATGGCATCAAGAAGAGACTGGTTATTACAACAATTTGGAATAACGCAATGGACATTATATAACCCAACTATTTTACAGGGTGATGTTACTATTACTCTACCAAAAAATATTCGTTTACTGATTGTGGCACAATCGTTACCTAATTATACTGACCCAGTACTCTGTGATATTTTACTTAGTTTACGTCTTGTTCCTAAACAGACTTACAGGTTAACTCCATATCAGGTTATGATGTTGCCAAAGCAAACTCAGTGTAATAGTTGGCGTTTAGGCATTGATGAACCCTTAGCTATTAAGGGAGCGCAATTATATAGTCCAAATTTAATTGATCTTTATCATAATAGTTATGCTAAACGTGTACTTTGGCGGCAAATTTGCCAATTTGAAACAGATTTCTATTCTAATACTAGCAGATTTAACGCGTACCCACTAGATTAAGTAAAGGTCATACTTTTATAGATTTAAAAAATTTTATCAGCAATCATAGCAAATTATATCTTGCTATAAATTATAGTATTAATTATTAAATAGTAGGTTATGTAATTACATAAAAAGCATGGGATAAAATAATATTTATGATAACATATAGGTATATCATAAAATTAAGAATAACTAATAGGTTAACTCTAATTAATTTATATATTAAAGATAGTTAAATGTATTAATAATACTAACACAATAATAATATTAAACTATTCATACTAATAGAGACTTGTTTTTTATTTTAAAAAGAAACTTATATCTATTGTATATTTATATAAGATTAGATTTTTTAAATCTTATAAAGAGATAATAATAATATAAAAATATTTATTTATTTTTATGATTATCTACTTATTAAATTAGCATAATAAAATGTATTGTTAGTACATGCAAAAAGTATGTTAATCTATAAATAAATTAATAAAAATATTTTGATAGTATATTTATATTTTATTAAGTAAGTTTTATTAATTAGATCTGTTTCTTATAATGGATAATTATTCGATTTAGTAAATATTACGATAATCTTTTATCAAAAAATACTGAAAGAATTCTAATAAAAAATTTAAAAAAATTTCTTAAGCAACTTGGTGATTTTTTAAAATGGGTAAAAATGTCGTCGTATTAGGGACTCAATGGGGTGACGAAGGTAAAGGTAAAATTGTTGACTTACTAACTGAACGAGTTGACTATGTTGTGCGCTATCAAGGAGGGCATAATGCTGGTCATACTTTAGTTATTAATGGCGAAAAAACAGTTCTTCATTTAATTCCTTCTGGTATTTTACGCGAAGATGTGATCTGTATTATTGGTAATGGTGTTGTTTTAGCGCCAGATGCTTTAATAAAAGAAATTAAGCAGCTTAAAGAACATGGCGTTCCGATAATTAAACGATTATTAATTTCGGAAGCCTGCACATTAGTCTTACCCTATCATGTTGCCCTAGATAATGCACGTGAGGAGGCGCTTAATGAAAATACTATCGGAACAACAGGTCGTGGCATTGGCCCTGCTTATGAGGATAAAATTGCTCGTCGTGCTTTGCGTGTTGGTGATTTATTTGATAAAGAACTCTTTATTGCTAAGTTAAAAAAAATTATAGCATATCATAACTTTCAATTAGTGCATTATTATAAAGTTGAAGGAATTAATTATAAAAAAGTACTGGATGAGATATTAGCTGTTTCAGATATTTTAACTTCAATGGTAGTTGATGTTGTACAGTTATTAAATAATGCACGTAAAAAAGGTGCTCGAATCATGTTTGAAGGTGCACAAGGTGCCTTGCTGGATATCGATCATGGCACTTATCCTTATGTGACTTCATCTAATACTACTGCTGGTGGTGTTGCTACAGGTTCTGGTGTAGGACCATGTTATTTAGATTATATTTTAGGTGTTGTAAAAGTCTATACAACTCGTGTTGGTGCTGGACCTTTTCCTACTGAGTTACATGATGATAATGGTAAATTTTTATGCAGTCAGGGGCATGAGTACGGTGCTACTACTGGTCGTAAGCGTCGTACTGGTTGGTTAGACATTGTAGCACTACGTCGCTCTATTCAGCTTAATTCTATTTCTGGGTTTTGCCTTACTAAACTAGATGTATTAGATGGTTTAAAAGAAATTAAGATTTGTGTTGGTTATAGCGTACAGTATAAACCTAAGATTAGTACAAATATTAAAATAACTAATAAAACAATAACTAAGACAATGTCTGAGATAACTCAATTAACAGCAAAGAACTGGGAAAATATTGAACCTATTTATGAAATATTACCAGGTTGGCAAGAAACTACTGTTGGCATAAAGGAGTACTACAAATTACCACAAGCAGCTCGTAATTATATTAAACGTGTAGAAGATTTAACGGGCATATTAGTAGATATTATTTCTACTGGTCCTGATCGTTCAGATGCTATCATTCTAAAAGATCCTTTTATGTGTTTAATGAAGTAATATAACATTAAACAATAAAAATAGATTATAATTATAATAATATACTCATGATAATTATTAATTAAATATTAATCATAAATAATATTGTACTAACTTAATATATAGAATACTTTACTTCGTAATAGTTTACTTACTTCGTTAATATAAAGAATAGAACCTAAAATTATAAATTATTAAAAAATGTAAGTGATTAATGAATTAATACTATCAATAATAAAAATCTAAAATAATTTACAAACATTTCTTTCTTTATAATTAATAAAATATAAATATTGTAATTTATATTACACATAATAATTTTTTAGATAGATTATTGAATAAAACTCTTTAAATGATACTCTACTAGTGCATAGTACTCCTTAATTTCATGTGATAAATAATAATTTTACAATAAATATTTTATAAAAAATAACTATATGAAAAATATTTATAATAGGCTTATTAATAACTTAACTTTTATTTTTTCCATTTTGGAAACTCCATTGCATCATATTTAACTATGTGGGTGCCACGAGTAAACTTATAACTAAACCAGATTACTAAAAATAATGGCATACCAATATATGTTGCTACTAAGGTATACCAATCAATTTTATTTGCTAGAAAAGCTTGATAATTTTGTCCTAAGGTAATAGCAAAACATAACACAAAGGCAAAAATTGGTCCTAATGGAAAAAAAGCAGAGCAGTATGGTAAATCATTTAGATTAAACCCTTGTGCTATATATCCTTTACGAAAACGGTAATGGCTAATAGCAATCCCTAACCAGGCAATAAAACCAGTCATCCCAGAGGTGTTTAATAACCATAAATAGATAATCTTATTACCAAACATTGAACTTAAAAAACATAAACCTGCTACTGCAGTAGTAGCATACAACGCATTATGAGGTACTTTACTTTTTGATAAACAAGCAAAAATCTGTGGAGCCTTGCCTTCTTTTGCTAAAGTAAATAACATGCGAGTAGAAGCATACATTCCTGAATTACCTGCTGATATTACTGCTATTAAAATTACTACATTCATTACTGCAGCTGCAGACAATAGTCCAGCATTTTGAAATACTAGGGTGAATGGACTAAGACTAATATCTTTTGTATTATTACGTAATAAATTTGGGTCAGTATAGGGGATAACTAAGCTAATGATTAATATCGTAAAAATATAAAATAATAAAATACGCCAAAAAACTTTTCGAACTGCTTGTGGGATGCTTTTATCTGGATTTTTTGATTCTCCAGCAGCAATACCTATTAACTCAGTTCCTTGAAAAGAAAAACTAACAATCATTGCTACTCCTATTATTGCAGAAAAACCACCAGCGAAGGGAGCGTCATCAATTATCCAATTATGCCAACCTGTGTTTTCACCACCACATATAATTCCAGTTATCATTAAAACACCAACAATAATAAATAGTATGACTGTAGTAATTTTGATTAATGATAACCAGTACTCTATTTCACCAAATCCTTTAACTGAAATATAATTAAGCAAAAATATTAGACTAAGGAACAAAGCGCTCCATATCCAACCTGGTGTTTCTGGAAACCAATAGTGCATTACTAATTGAGCCGCAACTAAATCAACGGCAATAGTTATTGCCCAGTTATACCAATAATTCCATCCTAGAGCAAAACCAAAACCTTCTTCAACATATTTTGAACCATAAGTAGAGAATGAACCGGAAACAGGCATAAATGCTGCTAATTCACCAAGACTAGTCATTAGAAAATAAACCATTAAACTAATTAGTGCATAAGAAAGTAAGGCTCCACCTGGACCTGCCTGTGAGACTGTTGCGCCCGAGGCAATAAATAAACCAGTGCCAATAGAACCACCTATAGCAATCATCGCTAAATGTCGTGATTTTAGTTGGCGACGTAATCTTGGGGCATCTTGTTGTTCCTGCATACTAATATCTTGTTGGATCACTCTTAGTCTCATCCATTAATAATAGAATAAAATAAGATTATAACAAATCTTAATAAAGGCTAGTAAGTATTATATATCGTGATTATTTTTATTAATAAATAATAACTAATATTAATGTATTATTAATTATTTTTATAATTAACTTATATGACTCTAGCATATTTTATATTGAATGTATTTTCATAATAGCGTGTATTATATATTTAATTAGTGATGTATTTTTTTATTTTTAATTTAAACATAATATAAAATATATACATTAAATTTAGTATCTAGTCTTTTAATTCCGTTATTATTGTTAAATTTACTATTATATTACTTGCTATAAAGTTTTTCATTTTAAGTAGTAAATGCTTAATATATTAATTTTAAATTATTTAATTTTTTTATTTATCTTATATTATTAAATAGAGATATAAATAGTGTTTTATTATATATTTTATCAAAAAACTAAATTGTATTAGCGATTAAAGTTAGTTATCAAAATAACTATAGCATTGTTATGTTTATAATAACTAGAATACTATTTATATAAATGGTAATAAATTACATATTTATCTTTTATAATAGCACTTTAATTAAATAGATATATATTTAATAAGTTACTAATAATACTTGAAATTTATTCAAAGTTTTTCTTGCTTGATGACATTTTATTAAAAATAATTTAAACAAAAATAATATATATCATTTACTTTTAGTAATATAGTTATGTGTAATATACTTAGTAAGTAATTCATTAAAATAGAATAATACATTAGTAAAATATCTATTTTTCTAAAGCTATTAATACTAGTAATGCAGCATCTCCCCCCCATTTTTTAGGTGCTTGATGAAATGCTAATATATCTGGGTGTTGAGCTAACCATAGTGGTATTTGTTGTTTTAAAATATGTTTACCATAACCATGTATCACGTTAGCACAATGTATGCGTTCATGTTTACAAACTATAAGCATCGCTGCTAGTTCTTGTTTAGCTTGTCTTTGGGTTAAACCATGCAGATCTAAAAATATATCTGGTAAATAATCTCCACAACGAAGTTTTTTGATTTTAAAATTCGCAGTATCCTGACGTATATAACTGGTTAGGTCTTTATTATTTAATTGTGTATAATATTCATCAAAAAAATAATAATTTGTAGCAATTTTTTTTTGTAATAGGTTAATATATTGTTTTTTATGTTGTTTTTGTGGTTTAAAATAATCCATAAACGTATCTTGTTTTAGTTTTTTAGTCCCTATTATTGACATTTTAAAGAGATGTTGTTCTTCATCACTTAGCTGATATTTTTTTTTCATTTTATCTATTATTCCATTTATTTATTATAAATTACTATATTATGCCCATCTAATAATGCTTTTTATTAATATCTAGGTAAATGAATTTTAATAAAAACCAGTCTAGAAGCTGGTTTTCATTACTGTTTAAGATAATCTAATTATTATACATTAGTAAAACGAGACTGTGTTGGTGCTACAGAAACTGCCGTATCACTACCACGAGATGTAAAACGTAAAGCATCACGACTATTACGACTACGTTTACCATTATTTTCACTACGTTCGCTACTATAAGAACGATACGGAGCAACATTTTCAGTCCCAAATAGACGATTGCTACTACGACGCTCATTGTGTTCATGTTCTCGTAGTTGCACGTCACCTAATAGTTGCATATTTATAGGCTTATTTAAAATACGAGTACGAGTAAGATGTGAAAAGGTATTTTTTAATATTGCTTTTGGTAGTTCAATAGTTGAATATGCAGGAAATAATTTAATATTACCGATATAACGGCTACTGATATCACCTTCGTTAGCTATAGCACCAACAATATGACGAACTTCCACACCATCATTACGACCTACTTCAATACGATACAATTCCATATCGCCAATATCACGATGTTCACGTCTTACTGGGCGGTCGTTACCTACTCGATTATCGAAACGGCGTTCCCTATTATAATCACGATAGCGTGTTTCATAACGTGGACGCGGAGCTTCGGGTGGTAAAATAAGTGGCCGTTCACCCTGTGCCATTTTCAATAATGCTGCTGCTAGCATCTCTATATCAAAGCTTTCTTCTGGCTGTAATTTAGCTAGTAATGCACGATATTGATCTAAATCACGACTTTCTAGTTGCTGGCTTACTTTCGTAGAAAACTTAGCTAGTCGGCGTTCACTAAGTAATTTCGTATTAGGTAATTCAACTTCAGTAATAGTTGAATCTATTATACGTTTAATATTACTTAATAAACGGCGCTCACGGTGCTCAACAAATAGTAAAGCACGACCTGTACGGCCCGCGCGACCTGTACGGCCAATACGATGAACATAAGATTCTGCATCCATTGGAATATCGTAATTAATTACTAAACTAATACGTTCAACATCCAAACCGCGAGCAGCAACATCAGTTGCGATTAAAATATCTAGGCGCCCGTCCTTTAAACGCTCTAATGTCTGCTCACGTAGTGCCTGATTCATATCACCATTCAAGGCTGCGCTATTATAACCATAATTTTCTAAAATCTCAGTAACCTCTAGTGTTGCATTTTTTGTACGTACAAAAATAATAGCTGCATCAAAATCTTCAGATTCTAAAAAACGTACTAGCGCTTCATTCTTACGCATACCGCCATAAACTATCCAGTAACTTTGATTAATATCTGGACGAGTTGTCGTATTTGATTGAATACGTACTTCTTTTGGTTCTTTCATAAAACGGCGAGTAATACGACGAATAACATCTGGCATAGTAGCAGAGAACAGGGCAGTTTGGTGTTCCGCCGGGATTTGCGCCATAATAGTTTCTACGTCTTCAATAAAACCCATGCGTAACATTTCATCTGCTTCATCTAATACTAAACCACTTAAACTAGATAGATCAAGATTACCCCGTTTTAAGTGATCTAATAGGCGACCTGGAGTGCCAACAATAACTTGTGGTTTTTGGCGTAACGCACGTAATTGAATGTCATAACGTTGACCACCATAGAGTGCTACAACATTAACTCCTTTAATATATTTAGAAAAATTAGTTAATGCTTTAGAAACTTGAATGGCTAATTCACGTGTTGGTGCTAAAACTAGCACTTGTGGAGATTTAATGTTCGCTTTAATATTATGTAATAGTGGTAATCCAAAGGCTGCAGTTTTACCACTACCAGTCTGTGCCATACCAAGAACATCATAACCATTTAATAATTGTGGGATACATTGTAGTTGGATTGGAGATGGTTTTTCATATCCTAAATCAGTAAGAGCAGTAATAATAGGAACAGATAGTCCTAAATTAGTAAAAGAGGTTTCAAATTCAGTAGTCACGTATAAATGCCTCATTAGCAATGGTGGCCAGTCTACATAACTTGTCGAAAAAATTTTCTATTGTTTTCATTGAAAAGTTTTAACTGGCTCGATTTAGATTATAAAACAAATAACAAAGCTACCTTATATTAAGATAATTTCATTAATAAAAATAAAATATATCAGAATAATAATTGCTTGTTAGTTAATAGATTTCTTTTAAAATATTTGATAGTAACTCGTTCACTAAAGTTTTAAAAGATATCTCTTATTGATGTAATTTTAATAGGATGTTTTATTTTTAACTTAAAGTATTAGGTCTAATAATACATATTAATATTCAATAAAATTATAAATATTGTTAGTTACTATTAATGTAAATAATATACAAGTAATACTTTTGTTTCTTTAATTTAGGTAATATATTCTTAAATAGAAGTTAGTTTTACTTAGATGCTCAGCGAGAGAAGTATTATCTATTACGTCTTCCTTGAATTTTTTCAGCAAGATTTTCTTTAATTTTGCTAAAATAAATTTGATAATATCCGTCCTTATTATCCTCTGACCAATTTTTATATGGAAGGGATTATTTAGAGTATCTTCATAAAGTGCTTACTAATTTTCAGCGTTAATAGAAAAGAATTACTGTAATAGAAAAAACACCCCAATTTAAATGTGTATAATTATAAATTAGATTAAATTTTAACATAGAATAAATAGTTTATAAGTAGTATTAAAGTTACCTATTTATATAAATAAATTCTCAGATAGTTAAAAACCTTTATTATATAGGATAAAAATTAATATTTACAAAAATTATTTTACGTAAATATTCATAATCTACATCTATTATATAGTATTTTATATTAATATAAAAGCTGTACGCATTCATCATCCATTAAATATTAACTGATAAAAATTTACTCTATTTAAGTTAAATAACTTCCTCTTGTAATAGCTTAGATTAAAATAATTAAATTTCGTATTTATACTAATAATAATCACTTAATCCTATTAATATAATTAGTACGACGAATAATACTAGTATAAGAGAAGTTTCATTTTTTAATTTTTAAAAATAAATATAATCTAGTATTCTTCATTTTTACTTAAATATGATTTTATCTAATTAACTACAGTTAAATATAAGAAGTCTAGAGTGGCGCTATTTACTTTGTGTTAGGGTTTATTCTGTTTTAGAGTACTATTTATTTCTGTATCTAAATTTAAGCTTAGGTTTTCTAAACTAGAAACATTACTATTAGTAGTAAGGGCTTCCTTAATACTAAGACGTATGCGACCTTGGCGATCAATTTCCATTACTTTAACTGATACTACTTGTCCTATTTGTAGATGATCAGTTACTTTATCTACACGTTTATTAATAATTTGAGAAATATGAACCAGACCTTCTTTCCCGTTTCTAGTAGTAATAAAAGCACCAAAATCAACGATACGAGTAACTTTACCTGAATATATGCATCCAATTTCAAGTTCGGTAGTAATTTCATTAATACGACGAATAGCATATTTTGCTTTTTCGTTATCTGTTGCTGCAATTTTAATGGTGCCATCATCTTCAATTTCAATAGTAGTACGAGTTTCTTCAGTTAATAAGCGAATCACTGAACCTCCTTTACCGATAACTTCCCTAATTTTATTAGGATTAATTTTGATAGTATGAATACGAGGTGCAAATTTTGAAATATCACTACGAGAAGTGCTAATTGCCTCTTCCATTATATCTAGAATATGTAAACGTGCTTTTTTTGCTTGATATAATGCTTTATGTATAATTTCACGAGTTATACCTTCAATTTTAATATCCATTTGTAATGCTGTTATTCCTTGGCTACTACCAACTACTTTAAAATCCATATCACCAAGATAATCTTCATCTCCAAGGATATCTGATAGGATAACAAAATTTTCACCTTCTTTGATTAAGCCCATAGCAATCCCAGCTACAGCTGCTTTAATTGGAATACCAGCATCCATCAAAGCTAAAGAAGCACCACAAACAGAGGCCATAGAAGAAGAGCCATTAGATTCAGTAATTTCTGCAACAACACGTATAGTATAAGGGAAGATCTTTTGATCTGGCATCACAGCTAATAAACCACGTTTAGCTAAGCGACCATGACCGATTTCGCGACGTTTAGGTGATCCTATCATTCCAGTTTCACCAACACAATATGGAGGAAAATTATAATGTAGTAGGAATGTATCAGTACGTTCCCCTGTTAATTCATCAATACTTTGTGCATCACGGGTAGTACCTAAAGTAGTCGTAACTAGCGCTTGTGTTTCACCGCGGGTAAAGAGTGCAGATCCATGAGTACGGGGTAAAATACCAATACGTATATCTAAGTTACGTATCATATCTTTTGAACGACCATCAATACGTGATTTACCTGTTAACACACGATCACGAACTAGTTTTTTTTCAATATCATCTAAAATATCTTGAATTTTTAATATATTTAAGGTTTTATCTTTTTCTAATAGCTCATTAATAATTTTAATTTTGATAGCATTAATTTCAGTATAACGTTCTTGTTTTTCAATAATATAATAAGCGTTTTTAAATGGATTAATTGCTAATTCTTTAATGAATTTATATAACTCTTGATTGATTTTTTCTGGTTGCCATTCCCATTTAGTTTTGCCAACATCTACAACCATAGCATTAATATTTTTAATAATAATTTGTTGTTGCTGATGACCAAAAACTATAGCGCCTAACATTTGATCTTCACTTAAGATATCAGCTTCTGATTCAACCATTAATACTGCGTCAGGAGTGCCAGCAACAACTAAATCAAGACGACTAGTTTTTAATTCTGTTGTTGTCGGGTTAAGTAAATATTTATTATCAATAAAACCAACACGTGCTACACCTATAGGACCATTAAATGGAATACCTGAAAGACAAAGAGCAGCAGAAACCCCTATCATTGCGACAATATCTGGGTTAATTTCTGAATTTACTGACATAACAGTTGCAATAATTTGAACTTCATTAAGAAATTCTTTTGGAAATAATGGACGAATTGAACGATCAATGAGACGTGAAATTAAAGTTTCACTCTCACTTGGACGGCCTTCGCGGCGAAAAAAACTACCTGGGATACGTCCAGCAGCATATGCTCGTTCTTGATAATTAACTGTTAGCGGAAAAAAATTTTGATCAGCTTTAGTTTTTTTTTGACCTACAACAGCAATAAATACTGTGGTATCATCGATACTAACCATTACAGCGGCTGATGCCTGGCGTGCTATCATGCCAGTTTCAATGGTTACGATATATTGGCCGTATTGAAACTTACGGATAGTTGGATTTAACAAAATAGCATCCTTATTACTTAATGAGGGTGTTTAATAATAAATAGTTATCAGAAGAAAGGGGCCTAGATTGGCCCCTTTCTTCTAAAATTAGGTCAACTAATGACGCAAACCTAAACTTTCAATCAAAGTAGAATAAAACTCTATCTTTGTGTATTTTAGGTAATCTAAAAGTTTACGACGTCTAGCTACCATACGCAGTAAACCACGACGACTATGGTGATCTTTTTTGTGTTTAGCAAAATGCTTTTGCAAATGGTTAATTTGAGCAGTTAAAAGTGCAATCTGAACTTCACTAGAACCAGTATCATTAGTATTACGACCAAACTTAATAATAATATTAGCTTTTATTTCAGTATTTAGAGACATTGTATCACTCCATATAACAAAATTAAGATAAGTGCCAATCTCTAATTCAGCAACTTAAGATAAAACTACATTATTCTACTCCTTGATATTATAGATGACAAGATAACAGTTTATTAATAAACCTCGAAACTAATGTTATCTTATAAAATACTAATCTTAAGAATAGTTATGACTAATAAGAAAAATTAATTTATTATATCATAAATTTTTTATTTTTAATTCTTTAAATATAATATATATAATCTTACACTTAGACTATATAATAATTTTAATATAATTATATTGCTTTTAACTAACTTAGAATTTAGCATTACGTTCATTAGTTATGGTATTATCTAGCCAACACTTATACAGTAAAAATCCTAGATATATACGAATAGCAATATCTGTAATATAGAAAACACTAATCTAAGGTAGTAAGTTAAATAAATTAAACTTTAATGGCACCTAATAAAATTACTAATAAATAGATATAATAGTGACATTACTTAAATATAAAAATCTATTACGTATTAAAATACATTAAATTTTACTATAAGATATATTAATAATAAATAGAATTTCTTTAAATTAATTAGAAAAGACATACCTTAAAAACTAAGTAATTATTAATAAAAAAGCAAATTAGTTACCTATATAACTATTTTTAATAAAAGATATTATGATTTTAGATTATTCAAGAGCTTTATATATAAATATATCTTAAAATTAAAATAGTAATAGATATAAATTATTTAAGACTAGTAAAATTTATTTAAATTTAATATCACTTAAAAAATAAAAAAATCTTTTACACTAAAAGATAACTTAATTATAATTTATTAGCTAGTATACATTAAATAAAATGCTATTAATATGATTAAACAATTTAAAGTTATATTATATTTTACTGAAATAAAGAATAATAGTTTAAATTAAGATATAATTTAACTACAGTAATTTATAGCATAAAAATTAGATAAATAAGAGTTTTTAAATTTATTCCCTGCGATTATTAAATTAGTTTTATTACATATAAAAAGACTAATCCAAAAAATTTTAAATAAAAAATTAATATAAAATATCTTTTATTTTTTATAACTTTATTTAAGTTGCGTTATAAAATCCTTACTGTATGTAATCTACCCTACTAATGAATAGCCTAATAATAGCGTTTAATATAATCGATTTACTATTGCTAGCAGTACCTATTACTAAAATTAAATTATCTTTTGCTACATTAGTTAATATTATTATAAGAATAATTAAGGTGTTTATTTTGTGATAATAACTAAATACTAAATATAAAATAATAAGTAATTTTTATTGTTACTAAAAAATTATTTTTTAATTATTAAATTTTATTGTAATCAAAAATTGAACTATTCTTTTTCTATATAGTTAATACTATATAAGTTGAATACTTTTGTTAATAAATATTAATTAAGATTAATATTTATTAATTATTTTATAAGAACTTATGTTTTATCTGTTATAAGTTTAAACATTGTTTTTTATTTAAAGTTGCTGCTATAATATTTGCGTTTGGCTGTTATTTAACAAATTTTATTGTTATAAGCGCTATTAACATATATTAGTATGTACTCGTGGTTTATAATAGCTATAAAATTATAGATTAAATATCTTATGTTTTATATTAAAAATAACAAACTAATTAAAATTTATTATAGACTCTTAGTCTATATGAGTACGAGGTAATACTTATTTAATAAAATATATATAATATGAGAAAATAGATTATATTAATAATGTAAAACTACATATTTTTTTCAAAGAAGTATTTTATTTATGGTAAGTAAAAAAATTAAATCTACGTATTTATTAAGGGGTTTTCTTAGTTAAAAACTTATTTTTAGTAAAAGCTATATTCATAAAGAAATAGAAAAATTTATTATTTTGTATAGAATTAAATATTAGAATAATACTTCTTTAATTAAATATATTTAAATAAAAGTTTTTATTAAAGTATTTTACTTAATTTTATATCAATGGTAATCTAAAAATAGCTTAATAATTAAATAGTAATATTTAGTTAATACGCTTATGTTAAATTTTTTAATCAAAATTAATATCAGCAATAAAATAATACATAGTAGATTTTAGTACATGATTTATAGTAGTCAGCAAAAAAGTATTTATTGATTATTTTAGATATATTATTAGAGCTTACAATAATTCATTAATAAAAAATATTATTAACATTAACTAAAAAATTTTAAAAAATAGATTTTTTAGAGCTAAAAGAATTATTTTTAAATGGATGCGCTTAATTTAGAAATAAAAGCTAAAAGTTACTTTTATTTATGCTATTAGCACTTTGATGTAAATTAGTAGTGTTACTTTTAGTGTAGATAATTACATAAAGTTTTGTATTAAACTCTATTTATATATCATAATTTTAATAAAAGTAATTATATTATATAATTTGTAGGATAAAACTTTAATCTAAAGAGATACTTCTATGAAAAATCGTAAAATTGTTTTTATTGGTGCAGGAAATATGTCTCGTGCAATTATTTCAGGATTAATTTTTAGTGGTTATCCTGCTACGAAAATCAGTGTTTGTGCTCCTTCTGCTGATAAACGTAATGCCTTATCTAAAGAATTTAATATTACAAATAGTAGTAATAATATTGCTTCAACTCAACAAGCAGAAGTTATTATATTAGCAGTAAAACCACAAGTTATGATTGAAGTTTGCCAGTCTCTACAGGATGGAGGAATTAATTTTTCTAACAAATTAATCTTATCAGTTGCTGCTGGAATTAAAATTTCACGTTTTTACGATTTATTAGGCGATAAACTTAATATAATTCGTGTTATGCCAAATATGCCTGTGTTAGTAAGAAAAGGAATGAGTGGTTTATTTGCGCCAACACATATTAATCAGGCAGATCGTAATTTTACAGAATATCTTTTATGTTCAATTGGTAAAATTTGTTGGCTAAAAAGCGAACAAGATATTAATAAAGTTATTGCTACTACTGGTAGTGCCCCCGCTTATTTTTTCTTATTAATGGAAGCTATGCAACAACAAGCTATTAAGCAGGGGTTTAATGAAGCAACAGCACGGTTACTAGTACAACAAGCAGCATCTGGTGCTTTAGCACTAGTTGAAGCTAATTCACAGTTACCTTTATCTAAATTACGTGAACAAGTTACCTCTAAAGGAGGTACTACAGCAGCAGCATTAAAGGTTTTTAAAGAACAAGATTTATCTGGCATTATTTCTTGTGCTATGCAAGCAGCAACCTTTCGTGGAGAAGAAATGGAAAAATTATTTTAGTTATAATTTTTGAATAAGAATGCATATCATATAATAGGTTTTGTAAAAATTTAATGCAATTAAGGATTAAAAATCATTTATGCTAACATTAATTTTTTTAACTAAAACTATCATTGATATTTACGTTATGTTATTATTATTACGAATCTGGATGCAATGGATTCATAATGATTTTTGTAACCCATTTGCGCAATCTATAATAAAATTTACTCAATTATTTGTTTCTCCTTTACGTAAAATACTGCCATCATTAGGAGTAATCGATACAGCATCATTGTTACTAGTATTTTTACTAATAACGATAAAGTATCCGTTGTTATTATTAATTCAAGAGAAAAGTATTGTATTGAATCCCTATAATCTTTTATTAAGTATTATCTCTTTAATTAAAGCAGTAGGTCATCTTATTTTTTGGATGATGACAATTAGGACATTAATGAGTTGGATTAGCCAAGGTTATAGTTCAATAGATTATCTATTATATCAATTAACTGAACCACTGATAATCCCGATTCGTTGTATTATTCCATTGATAAATGGTATTGATTTTTCTCCAATAATAGTAATATTAATTTTATATACAATAAATTATCTAGGAATAGATTTACTCGGTGAGCTATGGTTAGCTCTCTAAAAAACTTATCTTAATTCTCTTATATTAATCGTATTTTAACCAAGTACTTTATTAAAAATAAGTTTAGAATCTTTATTTACTCTTTTTTATATATAAAATATTATGCATTTTTATCTATCTTATTTATCTAAGTGCCTCTCAAAAAGATTCAGAATTTAATAGAAAATAATTTCGCAGAAAAACTAGATTAATTAATTAAAATTTATTAATGTAAAAAATTTTATTAGTCTCTAATAATTTAGATAAAGCAATATAATTAGTAGACTCGCTATTTGGTTATAATTTACGTATTATTATGTAAATAATGAAATATTATCTATATTAAAGACCATAGCCTTACTTATTAAAAAGCTATTTTAAAAACGCATTGTCTCATATAATTATAAATTTCTCTTTCTATTACCAATAACTCTAATTTAATTATAAATGTATTAAGAGAGTACTAGAAATATTTTTAACTCACTATATTGATAATTATCATGTTAGTGATAGCAAAAAATATAAAGAAGCTACTAATTAGTATGAAAGATATATTTAACTAATAATAAAGAATACAGTTTTATTTCGTATTGATTTATATGTCATATGACTAATCTAATTCCATTCATACTACACAGTTATTAGTAAGAAAAAATAATTTATGATAAAATAGGTAATGAAGAATTTTAGTTATTATTCTATTTTTATATTTTTTAATTCTACTATTATGTATTAGAATTCAAAGATATAAAATAGGTATCTTTTATTATTCTTAAACATCAAAAATTATTGTTAAATACTTTTAAAAATGATTCAATTACCATTAATAAGTCTTTATATTCATATTCCGTGGTGCATACAAAAATGTCCTTATTGCGATTTTAACTCTCATATATTAAAAGGAAAAATTCCTCATGAAGAATACGTTAAGCATTTACTAGCTGACCTTGATGCTGATATACCACTTGTCAATGGAAGAGAAATTAGCACTATTTTTATTGGTGGTGGTACCCCAAATTTACTAAGTGCTGAAGCAATACAGCAATTATTACAAGGTATAAGGGAGCGATTACCATTAGTAAAATATGCTGAAATAACAATGGAAATAAATCCAGGTGTAATTGAATCAGATTATTTTAGTCATTACAAACATGCTGGAGTTAACCGTATTTCTGTTGGCGTACAAAGTTTTGACAACCGTAAACTTATGCAAATTGGACGTATGCATAATAGTAATGAAGCTAAACAAACAGCAATTTTAGTAAAAATGTTACAATTACGTAGTTTTAATCTAGATTTAATGTATGGATTACCTAATCAAATATTTTTAGAAGCTATTGAAGATCTTTATAAAACAATTATCTTAAATCCATCTCATATCTCTTGGTATCAACTTACTATTGAACCAAATACTAATTTTAACTCTCATCCTCCTATTTTACCAGACGAAGATACATTATGGGAAATTTTTCAACAAGGGCATTATATTTTAAGCAATGCAGGTTATCAGCAATATGAAATTTCAGCGTATGCCAAACCGGGCCATAAATGTCAACATAATCTAAATTATTGGCGTTTTGGTGATTATCTTGGTATTGGTTGTGGTGCTCATAGTAAAATAACCTTTAATGATAGTCAAATATTACGTATAATAAAAACAAAGTATCCACGTAAATTTATGCAAGGTAAATATAAAAATCAACAGTATAATGTTAAAAAAACTGAACGTCCATTTGAATTTTTTATGAATCGTTTTCGTTTATTAGAAAGGATACCCCGTATTGATTTCTGTAATTTAACAGGATTAACAGAAAGCACGATTCGTTTTCCTATTGAACAAGCTATAGTTAAAGGTTATTTGGAAGAGACTAATAAATATTGGCAAATTACTGAAAAAGGAAAATTATTTCTTAATTCATTATTAGATTTGTTTTTATTATAAAATTATTAATAAATCAATTAACTCTCCTAACACTTTATAAGTAATTTAGTATTTTATTTCATTGATATACTATCTTGCTTTTAACTATAAATAATATTTTCTTATCATAATCCTATTACGTACTACAAATTTTACATTACTTAGTACTTATATCTTTCATATACTTGTATGTATATATAATTTTTTATATTTTATACGTTTTAGACTAATAATACTTAATGCTTTTATAAAAAAATTAAACTGATAATTCATACTTTTATTTTAATAACATTGGATTAGTAATATAAAAAGTAAGTTTAACTAGGTATTATCATTGTTGTTAACTTACATATTATCATCTTATTATGCTTTATAGCTAATAAGAATTAGCCATATACTAAGTATTTTATCTTATTATTCGAGATTTTTAATCTAAATAATACTATTAATAATTAGGTTAGCTAGTAGCTTAAAAGCTTTTCTTAGTAAAGAATAATTTGCTGAATTATTCTATTATTTATCTGAATATTAGCAAAATTATATGATAATACTATAAATTTTTAATAAGTAACTTACTTTCATAAACTTTAAGATTAGTTATTTATTAATTAAATTTATCATATAGATTATTTTAATATATATTTTATATTTATAAATGCTAAAACTAGTAGTATCGCTTTTCTTAGATATGTATGCAGTAGCATCTAGATTAATTTAATTCTTTACTAATTATATATTGCCTATAAATCCAGGTTAGTAATTATATATTACATATATTATTAATTTATAAAGCAAGCTAGAAAATTTATTTAAGTACGGATTATTATCTATTAATAATTACTAATAAAATCGTACTGAGTAAACTTTAGTGGTAGCGTAAAAGTTACGATATTAATATAGTTGAAAAATATTATTTTATTTTTTTATTATTTCTTTGAAAACTCTTATTTATCTAATTTTATATTATAAATTACTATAATTAGATCATATCTTAATTTAAATCATTATTACATATTTTAGCAATAATCTAATATAATTTTAGATTAATTAATTATACTAATAGTATTTTATTTAATACATACAACTTAATAAGTTATAATTAAGTTATCTTTTAGTACTAAAAAATTTTTTCTTTATTTTTTAAGTGATATTAAGTTTAAATGAATTTTATTAGTCCCAAGTAATCTATATCTATCATTATTTTAATTATAAGATATATTTATATATAAAACCATTAAGTAACCTAAAATTATAATGTCTTTTATTAATAACAGTTATATAGGTAACTGCTTTACTTTTTATTAACGATTACTTAGTTTTAAGGTATATCTTTTATTTTTAATAAAATTTTTTATGTTTTTGTTGGTTTAAACAGTATTTAGTAGCATTAATAAGTATACGCTGATGCTATATATTACTTTTGATGCATAATTATTACTTATCTTATAGTTTTAAATAATAGAAAAAATAACTATGATATTCTCATAGATAATTAAGAATTATTAATAAATAATTATCTAAATATATGAGTTTTTAACTAATGTTATTTATTTATACTTATCTACTAGTTAAGTATAGTGTAGATCTTATTACTTGATGTGTAAGATAAAAATAATTAATATTAAAATATTAGAATAATATTAATTATTTTTATCTTCTTTAATTTTAATGTTATGTTTATTTTAAATAAATATTAATTATAATAAATCTATTATTAATATCTAAATTGTTAGTTTTTAGTAAATATTATTTTTTATTAGTAAAGTACTAATAATATTTTTTACATTATTAATATTGATACTATACAATAAAATAGGTAGCTTAAAATTTTAATAATATAAAATTAAATAATTAAAGATTTAGTTTCTTGAGAAGATATATTTCATATATAAAATATAGATAATAAAATTATTACAATAAATCATTAAATAATGAATAGAGTATTTTACTAAAAGTTGAATAAATTTATTTTAAAATATAGATAATACCACAAAGTTAAGATACTTAGAAGGTAATAATCCATAGTATAAGCATATAAAAAACAAAAATATTTTATTATAAAAATGTATAGTACATAATAAATTTTATAAAAAACTTAATGATTATATGGGCGTAGATAAAGGACTAACAAACATAATAAACGTTGCAATGCTCCCTGATTTTTATACAAAACATTAATAGCTTGTTGTCCATGATAAAAAAGGCGATTTTTATCACTAAGTAAAAAATTTATTTTCTGCACTAATGATAAGATATTAGTAACTGTAATTAACCCTTCTGCTTTTATTAATTTAGTACAAATCTCTTTAAAATTAAAAGTATATAGCCCCATAAGGATAGGTATAGAATGAGCGGCAGCTTCTAATGGATTATGTCCGCCATATTTTACTAAACTTCCACCAATAAAAGCAATATCAGCGATGCCATATAATAGTAAAAGCTCACCCATAGTGTCGCCAATAACAACCTGAATATTAGCTGAAGGAATTTTATTACAGCTACGTAATATATAATTCAAACCAGCTTTTTTAACCAGTTCTATTACTATAGAAAAACGTTCAGGATGTCGTGGTACTAGAATTAGTAATAGATTTGGATGCATTAATAATAATTTACGATATGCGGATAATAACAGTATTTCTTCACCATTATGAGTACTAGTAGCTATCCATACTGGTCGATGTGGTGCCCATTTACTACGTAAATTAGCGGCATTAGTAGCTAGTTCTGGCGTAATAGTAATATCAAATTTTAGGTTACCTATGATATTGAGTTGACAGCGCTTTAATCCCAGAGAAATAAAACGCTCTCCATCTTCATGGCATTGTGCGACAACTAAAGTAATACGCTGCAACATCTGGCGAATAAAGTAACCTAATTTTCGATAACGCGCTGCTGAACGTTCTGAAAGGCGCGCGTTAACGACGATTAATGGGATAGATCGACGATATAATGTATAAATTAGTGTTGGCCATAATTCAGTTTCCATGATAATTACTAAATGGGGATTAAGTTCATTAAGAAAACGATTTATAGCACACGGAAGATCATAGGGTAAATATACATGATAAACTTTATTATTTAAAATAGATTTTACCAGTTCAGATCCTGTGGGAGTCATGGTAGTTACTGTAATTGGCATATTAGGGTAATGGTAACGCAAGGCTTTAATTAATGGAATAACTGCTAATGTTTCGCCAACTGAAACGGAATGTAATAAAATACCATTAGCTACTACCTTACCAGTACAAAAACCATAGCGTTCCCCCCAACGTTGACGATAAACAGGAACTTTATGACTACGTAATAGTAAATATAGCCATATTAATGGTTGAATAAGATAAAATAGTATTTGATATAAACATAATAACATGAAGTTCCTATAATTTATTAATCCTAGCATACTATTAATATAGTAATATTATAATTAATTTATGTAGATAATATCATATTATTTTAATATATTATTACTTAATTTTTTAATTATAAAATCAGTAATTTCACTAATTGATATTAGTTCTGGATTATCTTTTTTATTAGCACTGCGATTTTTGTATTCTACTTTTTTATTTTTTAAAGTACGATCACTAATTACCACACGATGTGGTATGCCAATTAATTCCATATCAGCAAACATTATACCTGGACTTTCTAGGCGATCATCTATAATAACTTCAATATTTTGATTAATTAAATTTTTGTATAATTTTTCCGTAAATTCTTTTACTTGAGAAGAAATATGCATGTTAATTGGTATGATAGCAATCTGAAATGGAGCAATTGTATCTGGCCAAATAATACCACGATTATCATGGTGTTGCTCAATAGCAGCAGCAACTACACGAGATAAACCAATACCATAACAACCCATTATTATCATTTGATTAGTGGAATCTTTACATTGCAACGTTGCTTTCATTACTTCTGAGTATTTATTGCCTAGTTGAAAGATATGACCAACTTCAATGCCACGTTTAATCTGTAATGTTCCTTGTCCATCAGGACTATTATCACCCTCTTGTACATTACGGATATCTGCCACTTGCGGTAATGGTAAATCACGATCCCAATTAATACCAAAATAATGTTTATTATTAATATTAGTGCTAGCACTAAAATCACTCATTATAGCAACAGAGCGGTCAGCAATAATAGATGAAGATATTAGGTTAATTGGCCCTGAAGAACTTAATTTTGTATTTACCCATTCTCGAATTTCTTGATCATTAGCAAAAATAAGTGGAACGGCAACTTGAGGTAATTTTTCTATTTTTATTTTATTAAGCTGGTGATCACCGCGTAGTAACAACGCAATCAGTTTATGTCTGTTTGTTTCTGTTTTATATGCATGCACAAAGAACGTTTTTACTGTTTTTTCGATCGGTATTTTAAACTGCGCTACTAGATCAGCAATAGTTTTTACATATGGCGTATCAATAATACGTAAGTCTTCAGTAGCTATTGCTCGTGTCTGTATTGGTGTTACTGCTTCAGCTAGTTCAATATTTGTCGCAAAATTAGATTTAGTTGAGAAAACAATATCATCCTCACCACTATCTGCTAATACCTGAAATTCATGAGAAATATTGCCACCAATTGAACCAGTGTCAGCTAATACTACACGGAAATCTAAACCAATACGAGTAAAAATTTTTTTGTACGCGGCGTACATAGCATCATAAGTTTCTTGTAAAGATGTTTTTGTAGTATGGAAAGAATAAGCATCTTTCATTAGAAATTCACGAGCACGCATTACACCAAAACGTGGTCGCACTTCATCACGGAACTTAGTTTGAATTTGAAAAAGGTTAAGAGGCAATTGTGTATATGAATGAATATTGTTACGAATAAAATCAGTTATTACCTCTTCATGGGTAGGACCAAGTACGAAATGTCGCTTATTACGATCAATAAAACGTAGTAGTTCAGAACCATATCCTTGCCAACGCCCAGTTTCTTGCCAGAGACTTGCTGGTTGCACTATTGGCATAGACACTTCAATTGCCCCAACTTTACTCATCTCTTCACGTACAATATTTTCGACTTTTCTTAATACTCGAATACCAGTTGGTAGCCAAGTATAAAGTCCTGTAGCTAATTGACGTATCATACCTGCGCGTAGCATCATTTGGTGGCTACTAATTTCAGCATTAGCAGGAATTTCTTTTAGTGTAGCAAGTAGATATCGACTGGTGCGCATGATGTATTAGTTACCATAAAAATTAAAAATTATTTCTTATAAAATCTGTTACGTGCTACATATTCTATATTGTATAGCACTTATAATTTTCATGTACTCGTTGTACATAGTAATTACTACACTCTATTTATTTTAAGTTGTAGTATTTATGATAATTCTATAGAAAACTAATAATTTTACATTTAATTATTAGTTTTCTATAGAATTATCATAAATAATCTAACTAGTTCTTTATTAAACTGCTATTAAAAATTTTATTAGCTATAGTGATACTTTATTAGATTAATAGGTCTCAATAAATTTTTTATATTTTTGTTTCTTTATTATGTGTGTAAGTAGTAATCAAATTAACATAAAGTAAATCTTAATTTTTTAATAACAAATTATATTAATCAATATTAAATTAATCTAACTACTGTAAATATTATTAATCATTATGAGGTAACTTTACTAATTATTAAATAATATAGTAATTGAGGAATTTCTAAATCAATAAATTTTATATTTTAGCACTTTATTACATTTAAAATAATAGAAAATAGGATAGTATTATTTTTTAGTTTTAGTAAGTCTTGTTTTTGTGATAGTAATAAAGTACGATTAAGACTAAAAGAATTATTAAGTAGAACTATTTTTGAGTTAGATTTAGTTTATCTAATAATTTAGTTTTTTGAATAAAATAATATGACAAACAAAAAACATAACTAATCATACTAATTTATAATTTTAATCTTCAATTTATTAACCTAAATAAAGAGTATATTATAAAATATTAACATTAATATTATTCTTATTAAGCACTTTATTAAGTAGTATATAATTATTAAAAATTATAAGTTATGCATTTAAACTATACTATCCTAGTTACTTTTTAATAATTTATGTATCTACTTACCCAGAAGTATTTATAACACTGATCTTAATATATTATAATCTTCTTCTTTTTATCTATAAGTTATAAGAATTAAAGAACTAATTAATATACTAATTACTAGGTAGATTTTAATTTTATAAACATATTTTTCTATTTAATATAAGTTAATGGGTCGATAATTAGTAATTCTCAAAACCTATTTAAAATTTGTAATATTCTATGAAATTTCATTAAATATAAACCCAATGTAATCATTAATTTTTTTAACTATAAAAAGAACTATATAAGTTTGTTATTAAAACAGTGATTAGTATTAATACTAATTAATATTTATCACTAAAGTGATTATGTTACATAATTCCTATTATATTAATAATAAATAAGATTAAATTAAAGTACTATGTAAAAAACTATAATATGATATTATTTCTCTATTTTTTATGAAATTATTTAAATAATATTTGAACTTCGACTATAAATATAAAATGATAGTATTTTTTTTGATTTATTTTCATTTAAGCATCATTCATGATATTTTAGTGGATATTCAAAGTAAACATATTACTGATAATTTAAGATATTAATGATTTAATTATCAGTAAATTATATTAGACAGATTAAAGTGGTGCAATACTAATGCAGTATTTATTACTATATAATTATAACTTGTATATCCATATTGATAGGTAATATAACTAACCTAGTACAATAGTTTTCTTCCAGTAATATATAACTAATTAGAATAATTAAAATAATAATCACTACATTAACTAAACTAGGTAACTCTTTAAGGTGATAACACTTTTTTAAAAATTAATAATGGTATAACCCCTATTACTTAGACTATTTGAATTAAATCAAATAGGATTTCTAATATATTCTTAGTTATACATGTAATAAAAGAACAGTACTTATGGATAATAGTATAATAGAACCTACTAGATTAATAAAAGTACTAATTATAAACGAGTAAAATAAATAATCTATACTAGTAAGATAATAAAATAATAAAATAATAAAATAAAATATTAACTAGCGTGGGTAATAATTTATACAATGTAGTATTTAAAATTATTTGTTATAGATAAAATAAATATAGTAATACTTAACAGTAATCTACTAATAAAACTAAAAAATTAGAAATAAAGTTATTGATGCTTACTAAATACTTTAGTATAGTAACTAAATAATTATTTTAGATATAATCTGAAGTATCTACTTTTATATGATAGTACTATAAAAATATAATAGTAATTCATCCTTTTTATGCTTCATTGTATATTTTAACTAACATAATGTCAAATTTAACTCTATTAATATAATCTAATTATAAACTAAAAATACTAATATTGATATTAAAGAGATATCCTAATTACAAAATTAATGGTACATTAATAGATTAATCAGTAATTCTAATTTCAATAAGAAAAAATATAATTTAATTCTGATTATACATTAAATGTTGTTTTATAATCATTAGGAGTATGTAAAAGTAACGTAGCTAAATAAATTATTATACTAAAGGTATTTATGAATAAAAAATATTTTTTACTAATACTATCTATTTAATTAATTTATTTACATTAATTATAGTAATTTGATTAAAATATGTTTTGTTATATTTATTTTATGAGTGATTAATAAGATAGTTAATTCCAAATAGTAGTTAATATCTTTTAATAATTTTAAAATATAGTAGAATAATTTATTATAGGATTTATAACTATAAGTTATTTCATCATATAATAAAATTTTAGGATTACTTGATAAAAAACATATAACAACTATACATTATTTTTATTTGTTAGAAATAGTTAATTGGATAGTATTTTATTTACCTATTAATCTAACTAAATTTAGTGATTTACTTATTCTTCTATTTATTTAGTATAAGGTAAATTATTTAATTATAATAATAAAGTATTATTACCACAATAGTATGGTAAAATAAATTAAAATGTTAAAAATTATTTTAATTTAACGTTAAATCTTTATAAGTTACTTTATGAATAATTATGGTGAAATCTTATTCATTAATTAATGCTCAACTACTAGTGATATACTTCAGCATGTTTGCATGGAGAATTAAGATACTCTTCCTACTTCAGAAGCACTGATAATATTATAGATCTATTTAATAGAAATATGAATTTTACTTACTTTTAGTTTTAGTACTTTACTAATGTAAGAAAAATCTAATTACATTATTCTAATTTTTTACTATAAAGTTTATTGTAAAAATAAAAATAAAATTAAATATAATCAATATCTACATTAAATACTTAGATATCCTGATAGTTAAGAAGATAAATAATGTCATTCAAATAATTAAGTACATGGGTAATGCCTTTTTAAAATATTAAATAATTAATAATAATATGATACTAGATAAATTATCCCTGTATCAAGGGACTACTAAATGAATCAATCTATTCCAGCGATATTTTTAGATCGAGATGGTACTATAAATATTGATTATGGGTACGTATATAAAATTGATGATTTTCAATTTATAGAAGGTGTAATTGAGGCTTGTCGTAAATTAAAGGCTATGGGGTTTGCTTTGGTACTATTGACTAATCAGTCTGGTATTGCCAGGGAAAAATTTACAGAAGCACAGTTTATAACTTTAACTAAATGGATGAATTGGTCATTAGCTGATAATGGTGTAAATCTTGATGGTATTTATTTTTGTCCACATCACCCTAAAAGTAATGCAGATAAATATCGTCAGTTTTGTTATTGTCGTAAACCATCACCTGGTATGTTACTACGGGCAAAAAATGAGTTGCACATTAATATGGCCGCTTCTTATATGGCTGGAGATACAATTGAAGATATGCAGGCTGCTCAAGCTGCACACGTTACTTCTAAAGTATTATTAAGAAGCGGAAAGAAAACAACTGCAGCTGCTATAGCAGCTGCTGATTGGGTATTAGATAGTCTTGCTAATTTACCTACAATGATTAAAAAAAGATAAATAATCTAAATTAGTTTAAATAAATATAAAAAATAAAAAAATTTATTTCAAATTATATTATTCTCAAATAGATTCTTGCAATCTCTACTTTATTAGAAAAATAATCAATAATAATTTATTTAAAAATATCTAATAAAATAAAAAATTTAAGAATAAAAAATCTTAACTCTAGATATTAATAAACATTAAATTTACTTTTTCATATTTTATAAAAAATCAGTTTATACAGATACTGATAAATTATTAATATATTATTTTAATAATTTATCAGACAATCTGTGTGGGCACCAGTAATATACTATCGCTTAGTTTTGAAAGATACTAAGTAAAAGTAAGAATAAAGTGCTAAAGATATAAATATATCTATAGTTATTTTGTTTGTATGTTTTTGATGCAAAATAATTAAGATAAATTTTTTATATTAAAACACAAAATATTAAATAAAATTGAAGAGTTTGATCATGGCTCAGATTGAACGCTGGCGGCAGGCCTAACACATGCAAGTCGAGCGGCATCGGAAAAATAGCTTGCTATTTTTGCCGGCGAGCGGCGGACGGGTGAGTAATATCTGGGGATCTGCCTGATGGAGGGGGATAACTATTGGAAACGATAGCTAATACCGCATGATGTTATAAAACCAAAGCGGGGGATCTTCGGACCTCGCGCCATTAGATGAACCCAGATGGGATTAGCTAGTAGGAGAGGTAATGGCTCCCCTAGGCAACGATCCCTAGCTGGTCTGAGAGGATAACCAGCCACACTGGAACTGAGAGACGGTCCAGACTCCTACGGGAGGCAGCAGTGGGGAATATTGCACAATGGGCGAAAGCCTGATGCAGCCATGCCGCGTGTGTGAAGAAGGCCTTCGGGTTGTAAAGCACTTTCAGCGAGGAGGAATGAATCAATACGAAGAATATTGTTAATAGACGTTACTCGCAGAAGAAGCACCGGCTAACTCCGTGCCAGCAGCCGCGGTAATACGGAGGGTGCGAGCGTTAATCGGAATTACTGGGCGTAAAGGGCATGTAGGCGGTTTCTTAAGTCAGATGTGAAATCCCTGAGCTTAACTTAGGAACGGCATTTGAAACTGAGAGCCTAGAGTCTTATAGAGGGGAGTAGAATTCCAGGTGTAGCGGTGAAATGCGTAGATATCTGGAGGAATACCAGTGGCGAAGGCGGCTCCCTGGATAAAGACTGACGCTGAGGTGCGAAAGCGTGGGTAGCAAACAGGATTAGATACCCTGGTAGTCCACGCTGTAAACGATGTCGATTTGTAGGTTGTAGTTATAAACTGTGACTTACGGAGCAAACGCGTTAAATCGACCGCCTGGGGAGTACGGCCGCAAGGTTAAAACTCAAATGAATTGACGGGGGCCCGCACAAGCGGTGGAGCATGTGGTTTAATTCGATGCAACGCGAAGAACCTTACCTACTCTTGACATCCAGAGTAGTTAGCAGAGATGTTGACGTGCCCTTTGGGTAACTTTGAGACAGGTGCTGCATGGCTGTCGTCAGCTCGTGTTGTGAAATGTTGGGTTAAGTCCCGCAACGAGCGCAACCCTTATCTTTTGTTGCCAGCACGTAAAGGTGGGAACTCAAAAGAAACTGCCAGTTATAAACTGGAGGAAGGTGGGGATGACGTCAAGTCATCATGGCCCTTACGAGTAGGGCTACACACGTGCTACAATGGCGTATACAAAGAGAAGCAAGCCTGTGAGGGTAAGCGGATCTCATAAAGTACGTCGTAGTCCGGATTGGAGTCTGCAACTCGACTCCATGAAGTCGGAATCGCTAGTAATCGTAGATCAGAATGCTACGGTGAATACGTTCCCGGGCCTTGTACACACCGCCCGTCACACCATGGGAGTGTTTTGCAAAAGAAGTAGGTAGCTTAACCTTTAGGATGGCGCTTACCACTTTGTGAACCATGACTGGGGTGAAGTCGTAACAAGGTAACTGTAGGGGAACCTGCGGTTGGATTACCTCCTTATCTAAAGATAAGTATTTATCTGGTGTCCACACAAATTGTCTGATAAAAGTAAAACTAAACTTAGCTTAGTTTTATATCTTGTTGGGTCTGTAGCTCAGGTGGTTAGAGCACACCCCTGATAAGGGTGAGGTCGGTGATTTAAGTCCACTAAAACTTGACAATAACATAAATAATAGACTATTATAGTATTATAGTAATAAAAAATTATAGTATTTGTATCTTATTTAAAAAATTATAATGATGATATTATTAATTTTTTATGTAGTGGGAAGTCTCCTGCGTATAAGGCATGAGGTTAGTAATTCAATCCCGCTTAGCTCCACCATATAAAAACTATTTTATAATATATTGATATTAAAAGTAAAAATATATTAAGGAATAGTTGCTCTTTAATAATCTAGATCAAGTTAAAGTTAAGATAACAAAGTTATGCGTTATATAAAGTTAACGTATATCATTGTAATAACTTAAAACCTAAAGATAATTTTGGGTTGTAAGGTTAAGTAGTAAAGCGTACAGGGTGGATGCCTAGGCAGTCAGAGGCGAAGAAGGGCGTGCAAATCTGCGAAAAGCGTCGGTAAGCTGATATGAAGCGAGATAACCGACGATTCCCGAATGGGGCAACCCAGTGTAATACGTTACACTATCGTTAGATCAATACATAGTTTAACGAAGCGAACCGGGAGAACTGAAACATCTAAGTACCCCGAGGAAAAGAAATCAACCGAGATTCCCTTAGTAGTGGCGAGCGAACGGGGAGCAGCCTAGAGTATATTTATTGTTAAGGGTATTAGAGGAATGGTTTGGAAAGACCAGTAATAAAGGGTGATAACCCCGTACTTAAAAATACGCTAACATTTTACTCAAAAAGTAGAGCGGGACACGAGAAATCCTGTTTGAAGAAGGGGGGCCCATCCTCCAAGGCTAAATACTCCTGACTGACCGATAGTGAACTAGTACCGTGAGGGAAAGGCGAAAAGAACCCCGGCGAGGGGAGTGAAAGAGATCCTGAAACCCTGTACGTACAAGCAGTGGGAGCCTTGTATAAGGTGACTGCGTACCTTTTGTATAATGGGTCAGCGACTTATATTTTGTAGCAAGGTTAACTGTTTAAGGGAGCCGTAGGGAAACCGAGTCTGAACAAGGCGATAAGTTGCAAGGTATAGACCCGAAACCCGGTGATCTAGCCATGAGCAGGTTGAAGATAGGTTAACGTCTATTGGAGGACCGAACCGACTTATGTTGAAAAATGAGCGGATGACTTGTGGTTGGGGGTGAAAGGCCAATCAAACCGGGAGATAGCTGGTTCTCCCCGAAAGCTATTTAGGTAGCGCCTCGTGAGGTTATCTTTGGGGGTAGAGCACTGTTTCGGCTAGGGGGCCATCCCGGCTTACCACCCCGATGCAAACTACGAATACCAAAGAATATATCACGGGAGACACACGGCGGGTGCTAACGTCCGTCGTGAAGAGGGTAACAACCCAGACCGCCAGCTAAGGTCCCAAAGTTATGGTTAAGTGGGAAACGAAGTGGGAAGGCGAAGACAGCCAGGATGTTGGCTTAGAAGCAGCCATCATTAAAAGAAAGCGTAATAGCTCACTGGTCGAGTCGGCCTGCGCGGAAAATGTAACGGGGCTAAAACCATACACCGAAGCTGCGGCAATAATCATTACATTTGTAATAATTATTGGGTAGGGGAGCGTTCTGTAAGCCGTAGAAGGTAAATAGAGATGTTTACTGGAGGTATCAGAAGTGCGAATGCTGACATAAGTAACGATAAAGCGGGTGAAAAACCCGCTCGCCGAAAGACTAAGGGTTCCTGTCCAACGTTAATCGAGGCAGGGTGAGTCGACCCCTAAGGCGAGGCTGAAAAGCGTAGTCGATGGGCAACAGGTTAATATTCCTGTACAGTTTGTTATGACGAAGTGGTGACGGAGAAGGCTATATTATCCAGGAGATGGTTTACCTGGTTTAATCGTGTAGGAAGTGTAGTTAGGCAAATCCGACGACACATAATTCTGAGGCGAGATGAGGAAGTATGTAAAGTACTTAAGTGATAAATGCCCAGCTTCCAGGAAAAGCCACTAAGTGAGATGTAACAAATAATCGTACCCAAAACCAACACAGGTAGTCAGGTAGAGCATACTAAGGCGCTTGAGAGAACTCGGGTGAAGGAACTAGGCAAAATGGTGCCGTAACTTCGGGAGAAGGCACGCTAATATAAGTGAAGCACTGAAAACGTGCTGAGCATATGTAAGTCGCAGAGACCAGCTAGCTGCAACTGTTTATTAAAAACACAGCACTGTGCTAACACGTAAGTGGACGTATACGGTGTGACGCCTGCCCGGTGCCGGAAGGTTAATTGATGGTGTTATCTATAAAGAAAAGCACTTGATCGAAGCCCCGGTAAACGGCGGCCGTAACTATAACGGTCCTAAGGTAGCGAAATTCCTTGTCGGGTAAGTTCCGACCTGCACGAATGGCGTAATGATGGCTAGGCTGTCTCCACCCGAGACTCAGTGAAATTGAATTCGCTGTGAAGATGCAGTGTACCCGCGGCAAGACGGAAAGACCCCGTGAACCTTTACTATAGCTTGACACTGGAAATTGAGAATTAATGTGTAGGATAAGTGGGAGGCAATGAAATGTAGGCGCTAGTCTATATGGAGCCGTTGTTGAAATACCACTCTTTAGTTTTTGATTTTCTAACTTAGCGCCGTAATCCGGTGTAAGGACAGTGTCTAGTGGGTAGTTTGACTGGGGCGGTCTCCTCCTAAAGAGTAACGGAGGAGCACAAAGGTTAGCTAATCACGGTCGGACATCGTGAGGATAGTGCAAAGGCATAAGCTAGCTTGACTGCGAGAGTGACAGCTCGAGCAGGTACGAAAGTAGGTCTTAGTGATCCGGTGGTTCTAAATGGAAGGGCCATCGCTCAACGAATAAAAGGTACTCCGGGGATAACAGGCTTATACCGCCCAAGAGTTCATATCGACGGCGGTGTTTGGCACCTCGATGTCGGCTCATCACATCCTGGGGCTGAAGTAGGTCCCAAGGGTATGGCTGTTCGCCATTTAAAGTGGTACGCGAGCTGGGTTTAGAACGTCGTGAGACAGTTCGGTCCCTATCTGTCGTGGGCGTAGGAAGATTGAGGGGGGCTGCTGCTAGTACGAGAGGACCGGAGTGGACGCATCGCTGGTGTACGGGTTGTCATGCCAATGGCATAGCCCGGTAGCTAAATGCGGAAGAGATAACCGCTGAAAGCATCTAAGCGGGAAACTTGCCCCAAGATTATTCTTCCCAGAGATAAAAATCTCCGAAGGGACGTTTAAGACGAAGACGTAGATAGGCTGGATGTGTAATTACAGTAATGTATTGAGCTAACCAGTACTAATGACCCAGGAGTCTTAACCTTACAACACCAAAGTTGTTTTTATGTTAATTTAACTTGTTTCTAGAACGAATATTTTAAAAAAAGAGTTTTGCCTGGTAGTCTTAGCACGATGGTCCCACCTGATCCCATTCCGAACTCAGAAGTGAAACGTTGTAGCGCCGATGGTAGTGTGGGGTTTCCCCATGTGAGAGTAGGACACTGCCAGGCTTCATATTTTACATTATCAATATTTTACGTTGATAACATAAGAGAATTAGTGGTGCGGTAGTTCAGTTGGTTAGAATATCGGCCTGTCACGCCGGGGGTCACGGGTTCAAATCCCGTCCGCACCGCCATTATAATTTTTACGTATACAATGATTTTTTAATAAATCATTGTATATTTATTATTAATTTTTTATTGCTTTAAAGCATTACTAACAACTACTCTAAATAAACTTTTAATTTATTTAAATATTTTTGAAAAATTTATTAATACTTTTTATATTACTATATAAAATTAGTAATACATTTATACAAATTAATTTAATACTAAAATATTAGCTCTTACACCATTGTTTAAATTTATTAATTAAAGCATTTGTTGAGCTATCATAACTAGAAATATTTGTACTGTTCTGTAATTCAAGTAAAATTTTATGAGTTAATTGTTTACCTAGTTCTACGCCCCATTGATCAAAACTAAAGATATTCAAGATTACTCCCTGTGTGAAAATCTTATGCTCATACAAAGCAATTAATAATCCTAGACTAAATGGAGTAATTTCACGTAGTAAGATTGAGTTAGTTGGTTTGTTTCCTTCAAAAACTTTGAATGGTATAATATTTTTTGTTTGTGCTAAATTTTTACTAGTAAATTCAGTTTCTACTTCAACTCTAGTCTTACCAAATGCTAGCGCTCTTGTTTGAGCAAAAAAATTTGATAATAATTTAAAATGATGATCATTAAGTGGATTATGACTGATAGCTGGGGCAATAAAATCACAAGGAATTATTTTACTACTTTGGTGAATTAATTGGTAAAAAGCATGTTGACCATTAGTACCAGGTTCGCCCCAAATAATTGAACCAGTTTGGTAATTTACCTGTTGACCATTACGATCAATACATTTACCATTAGATTCCATATTACCTTGTTGACAATAGGCAGGAAAACGATGCATATATTGATCATAAGGGAAGATAGCTTCAGTTTCTGTACCAAAAAAATTACTATACCAGATAGAAATTAGTGCTAATAAAATTGGTATATTCTGTTTAATTGGAGCGTCTTTAAAATGACAGTCCATTGCGTAAGCGCCATCTAATAATTTTAAAAAATTATTAAAGCCAATTGACAATGCGATAGGTAAACCAATAGCAGACCATAGAGAGTAACGACCACCCACCCAATCCCAGAATTCAAACATATATACTATATTGATACCAAATTCACTTACTGCTTTATTATTAGTAGATAATGCTATAAAATGTTTTGCAATATCTTTTTGACTAGCTGTTTTAAGAAGCCATTTACGAGCACTATGAGCATTAGTCATTGTTTCTTGGGTAGTAAATGTTTTAGATGCAATCAAAAATAGTGTTGTTTCCTGTTTAAGTGTTTTTAATGTTTCAGTAATATGAGTGCCATCAACGTTAGAAACAAAATGTATTTGTAGATGATTTTTATAATAGTAAAGTGCCTCAGTTACCATATAAGGACCAAGATCTGAGCCACCAATCCCAATATTAACCACATCAGTAATTGCTTTACCGCTATAGCCTTTCCAAACTCCATCTATAACGTCCTGACAGAATTTTTTCATTCTTGTTAGTACATTATTCACTTTTGGCATTACATTTTCACCATCTAGTAAAATAGGATTATTACTACGATTACGTAAAGCGATATGTAAAACTGCGCGGTTTTCTGTACGATTAATTTTTTCACCGTTAAACATTGAATTAATTGCGTCTTGTAAATTAGTCTCCTTTGCTAGAGCTTGTAATTTTTTCATAGTTGTAGTAGTAATACGATTTTTTGAAAAGTCTACTAATAATTGATCATCAAATATAATTGAAAATTTATTAAATCTTTCTTTGTCTTCAGCAAAAAGATCACGGATATGCACATTTTTTATTTTTTTAAAATGTTGCTGTAATGCTATCCAGGCAGGAGTATGGCTAGGATTAATATTTTTCATGATAATATTCTTCGCTCTGAGAGAAAAATACAATCTATTTTTTATATGGAATGGCGATATGATATAATTATATTTAATAATAAAAGTAATTATATTAATATATTATTTATTATTTTTTTGTGATTAACATACTTAATTTCTATTAAGCGCTATTATTTGTATATATTAAGACTTATTTTCTTTAATAACTACATATTTTAGTAAAAATGTTAATAAAAATAGTAATCTTAACATTATGTAGAAATGAATTATTTATATATTAAATATTAAATTATAAGACTATTAATATAGCATAATTTAGCATAAAATATTAAATTTATTCTATGTAATAGTGTTATTGTTTGGTAATTTGCCTATATCTCTAATAATATAATGAATAAATATAATAAATTAATTAGCTACTTATACCTATAAATTGCTTATCTTAGATTAAGCATATTATCTTAAGGTAAATGATTTATATCGTGAACTTTAAAGATCAGTATAATACCAATATTGATTTAATTTATTAAAAATAATAAATTTTACTAGAATAAAATAATTTATAAGATTACTATACATTATTAATATTCACTCTAATAACTTTAGATATAAATCTAAAGGTTTAAATTACTTTATATTTTTATATTTTTATATTTTTATATTTTTATATTTTTATAAAAAGAATATTAATTTAATAAAGAAATTTAGTATTTTTTAATACTAATTTAGTTTTTTGCTAAAAATAATTAATATTATGATATTAAGTTTAAATAATAATAATTAAATTAATTAGTTATAAAATTTTAAAAATTTTTTAATTAACATTCTATTTATTAATAGCAATAAACTTGTACACACAGGAGTTTTATTATTTTCAAATATACTAGAATATTAAAGTTATAGCAAAACATAATGCAGTAAAAATTATAAAATAATACTATAGCTATTTAATAATAATTGTATTAATAGATGCTAAATATTAGGATAAATGAATTTCTTTAGCTTAGAAAATTTTATATTTTCAGATTAATAATAAATTAATAATACTGTTAACAGATTATCATTAATAAAACTTATATAAGTTAAGGTAAGTAATTTTTAGTAAAAGTATAATCACTAAAAATATAGCTAATACCATTCAAGTAATTTGCTTAAGCTAATACTATAACATCTTAGATATTACATAATAAATAATCTTAAGTTAACTAATATCTTTAGTTGAGACTAAGTTTTTATCTTGACGATTATATATTATAGATTATGTAATAATAACGAAGAATAAAAGATAATTAAATAGCTAATAGTTATTTCTTATAAATTTTCAATAAGTATATTTTTATCAAATAATTAGTAATTATTTTGATGTTAAATGGTTTTTAAAAAAGGTTAATAATTAATCTAGTATTTATTATATATATGATACTATATAGTGTTATATATGTTAGTAAAGCTAAAGACTTCAAAACATCTTATTTATTACTTTATACCAGACAAGTAACCTGAAATAAAGCATTTAGTTAAGAATATTGTTCAAATTAATATTACAGTAATATATACTAAAACTGAAGTATTTCACTAAAATATAATAATATTAAATATTATTAGTTATGATATAATGTTTCATTAGATATAATAAACTTTACCTATTTATTTTTCTTAGTGTAGATATTTATCCTTATCTACCATGCATCGTAAAGTAATATATTAAAAAGAGAATATTTCAATTTAATTCTTAATCCCTGTGCAATGCAAAAAAATATTAGTATTAATATAAAAGTTATTTCTTATGCATAAATACTATCTTAGTATTTATTCTAATCATTCTTATTTTTATTTATAACATTAAATTAGCTATTGCTTAACTCCATATACAAAAGATTTTATCGGTAATAAAAAACATTAATAACAAGTAAACTATATTTGCTAATACCTCACTAATAAAGATTAATAAGTATTAATTTAATTAATTTTCCCAGATAGAAACTATTAGCTAAGTATTTTCTTTTTAGAATCTAGTTATATTCTTAATTGAATTAAAATTCTATATCAAATAATGGAAAAATAATTTTTTTGGAAAAATATTAAGATCCTATATAATAAGAATTACCTTTAATACATGCTAGCTATATATCCATGTTTTATTTATTTGTTAAAGTAAATTATTAGGTAGTTGCAGTTATTTATCTAAAATTCAATACAGAACAGACTATGTGAGGTAATACAGAATTTTATCAGTCTTATATCTGTAGGATAATTAACTATAGAATTTACCTAGGAAAATTTTTGTTAGATTTTAGTTTATTTATAATAGATTTACTTTTAATATTGTTAATTAAAGTAACAAGTCATAAAATTTAGATATAAAGTATCTATATAATATTTATTTCATTATTTAAAATTAACGCGTACTAATTCTATAGTTACATTAATAACTTATTCATAAAAATAATCTCTATCTAGAAAAAACGTAAGAGTTATTATTGTTTTAAGGTTTAAGATGATAAATTAAATAAAATACTTTAATATTAGTTATATGATATAAAATAGACAGTATCTTCTTGTATTATTTTTAAAGGTAATTATACCATAATGTTATAAAAATTAATGTAACGCTATGATAAAGCACTAAATAATAATTATATTCATGATATTATTTTAGTTAATTAAAAAGATTAACTTATTTAGGTTATTAGTATATTTTCTTTATTAAATATTACTTAATATAGATAAAACTATTACCAATAACTATCACAAATAAGTATGATCATGAAAATAGATTAGAAACATTATTTTTATTAAATAAAATGAATAATAATTATTACTGTTAAAGTTAACTGTTTTTGAATTTAATTTAATAAATCCATAATGATTCACATAATCATGTCATAATTAGATATTGGCAAGTAATACTACTTAAAAATAAAAATATTAGTATGCTAAAAAATATTTAAGGCATAGATACTAAAAATATCAAATTTTATTAAAGTATATAAAAGGATTACAAGCATTGCTTAACACTAAAATTGAAACACTTATAAGAGTGCCAAGTATTTAGTAAATATTGGTTAAAAGAATTTACTATACATTAAAATATAAAAGTTAATGTTGCATTATACTGTCCTTTATCTCTATCAAACTAGTATATCACTATGCAATTGAATATACCGACCTGGCTTACTTTATTTCGTATTGTACTTGTTCCGTTTTTTGTTCTAGCATTTTACTTGCCTTTTACATGGGCGCCAATGTTTTGCGCTATTATCTTTATGTTTGCTGCAATAACTGATTGGTTTGATGGTTTTTTAGCTAGACGCTGGAAACAAACTACTCGTTTTGGAACATTTCTTGATCCAGTTGCGGATAAAGTAATGGTAGTTATCGCTCTTATACTTATTATAGAATATTATCATATTTGGTGGATCACATTACCTGTAGCAATTATGATTACACGTGAAATTATCATATCTTCATTACGTGAATGGATGGCAAAAATAGGTAAAGGTAGCAGTATAGTTGTTTCTTGGATGGGTAAAATGAAAACAATGGCACAAATGTTATCATTAGTAGGTTTGCTTTGGAGACCAATACCTATTATTGAATTTACTAGCATTATCTTACTTTACGTTACTATGGTATTAACCTTTTGGTCAATGTTTCAATATTTAAGTAGGGTATATAAACCTTTTAAGAAATTACATAATTTTTAAATAAAATAAAATAAAATAAAATAGAAATCTTATAAAGATTACTAATATACATAGTAACAAATAATATTAAAAATACAGTAATAAATAGCTACTATTTTTTATTTATAAATAATTATTAATTAAAAGTAATGCTAATATTTTTTTAGAAAAAAATAATCAACCTAATAGATACATGTACAATACACGACTAAATACCGCAAGTGGCACTATAACTAAAATAGTACTTTATTGTAAGAGGAAACACACGATAAAGGGTGATGAACACAAGGGTATATGCATATATTTTTCCCTAGTTAATACAAATAAGTCTGCTGTACAAAATTTTAATTTTTTTAAACTTAAATAATACATATTTTACGTTAATACTTTTCTATAAACTAACTATAATCATTAATCCTAAATTTTAGGAGTTTACTCTATTACCTAGAAGTACATAATTAATAATGATTATTAATATAAAAATAATTATGGATAGTAGTACTACAGTATAGTTAGATAGCTGAGTTTTTTGTTTTTAAAATTTATTTTTATCGTATATTAACCTACATTTATCTGTCTTAATATTGATTAATATAATACTAAATTTAAAGTACTATAATTTCTATTTAGTTAATCAATAGTAGTAGCATATATGCATAAATAATAAAAAGAAAGATACTTATATTCTATTAGTTAATAGAAATAACAATACATAATTTTGTGTTAAATTAAAAAATAAGCTTTAGGCTTAAAATAAAAATAAAAAATAAAAATAATAATAGAGAATTCAAGACATGATAGAACAAATTAAAATTGATAGAAACTCTAAACAAAAAGAAATAAAATATCTACAGCGTAATCTTTCTAATCGTCATATTCAATTAATTGCTATTGGTGGTGCTATTGGTACTGGATTATTTATGGGTGCAGGCAAAAGTATAAGTATTGCAGGTCCATCAATTATTTTTGTATATATGATAATTGGATTTATATTATTTTTTGTAATGCGTGCTATGGGTGAGTTATTATTATCTAATATAGAATATAAATCGTTTAGCAATTTTGCTACTGATTTATTAGGATCTTGGGCTGGATTTTTTACTGGCTGGACTTACTGGTTTTGTTGGATTATTACTGGAGTAGCTGATATTATTGCTGTTACTGCCTATATACAATTTTGGTTACCAGAATTTTCATATTGGTTCTCTTCTTTATTAGTTATTTTACTATTATTATCATTAAATTGGGCAACAGTAAAAATATTTGGTGAAATAGAATTTTGGTTTGCAATGATTAAAATCATATCTATTATGGTATTAATTATCATTAGCATTACTATGGTATTAATGAGTTATCCATCTATTTCTGGCTCTGTCGCTTCATTTAATCATCTATGGAGTGATGATGGTGGCATGTTTCCCCAAGGTTTAATGGGATTTTTTGCTAGCTTTCAAATAGCTATTTTTTCTTTTGTTGGTATTGAATTAGTTGGAACTACTGCGGCAGAAACGAAAGATCCTAAAGTAATCTTACCTCGTGCTATTAATGCTATTCCTATTCGTATTATTTTATTTTATATTTTTTCTTTAATGATGATTATATCTGTTATTCCTTGGAATTTTATTACTATAGATAAAAATCCTTTCGTTGAACTATTTATCTTAGCTGGCTTACCTACCGTTGCAAGTATAATTAATTTTGTTGTGTTAACTTCTGCATTATCTTCCGCTAATAGTGGAATCTTTTCTACTAGTCGTATATTATTTGGTCTTGCACTAGAAGGAGATGCACCTAAACAATTTAGTCAGTTATCACGTTATTCTGTACCAATATTTAGCTTAACATTCTCTTGTATTTGTTTATTAGGTGGTGTTATATTAATATATCTTATACCTAATATAATTACTATTTTTACTCTTGTGACTACAGTATCTGCTATTTTGTTTATGTTTGTATGGACAATTATTTTGTGCTCCTATCTGGTATATCGTAAAAAACACCCAGAACTACATGGAAGATCTACCTATAAAATGCCAGCTGGGATTTTAATGTCAGTGGTCTGTTTAATTTTTTTTGCTTTTATTTTAATATTGCTTGCCTTTGAAACTCATACCCGTCAAGCATTAATGGTCACACCATTATGGTTTATTATTTTATCAGCAGCATACTGGTTGTTACAAAAATATAAAATAAAACTACAATAAATAAATCTTCTATATTCATAATATTTTATATACTATAAATATAGTATAATTAAAATATAAAGATTATAGTTAATTAAACTGTGACTTTAATATACATATTAAAATGTATATTTTAACTTTTCTTTAATTATCTAAGTAATATAAAATTATTTATATTTTATTTCAATCTTATCTTATATAATTATAATATTTATGTATTATAGTTAAATATTTATATCTTATTCATTTACATGAACATGTAATTTTATACTGTACTATATAAACTTAATTATAAATTTTAATTTTATAAAAAAGAGTAGTACTCTATTATTTATTACTTATTTATAAGTTTTATAATAAGAAAATAAAATATTTAACTTATTTATTAAATTATTAAAAATTACTTAATAGCAACAACATATAACCTTACAGATTAAAAAATAAATAATTTTATAATTATTTATTTTTTAATCTAACCACGAATGTAATACTAGTTCAATAACGCTAAAATTAAAATATTACTTATAACTAAATATATTCTATATTTTTTCTCTTCGAAAAATTTTAATATTAGTAAACCCTTGTTCATATAAATAAAGTGCTTGTAAACGGCTCATAATACCACTATTACAATATAATAAATAAGTTTTACTTTGATCAAGTTTACTAAATTCACTATTTAATTTATAAAATGGCAAAATCTGCACTTTATCTAAATTTAGAGGTTTCTCTTCTTGCTCATTTTTAGTACGAATATCTAATACTATATCGTTATTAGTTAACTGAGTTACAGTTTCAATTTGTACTAATAACCCAGCACTTTGTTGTATAATTTTATGATCAAATTCACGCATATCTGTCTTTTTAGCTTCATTTATTACACGATTAAGAATAGAAAAATCAAAATTAGATTCTTCAGTTTCAATTTGTGTTTTTACTGCTTTTACTGTTGGTTTTTTCGAAATTATGCCACAATATTCCGGAATAGCTCTCGTGAAATCTTCAGTACCAATTTTTCTTGCTAATTTAATAATTTCCTCTTTATCATAAGAGATCAGTGGTCGCAAAATTAGTGTATCGGAAGCATTATCAATTAAACGTAGATTTGTTAATGTCTGACTAGATACCTGCCCAAGAGCCTCACCTGTTACTAAGGCCTGTATTGCATAGCGCTCGGCTATTTTTGATGCCACACGTACCATCATACGTTTTAGCACTACCCCTATTTGACTGTCAGTCACTTTTTCTAAAATTTCAGTGATAATTGGAATAAAATCAATCGTAATAAAACGTAACCGATGTGATTGACTAAAACGACGCCATAAATGATAGGCAACTTGCTTAACATTAGTTTCATAAACAGAGCTACCAAAATTAAAAAAACAAAAATTTACACGACAGCCACGACGCATTAACATATAACTTGATACTCCTGAATCAAATCCACCTGAAATTAATGATAATACTTCTTCTTGCGTACCAATTGGAAACCCTCCTAATCCCTTATAACGCGCTCTAATTAAAGTTAATTTATCTTGATCTATCACTAATTGTATTTTTATTTGCGGGTTAGTAAGATCAACCTTAGTGTTTTTGATATATTGTTTAAGGGCATCTCCAATATAACGTTCTACATAACTTGAAGTAAATTCATGTTGACCACGACGTTTTACCCTTACACAAAACGTTTTATCAATTAACATTATGCGATAAAATTCTAATGTATGCTCAAAAATATGATGTATATTTGTATAATGTCGCTCTTCAACATCAAGAATATGGTGGATACCAGGTATCCGTGTTAACTCATCACAAATTTCTAATGAAAATTTACTATTTTTTGTACGTACTTCAATATAATCCCAATAGCGAATAACTACTAATAAATTATCATATGATTTAAGTAGATTGCGAATATTAGTAGTAAGAATTTTAGTAAATCGTAAACGGACTGATTGACTTTTAATAGTAATTTCTGGAAATAATTTAATAATAAACTTCATAGTAATTTTTACTAAATAGTTAGTAACTGTGTATGTAACAAATAAATCTTTAACAAAACTATAATTTTACAGTACAAGAATAATAAATTATCTATTATTTTAATTTATTATTCTTGTTACAATATAATAAGAATTAGCGTTATTTATCATATTATCGTTTATATTGATATGTTAAATAAATTTAACTCTGTATATCTAGAATCTGTTTAAAATCTCTTATACTTACTTATATAATGATAATAATGTTATAAAAATCTATTTAAATTTTTTAGTTAATTTTTATGCGAGAAAAAATAAATAGTTTATTTTTAGATGTAATAAAAATAGAAAAATAAACATTTTGAATACGTTTTAAATAAATTTTTTAATTAAATGATAGTTAATATAAGAAACTCTAAATATTCTAATAAAAGAAAGCTATATTAATGAGTATTAATAATAAATATTATATTATGAATGATAATGCGTAGATTTTTCTGGTAATTTCATAAAACGAAAGAAATCACTATCAAGACTAAGTATCATTATATCATTAGAACTAAAACTTTTTACGTAAGCACGTAGACTTCTAATAAAAGCATAAAAATTAGGATCCTTACTGAAGGCCTCAGAAAATAATCTAGCAGTTTCTGCATCACCTTGACCACGCGTAATACGTGCTTGACGTTCTGCTTCTGCTAGTGTAAGTGTTACTTCATAATCAGCAGTTGCTCGCAGTTTTTCTGCCTCTTCCTGACCTTGTGAGCGATGGCGACGAGCTACTGCTTCACGTTCCGCACGCATACGCTGAAAAATAGCGTCAGAGACTTCAGTGGGTAAATTAATTTGTTTAATCCGTACGTCAACAACTTCAATACCTAAGGCTGCCATACTATTTGGGTTAACTGCTAGTTGTTTGCCATGAGTTTCTTGTTCAACTCGAGCTGCTGCAATTACAATTGCATCATCTGCATCAGTAATAATTATTTCATCATCAACTGTGCCCGTATTTAAAGCATTACGTACATCAGATGTAAGTTTACCACGAGAATCAGTTACAATATCCTTTACATCTAAACGACCAATTTCAGAACGTAAGCGATCACTAAATTTACGTTTTAGCAATACCTCGGCTTGTGAAACATCTCCACCTCCTGTCGCTAGATAGTAACGACTAAAATCACTAATGCGCCATTTTAAATAGGAATCAACAATAAGATCTTTTTTCTCTTTAGTAACAAAGCGATCTGCTTGGTTATCCATAGTTTGAATACGTGCATCTAATATTTTTATAGTTTCAATAAGCGGTAATTTAAAATGAAGTCCTGGTACATAAACTAATGGCTTATGATCATTATCACGTAGTACTTTGCCAAAACATAGTACAATACCATGCTGGCCTTCCTGTACAATAAATACTGATGCATAAAATGTCATTACTATTACAGTTATGGTAAATAAAAAAAGTTTACGCATTGATTATTCTCTCCCTACACGAATGGAGACACTACGCCTAGTGTTAGTTTGATCTTGATTTGAGAGATTATCTGTACTTGTACTTTTTATATTCTTACTTTGACTATTTTTAGCAGTCAAAGGTTGGTTTAGATTAATTAAACTAGTATTTTTATTATTATTAACTTTATTTGACGTTATCTGTTTATGTAGCATTTGATCTAGAGGAAGTATCATTAAATTTCCTCCTTTACTATTAACTAATACTTTACGGCTATGACTTAACACATTTTCCATAGCATCAATATATAGTCGTTCACGTGTAATTTCAGGCGCAGCCTTGTATTCAGGTAATAATTTAGCAAAACGGGCAACTTCACCATATGCTTCTAACACTGTGCGTGCAGCGTAAGCTTTAGCATCTTCTAACAAACGCTTAGCTTGGCCATTAGCACGAGGTTGAACCTCATTAGCATAGGCTTCTGCTTCACGAATATATTGTTGCTCATTCTCACGAGCTGCAATTGCATCGTCAAAAGCTGCTTTTACTTCTTCTGGTGGACGAGCAGTTTGAAAGTTAACATCAAGTAAAGTAATTCCCATTTTATATGGTCGGATAGTTTCTTCTAAGACACGTTGTGTTTCGCTTCGAACGATGGTACGTCCTTCCGTAAGAATTTTATCCATGGTAAATTTTCCAATAACTCCTCGTACAGCACTATCGGTTGCTTGGCGTAAACTATCGCCAGGATAAATTACGTTAAACAAGTAAGCAGCAGGGTCAGTAACCCTATATTGAACATTCATTTCAACTCGTATAACATTTTCATCAGAAGTTAACATAACACCAGCTGCTGCTAATTCTCGTACTGCCTCAACATTAACTGGAGTGACCTCATCGATAAAAATAGGCTTCCAATTCAATCCTGGCTGTACGATACGGTCTAATTTTCCTACACGAGTTACTACACCACGTTCAGCTTCCCTAATAGTATAGAAACCGCTGATTGCCCACGTGACAATCATAACTATTACTATAGTGCTAACAATACGACCAAACCTCCAATCAGATACGCTGATATTATTATTACCCTTCCTTTTACTACCATAATTACTTAATTTTATACTTAGTTTACGGATGATATCGTAAAAATTAGGTATTTTCTTCTTATTACTGTTTTTATTATTTCCGCTGAGGTTGCCGCTATGATTACTACTTCCCCACGGATCGCGGTCTTGTCCGTTATTACCGGGCTGATTCCACGCCATGTTTAGCTCCACTTTATAATTGGTTTTCTTTGTACCAAGAGTTTTGCTCTAAGAAATAAATCATTTATTATACAAAATTTAATTTTATAATAATACCTGTTTAACCATTACTATGGGCTAAGTGATATAATTAACTAATTTTATTTTGTTTATATAAATGATGCTATTTATAAAAAGTTAAATCTCTCTTCTATTTAGGAGTAATTTTAATTTATGTTATATTATCTTATAGTTAAGGCATTCGCTTAATGCTTAAAATCGTAATGACTAGCTTTATTTTATGTTAAGACTAATATTAGAATAGGTATATTTTTATATCATAACCAATACGTAACATTATTCTAAATAATTTTATAAAATTTATTAATTACTATGTAAACTATTATTATATTATTATTAACATATAGATCTATATTATTATACAATAATAATAAGGTTATTATATTTTCTGTAATATTATTTTAAAGGTAGCAACTAAATATTTAGTAGATACCATATAAAATTAATTGTTTTCGTTAATATAACATGTTTAGCATCTATTGCATTGATGCATATAAAATAGATTAAAAGTAGCAAAAGGTTAGGCAGATATTACGTAGATTGATTGCTACGCTATATGCATGCCTTCCTATTTGTATAATTTACTACTTATTCTAATTAATCTATAATTAAACTAATACAATTACTAATAAATAATTTTTTAGTTTTTTAATTTAATTTTTTTTACTAGCTATTTAAAACTATATACTCCTTTAATTGTATTCTATACATATCTAATCATATACTAACTTAATAATAATAATAATAATAATATGGTATAATTACATTAATTTAATTTGTAAATTACTTTTAATAATATTTACCTTTTAAATCTATACTAAAGAAAAATAGTCATTTAAACTTATACAAACTTATGTATTTTATTTTTTAATAGTAAATATACTAGTATAATTAACACTATACTTTATAAAGTTAAATAGTAAATATATACTTAAGTAGATAAAAATTGCTAGCTTAAAAATATAAAATTATATTTTTATACTATTACATATCCTTATTTATTAATCATGTTTATTATTAAGCGTCATTATTTTTTATCTACTACTGTTGTAGTACAAACAATAGGGTTATTATCCTTACGGTGTAATACTTGACGGTCAGGTACGACAGTAGAAATAGCGTGTTTATAGACCATTTGGTTCACTTTACTTTTTAAGACAATAGTAAACTGATCAAAAGACTCAATCTGCCCCTGAAGTTTAATACCATTAACCAAATAAATAGAAACAGAGACCTTCTCACGACGTAGTTCATTTAGGAAAGGGTCTTGTAAAGATTGCCCCTTATTAGTCATTCCATTTTTTCCTTATTATTTATTGTTTATAAGTAAGTAACTAGCATCTTGAAGAAAAACTACGTAAAAATTTAGCCATAATATTTTGAACAATTATGTGTAATTACTCATGTTATGTGTCAATAACTTGTATTATAGAATCTAAAGTTTGTTGTGGTTTATCACTATCGAACCATTGAACAGTATTCCAGCTTCGTAGCCAAGTTATTTGGCGTTTTACAAGTTGACGTGTCGCACAAATTCCGTGGTAAACCATGTCATTATAGTTATAATCACCAGTAAAGTAAGACCACATATGGCGATACCCAATACAACGCATAGATGGCATATCCTTATGCAAATCTCCACGCTCAAAAAGCGCCTTAGCTTCCGCTTCAAATCCAGTATCTAACATATGATGGAAACGAGATTCAATTCGCTTATGTAAAAAATTACGATGCATAGGCGCAATTGCAAATTGATAAACCCTGTATGGTAAAGCTTTACCAGAAGTTTTTATCAATTCGGTTAAAGAACTGCCAGAAATAAGAAATATTTCCAGCGCTCTAATTAGTCTTTGAAAATCATTTTTATGAATTCTTTTTGCTGTAAGCGGATCCACACTAGCTAACCGTTGATGCAAAGCTGCCCATCCTAATTTTGTTGCTTGCTGCTTAAGTTGCTGACGTATTGCAGAATTTGCTGATGGTAAAGGTGATAAACCCTCTAAAAGGGCTTTAAAATATAGCATAGTACCACCTACTAGTAATGGAATACGCCCGGTAGAGCTAATTTTAGTTATTTCTTTTAATGCATCTCGACAAAAATTTGCAACAGAATAAGATTCAGCTGGATCACGAATATTAATTAAGCGATGTGGTGTTATTGCTAATTCTTGAACACTAGGCTTTGCAGTGCCAATATCCATACCACAATAAATTAGCGCAGAATCAACACTAATTAATTCTACTGGTAAATACTGTCGCAACGCTGTTGATAGCGCTGTCTTACCAGAAGCAGTTGGTCCCATAATAAAAATTACACTAGGACGAGTTACATTCTTAATTTTATTCATGTAGTAATATTATCAATGTACACTATATATTAACAAATTGTAAAAAAATCCTATTAGTGAAGATAATACTAAATAAAAGTAAAAGTATTCAATATTAGTTAATAACTATATTTTTTATAAAATATGCTATATCTTATATTTATTACTAAGATATATAGTAAGTTACACAGTCAAAACTTAGACAGTATTTTATCCTACTTAGATAAATAAATTAATAATTCTAGTATTAATTTTTACAAATTTAATTATTTTATATATAAAGTTACTTAATATTATAAGTCTATGGCGCTTATATGTAATAATTTTATTTTATTTAGATCAAGATGTAATGTAATGGGTAAAAATATATCTATAATATATGTAGTAATTAGTAAGTTATACTTATTACGAGTAGTGCTTAATGATAAATAAAACTATAGTGTAATCTTCTAATAACTATATCTAATTAACATATAACAGGATAGAAATATTATTAATACCTAACTTAAGCTATGATAAGAATTATTCTTAATACTATAATGATTAATATAAATTATTTTATATTAATCCTGTATAATAAATTATTACTATTAATATTCTAGTGTTATTTTTAAATAATTTTTATTATATGTATTTATTAAATCTAGCAGAAATGCTAGCTTAAACTACTAGTCAGATATTTCTAATACAACTCCAATATTTAATACAAGCTAGACGTAAGATTATAGAGCTTAGATTATATACTTTTTATTGTTAAGCTTTATGTTAGAAAACTACAGTAATAATTTAATAAATAAAATAATAGAAACCTAACTTAACGGAATTATTCCTTTTATTTTATCTAATATGCATTGATATTAACTTAATAGCGATTAAAAAAATTTAGATAGAGCATATTAATAGTACTGATAACTATCCTTAATAAATTTTTTATTAGATTAACGGATGATATAGTTTATAATGTAATTACTATCATACACTTATTAACTTAATATTATCTATCTTTCTAAGATTAACACTATTAGTCTTAGTTTTACATGAGTATTGCTAATAATCTTCTAACAAGAAGCTATCTATACAATATGAAATAATAAATAAAGATACTAAAAAAAATTTATTGTTTAATTAGTACTGGATATAGTTTAACTTAAAAATAATAAAAATATTTAATATTAGACAAGTATAAATAAACATAATAATTAAAACTAAGATTATGTTTAGATAATTATTTATTATAATCCTCAAGTATTTACAATAGAATTGTAGTTATTTTTTTGTTAGCTAAAATTATAAGATAAGTAATAATTACATATTAAAAAGTAATATGCAGTATTAGCGTATACTTATTAACACTACTAAATACTGTTTAAATTGACAAAAACATAAAGAGTTTTATTTAGAAAAAAGACATACTTTAAGAAGTAAGTAGTCATTAATAAAAAAGTAAAACAGTTATCTATATAATTTTTACTAATAAAAGACAATTTAATTTTAATTTTAAATTACTCAAGGGTTTTATGTATAAATAAATCTTATTATTAAAATAATAATAAATATAAATTATTTAAGACTAGTAAAATTCATTTAAATTTAATACTACTTAAAAAATAAAAAAAATTTTTTTAATACAAAAAGATAACATAATAATTATAAGTTATCAAGCTAGTATACATTAAATAAAATGCTATTAGTATAATTAAATAATCTAAATTATATTGGATTATTACTAAAATAGGTAATAATGGTTTGAATTAAGATATAATCTGACTATAGTAATTTATAATATAAAAATTAAATAAATAAGAGTTTTTAAGAAATTTAATGAACAAATTATATTAAATATTATAACGTAATTTACTAATCTGTAAAGCTAAGTAATTAGCAATTTTTAAAATTTTATTTTTGGTATTTATATTTCATAAAATATTTTTATTAAACATAGGATACTAATCCATGGCGTCTTAGGTTACTACTTGTAAAGTATCTTGCTTAATAAAATGCTGATGCTACTATTATTATAAATATTTCTTAGCTATTTTAATTGCTTTTAAAATACTTTGCTTAAAGTAGAAATTAGCCACTGACGTAGCTAGTCAGTGGCTTCTATCATGTAAAAGTACTAACAGTTGAATAACTAAAATAATTAAAGAATAGCTAAAATGAAGAAGCTTACAAAAAAGTAGATATACAATAATCTATTGATTATATATTTTAGCAATAGTTATACTTTAATTAGTAATTATTTAGTATTGATTAGCAATATAGCATTTAATTCTCATGAAGATTAGTAATAAATAATATAGGATTTATTTAATTTTTATCCATATATTATTCTAAATTTTATAATATTAGCGTCAATTTACCTGACAACTTGATGCTGTCGATAGTATACTAAATCTTTAATTGTAAGTACTGGCATTTTATGTTGTTTGGCAAACATAATTACTTCTAGCATTCGCGCCATACTACCATCATCATTAGTAAGTTCACACAATACTCCAGCAGGCTTTAATCCTGCTAATTGAACTAGATCAATAGCTGCTTCAGTGTGTCCGCGTCGAGAAAGTACACCATTTATTTCTGCACGTAACGGGAAGACATGACCTGGACGATTTAAATCGGTAGGTTTTGCATTATCAGCAATAGCTGCAAGGATAGTTGTTAGCCGATCTGTTGCCGAAACCCCTGTTGTTACACCTTTTGCTGCTTCAATACTTACAGTAAACGGAGTTTTGAACTGACTAGAATTTTTATTAACCATCATAGGTAATTCAAGTTGACAACGACGATCTTCAGTAATACACAAACAAACAATACCGCTACCATGACGGATACTTAATGCCATTTGCTCTACGGTCATTGTTTCTGCCGCAAAAATCATATCACCTTCATTTTCACGATTTTCATCGTCCAGTACCATAATACCAAGACCATTACGTAAAGCACATAATGCATGCTTTACCCGATCTATAGAAGGGCCAAATTCAGAGCATAGTGTTTGATCCACAGTAAAAAACCTCAATAAAATAAGTTTTCATAGACACCACAAGGGGATGAATTACTATTTAGATCTTTATATATACTGATCTAAAAATAAGATTTAGAACTATATCGTTAATTATTCATACAGGCAATCCATAAAATTAACTTATAGTAAAACCTATTTATTACATATTACTAATAGTTTTATTAAATAAGTAATACTACTAAAAAGTTTATCTAAAATGGATCAAGTATTAGATTTATAGTATCTTAACTACAAATTTCATTATTTTTTAAAATCTAATTTTAAAATATATTTTTGAATTTAGAGTCTGCATCAGACTTCTTATAAAACTAGTACTTATATAGAAGTACTAGTTTTATAAGAAGTCTAATAGATTTTATTATAAAAAATAAATACTATAACTTTAATGTATTTTTTAAATTGCTATATCTTTATTTTTTAGTTATTATAAGTATAATAAATTATTTTATTGCTAATATTTATAATACAATATTTAGAACTATATAAACTTTATTTATTACACTCTACTACAAATAAAATTATATAAATTAGATAAATAGTATTATAAGATTTTATGTATAGGTTTTATTTCTATCTTAATGAATTAAAAGTTAATAACTAAATTGTTTACTAGCAGTAATTCTTTATTTTATATAATCTAATTATTATATACTAATTAAAATACCGGAATATTTGAAAAATTATTATATATTTAATTTACTTATTTAAGTAATTAGTAATATAATTACCACATCAATATATAATTATAACATATTATTTTAGCTAATATTTACTAATTTAATTTTTTTTTCATTTAATAAAAATGTAAACTTATAACTAATAATATTGATATTATTAGTTATATTTTGTAACCTTTATTTAAATTAAAGGTTAATGATAAGTATTTTAAATAAATAATAAAGTAAAAAGATTTAATAATTTTTTAAATAAAAAATTTAATTCATTAACATAATACAGAATAAAAAATATTTTTATTATTAATAAATTTTAAGATAATATTACTAATTATAGATTTTTATGAATTTATTAATTAGATTTAATCTGTAATTTATTTTTCTACTATTATTATTATTGATATAAATAGTAATATCTTTATTTAAAATAATAAACAAAATACTATATTAAGTAGATAGTTATTAATATATTATCTTTAATACTTATTATATTTTACCATATAATCTATACGAAGTAACGCTAAAATGATATGCAGAATTTTTAGCAGGACACTTTATTATTTAGTAAATTTGAAATATATTGGGAATAAAAAATTCAGCTAAAATAACACTAATTAAATACTATAATCTTGATCAATATTATTATATTAATTATAATAAAGACGTAGCTCTTTATGTTATATTGCTGATTTCTTTAGTCTATACTATTTCTACCTACATTATTTTTGCTAAAAATTAGTATAGTATTAGCTTAAATATAAAAAATTAGTGTCTATTTAAAAAGTTACCAAAACATAGTATAATGTTTAAGAAAAATATTTTTAATTAAAAAGACTCCTTAATTACTTAATTAATTACTAATACCAGTTTTCTAGCTAAAGATAGTATTTAAGATTCTTTATTTATAGGTAGGTATTACTTTAATTTTTTAGATATATTTACTTAATCATTCATTATCAAAAATAATTTTAAATTGTAACTTTAAAATAATTTATTATTAAAATTCTATTATGAATACTATTTTTAAGAATGTTTTAATTACACAATAAAATATTTAGACATTGATTCTAATCCTAGAAAAGATTAGTTAAAAAGTAACGATGACACATAATAAATATTATGTATTTTAGCTATTATTAACCCATTAACTTTCTTACAAAGATCTAGATATTTAAATAAATAGTAATATGTTTAGTACGTAGTAATTGATATATGAAGGTATTAAATGTTACATGATAAGTTTTATAAAAATTCATTAATATCTGTATCTCAAATAACTTTTATATAAAATTAAAAATTATCTTATTTTTCCTATTTTTATCTAGTATTATATCTACATTTAATCTAATCCAATAACTAAGGCATAGATGTAATAATATTTATAAGTAATAACTACATTAGTTATTATATTGATAGAAATGTTATATAAAGTTAGTTTTATATTTAATTTTAAAAATTTAATATTAGAGACTAATAAATTATATGCTTATTAAAATTTAAGTTATCAGGTCAACTAAGAAATAGTAGTAACTATTATATTACAAATTATAAATTAGTTTAATTTAAATATAATAAAAATTATCTAAATCTTTACAAGAACTAAAAATATTTTAATAATTTACCTAGATCATTAATAAATAATACTGACATATCTATTTATACAATTTTAGCTTCATTTTATAAATCTTTAAAATAAATTGAAAATCTTTTATTATTAGTTCTATATTAACATCTCTGATTATTTAGATTATCCTTAAGTATTAGGAAGTAATTATATTTATTTTATTTATGATATGATAGCTAATACTATAGCTTAATAATAATTAATGACTTAAATACTATTTGTATTTAAATTTTTTAGTTTATTGTAAAAAACTAAAATATCTTATTTATACTAGATTTATTATAAAATCTAGTATAATAGACTATATTATAAATTTTATATTGAGTATATTTATAATTATCCTTATTACTATATATAATAATTATTATACTTAAGATACTTGAACTTTGTAATATTTACTAAGATTTTATCTTTTTATTAAAAAACAAGTTTATTAAAATAATAATAATTAATCTATTTCCAAATTAATAAATAATAATATTTTTTGCCACGACGCAGTAAGCTATAGCGCCCAAATAAGCGATCGGTCTGAACAAAACAGTATGATTTATCAAACTGTTTTACTCCATTTAGAGTAATTGCACCTGAATCTATTAGGGCGCGAGCTTTATTTCGTGATGGAGCTAACTCAGCATTAACCAGTACTTGTTGTAAATCAGTATTATAAGTTAACTCAATAGTAGGCATACCATCTTGTGCTAATTGAATAAAATCTTGTTCGTTCATTTCATATAAATTACCAGAAAAAAGACTATGTGTTATACGTTGTGCAGCTGCTAATCCTTCTTTATGGTGTATTAACCTAGTAACCTGTTCTGCCAATATTTTTTGTGCTTTTGGTGCTTTATTGCTATTTCTATCTTCATCCTCTAACATGCTAATTTCTTTTAATGTCATAAAAGTAAAAAATTTTAGGAAATGATAAACATCAGCATCAGCAGTATTGATCCAAAATTGATAAAATTTATACGGGCTAGTTTTTTTAGCATTTAGCCAAATAGTACCACTTTCTGTTTTACCAAACTTAGTACCATCAGCTTTAGTAATTAGTGGTACTGTCAGACCATAAACCTTCTTTTTATATAAACGACGCGTTAAATCTATACCTGAAATAATATTGCCCCATTGATCAGAACCACCAATTTGCAGTTCTACTTTTAGAGTATTATTTAAATAAGCAAAATCATAACTTTGTAATAAATTATAAGAAAATTCAGTAAAAGAAATGTTACCATTATCATGATGTAAACGACTTTTTACCGCTTCTTTATTAATCATTTTATTAACTGAAAAGTATTTGCCTATATCACGTAAAAAATTTAATACCTTCATATTAGCAAACCAATCTAAATTATTAACTATAATTGCACTATTATTATAACAGTTAAAATTAAGAAATAATGTAATCTGTTTGTGGATTTTTTTTAACCATTGGTTAACTACTTTCTTATCATTTAATTGACGCTCGCCTGCTTTAAAGCTAGGATCACCTATTAGTCCTGTTGCGCCACCTATTACTACAATTGGTTTGTGACCTGCTAACTGAAAGCGTTTTAAACAAAGTAAAGGAACAAGATGTCCTAAATGCAAACTATCAGAAGTAGGATCAAACCCACAATATACTGAAATAGAACCTTTTGTTAATCTATCTATTAAGCCATTTTCATCTGTAACCTGAGCCACAAGCTCTCGCTCTTGTAATTGTTGAATCAAATTATGATTCATTATTAATGGCTCCATTATTTATTAATTTAATAAAAATATGAATTAAATATAGTTAATACGATTTAAAAATCTATTTCTGTAAAATATCAATAAATATAATAGATTTTTATAGAACTTAGATATACAGGCAGTCAATTTTTCAATCATCGTATTCTATAAATCTTTTTCTAGTAAATAAAATTATATACAAATATAGCTTTTTTTGCCAAAATTCTATACTATCAAAAATCACGCAAAATCTCCAAAAAAAATCTAGCATAGAAATATTAGATAACTAAAATTTTTTTAATATAATAAATTAATTTTTCTTATATTTTTTGATTAAGAGTACTTATAAATTAATTATATACTTAGTATTAATCTAATTATAAATGAATCAATGAATGAAGTAATTTTTTTTCAGTAGCATATAATTTTAGTTTTACTTAATAAAATAACTTACCTATTTAATTTATATTAAGGAAATAATAAGTTAATATAAAAAATTTTTCTAAATATAATATTTTATAGCCTTTAAATTAATAAGAAATATTATTCCTTAATACTATAATCTTTAATTAGTACTAAATACTAAGAAAGTTATTCGTAGTTATCTATAACGACTATACATATAACATTAGAGTTAACTAGATGCACTTTATAAATTTCAGTCAATAGTGTATAAAGTTAAACTAAAGGATAAAAGGCAAAAAAATTTACTTATTATAATCGATAATATTTATATCACTTATCAGTAATAATAAATTTATTATTAACCATATATAATCCTTGTAATGTGCTAATAAGAATCTTTACCATATTCATGGTAAATAAGATGCAATCAAAAAACGTATGTAGTAGTATAATTATCTTATAGTTAGATTTTAATTTTATTTTAACTACCTTCTTTCATTAAACGAATTGTATAACTTAGTTATTAATTTCTTTTTATTTTATATTTTTAAAAAATTAAATTAGTACTTAATTATATTTAAAAATAAGCATAATTAGTTTAATAATAGCTATTATTTTAATAGAAATTTTTATAATAAAATTATTAATTTTCTTTATTATTGCAATAACCTTAAATAGATATTTGAATTTTTTTATATGTTATTAAATAGTATCTTACCGTGTGTTAGGTAAAATAAGTATAAAATATAACTTTATATTATAATGTATCTATTCAATTAGTAAAAGATTTAAGAAAAAAATAAATTCATTATTATTAGTATAATTATAGATAATATTAGGTAGATTTTATGGGTAATATTACTAGAATAATAGAAGATAAAACTTATTTATAATAGTAAGCATAGTTACTTAGTATATTAAAATTCAGCAATATAAAATAAATTAAATAATATTAAGTATATAACTAGAAATTTATAATAATAATAACTTTATGATTTTAGTTACATAAAAATAAGGTGCAAATAAATTTAGTACAAGTCTATATTGTTATGTTAATTAGTAGTAGCAGTAATATTAACACCATTGTATAGTGATTTTTTATGCTATTATAAAGTTTAAGATTAAAATAAAACTAAGCATATTATAAAAATAAATAAATTTTTTGTTACTTATTACTTTTTATAGTTTACATTATTCTCTTTTTGCTTATAAGAATAGTATTATTTTTAGTAATTACTTAATATCATCTTATAATATATTAATTAAAATCTTTTATCTATTTTTTAATAAACTTATTAATTTACTTAATAAGTTTATACTTTATTAGTAACGCTATCTTTATAGTATAGCAAACACTAAAGTAGATATACTAATTTATTAATTCTTTTATCTCTAATTAATTAAAATACGAATAGGTAAAGATTATTTAATACTTATTAATTTTTACAAATCATGTCTAAAACAAGAAGTTTTACCTAAATTATAAACATTGTATACTACAACTTAATAAGATTAAGTAACTCTTATATTTTTAGCCTATTATTAATTATTGTTTACCATTAACAATTAATTGTATTAGATTAAATCTTAATATCAATTCTACATAATTATTAATTTAAAAAAAGTTTATTATATTAATAATAAAATTATTTATATAAGTTTTCTATTTATAATTAATTAATTTAATCTATATTATTAGTTCTTATACCATACAAAGTTATAGTAATAATTAACTTTACTCCTTCTTTTATTTCTTTTCTAAAATTAGACTGTAATGATAGTTTTAATAAATAATTAGCATTATTATCCATAATGTTATTAACATTTGATTTATTTATCTAATACTTTTTAAGTATATTGCTATAAATTTTTTTAATTTAAAAATTATTGGTCATATTAAATATGAAATTATATGTAGATTTTTTATAGATACTTAATATTTTTAGCAGTAATTTTATAATTTATTAAATATATAGTACTTTACTTACTCTAAAATTATTAGTTAATACCTCCTAGATATTAAAATTACAATAAATTTCTAATTGATTAGATGTATATTTAATTAGGAATATCTTGAATTAATTAACGATACGTATATTTCTAGAGATATTTAATAATTTTTGTATTCATCAATTATATTCTAGATGATATTACTATTAATATCTTAGTTAAATGAATCTTAAAATAAATTATGTATATTACGCTATGTTTTCTAATAAACTAATTCTTTAAATTATATTAAAAAAATTATTTTTTCTTAATATTATACATAATTTCTATTTTATAAAATTTAATATACTATAATCTAAATAGTATATAATAGATAATAAATTATTAATTATTATTACCTAGAAAAGTTAACCTATTATTTATAATAATATTAATTATACTAACAGAATAAATAATAAATTAATTTTTATTAAAAAATTTTTTTATAAAAAATCTAAAATAAATATATCTTTTAACTATATAGCAATATTAATATAAATAAATTTATTAAACTAAACAATAATAATTATTATTATATAATTTAACTGACAATAGTAATTGTTATAATTAAACAGTATATAAAATATATAATATTTATTATTTAACTAATTTTTTTAATATGATACTTATCATAAATTAGATTAAATAAAAAAATTTTTTATTTAAATTTAATTAACTATAAAAATAATCAAATTATTTTACAATTTTAAATTGTAATGGCTAAAATATATTAATATATAACTATTTTTAAAATTAATAACAAATATAGTTTTTATTATATGGTGAGTGCTATATATAAGTTATTCTATTAGATAATACCTATTATAAAAGCTTGCGTTAAATAATTACCTAATTTTTTTACAAAAATTATTTATTAAATAACAAATCTCAGTACTTCTCTCATTAGTGTCTTACTATTTAGTAATAAATATGTCTACAAACGTTATGATTTGAAGTATGAAGCACTTATTCTTACAAAAAAATAAAAAATAAGCATAAATTTTTATTTATGAACACTACTATGAATAGAATAATTTTATTATGCTTAAATATCGTAATTAAGGTTATTTTTGTGGTACTCTTAGTAAAAGTGAAGCTATTTAATCATAGCTTTTGTTAAATTAATATATAGAGGTGCTAGTATGGAACAATATCCACGTCCTAATAGTTCTATTATTGAACGAATCAACACAGACATTCAGACATATATGGCAAAAGTTTACGGCTGGATGAGTTGTGGTCTTTTACTAACGGCTATTATTGCTTGGTACGCGGCTAATACCCCTGCTATCATGAATCTTATTTTTTCTAGCCAAATTACTTTTTTTGGACTTATTATTATTCAATTAGGTTTAGTTTTTATTATTTCAGATATGATCAATCGTTTAAGTATAACCTTAGCAACTAGTTTATTTATGCTATATTCTACTTTAATGGGTTTAACCATATCTAGTATTTTTGTTATATATACAAACTCATCTATTGCTAGTACTTTTATTATTACAGCAGGGATGTTTGGAACTATGAGTTTCTATGGGTATACTACTAAACATGATCTAAGTAGTCTTGGTAACATGTTATTTATGGGACTTATAGGTATTCTCTTAGCTTCAATAGTTAATATTTGGCTTAAGAGTAACATGTTAATTTGGGTTACTACTTATATTAGTGTTTTACTATTTGTTGCTTTAACTGCCTACGATACTCAGAAACTAAAAAATATGAGTAGACAATTAAATACTAGTGATCAAGATAGATTCCATAAGTATACCATAGTTGGTGCATTAATGTTATATCTTGATTTTATTAACTTATTTTTAATGTTATTACGTATTTTTAGTAATCGTCGTTAATCAAATAGATAACCTAGAGTATTTTTAAAAAAAATTAGTTCTTTTCTATATCTTTAGCCTGTAAATCTGCATGATAAGAAGAGCGAACAAAAGGGCCACAGGCAGCATGGGTAAACCCCATTGCTAATGCCTGTGTTTTCATTTGATTAAATTCATCAGGACTAACATAACGCTGAACAGGTAAATGGTTTCGACTTGGTTGTAAATATTGTCCTAACGTTAACATAGTAACGCCATGGCAGCGAAGATCATGCATTACCTCAATAACTTCGGTATTAGTTTCACCTAAACCAACCATTAGGCCAGATTTAGTTGGAATTTTTGGATGCCGGATATTAAAGCTTTCTAATAGCTTAAGTGATCCCTTATAATTTGCTCCTGGTCGTACCTGTCGATAGATTCGCGGAACATTTTCTAGGTTGTGATTAAATATATCAGGTGGAGTTAATGTTAAAATATCTAACGCTAGATTCATACGTCCACGAAAATCTGGCACTAATATTTCAATTTTAATTGCTGGGTTACTAGCTCTAATATGGACTATACAATTAGCAAAATGTTGCGCACCACCATCATGCAAGTCATCTCGATTGACTGAAGTAATTACTACGTAACGTAGATCCATACTTTTAATAGTTTGCGCTAATTTTTTAGGTTCATTACTATTAAGCACCATAGGACGACCATGAGAAACATCACAAAATGGACAACGACGTGTACATATTGCTCCTAAAATCATAAATGTTGCTGTTCCATGATTAAAGCATTCAGATAAATTAGGACAGGAAGCTTCTTGGCATACTGTATATAAACCATTTTTTTGCATTATAGCTTTAATTTTTTGAATTCTGCTTGAATCAGTAGGAAGCTTTATTTTCAACCACTCAGGCTTAGATAATTGTGCTTGCTGCTTAGTCATAAAAGTTTTAACCGGAATTAATGTTGTCTTATCTAAATTATGGTATTTTGTACCAAGTTTTATAGAGACGAATTTATTCATAGTATAGATTCCAATTTTAAAATAGGTTTTTGTTAAATCTAAGTTTGATGAATAATTTTCGTATAACCTAGCTGTTGAATAAATTTATCTATTAAAATCATTTGTATTTTTTTAAAGGTTATAACTTTATTAGTTAATGCACTGATTTGTGTCATTTTCATATTGGCATGACCACAAGGATTAATGTGTAAAAAAGGTTCTAAATCCATCTTGACATTAAGTGCAAATCCATGCAATGAACATCCCTTACGGATACGTAATCCTAAAGAACAAATTTTTTGTGGGTTAGATTTTAAAACATACACACCTGGTGCGTAAGGGCATGAATAAGAAATGATTCCAAAGTTATCTAATGTTTGTATGACTGTATTTTCTATTGCTGTAACTAGTTGACGTACACTAATTTTTAATCGTTTTAAATCTAACATGACATATATAACTTGTTGACCAGGGCCATGATAAGTAACTTGCCCACCACGATCACTCTGGATTATAGGAATCTCTTTAGGAGGCATTAATAAATGTTCAGCTTTACCTGCTTTACCCTGAGTAAAAACAGGAGGGTGTTGTACTAACCAAATCTCATCTAAAGTATTGTGCGTACGATACTCAGTAAAATTATGCATAGCCTGACATACTAGCATGTAAGGCTTTAGCGCTAGCTGACGTAAAATAATCTGTCGTGATTGTAAAGAACTCATGGATTATAATACTATACGTACTAATGGTAACTTACCTAATTCATGATATAACATTTCTATTTGCTTAATACAAGTTGCAGTAATAGTAATAGAAACTGAATTATAATTATTTTTATTACTAGATTTAATTTTTGGCATATAGTCTCCTGGAATATGACGTTGTACTACGGCAAGTATTTTATCAATAAACTGATCATCAGCAAAACCAATCACTTTATAAGTAAAAAAACAAGGAAATCTAAGTAACTTACCTAATTTATTTTTCATCTCTATTCCTATTATTAACTTTTAACCAAACAAGTGATGGAATACTAATTTGATATAATCAATGAAACATTTAAAGATACTACCTTGTTTTACTTCTTTCATAACAACTAATGGATGCTGAGCAATAATCTTACCATCAAGTTGAAAGTTAATAGTACCTACTACTTGGTTTGTTACTAATGGCGCGTATATTTCTGGGGTATTAAGAGTATAACTAACCTTTACATCTGGTCCTTTACCACGAGGAATAGTAAGATAAACATCTTTTGCTGCACTTAATTGAACTGTATTGTCATTACCAAACCAAGTAGGTTTAGAAATAAATTCCTTATTAGCCTTTAATGGTACAATAGTTTCAAAAAAACGAAAGCCCCAGGTTAATAGTTTTTTACTTTCAATTTCACGTTCTTTAAATGATTTACTACCTAGAACTACCGAAATTAAACGCATCTGTCCTTCCGTTGCTGAAGCTACTAGATTATAGCCAGCAGCTAAAGTATGACCAGTTTTAATACCATCAACCTTAAGGTCTTGATCCCAAAGTAAACCATTACGATTTAACTGCCGAATATTATTAAAGGTAAATTCTTTTTCTTTATAAATAGCGTATTCATTAGGTACATCGTGGATTAATGCCTGACTAATTAATGCCATATCTCGTGCTGAACTATACTGTTGATCGGCATCTAATCCATGAACTGTTTTAAAATACGTATTTTGTAATCTAAGAGTAGTTACGTAGTTATTCATTAAATTAACAAAAAAATCTTGATTACCAGCAATATAATCAGCCATAGCAACACAGGCATCATTACCTGATTGTAAATCAATACCACGGATTAATTTAAAAACTGGCACGGTATCACCAGGCTTTAGAAACATCAATGAAGAACCTTTGAAAATAGGATTATTTGTCGCCCACGCATCGTTACTAATAATTACTTTATCATCTACACTAATTTTACCTAATTTAACAGCCTGACCAATAACATAACTAGTCATTATTTTTGTCAAGCTAGCAGGGGCATGTCGTACATCAGCATTATTTTCAGCTAATACTTTTCCAGAGTTATAATCCATCAATATATAGGCTTTTACATTTATTTTTGGTTCACTAGGAATCATAGTTATTAAATTAACATCATCAGTATTAGCGAAGGAAGTAGTACTAATAATAATAATACTAATACTAATACTAATACTAATTAATACTATATTTTTAATTAAACTAAAAGTAGTAATATATTTCATAATTTATACTTATTATTTATCAAAGCAAATATATGTAATATATTACATAATAAACTCTAAATTTTAAATAATATTTTTCTATGTGCATGTATTAAATTAATATACTAAAAATTTATCATTAGAATAATTACACTAAACAATCGTAGCTAATTAAAGTAAAAAGAATACTAACAATAGGTAAAATCCACTTACCATACCAATATTAATAAATACATACATAAATAAAAAATTAGCATTAAAGCGTTAGTTATTATACAACTAAAATAATCTGTATATTAGAGCTATTGTTACTATTCCACGCATAATAATAGGATAGAATATTAACAGGATTAATACACCATAACCCTAATTTTTGCTAACACTACAAAAATAAAAAATCAATATTGTATTAAGAAAATTATAACTATAATTAAGTATCTTGTAGTAATCCTTAACAAATAGGCTATTAAATTTAATAATAACTTTTAACTAGTTAATATAACAACTAGTATCTAAAAGATCTTTTTCTAAATTAAATAACATAATTACTTAATCATACTAATAACCATGCATAAAAAACTAAAAAATAAGAAAATCCTACTAGAAACAAAGTAGTAATACTAATTACAAGTTAGCTACTCTAGTTAAAAACAAGATAAATAATCTAAAGAATAATTAAAAAAATTAAAATACCTAAATTATATTTTTTACTATTATGAATAAAATAGATATAAAAATAATAATTAATATAATAATAATATTTTTAATAAAGATAAATAAATATTATGATTTATAAAGTATGGACTATTAAAGAAACAATAACTTTAATAATCTATAATAATTATAAATATAATATACCTAAATTAAGTTAGCACTATGCTCCTTTGCTAATTTTATCTAAATATATCGCACCTAACGCCAATAAAATAATATAGGTAAGTAAAAATAGAGCGCTAAATTTTTAATATATTTGTAATGAGATTTATACTATTAATAATATTGTAATAAACCTACGATAATCTAAGTAACCTAGCTTATTATTTCTGTTTCTTATTTGCTGATATTTTATATAGTAAAAATACTATAGTACTAATGATATAATACTATAAATCAATAATAAAATATTAATATATATTTTTGATAATAGTAATCTTATTTATTAGTTTTTAGTTATTATTAAATCTTTTAAAATTAAGTAGATCTTATTATATTAATTGTAATTAAGCATTATTGTAAATAAGTAAAATATAATCTATAATTTAGTAAAAAATTACATCTATAATAGCACTCTTACTTTTATTATCTAATAAGTTGCTATTACCATGATTAGATTTACGGATGATACAAAGAAATTGTTAGTTTATAATTAAATAAATGTGTAGTAATTTTATTAAAATAATAGTTTTTACAAACATAAACTTGTATTGTACTTAATTTTATGACATTCTTGTAGTTGTATATTTTTAAAATCCTAACAATTCATATAATTAATGTAATTAGTTGTATCATATACTTTATTTTTTACTATCCCTTAATAATTAGATTGCTATTAGCCATTACCGTTTTAATGAATATTACCAATCTATAACTGCTTCTTTTACTAATAGAACATTAAACATTATTAATTTTAATATTTAATAGTAAATAAATATTTAATAATAAATAAATATTTTTAACCGCACCTTATTAATTAGTATTATTAATACTTTTACTTTATTTATGTGTTAACGTAATACAATACATTTTTTAGATAAATTAATATCAGCATACTTACTATATCTAAATTTTATAATCTACTCTAATAACTTATTAATTCCTATGCTATAATAATCTAGCAAATACTTATTAATCCCTCTATTACTTTAGCAAAATTTAAATATTTATGTTACAAATTTTTAATTGTAAAAATATTTTTTAGGTTTAGTGACTATAGCTAACTAAGTTTAAATAAACTAATATTTCTATTACTAACGCTGATGCTAAGTTATAGATACTATAATAATATATAGTATTATTATTAATATCATCTGATAAATATCCTGTATCATACGATTAATAAGTAAATGATCAAGATCCTTTAATAATATATAACAATCTTTATTAGAGATGTCACTAACAAATAAATTAGCATTATGACTATAGTTAAAAACTAAAGAATTGATACCTTTTCATTTTGTAGATTAGTTATTATTATAGTAAGCCTAATCATCTTTTATTAACTACTTAATATAGATCTATAGTTTTAAATCTAGTATCAGATAGATACCTTTTCTATTTTATGTAATTGCTACTAATATGATCTTATCATGATCATTAATTATTAATTTCAATTACTCTATAACTTATTATGTCATTTTACTAGGATCTATTTTATTTAGACATTAAATATATTTATTATTAATTTTAGAATATAGTTAATTACATGAATAAACGTAGAACTATAAGGATAATAAAATTATTAATAACTATTAACTTTTATACTTAAAAACAGAATTAGTTAACAGAAAAAAATATAATTTGCATCTTTATAACAGAGTTTTAACTATATTAGAAATAAAAGATATAAATGCTTGTATTTTTTTAAAGTTAATAATATACTTACTTATTAAATTAATAATTAAATTTAACATTTGTAAGATTATTAATAAATTTCTCTATTTTTTCTGATATGCTTATATTTGATAAACAACATAGTTTAACATTAAGTAAATATTACTATAATTATAAATTGTATAACTAATTAATACTAGTAAAAAAGTTTAATATAATCCTTAACATAGCTTGTATAATAATCTTTAAAAAATATTATCTATATATAATAAAGATTAGTTGTTAATATGTTACTTAATAATAAAATATTACAAAATATATTAAATATATATAATAAAAATAACTAACTTAGTTGAATAATTATAAAATAAACTAATTTTTTATTATTTAATAATTAGTATTATAATTCACTTAAATTCATTATCTAATAGTTCTCTATAATAGAGAGAATATATGTTAAATTTATAGCATAATAAATATTTTTTATAACTAAAATACATAACTAAAGGATAAAACATAATATTAGCAAAAGTAATTATTTTTATGCTATATAATATTAATTTAATAAATACTTTACTAACTAAGGTATTTATCAAGATGTACTAAAGATATCTAGAATAATAATTTGAAAATTTTACTTGTAGCGGCTAGCATTAATTTTAATTTTTGTCTTAAGTACTTATGTTGATTTATAAAGTATTTATTTAGAGAGATAACATAAGTAATTAGCAACATTCATTTATACTTAAATGGTATTTTTTGTTTTGAATAACAATTACTTATATTTTTACTATTAACTCTAAAAGAATTAAATATAAAAATAATCTAATAAAATTAGATAAATTATTTTTAATAAAACTAAAATAAATTAAATATAACTTTTTAATTATTATTTACTAAAAAATTAACTATTAATTTTTATTAATTATTACTATAATATATCAATATTAGTATTATTATTGCTAATAAAATGTATTTTTCAAAGCTAGCCATACTATATTCATTAATATTTACGAACTAATTATTATCCATAAGTCAAAATTAAAAATAACATGTAAAATAATTATTTTTAACAACTATTAATCAATAAAAGTGATATGTTACATAGTAACTATTATTTTAAATATAAATAGGTTCAAATAAAATCACAGGATTGCTGCTGTAACAATGTAATTTTTATTAATTAATATAGAAATAAAGTTAACCTTCTATTTTGATAATATCAACAAATTTTTAATTATAGAATGTAATAAATAATATATTTATTACTCTCTTATTTTTACGCTTAATAAATTTTACTTTTATTTATTTTTGTAGTGAAATTTGAATAAATTAGTTAGGCTTATAGTATATTTTAATTAATATTAATAATAATTCATTAAATTATAGGAATATATTACATTAATGCTTACTAGTTATTGCCTATATTATTTTAATAATCTTGCTTATTTTTAGTAATAGTTTTTAGAATAGGTAGTTACAAATAGTGAATGATAGTTTATTAGAGTTATTTCATTACAATCATGTTATAAAGGTAGTAATCCATTACTAGAATAAGTACTAGTATTACTAGATACATTTAATAGAGTCATCACTTTTAGGCATATCTACACATTCTAACTTAAAATAAAAATAACAAAGATCTTAGTCATAATAAGTCTTAATTAAACATATATAAAAGTATAAATATTATATTCAAGGTATTATAACTCTATCCAATAATATTTTATTTAAGTGATTAATAAACTTTTATAAAACTACATTCATGCTATATAGTGAGGTATATAAAAACTTAACATTAATTTTATTTTATAACCTGGGTTCTATAAGAAGTCTAATGAATACAACGAATCAAACAGTTATTTCTGCTTCTACACTTTATGTAGTACCAACACCAATCGGTAACTTAGGTGATATTACTTATAGAGCATTAGAAGTGTTACAACAAGTTAGTATAATAGCAGCAGAAGATACACGTCATACAGGTTTATTATTACAGCATTTTGCTATTAAGACTAATATGTTTATATTTCATGATCATAATGAAAAAAAACAAGCAACAAACCAACTATTAAAAAAATTACAAGCTGGTCAAAGCGTAGCTCTAGTTTCTAATGCAGGAACACCTTTAATTAATGATCCTGGTTATCATTTAGTACGGTGCTGTCATAAAGTTGGCATAAAGGTAGTACCTTTACCAGGAGCTTGCGCTGCTATCACTGCGCTTTCTGCAGCGGGTATCGCTTCAGATCGCTTTTATTATGAAGGATTTTTACCTGCTACAAAAAAAGCACGTAAAGATAGGTTGCAATTGCTTGTTAAAGTACTACCAACTTTAATTTTTCTTGAATCAACCTATCGACTTAAAGAAAGTTTAGCAGATATAATTAGCATATTTGGTTCAGTACGTTATGTAATACTTGCGCGAGAATTAACAAAAATTTATGAATCAATTTACGGCGCGCCAGTGAAAGAACTTTTAGCTTGGGTACAAGAAGATAAATATCGTAGTCGTGGTGAAATAGTATTGATTGTTGAGGGATATAAAGCTTTAATTAATGATTCAATACCTGCAGAAGCATTACGTACTTTAACATTATTACAGCAAGAACTACCATTAAAAAAAGCGGCAGCATTAACTGCTAAAATTCATAGTATAAAAAAAAATATTTTGTATCGTTATAGCATAGTTTAAGAAAAATTTAAAATAAGTTTTAATGACATTTTATTATAACCTTGTTATAATTATTCAAGGAGTTAACCAGACAGTCGCCGTTTTAACGTAATTTTTTAAAAGAATTATGATAGAGGGGAGGAAAGTCCGGGCTCCACAGAGCAAGGTGCCAGGTAATTCCTGGGAGGCTTAAGCCTACGACAAGTGCAACAGAGAGTAGACCACCAATGGCTCGTGCAAACGAGATCAGGTAAGGGTGAAAGGGTGTGGTAAGAGCGCACCGCGCAACTGGTAACAGTTTTGTGGCATGGTAAACTCCACCTGGAGCAAGGCCAAATAGAGGTTCATATGGTGCGGCTCGCATTGAACCTGGGTAGGCTGCTTGAGCTAGTAAGTGATTATTAGCCTAGATGAATGACTGTCTACAACAGGACCCGGCTTATCGGTTAACTCCCCAATACAAAACGTTAAATAATAATATTTATTATTATTTTTGTGAGTTTTTTAGAAAATTATAATACCTTATAGAAAAGTTGATATAACTATATATAAGGCATTAACTACCTATAGTATAATAGGTAGTTAATATAATAGTTTTTTAATAATCTATCAAATAAGGGAATTATAAAATAATAAAGAATAACAGAATTAAATTATTCTAATTTAAAAATATAATAGTATAAATTTTTACTTTATGCTACATATTAAATAACATTAAAAATTAATAGCACTATAACTAAAAACTTAAGTATAATATTATATATTATACTATACAAAAACTTGCTTTGATATTTTTTATTAATTGCTATTAAGTTAACTAACTAATCAAAAAGCTTAGTTATTTAATATAATATTAAAATTTTTTAATAATAAATTATTAAATACTATTATTACTTTTTCAATACTCTAGATATCATAAAAAATATTACTATGAGTAATAAGGTTATTATAATTAACTTAAATACTATTAATTAAAGAAGTAAATATTAATTTTAAATTAGATCATAAATTTTTATCTTTATTATGATTTACATTAATGTGTTTTTTACGCCATATAAAAAAAAGTGAACCAAATAAGCTAATCACGAGTAATACTATTGGTAGTAATATTAAAAAAAACATTATTTGATCTTCATATTTAATAAAAATTGGCATTTTACCTAATACGAACCCTAAAGAAGTAAGGATAAAGACCCAAAGAAAACCACTAACTGAATTGAAAAACTGAAAACGTGTATTACTTAAACCAGTAATACCAGCAATTGTCGGTAATAAAGTACGAATAAAAGCCAAAAAACGACCTAATAAAAGAGCAGATAAACCATGATGATATAACAATTGGCATGACCTTTCATAATAATGAATAGGAAGATAGGCAAGCCATCCTTTCATGATTTTAGTATTACCCAACCATCGACCCTGAATATAACTCAACCAACCTCCTAAGCTAGCGGCTATTGTTAGCACAATTATTGTAATAGAGAAATTCATTGTATCCTTTGCTACTAACACACCAACAAGAATAAGCAGGCTATCACCTGGTAAAAAAGCAGTAGGTAGTAAACCATTTTCAAGAAAAATTATTATAAATAATAAAATATAGACAGCATAAACTAAAGAGGGGTTCGCTAACATTTCATAATCTTGTTGCCATAGTGCGTGTAAAAGTTTTAAAAAAATATCCATATGTTCTTCCTGGTAACCAAGCCTCTTTTGAAACTTCTACATAATATGTATTCCATATAGTGTAATACTTTCCCATTCTTGTATGCTAAATACACTTCTTATACTTTATTTTTTAATTACTTTTAGGAAAGTAAGATTAAAAATATTACTATAGTAAAATCACGGATATAAAATAGATAAATATAGAATAATAGGTAATGTTTATTAATTATTAGCTAAATGCAATAATTATTTAATGCGTATATATAAAATATATTCTTTAGAAACCTATTTTAAATCTCTTATTATTATCATATTTTAATTAAATAATTAATTAAAACTTATTTAGTATACTTATTTGTTTTTTCGTATATAAAAAGTAAAACTATATTTTACCTATTTTTGACCATTTTGCTTAAATAAAATATCATTTCATATCATGTTGGTCAAAATAGACGGTTAATTAGTAAGAGTGAGTATTTATTTCTATGCTTAATCAAGGACAATCTTTAAAACATCTTAATACTTTTGCTTTACCTGTATACGCTACTCAGGTAATAAGTGTTAATTCAGTTAGCGCATTAATTGCTACCTGGAATGAAGCAAGAATAATAGATCAAGCTATTTTATTACTTGGTGAAGGCAGTAATGTGTTATTTATTGAAGATTTTTCAGGAATCTTATTATTAAATCGAATCAAAGGTATTAGTTATACTGAGGATAATAGTGCTTGGTATTTACATGTCGGTGCTGGTGAAAATTGGCATTATTTAGTTTGTTATACATTACAACATTGTATAAATGGACTAGAAAATTTAGCCTTGATTCCTGGTTGTGTTGGTGCAGCTCCAATCCAGAATATTGGTGCCTATGGAGTTGAGTTACAAAACGTCTGTCAATATATTGATTTACTTGATCTAAATAACGGCACAAGTCAGCGTTTGATGGTTGAAGATTGTAAATTTGGCTATCGTGATAGTATTTTTAAACATTCTTATAAAGAAAGTTTTGTTATTATTGCAGTAGGGATTAAATTAATTAAAGCATGGATTCCAACATTAAGTCATAGTGATTTAAATCAGTTAGATCCATCAACCATTACTGCTAAAGAAATTTTCAATAAAGTTTGTGCTATACGTAGGCGTAAAATACCTGATCCAACTATTACAGGGAATGCTGGTAGTTTTTTTAAAAACCCAATAGTCAGTAGAAAAAAGGTAATGGAGATCTTAAAAAAATATCCCAAAGCTCCTTATTATATTCAGCCTAATCATTGTATAAAATTAGCAGCAGGGTGGTTAATAGAGAACTGTGCTTTAAAAGGATATCGTGTAGGAGGTGCAGCAGTACATCAACAACAAGCTGCAGTGTTAGTTAATATTAATAATGCTGTTAGCCAGGATATATTAAATTTAGCTCGTCATGTATATAAACAGGTGGCTACGAAATTTGCAATTTATTTAGAGCCAGAAGTTAATTTTATTGCAGCGAATGGGAAAATTAATCCATCAGAGTGTGTTAAATGAAAAATATTAAACTTCATTTAAAATTAATAAATATATTGGCTGATGGTTTTTTTCATTCTAATGAACAATTAGGTAATATTACAGGAATGAGTTATGTAGCTATTTATAAGCATATTCAAATTATTAGAGAGTGGGGACTAAATATATTTACCTTATATGATAAAGGTTATTACCTACCTTATCCAATACAATTACTTAATAAACAACTAATACTTAGCTATACTCCTTTAAGACAGGTGAATGTTTTATCTATAGTAGACTCAACTAATCAATACCTATTAGAACATATAAATGAACTTCAATCTGGTGACGCTTGCGTTGCTGAATATCAAAGTGCTGGTCGGGGACGATATGGTCGTCAATGGATATCACCATTTGGTGTTAATCTTTATCTCTCTATGTATTGGTATTTAAAGCAAGGTTGTTCTGCTACTATTGGGTTAAGTTTAGTTATTGGTATAGTTATAGCAGAAGTATTAAAAAAGCTAGGGGTACACGATATCCGTGTAAAATGGCCAAATGATATTTACTTATATAATAAAAAATTAGCAGGGATCCTAATAGAATTAATAAGTAATACTGGTAATGGTACTCAATTAATTATTGGAATAGGTATTAATATTTTAATGCGAAGATCACACACAGAATTAATTGATCAAGATTGGATTAATTTAGAGGAAGTAGGAATTAATATTGATCGTAATCAATTAACTGTAGAGTTATTATCTGTATTGCAATATGAGATATCTCAATTTGAAAAAAATGGATTAACAGATTTTATTCCACGCTGGTTTAGATTAGATAATTATCTTAATCGCCCAGTAAAACTAATTATTGGAGATCAAGAAATACTAGGTATAAATATAGGTATTAATCTACAAGGTGCATTATTATTAGAACAAAATGGTATAAAAAGAATCTATTTTGGTGGTGAGATATCACTTCGTGGTCTGTAGATTAACTAATATTCTGTTAGTTAGCAATTAAAAAATTAAAAATAATATTATTTATATAATTACTATAATAGTATGCTAACTCTATTAAATGTTATTTAAATTCTATTTCTATTAGAGATAATTAAAAAATAATTACTATTATAATATAATTAGTGTTGTATTTATAATAATAAAATAAAAAATATTTTAGATAAAAAATTTAAATAAAATATTAGATAATTAAATAAAAATTTATAATATTAGTTACTAACTATATGACGAATATATAATTCAATTATTTATTTTATTAAATAGATTTGTTACCTGATGATTTTTATTTATAATTTTATTTAAATCAAGCTATAAATAATATAATAGATATAGTATAGTTTAATTAGATTAAATCTCTTATAACTAAAATTATAAAATAAAATAAATTTTTTTAAAAAAATATTATTATTTAAGAAATTCATTAAAAAATTTTATGAATATGAAGATATAATTAAATATAAAATAATAAAAGCGCTTTAATCTATTTAAAATAATTATTTTAGTTTTATTATTCTAAATATCTTTGTGTAGGGTTTAATGCTAGTAAAGATGGTAAGATAGATTTCGTAATTAATAGTATTTTAGGAGAATATAGTGATCTTTTAAAAAAATATTAAAATTTTAATAAATAGTCATTACCCATAATTTTATAAATTTAAGATGCTAAAATTAGTCCTGTATTTATTTTGTATTCATATAGAAAGATTGCATTAATAAAGTTTTAGATAAATTAAATACTAAGGCTATCATACTATAAAAATAATATTAAAAAATACTTAAGAACCTGTCTAGAATCTATTGCATAACACGTGTATTACTTTGTTTTACAGAGGAGTTATATGTTTACGATTTATTACTCCAATCAATTAGATATATTAAAAGAATTAACTGCTATTATAATGGAGCGCAATCCTTTAAAAAATCCTTTTCAGCAAGAGGTAATACTAGTACAAAGTTCAGGTATGGCGCAATGGTTACAGATTCAGTTAGCACAAAAACTTGGTATTGCAGCAAATATTCAGTTTCCTCTTCCTGCAGCCTTTATTTGGGATACCTTTACTAAGGTGTTGCCTAATATTCCTAAAGAAAGTGCTTTTAGTAAACAGGCAATGAAATGGAAATTAATGTGGTTATTACCCACTTTACTTGAAAATCCTATTTTTACTGAAATAAAACATTATCTAGGTGATAATAATGAAAAGAAAAAAATTTATCAATTAGCAACACGGATAGCTGATCTTTTTGATCAATATTTAGTTTATCGTCCTGAATGGTTAAAAAAATGGGAAAATGGACAGTTAATTGATGGACTTGGTAATGCGCAACAATGGCAAGCACTTTTGTGGGCAGAATTAATACAATATACCCATCAACTAAAACAATCTAAATGGCATAGAGCTAATCTTTATCAGCATTTTATTTATAGATTACATGAAAATAATATATGTCTTTCTAGTTTACCTAAGCGTGTGTTTATCTGTGGTATTTCTGCATTACCTCCTATTTATTTACAAGTTTTACAAGCCTTAGGGAAACATATTGAAATTCATCTAATGTTTACTAATCCTTGTCGTTATTTTTGGAGTGATATCCAGGATTATACGTTTCTAGCAAAGCTAGAAAATCGTAAAAGACGTTATTTTCAAGGATCTTTGTTACCTAATTTATTTCGTAATCCACAGTTAATAAATAAATTATTTAATACTGAAGGCCAACAAAATCTTAGTAACCCATTACTTGCTTCTTGGGGAAGATTAGGGCGAGATTATATATATTTATTATCACAATTTGACGATACTCAAGAGGTCCATGCCTTTGTAGATATTGAACCTAATAATCTCTTGCATACAATACAGAATAATATTCTAGAATTAGAAAATCATACAGTCATCGGCGTTAATGAAAAAACTTTTACTCATAGTAATCAAAAACAATTATTAGATTTGCAAGACTATTCAATTAGCATACATGTCTGTCATAGTCCACAGCGGGAGATAGAAGTTTTACAGGATTATATATTAGATTTATTATCGGTTAATGAACAGTTAACAATACGTGATATTATTGTAATGGTAGCTGATATTGATAATTATACTCCATATATCCAAGCTGTATTTAGTAACGCAACTGCTGAGCGTTATTTGCCCTTCACTATTTCAGATCGTAAATCTAGTCAAGTTCATCCTATATTACAAACATTTATTACATTGCTTAATTTACCACAAAGTCGCTTTACTTCAGAAGAGGTATTAGCACTATTAGAAATTGATAGCTTAGCAAAAAAATTTGGTATCGATAAAAGTGAATTACGTTACTTGCGTCAATGGGTAAAAGAGGTGGGTATACGTTGGGGATTAGACGATGATAATGTGCGACAATTTTCTCTACCACCAACTGGTCAGCATACTTGGAAGTTTGGATTAACTCGTATGCTTTTAGGCTATGCTATGGATAGCAAAGCAGGTGACTGGCAAGGAATATTACCTTACGATGAATCAAGCGGTTTAGCTGCTGAACTAGTTGGACGGTTAGCGGAAATGATTATGCAACTTAGTTTATGGCGTCAACAACTAATTAATATACGCACACTAGCAGAATGGTTACCTATATGTCAACAATTACTTAACGCTTTTTTTGAACGTTCTGAAGATAATGAAGAGATTTTAGCATTAATAGAACAACAATGGCAAAAAATTATTAATTATGGTGAAGCAGCGCAATATCCTGATAATATACCTATTACTTTATTACGAGATGATTTGATATCATACTTTAATAACGAAAAGATAAGTCAGCGTTTTTTAGCTGGATCAATTAATTTTTGTACACTAATGCCAATGCGCTCTATTCCTTTTAAAATTATCTGTTTATTAGGTATGAATGATGGTAACTACCCAAGAACAGTGCCTCCATTAGGTTTTGATTTAATGGCACAACAAGCACAAAGAGGTGATCGTAACCGTCGGGATGATGATCGTTATCTTTTTCTAGAAGCATTAATATCTGCTCAACAACAGCTCTATATTAGTTATATTGGTAACTCTATTCAGGATAATAGTAAATGCTATCCTTCAGTCTTAGTTAGTGAACTCCTTAACTATCTAATACAAAGTTATTATATACCGGGAGATGGTAACCTTAATGCTGATGATAGTGCTAAACGTGTAGCTCAGCATATTGTTAGGCAACATACATGTAATCCTTTTACCATAGATAATTTTATCATTAACTGTAAACAGCAAAGTTATGCAGTAGAATGGTTACCAGCAGCACAAGCTCATGGTCAAATATATCCTAATTTTAGTTGCCCCCTAGTGACGAAACCATTAACTAAACTAACTCTAGATGATTTAATACGTTTTTATCGCCATCCAGTACGTGCTTTTTTTCAATTACGCCTTGGCGTAAACTTTGTAATTAAAGAAACAGAATTATCTACTGAAGAACCTTTTATCTTAGATAATTTAGCGCGTTATCAATTTAATACTTTATTTTTAAATACCTTAATAGAGCAAGAAGACATTAATAAATTTATTGCCAGATCCAAGGCTTCAGGTACTTTACCTTATAGTTCTTTTGGAGAAATATATTGGCAGAGTCAACAAAAAGAAATAGCATCACTTGCAAAACAAATCCGTAGTGAGCGTAGTAAATATCATAGTATAGAATTAGATATTAAATTGGGAGAAACTAAACTAGTTGGCTGGTTACATCGAGTACAAACTGATGGATTGCTCCGCTGGCGACCAACAAAACTAACAGCTATGGATGGAATGTTACTATGGTTAGAACACCTTGTTTATTGCCTAGCTGGGGGTAATAATGAAAGTCGGATATATGGTTGCAAAGGAACTATGTGGCGGTTTAAATCTTTATTACAATCTGACGCACAACACTACTTACAACTTTTATATACTGGATATCAGCGAGGAATGAGCCAACCTTTATTGCTATTATATAAAAGTGGTTGGTCATGGTTGATAAATTGTTTTCATACAGAAACTGGACAAATTTGCTGGAATGAAAAAACACAAACTAAAGCTAAAGAAAAATTATTGCAAACATGGCAAGGTAATTTACAACAAAATACAGGAGAAAAAAAAGATTTTTATATCCAACGTATTTTACAGATAATAGATGATAAATATCTACAAATTATCTTACAAGAAGCTGAACGTTATTTGTTACCAATAGCTCGTCATGGTTTAATTAAATGCTAATTATTACAATAATCTTATAACTTAATATTTAATGTATAAATAATTTATTTTTGCACAATATTAAGATTATTTATCTATTTATATTTTATTAACATGCATTAGCTATTAAAGAAAATAAGCTCTAGTCTATATATAAATAATAATATACTTTAATATAGGAAATATTAATCTAAAGTAGTGAGTTAAATAAATTATTATTACTTAACATCTAATAAAATTATTACCAAATAAATATAATGGTATTTTGCTTAGTATAGAGAACTATTCTGATGCTTATTAACAGAAATATTTAATATTTAGCAGAAATACTCAAAGTATTTATCATACATTTAAGCATATCAAGCTTTGCTATAAAATTTTAGCATAGACTCTATGATTTACGTTTTAGCAATTAGAATACGTATTAATTCATTAAGTGTCCTTAAGAGATGTTGTTAATTATTGATGCTTTTAATTATAATGTTAATAATAAGATTTTTTATTGATGCTGATATTATATTAAATAGGGAACGCAAATAAGATTAAGTAATGAGTAAAATATTTAGTAGTTTGTTATATATTCTTAAGTTATTTTTTAATTTTGTTATAATCTTAAATATTTCTCTAACTAAGCAAAAATACTTACTAACTATCTTATAGATGTTTTTTAATAATAATTAAATAGTGTCTATTCAACTATTACTGAAAAACATCTTTTTATATATATTTCTTTATTTTCTTAAATTATGCTTCTTAATTCGTAGTAAAATACTTAATAATTTTCTAAGATTCTATTATAAATATTTTTATTACTATGCCTAAAAGAAAAAATAAACATAAAAGTATAGTTTTTCATATGAAATAAAAGAAATTAGTGAATATTTTAAGTTAGTTTTTGATAAATAATTTGATTAAACACAGTGAATATAAAAAATTTTAAATAGGTTCTAAAAAATAACGATATAAATAATAATTAGAGTATTGACAGATAAGAAATTTATTCAAACCTATAAGGAAGCAAAATGACTTTTACTTTAATATTAGCTTATTTATTAGGCTAGATCCTTAGTATTTACTAGTCCAAAGATTCTATAGTCATAATAGGATTACCTTTTAGTTTAAAGTTTTCCGTATCTATTTACTACTATTATTTATGGTATTTTGTTGGTTAATAGTACACTTTATTTTCCGTAATATCTCTCTAGAAAAAATGTAAACTAATATAGTTTTGCCATTAGTTATTCACCTAATATTAGTATTTATGTTATCTGTTTATTTCTATGCATATCAACATACAGTAAGGGTTCTTTAACAAATACTTCATTAGTAATTGCTTTATGGAAGGATTTATCTTAGTCATAACCACATAACACTATTACCTACATTAATTTAGTTCATTTATCAATGGATTATAGGAAGAATATATGAATATAATTTGGACTGTAATTTTATTAACTACGATATAGAGGGAGGTTACCAGTGGTTTGTTATTTCTAGAAGTCCTAGAAAAAATTTATTATTTTAGTTCGTTATTACAATAGTATGACATTAAATGAATACTATATATTCGCTATTAAAATAGTTACTACATAGCTAACAAGTACTAGTTTATTAGTTACCTTAATTAGTACTATGACTGCATAATTTATTAGTAGAGTCTATTTACTAGAAACAGTTATAAATATTACTTATATCGAAGCTGTGTATAATGGAGTTATCCTTAGTATTATTATTATAGCAATATTAATATTTACATGTATTTAGCTAGAGTATAGGACATATATTTATTATATTAGTGAATCTTAATCATATTATTCTAACACTAATAATAAAAGTGCTTCTACTATTTTGCAGCTAAATATTTTTAGCAATAAATAGTAATTATTGTATCAATAAATAATCTTTAGTTACTACAATTATTAGTAACTTTTATTAAAGATTTATACCTTAATTGACGATCTAACAAAATCAGTAATGAAAAATAAACTTATCTATATTCTAATCTATCAATGCTGTTACTTAGATTATTGTCACTACTAACAGTATGACGACCACTAAAAATAATTATTTAATTTAATCTATTGGTTTTAAGTATTCTAGAAACTATATTTTTATAACTATTAGTACTCAGGATATATTAACAAAATGCTAATGCTTATAGCGCGCATGCTTAACTCAATAATATTTCTCATTCTATGCTATACTCTACTTGTTAGTTTAGATATTAAATTAATAAGTCTACGCCCAATTATCTCCTTATTCTTACTAAGTTTATTGGCTTTTATATTAGTAATCAATTTACAAATTAACAACTAATCTATACTAAAAGCTAGATAATATTAAATAATTTTTATAAAATCTACTGAGTAGTATGTCTTAGATTTTACTTAACTTAAAATAGTTATATCTTAGAGATAGTTTTAAATAAATATTACAAATGATCATGCTAAATCGTTTAATAGTAAATTATACCTCTTTTAAAAAAACAATACTCTTATTCTTGCATGAGTATTACTAATAATCTCTTAAACAAAAAAGATCTCTGTATAATATAAAGAAATAAATAAAAATGCTAAAAGAAAAAAATTTATTATTTAATTAGTATTAGATATAGTTTATATTAAAAATAATAAATATATTTAATACTAGATAAGTATAAATAAATAATAATAATTAAAATTAAGATTATGTTTAAATGGTTATTTATTAAAAATACTCAAATATTTACGATAGTGTCATAGTTATTTTTTGTTAGTTAAAATTATAAGATAAGTAATAATTACATATTAAAAAGTAATATACAGTATCAGCGTATACTTATTAACACTACTAAATATTATTTAAACTGATAAAAACATAAAAAGTTTTATTTAGAAAAAAGACATACTTTAAGAACTAAGTAGTCATTAATAAAAAAGTAAAACAGTTATCTATATAATTTTTATTAATAAAAGACAATCTAATTTTAAATTACTCAAGGGTTTTATGTATAAATAAATCTTATAATTAAAATAATAATAAATATAGATTACTTAAGACTAGTTAAATTTATTTAAATTTAACATTACTTAAAAAATAAAGAAAATTTTTTAGTATTAAAAGATAACTTAATTACAAGTTACGTTAGATCATTACTAAAATAGGTAATAATGGTTTAAATTAAGATATAATCCAATAACTACAATCATTTATAGCATGAAAATTAGATACAAGAGTTTTTAAAAAAGTTTAATGATAAAGTTAGAAACTTATCATCTTTAGATTTATATAAAGCTAAAGATGATAATCTTACATAAAACGATTAAGATATAAAGTAATTTATCATTATAGAAAATTCTATTATTGTAGAAAAATTAGTGAAACGCAACATAACTAATCTTTATAAATTTTAAGTTATCAAATAAGATATTAATATATTAGATAATCTAATATATTTAGACTTAATTTTAATCAATTATAGTTTTTTATTTTTATATAAAATACGCTAATAATATAATTTGAAGAAAGTAAAATTGAATAGCAGTATAATTTTTTATATAATAAAAAGCTAATAGTAGTAGCAATTAATCTTTATTTTTACTATTAGTTATTAACTAACTATAAATATAGTCAAATATAATTTTTATCTATTAAATATATAAATATGAAATAAAAATATATCATAATAAAAATATTACTCTTAATATAACCTAACAATGAAAATTATATAATATAAAAAATTAAGAAAAATAAATTAATTAAATATTAGTTATGATACGCTTAATTAACTTTGGTCCATGAAAAATAAGTCCTGAGTAAATTTGAATTAAAGTAGCACCAGCTGCTATTTTTTCTCGAGCGGCGATTAATGAATCAATACCACCAACACCAATAATAGGTAGTTGACCTTGTAACTTTTGTGATAAACGCCGAATGATAGTAGTACTAGAAAGTTGCAACGGACGACCACTTAAGCCGCCATTCTCTTGACAATATGGCAATCCTTGAATTAAAGAATAATCTAAAGTAGTGTTAGTAGCAATTACTCCATCAATTTTATATTTGATTAATGCATTAGCTATTTGAGTTAATTCTTCTTCTGTTAAATCAGGAGCAATTTTTATTGCAATTGGTACATATTTACTATATTTTTGATGTAATTCAATTTGTTTATTCTTAATTACTATTAATAAATCATTAAGTGCATTTCCATATTGTAGCAAACGTAGTTTAGGAGTATTAGGTGATGAAATATTAATTACAATATAATCAGCATAAAGATAAATTTTATCCATACATATTAAATAATCATTTTTACTTTGCTCAATTGGAGTATCTTTATTTTTGCCAATGTTTATACCAAGAATGCCACTAAAATTTGCTTTCTTAACATTATTAATTAGATTATCAACCCCTTTATTATTAAATCCCATGCGATTAATAATCCCTTCTGCTGTATTAATTCGAAATAAACGTGGTTTATCATTACCTAATTGTGCTCGTGGTGTTACTGTTCCAATCTCAATAAATCCAAAACCCATAGAAGCTAAAATATTAATATATTCACCATTTTTATCTAACCCGGCAGCTAAACCTAATGGGTTTTTAAATAACAGCCCCATACAATTAACTACTTTTGTTGGTACTGATTGACGCAATAAGAATGCTAAAGGTGTTCCTGTAATTCGTTGTAACCCTTTCAGTGTTAATTCATGTATACGCTCAGCATTAAATTGAAATAAAACTTTTTTAATCAGTGAATAATGCATTTTGTTCTTATACCCCTATGAATTTATTTAAAATTACTTATACTTATTATATTTAGTTAAATAATTTATTAAAAAATATACTCAACATGTTTTTATTTTTATAGAAATAGTAAATTATATCTTTTTACCTATTTTCCTAAACACTAAAAAGATTTAAATAGTTTTAGTTAATAGTTTATTAAAAAGTTAGCATCAACTGTTGTTATAAATAACACCTACTACTAAATTTACTGTAGTTAAATCTTACTATTTAAGATATAAAATATTTAGTTTAAATTTATTATTTTCTAATAAAAGATAAATATCATTTATTTTTATAAGTATTTTACTGTAATTTTAGCTTACAAACGCGTTACTACTACTTAGTCATTATGTATATCCTTTGTTTTATATAAAAAATTAATATAAGATTTAAATAATAAAAGATTTATTTTATAGTAGCATTATATAGCTTACTAAACTAGTAGATATATTTTAGCAATTACCTAACTAATAATGAACGGTTATTCATTTTCTTTTCTATTAATATACGTATTCTACGTAAAGTAATAAATAGAATCTTAATACTATTTACAAACTAAAGATTTAGATATTATTATGTATAGCTGGCTAAATAAATCTAAATACTTGGCAATTTAATATACGTTAATAGTATATTAGTTTATATCTAATAATAAATTAAATTAAATTAAATTAAATTAAATTAATATAATTTTAGCAACCATAATTATGTAAAATGTATATATTGTATTTAAGAATATAATATACGATGATAAATTTTTTAATAATAAGTTTATTAATAAATCACTATATTTTAAAAATTTTTCTTAGTAATTTATATTTTTAAAGATACGAAGAATACTTGCATAATTTTATCTATACTAAAATTTATAATATAAATAATAACTATTTTATCATTACATTATAGATTAGTTTTATTACATGATACGGTTAATTATACTAGATAACTACATTATATATCATATTGTATTATACATTATAATAAAATAGAAAATACTAATTTAAAGTAGTGAATTAAATAAATCAAACATTACTTAACATTTAATAAAATTATTACTAAATAGATATAGTAGTGTTTTTGTTTAGTATAGAGAACTATTCTAATACCTATTAATACAGGATACTTAATATCTAATAAAAGTATTCATTAATACTTTTAATTATAATATTAATAAAAATATTTTCTATACCTAAAATAATCTAAGACTTGATAACTAAAGCATCTTAAATTAATAGTTATTATTAAGGACAATATATATTTTGTAGATACTAGAATATTTAAAATATAATATTAAAAATCGAGGTAGTATTTTTAATACTTTCCTACTTGTTTTTTATATCTAAAATTTTATAATAGCACCTTTATAATTTTATTTTACTTAGTTATAAGAGTACTGTTATATGTTGTTAATAATACAATTTAAGGAAAAAGTTAGTATCGAACTTGTTATATACTATGATATTTTAATAAAACTAAATATACTTTTAAGTAACATTAAGATGCTGTTAAATTTATAATTCTATGTTTCTATGTATAAAAATACTAGGTAAAATTTAATTTACAGGAATAAGTATTATACATTATAATAATTTTTATAATATTATAATCAAGGCTATAAATTAATTTCTTCATAGAAAATATTAAGACAAATTAAATAAATAAATAAATAAATAAATAAATAAATAATAGTTTAGAAATTAATCGTAGCAAAATACTAATAATAGAATAATGATATAGTAATAAAAAATAGATATAAAGTATATGAATTAATTTTTTTCTAAATATTCTTATGTTATGTTTATACAATAATTAATAAAATAAACAAAAGAATAAAGGTAGATTACTTTTATATAGAGTAAAAGGAAGAAATAAGTATTTTAGTATGTTTTTGATAAAATTTTAAATAAGATTAGAGATTTTAAATAATTAATAGGCTTTATGACTAACATGATATTAAGTTTTAATATTAATCATATTATGACATATATAGTATATATAGTACTTAGTATCTTAATATTATTTATGTATTTTATAGTTAAATAATCTTGAATTATATTGTGTCTATATTAACGTAAGAATTATCATTATATTAATATTATTAATATGTTTTTACTCGTAATAATTTAGGTATAGATAAATTTAGATACGATATCAACTAATAAGATAACAACTATCGTAATAAAAAAATTTAAATTATATTTTTTATTATCTAGTTTTTAAAATGTTAGGAAATGACTACTAAGAATGACTTAATATTATTATTTATTAATACTAATATAAATATATTGATATTAATAGCATTATTAGTACATTCTATATTAAGATTTATACAAGTATTCACGTTAATGCATCTAATACCTCGATTATTAAAAATAATAACAGAATATCACTAAAGCAGTAGTTTATGTTCTTATTAAATAGTTAAAGATTAATACTGATAATGGAATTGTTTATTATAAGGTTAAATTTATTGTTATGTTAGTTAATATTTAACCTGTAAATATTAACTATACTACTGCAAATAAGGCAATAGTTATAAATTTAATATTCATAGCTAGTAAGATAAAAAACTAAAGAAGGAAATACATATTCAATGGCTATTTTAGGTCTAGGTATTGATATTGTTGCTATAGCACGTATCAAAATTATTGTTATGCGTTCTAATAATAAACTTGCACAACGTATCCTTCATCCATCAGAATTAAAAAGTTATTTACAACATCAACAGGCAATTCGTTTCCTAGCAAAACGTTTTGCTGTTAAAGAAGCAGCTATGAAAGCTTTAGGAATAGGGATGCATAATGGTCTAAGATTTAATCAATTTGAAGTATTCAATAATAAATTAGGTAAACCATTTTTACGATTGCATCAACGAGCTAAAGAACTAATGACAGATCTTGGTATGACATCATTGCATGTTTCATTATCAGATGAAGAGCACTATGCTTGTGCTACTGTTATTATTGAAGGATGCGCAAGCTAGTAAACTCTTAGAGAGCTATCATTTAGAGAAGAATATGTTTACTAAACATAATGATGAATATTGGATGAATCAAGCATTGATATTAGCACAGCGTGCGCAGGCAGAAGGTGAGGTACCGGTAGGCGCGATTTTGATTTTAGATAATAATATAATTGGTCAAGGTTGGAACCGTCCCATTGCCTATCATGACCCTACGGCCCATGCAGAAATTATAGCTTTGCGTCAGGGAGGGAAAAAACAAAAAAATTACCGTTTACCTAATACTACCCTGTATGTGACGTTAGAACCATGTATGATGTGTACTAGTGCTATAATTCATAGTCGTATCTATCGTCTAGTATATGGAGCTAGTAATAAAAAAACTAGGATATTAAGCTCAATATTAGATATTTTACATTATCTTGGCATAAATCATCATATAAAAATCAGTACTGGAGTATTAACTGAAGCCTGTTCACAATTATTAAGTACTTTTTTTAATAAGCAGCGACTACAACAAAAAATAAAAAAACTTACTCAACAAGATAATGCATAATAGACAATGTGTGTCTATTAATTAATATATATTAATAAACTATTTTTATTGCGTTATGCTATTATCTTATTATCTAATATCGATAAAGATATATCCTATTTTCTGTAAAATAATATTAATATTTATAATTAGGATAGTATTTAATACTATATAGATATTTTATTATATTATAGATCAATAATTATTCTTAATTATAACATAACAACTCAATAGCATACTTAATTAATTACCTAATAATATAGCATTCTATGTACTTAAACATAAGGAAGTGTAGTCATTTGATATCTACTACTATCACTAATTACATATAACTTTAATTTATTCTATATTGATTAATCCTAAAAATAGAATAAAAAAATTTAATTTTATAACCTATTCTAGTATAAATTATTATATATTTTGTAATTTTAGTTATTAGTATAATTACTTATTTTAACTAAGTACTAATATACTTAAAATATATAAACATTGTAATAGATTTTATCTTTTTTTAAAAAAGTTTTTCTAGTATTTATGCTATATAAATAACTATGATTTTAATATTAGTATGTATTAATAATTTTTATATTTGTTATTTATTTAATTAGGGACAGTAACTAATTTTATAAATTATGCTAATAGCTTTACATAAGAAATATAATTATTAATATATTTAAATAATATTATTATTAAATATATATTTTAGTGTTACATTTAATAGAATTATATGCATTATATCTTAACTTATATCTATTAAGGATCTATATTTTTCTTTTATTAAGCATATACATGACATTTTACTAAAAATTATGAGTTAGAGTATAATTTATAAAAATATTACTAGATTCTTAATAAAAAGCTAAACCTATAACTTAAATTTTTTTCTACTAAAAGTATTGATTTATTAAATTAGTAGTATTAGTTTAATAATTCACTGTTACTTTAGTGGTAATAATTGTATAAATTTTTTTATAAATAAAATATTATTTTTATAATATTATAACTATCTTAAAAAGAATTTTAAAATAGTTCTTAAAATTATTATAATGTTTAATTTTAATAAATAATAAATAAATCAATACTAACATAATATAAAAATATAAATTTTTATATTATGTTAGTATATTTTAATATGTTAGGATAATCTTTTGGTAATAGTTATTTTCTTCTCTTGATCTTACTTATTAGTAAGTAAAGATTTATTTTACTGATAATATAATACCTGAGTAATATATTCTAATTCATTTACTATGATCTTATTTTATTAGTCTACCTAATTTTAACTACAAAGATGTTTTTATATTATTGTTATATTAAAAACATAAAAATATTAGTTACTAATACAAAAAATGTTATCCACCTTACTAAGATTATCTCATAGTAGATGCATATTTCCGTTTTCTATAAATAACTTATAATATTACATTAATGCAGGATTAAGTATTAAGTATTATTAAAAATTAGTATGCACTAATTATTAAAAACGAAATTATTAGAATTATATTCTAGATAATAATATTATCATTGATAATGCAAATATCTACCAGAATTTTTTATCTACCATTATTATTAATTACTAAAATTGATATCATAAAGGTTATACTAATTGTTACTAGTATCTTTATTAGTAGCTACATATTTTACTGAAGATCATGATATATTAGACTGTAAGTAGTACTTCATATCATTATAAAAGATAAATATTTTAAATTTTATTGATATCCTATTATTTAGTGATAACTAATAATTAGCTAATTTTAGTTACTCTAAATAATCTAAAAATATTCATAAATATGATTTGTTAAAATTAGAATTTACTAGTATTAAAATTTTATAATCATTTATAATATAGTAAATAAAGTTTTTAATTAAGCTCCATATAAATAATATTGATCTTAGAAATCTACATATTAATAAGCATTATATTAATATCTGCTAATATAGGAATATTAGACTCTATTATAGAGTAATAGTTATTCAACCTTTTTGTAAGCATTAATTTATATAATTTTATTAATTTTTTTACTTTAATAGTAGCTGCTTTAAACATACTTACCGTGAACAAGTACTAACTTTATCTAGTTCTTGTATATAGTTACCTATAATTTAACTATCTTACTCTAACAATCTAAGATTATTAGAGTAAGTTTTTGCTTAGCTTATAATAATAACTAAGGATTTTAAATCCTGTAGAATAGCCTTAATTTCTTTAATTTATTTCTGTACTTATTTAGGCTTAATTAATACTAATAAATGACCTTATTAAACTTTATTATTAATTTTTCTATATAAATATTATATTTAGCTCATAATTTTAATATTAATATTTATTTTATACACTATATTAAGTTTACTAATTGCTAGTACATACTATAATAGTGCTATTATAATTTAATTTAAATAAAATCTAAAAAATAGAAAGATAATATTATCTTAACAATAAAAACTACTACTAGATACTTTAGATGTAAAGCCTTAGAGTATATAGTAATAGAAAATATTATTACTATATATAACCAAAAACACCAATAATAAAGAATATTTTATTAAAGTACTTTTACTTAATGATATTAAACTAATCATTAAGTTATTATAAAATATATTACTAAATTCTGTTAGTTAATACTAATAAATAACATAATTATATTTGTTTCATTGTTAGAAATTATTAATAATTTATCTAGTTCTATATATAAGAATTAGACTAAACAATATTAGTACTAAAGGATATCACTCTTTTTCTATTGCTGTTATTAAGTTACATTATGCTAGTTATTTAAAGTTTAGTAATAATTAAATCATTAACTCTATAATAATAATTATATAACTTATTTAAATAAAATTATAATCTTAATATAATTCAAAAAATTAGATATATAAAAAATTATTAACTCTTTATAGTGCGTATATTAAATAAGATTAATCTATTAGAATCATCATTCTTAGCTATGGAGCTATGTTACTATTAATATTTATTATTTATTATTTAGTTAAAAAGAAAATTTGAGGTAATAGATGAGTAATAGTTATCTAGTATTTCCTAACTTTGATCCAATTATTTTATCTATTGGCCCGATATCTCTTCATTGGTATGGTCTAATGTATTTAGTTGGTTTTATTTTTGCTATGTGGCTTGCTATTCGCAGAACGAACAAACCAAATAGTGGTTGGAACAAAGAAGAAGTTGAAAATTTACTATATACAAATTTTTTAGGTATTTTTATTGGTGGTCGTATTGGTTATGTATTATTTTATAATTTTGAATATTTTTTAAATAATCCACTTTATTTATTTAAAGTATGGGATGGTGGCATGTCATTCCATGGCGGATTAATTGGGGTTATCTGTGTCATAATACGATTTGCTCAACATACTAAACGTAGTTTTTTACAAGTATCAGACTTTGTAGCTCCCTTAGTTCCTTTTGGTTTAGGCGCTGGTCGTTTAGGTAATTTTATTAACGATGAACTCTGGGGTAGAGTGACAATTAATACGCCTTGGGCAATGTTATTCCCTAGCTCCCACAATATAGATATCACTATTGCTTCTACAAATTCTAAGTGGCAAAATATATTTAACCAATATGGTCTTTTACCGCGTCATCCGTCACAACTTTATGAAATGATTCTTGAAGGCTTAGTATTATTTATTCTTCTAAATTTATTTATTAAAAAACCAAGACCAATGGGAAGCGTTTCTGGTTTTTTTCTAATAAGCTACGGCTTATTTCGTATTATTATTGAATATTTTCGTCAGCCAGATGCACAAATTGGTTTATTTAATGGATTTATTACTATGGGGCAAATTCTTTCTATGCCTATGGTATTAGTAGGTATGATGATAATGATTTGGGCATATCGTCGTATTTAGCTATAATTTTTGCGAGGTAATATGCACCAGTATCTAGATCTTATGAATAAAGTATTAGTCGAAGGTGCCAAAAAAACTGATCGTACCGGTGTAGGTACATTGTCAATTTTTGGGTATCAAATGCGTCTTAACTTACAGAATGGTTTTCCATTAATAACAACTAAGCGCTGTCATATACGCTCTATTATATATGAGTTATTGTGGTTTCTTAAAGGTGAAACTAATATTCATTATTTAACAGATAATAAGGTTACCATCTGGGATGAATGGGCGGATGAAAAGGGTAATCTTGGACCAGTATATGGTAAACAATGGCGTGCCTGGTCTACTTCTGATGGACGTCAAGTTGATCAACTTACTAAAATAATTGAACAATTAACGTGTAATCCTAACTCACGTCGTCTAATAGTATCTGCGTGGAATGTTGGTGATCTGGAGCAGATGGCGTTGGCTCCTTGTCATGTTCTTTTTCAATTTTATGTAATAAATAAAGTACTCTCATGCCAATTATATCAGCGTTCATGTGATGTCTTTTTAGGTTTACCGTTTAATATTGCTAGCTACGCATTGTTGATACATATGATAGCTAAGCAATGTAATCTTATTGTTGGAGATTTTATTTGGACCGGAGGAGATGTTCATCTTTATAATAATCATCTGGAACAAGCAAGATTACAATTAAGCCGAGAACCACACCCGTTACCTAAATTAGTAATAAAAAATAAAAAAAAATTATTATTTGATTATTGCTTTGATGATTTTACTATTGAAAATTATCATCCACATCCAATGATTATAGCTCCAATTGCCATCTAAGGATCTATCTAAAATTCGCTATAATACTAATATAATATATAATATAAAGCTTATCTAATATAATAGTTATTTAGAATTTCTCTGATTAGTTAGTGTTATATATATTTATATATTACTAACTTAATAGAAGTTTATAGTAAAAGTTAGCCTTTTATTATTATCTGCTATTATATAAAGAATAGTTTCTGCTAAATAAGCATAAAAATAAATACTTTTTATTTTTTAATAAATTTAAAATATTACTGATACTTTATTATATAGAAAACCTATTTTAAAATCCACATATTAATGTTATCATATAATTGATTATTGCTAATTTTATTTTTTTCTAATTTTTTACCGTTAATTAATAAATAAATTATTTATAATATCTTAATATCGCTATTGTTAATTTCTAATATAGTTAAATATAGTTAAATATAGTTAAATATAGTTAAGATATAAAGATTTTTCATTAATTTGATTAACCGTTAACACAAGTAAGATAAGAGATTCTTTTTTATAGATAGCTTAAAATTTATTTATCAATAGTATTTAATTTATCTAGTTATAATGCTATATAATTATATAAATATACATTAAAAGCTAGATAATTAGTAAATAAATAAAATATAGGAGAAAGTTTATTATAAATACTAATACTGATAGTAGTATATTAGTTATGTTAAAATTATGATAGCAATATCACTAGGGAACTAGTGAGGCTAGCGTATTAATATCAACACTACTTACCATTACCACTAGTAGTAATGGTATAACTGTTTTTCTTTGTTACTAATATTATCATGTTACCTTATGTTTATTAGCTAATTACCAATATTGTTCGTTACTAATATGTCCTATTTTACTACTTCTTATATATTTTTTCATCTGATGGATATCTTGTAATATTTTTTGTGTATCGCGTATCATTTGTGGATTACCACATAACATGATATGACTATTTTTAGCAGTAATTTTTAATCCTACAGTTTTTTCTAGAGCATTATTTTTAATTAGTTCAGGTATACGTCCATATAACGAGTTAATAAATTTTTCTCTACTAACAATAGTACAGATACGTAATTTACCGTTATATTCTATTTCTAATTGTTGCATCAAAGATAAATAACTAAGATCACAACCTAATCTTACAGAATGCACTAATACTAGATGGTTAAAGCGTTCTAAATCTTTTTTTTCCTGTAAAATTGATAAATAAGGTCCAATACCTGTACCGGTTGCTAACATCCATAAGATATTACATTGAGGAATTTCTTTTAAAATAAAAAATCCAGCAGGTTCTTTGCTTATCATAAGCATCATTCCGGCTGATAATTGACATAAATAGGGGCTAAGCTCACCTTGAGGCACATTAATTAAATAAAATTCAAGATTTTTATTACTTGGAGCATTAACATAAGAGTAAGCACGCTGTACCCGTTTATTATTAATCTTTAGTGCTAATTTAGCGTATTGACCTGGAAGAAAACTGTCTACTGGTGCCATAACTTTAATGCTATATAAACTACTTGTATAACGCACAACATTAATAACCTTACCGCTAACCCATTTGGTCATAACTTTTTACTACTCCCTATCAGTATAATTTTATTTAATCTACTTTAGTATAAAATAATATTTACTTATTTTTTGATGCGAAGAATAGGTGTTTTACCTACAATAACAGTACCAGAGAGTTTGATTAAACCTTTTATTTCATCCATATTTGAAATAACTACTGGCGTGAAAATAGATTTTACTTTTTTTGTTAGTAAAGCAAGATCAAACGCAATAATAACATCACCTTTTTTAACCTGTTGACCTTCTTTAGCAAAACGTATAAAACCCTCACCTTTTAGTTCGACCGTATCAATACCAAAATGAACAAATATTTCAATACCATCATTGGATTTAATAGAAAAAGCATGATTAGTCTCAAAAATTTTACCAATAATTCCATTAACCGGAGCAACTACTTCATTGCTAGTAGGATCGATAGCAATCCCATCGCCTACAATTTTTTCAGCAAAAACAATATCTGGCACATCTTCAATATTTATAATTTTTCCAGATAATGGAGCTACTATCTCAATAGTACTATCATTTTTCTTATTATTTGAAACTAAAAATTTTAGTCTTTCAAATAATCCCATGATTTTCTCCTAGTTATTAACTATTTAGTTATAGTCTATAAATTATAAGTGTTAAGTTTTTTTACTGCGATAAAATCATTAATCAGTTTCATTACACCCGATACCGTAGTCTGAGCAAGAGCTTCTTCTGCTAATATTTTTATGTCTTTAAAATGAGTATTACGAATGATCTGTTTTATACATGGAATTAAAGGAGCGCTCATACTAAATTCATCTAATCCCATGCCAAGAAGCAATAATGTAGCACATTTATCTCCTGCAAGTTCACCACACATGCCTGTCCATTTACCTGCGACATGTGAAATATCAATAACCTGTTTGATTAAGCGTAAAATAGCTGGAGACATTGGTTTATAAAGATCAGAAATAAGCTCATTACCACGATCGACTGCTAAAGTATACTGAGTTAAATCATTTGTTCCAATACTAAAAAAATCAACTTCTTTTATTAAAATGTCAGCAATAACTGCAGCTGCTGGTGTCTCTATCATTATCCCTACTTCAATATTCTCATCGAAAAGTTGACGTTTTTTTTGTAATTGTTCTTTTAATTTAGCAAGCTCTATTTGTAATTGATGTACTTCTTCAACCGAGATAATCATTGGAAACATAATACGTAATTTACCAAAAACTGATGCACGTAAAATTGCATGTAATTGAGTACGTAAGATTTCTCTACGATCAAGAGAAATTCGAATAGCTCGATAGCCTAAAAATGGATTATCCTCTTTTGAGAGTTTCATATAGGATAAATTTTTATCACCACCAATATCCATAGTACGAATAATTACTGGTCGCGAATTAAATGCTTCTGCAACAATTTTATACGCCATAAACTGTTCTTCTTCTGTTGGCAGACTATCGCGATCCATAAATAAAAATTCAGTACGATACAAACCAATGCCTGATGCACCATGTCGCTTAGCTATTTGAATATCACGCGGAGTACTGATATTAGCTACTATTTTAACCTGATACCCATCTAGTGTTATAGCAGGTAAATTTTTCTCTTGCGCTAAAGTATTTTTCTTTAAAATATAATCATTTCTCTGTTTTGTTAATAGAGCGATTATCTCATTAGTTGGATTAATATAGATATGATTTTTAACTGCATCGAGGATTAAATAATCATTATTTTTTACTTTTTTACTCATATTACCCGTACCAACAATAGCTGGTAATTCTAAGGAACGTGCCATAATTGATGTATGGGAAGTAGTGCCTCCAACATCAGTAATAAAACCAAGCACCTTATTAAGATCAAGCTGTGCAGTTTCAGATGGTGATAAATCTGTCGCTACTATAATTACCTCTTCTGAAATAGCACTTAAATCAACAACAGCTAAACTAAGAATATTTTTTAGTAGGTGTTTACAAAGATTAGCTGTATCAATAGCACGTTCTCTAAGATATTTATTATCTAGTTCCTGCTGTTTTTTTACTTGTTTTTGGAATACGGAATTAACAGCAGCACCTGCCGTTATATGTTGTTCCTTAATTAAAATAATAATTTCCTGTTCAAGTTCTTCGTCTTCTAACAGCATAATATGACCCGCAAAAATATCTGCTTTTTCTTCCCCTAAGCTTTTAACTGTTTTACTTTTAATAACAGTTAATTGCTTACAAGCTTTAGCCCGACCAGCTCTAAAAGCAGCGATTTCCTCTACCACCTGTTCATTCGAGATTTTTTCTCGATTGAGAATAATTTCATCTTCTTGTAACAAAAGTGCTTTGCCGAAAGCAATACCTGGTGATACTGAAATGCCTGACGTCATACTTTATCCTACTCATATACTGGTTTAAAAATTATATTCTCTATTTAAGTTCATTAATTAGATGCGCTAGATGCTCTACAGCCTCTTTTGCGTCTTTACCCTCAGCAGAAATTGTCATAATAGCTCCTTGATTCAGACCTAGAGTTTGTAGTTTAAATAAACTTTTTGCATTTACAGGATTACTGTCTATAGTAACAGTAATCTCAGAATGGAATTTTTTTGCTTCTTTAACAAATATAGCAGCAGGACGGGTATGTAAACCATTGGGTGAGGTAATAATAACTTTTTGCTTAAACATGCAATTTTTCTCAACTTATCGGATTGATATTATAAAGATCAAGTATAATGAAAAGTGTAGAATAAACTTGTTAAAATAATAAATTAGTTAACTACTAAACTTTAAGGGCTAAATTAATTATAGTGTGATATGAATCTTTATTTAGTCTACATGAAAACTAATTAGATTAATTTTTTTACTTTTTAGCATAAAGTACTAATTTGTAATTTAATCATTCTTAATGACATCTATAACATTTGCTATGCCTATTAATTTCCTATGGTCTCGAAACTTAGAGTATCATATAGGTAATTTTTACTAACTAACCATAAGTTATATGAGTAATAAATAAAAATAACGAATATAACTTTTATTATAAAATATAAGCATAGATTTGTACTGATGTACATTGGATTTATTACTTAGTTGTTTATTTATGTCATAGAGTTATAAAATCTATAGTTAAACTTATTAGTAATAAAAGTTAAAGGATAGATATATATTCTAGCAATAATCTATGGATACATTAAAAATTATAGAGATTTTAATAATGTAAAATTTGCGTCTAATGTTAATTATTATTAGTTTAAGTGTTATAATTACCTTGTTATTTAATATCCTTTGGATTAACCATAGAAACATTTTTTACTTTTTTGTAATTTCTTAGATAAATATCTATGATATAAAGATAAAAAAATCTATTGGATGAAGAAGTAGAAGAAATGTGCATGGTTGTGTCTATTTCTCATCAGGTAGATCTTATTTTGTTAGCATAACCTAAATAAGTTTACAATAAATTAAGAAAAATCTTGTATTTATACTAACGATATTAATAAATGAAAATAACCTAATGATATCACTAATACCACAAACTACGATAATACTATCAGTACTGACTAAAGAAACTAAACAAGAAGAAAAAGTTGAGTAAAAAATAAAAAATAAAGCAAGAAATATTAATAAAAACTATATTAATACTTAATATTTTAGTTTATCTAAGTAGCTTAATTATAGATTAATAGTTATTAAAAAGTATTCATCAAGCAGGATTATACTTTAATAAAATTAATATTTTCCATTATTACTTTAATTCAGCAAGTAATTACACGATATTATTTAATTTAATAAATATAGTTAAACTAAGATTTTTTGATCTTGTAAATATAACAAATTTTACCATATCTAGTATATCTCTCTTAATAGTTATACCTTCTTGTGGTGATGCTTATCAAAATTTTAAGTTTATGTTATAATCAGCTCAATGCATTGCTAATAATCTAGCCGTATAGTATAAGATGATGAGCATATTATTATAACACCATAGAAGTTTGAAATTTATAAAATGCGTATCCATCAAATATTAGATATAACTAGTAAATTATGAAACTGATAATTCAACAAATTAATCAACTATGTACTATATTGAATCATCATAGATATCGGTATCACGCTTTAGATGATCCAGAAATATCAGATGCAGAATATGATTGTTTAATAAATGAATTGTATAAATTAGAAAATAAATACCCTGAGTTCATTAATAAAGATTCACCAACTCAACAAGTTGGTATAATACCTCAGAATATATTCGAACAGGTAAAACATATAACTCCTATGTTATCATTAGATAATGTTTTTAATGAAGAAAGCTATTTAACTTTTAACAAACAACTATATGCTAACTTAAACAGTACAAACTTTGATATTAGCGCACAATTAGCTTTCTGTTGTGAACTTAAAATAGATGGTGTAGCAATTAATTTATTATATGAAAATAGTGAATTAGTACAGGCAGCAACTAGAGGCGATGGTAATATTGGAGAAAACGTTACACGTAATATAAAAACTATTCACAGCATACCTTTACGTCTACATGGTAATAATATTCCACAGAAAATTGAGATTCGTGGTGAGATTTTTGTATCACAACGCGATTTTATATATTTCAATGAAGAAGCAAGACGTAAAGGGAATAGGGTTTTTGCTAATCCACGTAACTTAGCAGCAGGTTCTTTACGTCAACTTGATCCTTATATTACAGCTAAAAGACCATTATCATTTTTTTGTCATAGTGTAGGTTTATTAAACTGGGAATTATTGCCACAGAGTCATATGCAGTGTCTGATGCAATTTAAAAACTGGGGTTTACCAGTTGATAATCATACTAAACTTTGTATTGGTAGTAATCAAGTTATTACTTTTTACCATCAAATTGAACAACAACGGGATAGCTTAGGTTTTAATATTGATGGTCTAGTTATTAAAGTTGATAATCTTTTATTACAAAAAAAATTAGGTTTTAGTACACGAGCACCTCGTTGGGCAATAGCATTTAAATTTCTAGCTCAAGAGAAAATAACGCAAGTGCATGACGTAGAATTTCAAGTTGGACGAACAGGAGTCATCACTCCAGTTGCTCGGTTAAAGCCTGTGAAAATAGCTGGTGTAGTCATTAGCAATGCAAGTTTATATAATACTGATGAGATAAAACGTTTAGGTTTACGTATCGGTGATACTGTAATAGTACGACGTGCAGGTGATATTATTCCACAGATTGTTAGCGTAATAATCAATGTGCGGCCTACAAATACACAAGAAATTATTTTTCCCTTATATTGTCCAATTTGTGGCTCAGATATCAAGCAAATAGAAGGTAAAGTTATACTACGTTGTAGTGCCGCGATATCTTGTGCTGCACAACATAAAAAGGCTATAAAACATTTTGTTTCTCGCCGAGCATTAAATATAGAAGGTATAGGAGAAGAATTAATTGAACAATTAATAAAAAAAGAATATATACAAAATCCTGCTGATTTATTTTATTTAACCGTTGAAAAATTAATTAGATTAAACAGGATAAGTTATAAGTCAGCACAAAATCTAATTTATGCATTAGATAAAGCAAAACAAACAACTTTTACTCGTTTTCTTTATGCACTAGGTATCCGTGGTGTAGGAGAAGTAATAGCGGCAAATCTGGCTGTACATTTTCGTAATTTAGAAAACTTACAAGCTGCTAATATTGAGGCATTTAAAAAAGTACACAATATAGGTACAGTTAATGCTACACGTATTATTCATTTTTTAGCACAAAAAAATAATAAACAGATTATTGCTGCACTTAAAAATATTCTATATTGGTCAGAAGTCTCGAAACCAAAAGAAAATATTACTGTTAAAACTAATAATCCATTCGCAGGTAAAATAGTAGTATTAACTGGTCGTTTAACTATATTAAATCGTAATGATGCTAAAGATCGTTTATGTGCTTTAGGCGCAGAAATTAAGAATTCTATTTCAAATAAAACTAATTTAGTAATTGCTGGCTTGTCTGCTGGTAAGAAACTTCAAGAAGCTCAAAAATTGAATATTAATATTATCAATGAGATCGAAATGATAAATCTATTTAATAATTAATCTTTTTGTATATTTTATTACTAATAAATAAAAAATAAAGTAGCAACTAAAATACAATACAGTAAAATTTATTAAACTGCATTGTATAACTTAATTTTATCATCAACAATAATATTATAAATAATAGAATCTAAATAATTAATTAACTATAATGAATGCATTAGAGTTAATTAATTAAATACATCTTAATACTAGTTATAGTAATTAAATAATAAGTATAATACATAGATTAATTTAATTGAAAACTAAAGTAACTAATAATAAATTTATCATTACTAATTTTAATATTAATACTAAATTAAAATTAGTAATGATGATAGAATAAATAAATTACTATATCTTTTTATTAGTATTTTTATTAATAAAAAGCTAAACTACATTGATTATGTAACTAACATTATATATAAGAAAAATATTTAATATAAATAATAGTAATACTATTATTTAAGCGTACCTTTTTCATTAATTATAATGCTAATAAAATTAATTATACTAAGGATAATAATTTAATAGATTTATAGAATCATATTAAATAATAATACTCTCTCTATAATTTTTTATTAATATCTAGAAATATTTTCTTTTAAGATCATATTATAATATGATATCTCTATGTATAATTAATTTCTATAATTAAGAATATTATTCTTTGGTAATAGTATTACTTATATTTAAATTTATTTGTAATTAAATGTTATTACTTTAATTTAATAGTAAACGTAGTTAGTTTATGTAGTACTATCATACACTATTTAATAAACTTTAAATTTATACTCTACTATTTATTACCTGAATTATTATCCTGTATAATAAGTAAAAGAAAAACATTCTAGTTTAGATAAAATATTTTTAAAATTAGTACTTATTATACTTAGTACATCTTATTTTTAATATATTAGTAAAGTTTTATATTTAATAAATTTTAAGGTATGTTAAGTTAGTAATTAATTAAATCCTAAAAAAGGTATAAATGGTACATGACTAGAGTTATTACAGCAACAAATATCATCATAATTTGAAAAGCAAAAGATATAAATATTACATAAAATATTTTAACTAATAAATATAGTCTTTCATTACTAATTACTGTGATAGCAGCATAATACTTCACTTTAATACTAATTATTATAGTAATCTCATGAGAAAAAATGATAAATCAATTATATTGGGTTATTTTAAAGTAATTAAAATATTAATAAAATAATAGCATATTATTAAAATTCATCCATCTAACCTTTATGCTAATAAAATTTTTCGTTATTATTCCTGTTTTTTGATATTACGCTTGATATAACCTTATAAGTTATGGGTAAATAGTTAGTATTTTACTACATAAACAGTAGTCAATAGACTTTTATCTAGTCATAGTTCATTATATGAAGTCAAGACATCTAATACGCATTAGGTTTATGAGAAGTCTGATTATTTATCAATATCTTATTAAATTATAACATGTAAAGAGTACGGAATCATACTTATGGATATTCGTAAAATTAAAAAGCTTATTGAACTAGTTCAAGAATCTGGTATTGCAGAATTAGAAATTTTAGAAGGCAAAAGGTCAGTACGTATTAATAGAACACCAGCAGTACCTTATTACCCAATGATGCAACAACCTTCTTTTACACCCATAGACCCTTCTGTACCTACAACTGCAATAAAATCCACGGTAGTTGAATCTTCTGCATTAGTTAATACTAGTGGTCATATTATATATTCACCCATGGTTGGTATCAGCTATCTCTCTCCAAGACCGGGAGAAAAAGCATTTGTTGAAGTAGAACAAAAAGTAGTTGTTGGTCAGATTTTATGTATTGTTGAAGCAATGAAAATGATGAATGAGATTCAATCAGATAAAGCTGGTATAGTAAAAGCTATTTTAGTAAAAAATGGTCAACCAATTGAATATAACCAACCTCTTATCATTATCGAATAAAGAGGCACTTATGTTAAAGAAAATTGTTATCTCCAACCGAGGAGAAATTGCATTACGTATTTTAAGAGCTTGTCAAGAACTAGGAATCCATACAGTTGCAGTTCATTCTACTGCTGATCGTGATTTAAAGCACGTATTACTAGCAGATGAAAGCGTTTGTATTGGTCCTGCTCCTTCAATACATAGTTATTTGAATATTCCAGCTATCATTTCAGCTGCTGAAATTACTAATGCAGATGCTATCCATCCTGGCTACGGTTTCCTATCTGAAAATGCAGATTTTGCTGAAAGAGTAGAACGTTCAGGATTTATTTTTATTGGTCCTGAACCAGAAACTATTCGCATGATGGGAGATAAAGTATCAGCAATTACTGCCATGAAGAAAGCTGGTATTCCTTGTGTTCCTGGTTCTAATGGTTTATTACAGAATGATACAGAACAAAATAAAGAAATTGCAAAAAAAATTGGGTATCCTATTATTATTAAGGCATCTGGTGGAGGAGGAGGGCGTGGAATGCGCGTAGTGCATAGTGAAACTAGTCTAGAACAATCCATTACCTTAACCCGCAGGGAGGCTAAAGTTACTTTTAATAATGATAATATTTATATGGAAAAATATCTTGAGAATCCGCGTCATATTGAAATTCAGATTCTAGCTGATGGCCAAGGTAATGCTATTTATTTAGCTGAACGTGATTGTTCAATACAACGCCGTCATCAAAAAATTCTCGAAGAAGCACCAGCTTCTGGCATTCTTAGCAGTGTAAGACATCATATTGGTAAATGCTGTGTTAAAGCTTGTATTAATATTGGGTATCGTGGTGCTGGTACTTTTGAATTCCTCTATGAAAATGAGGAGTTTTATTTTATTGAAATGAATACTCGAATTCAAGTTGAACATCCAGTTACCGAAATGATAACCGGTATAGATATAATTAAAGAGCAATTACGTATTGCTGCTGCTCAAATACTTAGTATAAAACAAGACAATATAAAAATTTCTGGACATTCTATTGAATGTCGTATTAACGCTGAGGATTCAAATACTTTTTTACCTAGCTCCGGTAAAATTACACGTTTTCATGCGCCAGGGGGATTAGGTGTACGTTGGGATTCACATATTTATGCAGGTTATACTGTACCATCTTATTATGATTCAATGATTGGCAAACTTATTACTTATAGTGAAAATCGTGATATTGCTATCTCTCGTATGAAAAATGCATTAGGCGAGTTAATTATTGATGGCATCAAAACTAATATTGAATTACAAAAACGAATTATTAATGATCCTATTTTCCAACAAGGAAGTACTAATATCCACTATTTAGAGAAGAAACTTAGATTACAAGAAACCTAATTTTTGTCCTTCCTAAGGAGCTACATGCTCCTTAGACTCTTTTTACTAATGAATATACCTAGAAAAAAGTTAACTATAAACTGGAAATTTTTTACAAATCTTCAAAACTTTTACTTTAGTTGCCTGAATAATATCTTTATTCTTAATATTATCTAGAATATCACATATCCAATCTGCTAATTTACATGATTCAAACTCTTTAAAACCTCGACGCGTTATAGCTGGTGTGCCGATACGAATACCAGAAGTAATAAATGAACTAAGAGGATCATTGGGTACTACATTTTTATTAACAGTAATATTAGCATAACCTAAGGCAGTATCAACATCTTTACCTGTTAGTTTTTTATCTATTAAACTTATTAAAAATAAATGATTATCAGTACCACCTGAAACTACTTTATAACCACGCTTTAGAAATATCTTCACCATTTCTTTAGCATTCTTGATTACCTGCTGCTGATAAGTTTTAAAGTTAGGTTCTAATGCTTCTTTAAATGCGATAGCTTTAGCAGCAATTACGTGCATAAGGGGCCCCCCCTGAGAACCAGGAAATACGGCAGCATTCAATTTTTTGTAGAGAGTTACACTATCTAGTCTTTTATCATTATATGTAGTAATATTAGCACTATTTTTAGCAAGAATTAACCCACCACGTGGACCTGCTAAAGTTTTATGGGTAGTAGTAGTGACAACATGAGCATGAGGGAGTGGGGTATCATAAATTCCAGCAGCCACTAATCCTGCTACATGAGCCATATCAACAAATAAATAAGCATTAATGCTATCGGCAATCTCACGCATTTTAGCCCAATTAACTATGTTAGAATAGGAGGAAAAACCACCAATGATCATTTTTGGTTTGTGATTGTAGGCTAAATATTTTAGCTCCTGATAATCAATTTTTTCAGATTTATCAACACCATAAGAAATAATATGATATAATTTTCCAGAAAAGTTTACAGGTGAACCATGAGTTAGATGACCACCATGAGCTAAATTCATACCCAGTACAGTATCACCTGGTTTAAGCAAAGCCATATAAACAGCTGCATTTGCTTGTGAACCAGAATGTGGCTGTACGTTAGCGTAATCAGCAACAAATAATTGTTTAGCACGTTCAATTGCTAATTGTTCAACTAGATCGACATATTCACAACCACCATAGTAACGTTTTCCTGGATAACCTTCGGCATATTTATTAGTTAACTGCGAACCATGAGCCTGCATTACTAGTGAACTAGCATAATTTTCAGATGCAATTAATTCAATATGTTCTTCTTGACGCTCTACTTCTTGTTTCATTGCTTGCCATAATTCTTTATCATAATTAGCAATATTTATTCTACGTTTTAACATCTAGATCTCCTAATTAAATGTACAGCTAATAAGCTATTTACCTAGATTAGTAATCCTACATATTTTAATGTAATAAAAAGTTTAATATAAGTTAAATTAGGAATAGTCAATTACTTTTATAAATAACCTTCTTGTATAAATTATTACATGATGTAAATAGTTTATTTTGTAATGTAATGAATAAATAAACGAATAAATAATAGTAGATTTAGTTTTACTAAAAATTAATATTATTTTTATTAGTATTAGCTAATTAATAATTTATCTTCTATTGATATTAATAGAGAATTTTTTATATTAATAATTTATTATGGTACAAATTAGTTTTAAATATTTCGTTAAATATGCAATAAGTAATTAACATATAAATTTTATCCTAACTTAAAAGTATTTATTTAGTAAATATATTATATTATAAAGTTTATTTAATAATAATTTATTAGCCTACTATATTAATTCTGTAAGATAGATAGAATCTCTCATGTCACATGTGCTTTTTAGAACTAAATAAAATATATTCTGTAATCACTATTACTATTAATTAAGATTTAAGATTACGGTTGATAATAGAGAAAACATAATTAATTAATTTTAATTAAATTAGTATAAACATAGATAATCAACTTAGTATTAGGAATGCACTTAAGCGCATCTATATAGGTAATTATATTATATTACTATATAATTTTTGCATGATTTTCAATATACTATTAAGTATAGTTTATTTGTACTGCTTTTTTAATACATATAATCTCACTACTTATAATGATTTATTACTTATGCCTAACTCAGTAACTAATATTTTTTATGCACTATATTTTTTAGTTAAAATACTGCTATTATAACTAATATATAATATTTTTTATAAAAATGTCTTTAATATTTAAGTCTTACTAATACGAGATAGTTACTATAAATTTATTAATTTCTTATTGAATAATGTCATAGATTATCTGTATATTTTATTTGTATGATAAATATCACGCTAGTTTGTTTGTTATGCCTAGATTATACTAATACTTTACTAGACTTATTACAAAACTATTAGTGGATTTATAACCAATTAATGAACTTTAAATTTTTCCAAAAATGATACTTTATAGTAATTTATGTTTTAGATCCATTAATTATATAGAGGAACAGCGGCTCAATGAATAACCTTGCTACAAAAATCACCCCGGTTAACATCGAGGAAGAGCTGCAACGCTCCTATTTAGATTATGCAATGTCCGTTATAGTCGGACGCGCGCTACCTGATATTCGTGATGGGCTAAAGCCTGTGCATCGTCGTGTACTATTTGCAATGAGTATATTAGGTAACGATTGGAATAAAGCTTACAAAAAATCTGCCCGCATAGTTGGTGATGTTATTGGTAAATACCATCCTCATGGTGATAGTGCAGTCTACGACACTATTGTACGGATGGCTCAACCATTCTCATTACGCTATATGTTAATAGATGGACAAGGTAACTTTGGTTCAGTTGATGGCGATTCTCCTGCTGCAATGCGTTATACTGAAATTCGTATGTCAAAAATTGCTCACGAACTACTAGTAGATTTAGAAAAAGAAACTGTTAATTTTGTGCCTAACTATGATAATACGGAGCAAATTCCAGAAGTTATGCCAACTCGGATTCCTAATCTTCTAGTTAATGGTTCGGCTGGTATTGCTGTAGGGATGGCAACTAATATTCCACCACATAATCTTTATGAAATCATTAATGGTTGCCTTGCTTATATTAAAGATGAAAATATTAGCATTGAAGGTTTAATGAAGCATATTAAGGGACCAGATTTTCCTACAGCAGCAATTATTAATGGTCGACAAGGAATTATAGAAGCCTATCATACTGGACGTGGTAAAATTTATCTTCGAGCACAAGCTAAAGTAGAAACTGATATTAAAATTAAGCGTGAAACTATTATTGTAAGTGAAATCCCTTATCAGGTAAATAAAGCACGACTACTTGAAAAAATTGCTGAGTTAGTAAAAGATAAACGAATAGAAGGCATTAGTGCACTACGGGATGAGTCCGATAAAGATGGGTTACGTATCGTAATTGAAGTAAAACGTGATGCTACTGGAGAGGTAGTACTAAATAATTTGTACTCGCTTACACAATTACAAGTAACTTTTGGAATTAATATGGTTGCTTTATATAAAAATCAACCCCGATTACTGAATTTAAAAGATATTTTACGAGAATTTATTCATCATCGTCGTGAAGTTGTTACTCGTCGTACTCTATTTGAATTACGTAAAGCACGTAATCGTGCCCATATTCTCGAAGCTTTGGCAATTGCTTTAGTAAGTATTAATACTATTATTGAACTTATTCGTATAGCAAAAAATAGCACTGAAGCAAAAGATAGCCTAATGAAACAATCATGGCAGTTAGGCAATCTTACTAAGGTGCTAGAACAAACGAAAGATAATGCTATCTATCCTGAAATATTAGAAAATAATCACAATATTCATAAAGGACAATATTATTTTAGCGAACAACAAGCACAGGCTATTTTAGATCTACGCTTGCATAAATTAACTAGCATTGAACATGAAAAGTTAATAAATGAATATGAAGATTTATTAAAAAAAATTAGTGAATTAATTTTAATTCTGGCTAATTCAGAAAAACTTTTAAAAGTCATTTATGAAGAATTAATAAAAATTAAAGATGAATATACAGACAAACGTCGTACTAAGATTACTGATAATATTATAGATATTAATGTAAAAGATTTAATTAATCAAGAAGATGTGGTTGTAACTTTATCACATCAAGGTTATATTAAATATCAGCCACTAAATGATTATCAAGCACAACGTCGTGGTGGTAAAGGTAAAACAGCAGCACGAATTAAGGAAGAAGATTTTATTGATCAACTTTTGATTGCAGATACTCATGATACTATCTTATGTTTTTCTAGCAGAGGTCGCCTCCACTGGATAAAAGTTTATCAGTTACCAGAAACAAGTCGTAATGCACGTGGTCGTCCAATTGTTAATTTATTAAGATTAAAAGAAAATGAACGTATTACAACTATTCTTCCAGTGCAGGCATATGAAGCAAAGCGCCACGTTTTTATGGCTACAGCCTGTGGTATTGTAAAAAAAAGTATACTAACTGATTTTTGTAATCCACGTAAAGATGGTATTAATATTATTAATTTAAAAGAGGATGATGAATTAATAGCTGTTGCGTTAACAGATGGTAATGATGAAGTAATGTTATTTGCTACTTCTGGTAAAATGGTACGTTTCCCAGAAGAACGCGTACGTTCTATGGGTCGTAGTGCAACAGGTGTGCGAGGGATGAAGCTTAAATATAATGATCGTCTTGTATCACTTATTATTCCTAGTGGCGAAGGTCAGATTTTAACAATTACTGAAAACGGTTTTGGTAAATGTACTCCTTCTGATAAATATCTAATTAAGTCTGGTCGTGGTAATGAGGGGGTACGCTCAATCAAAGTTAGTAAACGTAATGGTAAGCTTGTTGGTGCTATTCAGGTTATGGCTAGTGATCAAGTTATAATTATTACTAATACAGGTACATTAGTACGCATAAGAGTAGCTGAAATATCGATTGTAGGTCGCCAAGCTCAAGGAGTAACTCTAATTCGCACAAAAGAAAATGAACATGTAGTTGGCCTGCAACGTGTAACAGAACAAAACAATAAAATATTTAATAATAAAGATAATACTTAGGAGGTATCATCTATAGATTAATGAGTATTAAATAAGATAGAACTACTTATAAAAAATTTAGTAAATAATTTAAAATTAAGATATAGTGATCTTCATTAGTATTTAATATCTAAGATTATTTATATTATAAATAATGTAGATTTAAGTTATTTAGTAATTTTTAAAAAATTTGATATTAGTTATTAACTATTATAGTAAGATAGATATAAAATATTAGCACATTTTTTTATAAAAACTTTTTTGTCATTTAATAGAAAAGTTTTTAATTAATTCTTAAAATAAAATAATAATTTATATTATACATTATAGATAGGTTTGTTATATAATTATAAGACACATATGATAGTATCTATTAACCCTATGCATAACTTGTTTAATTTTAATTATTAATTATATTTATAGTATTAGATTTATCTATAGTAATTATTTACTATAATAATCTTTACTAAACATAACTAATATTGAAATTTAAACTATAAATAACTTTAAATATTTATTACGAAAAGTATTTTATACTAAATAATAATTTTTTATAGCATCGACTTTATTATTTTTAATAAATTTTATTTTAAATTACTAGGCAATACAAGAACAAATTTAATATTGTTTTTAACAATAGTAGATATAGTATATAGACAATAACATTAGAGAATATAATAAAATTTTAATAAAATAGTAGAATTGCCACGTATATTTAATAATAAAAAAATTTTTAACTAGATTAAAGCGTTATTTTTTACCTATTAATGATAAAAATATTTATTTTATATTAGAAAATAAAATCTTGCTGTAGCAAGATTTTATTACTAGTATAAAATAGGTAAATTTAAGGTTATATTTAACTAATACAAAAAAATTTAATAGGTAATTAAATTATATAGAATACTATTATTATAGTGTAGTATTTTATAAAAACTTATCAAACTTAGATAGCTTATTTATAGATCTTGCTATTTTATATGATACTATTTAAAAATAATCATATTTAAATAGCTACTAACTAACAAAAGAGTTAGGGTAATTAATTAGTTACCTTAAAATAAGTACTAAAATTATTTTTTAATATAAAGACAATACTCTATTAAGATTAAAATAATTTAAAATAAGTAAATTATTTATTTTTAAACTCTGATTAGCTTAGATTTTTATTAATTAATAGATTAATAGTAAGAATGTTTGCCACGCTGATGCTCGGTGATATCTCTTACTCCTTTTAGTTCAGAAAAAGTTTGCAATAATTCTTTCTCAATGCCTTCTTTTAAGGTGACATTAACCATAGAACAACCGTTACAACCGCCACCAAATTGTAAAATAGCAAATGCATCATCAGTAATTTCAATTAAGGTTACCTTCCCACCATGACTTGCTAACTGCGGATTAATCTGTGATTGTAATACATACTCTATTCTTTCCATTAATGATGCATCATCAGTTACTTGACATATTTTTGCATTAGGAGCTTTTAAGGTAAGTTGAGAACCAAGCTGATCAGTAACAAAATCAATTTCAGCATCTATTAAATAAGGCGCACTTAGTTTATCAACAAAAGCAGACATTTGTTTAAATTTTAATTCAGTATCTGTTACTTGAATTGTATCTTGAGGACAATAGGATACACCACATTCAGCCATAGGGGTGCCAGGATTCATAACAAATACACGAATTTGCGTTCCTTTTTTTTGGTTTGCTAATAATTTAACAAAATGATTTTGAGCATTATCTGTTATTTTTATCATGGCATTTAACTCAATAATTAATTTTTTATTAACTATAACACGCTTAACTATAATACGCTTATTAATAGCATAGAGACAAGTTATGATAAAATATTATATTATAATAATATAATATTTTAATCTGAGAGCATATTAGCAATTTTAATCACAATATAGTAAAAAATTTACAATTTACTTTAGATAAAGTTATAAAAATAAAAAGTTAATTATGAAATATTTTTATTCTAGCTAGTTTATATTTAATATGGTAAATACCATATAATACTAATTTTTTAATAACTATTAATTAATAATATGCTATTATTAATTAATAAAATAGGTAATGATATGTTTCTGCTATATTTATTGATATAAGTTATAACTTTATTACATAATTTATTTTTATTTATATTAGTTTTTAAGATTATATAGTTATAGTAAATTTAATTTATTAATCTTTTAATTAGATAAGATCTAAATAGTTATTTTTAATTATTTTTAAAATTTTATAAACTTATTTATTGATAAGTCTTTTATTTTTTTTATACCTTACTAATAGTTATTTGACTAGATAAAATTAATAAGAAAAAATTTTATAGAGAATAATTAGTTTTTTCTTATTAATTTATTAATTTATATAAATAATATATACTTAAATATTTTTATTAAAAATAATTTTATTATACATTTTATAATTTTTTATAATACAAGAAGTATTATATGCTAATTAATAGATTCAATAATAGTAATAGTAATTTATAATAATAATGTTTCTATTAAAAATAGTGCTTCAAAACATATTTTTTGATTAAAAGATAACATATAAATTATTTTATTACCTTTAATTTGATAAAGAGATTTTAAGTTATTACTTAAAAATAAAACAAAATTTTCTGTATCATTATATTAACATTAGTAATATTTTATTAGATAAAACCTATTAGACATTATATTTAATATCTTTATAATTTAATATAATTAATTATCATATTTTGTTATGATATTAAAAATAAATATTTTATATTAACCTAATATACTTCTTTTTGATATAACTTAAAGTTAATTAGAAAAATTTTTTAAATCTTACTAAAATAAAATTAATAATATTATTAGGAAATATTATATAAATAATTAGTTTCTATAGATTAAATACAGGATTATCTATAATAATTTTAAATTATTCTTTAATTATATATATTAAATACAAAGAAATATAATTATATTTATGAAGTATTTTAAGCAATAGTAAATACTAAAACTATAATCTATTAATTTCAATATTAAATGCACTATTATAGTAGTTTATTACTTATTAAAAATATTTAAATTTATAAAATATAGATATATTATAACTAAAAGTAAAAAGTAATTAATACTATTCCGCTAAAATATACTCAATACCTGTATGTAATTTATTTTATTCCTTAATAAAATATAAGTGATATATATTAATCTTAAGCACTAATGTACTCATTACAACATCATAATTTATTATTGATCTATATAAAAATAGTTTTTAAGAAATATATTTAAAAGTAATGATTTTATAGTATTCATTCCTATTTTAATTTTATTGCTTCCCACAAATATTTATTTTTTATTAATTTTTTCTATTTATTATTTCTTCTACAAAAAATTTTTTATAACTAAAGTAATTAGAAAATATTATTTCTAATAAATTAGTTTTAATAGGTATATAATCTTAATTAAACTATACTTAGCACAAACTTAAAAATTATTATACTAATTCAATCAGTTTTTAGCGCTAATTTTTTAGCACTATAGATTTTTATTATGATAAAATAATACAGTTATGCTAGTAGTATAAGAAGATTAAAACTTATAAAATTAACTAAGACCTATAATCGTAATATTTTTACTTTATAATGAGTAGTGTAATTAATAGAATAATTAACTTTGATAAATCTTTGTCTAAAAATACTACTACTGTAGCAGTGCTATATTATTATAAGAATTTATAATAATTTTATAATCATTTAAGATATAGATAATTTATAATACTAGTAATTGTAAAATGATTAGTAGAATTAATCTAATATTAGTTTTTAATAGTCAGTTAATAGTAAGTAAATTTACAAATTACTTTTTCTATCATAACTTCTTTTGATTTTTTTAACTTAATATTTCATTGTGGCATAGTAATAGTACTACTATATAGATGCTAATAATTTTATTACTATGATATTAAAAGTTAGGTAACTTTAATATCATAGTGTAGTTATTTTAAAATATCATCTTTACATATTTTATTTAATACTATGCTAAATAATACGCATTAGGTTATAGTAAATTCATAGATATTCACTAGTTATTTCATTGTTGCATACCTAACATTAATCTTTATACCAGAATTTTATTCTAAAAAATAAGCGTAATTAATACTTTAGATAGTATCCGGTAATTATTTATCAATAGTACTTAATACTATATAATTATCATTAAACCCTATATAAAATAAATATAGCTAATTTTACATACAATATTACGGGTTATTATTTCAATATCTACATATACTTTAGTAGTAATTTTATCGTTAATAATAATCATATTAGTTTTAACTTAGATTTTTTTATAAGCAATGCTAATTTTTTGTATTCTATTACAAAATTATATCAAATACTATATTATAAATTTAGCTAGTTATTTTACTAGGATACCTCTTTTAAAATAGATTTTAAAATAAAGAGATATTTTATCATTTTTATCTTGTAGGAATTATAAATTAATTTATGCTATTTTATTTTTTGCTAAAATTTATACTTTATTCTAAGTAGACTAGACCTAACAGGTATAGATAGATTCACATATAGATGACTATCATAAGTTTTTATTTTGAAGGTTATTTATTTTTAGTAAAATATTTTTAATTACCTTCAAATATATTTGAACATTTTTATTAAAAATAGTGGTTCCAGATAAAAATTAAATTATAAAAAATAAATAATACAAATATTAACTATACTATTTTAAAAATTTATTTAAAATAACTAGAGTAAAAATTAATTAAAAACTAAATAATAAAATATATTTCATATAAAGTAACTAATAACCTTAAGTTTATTATTAATGAAATATTCATATACAACAAATTTAGATAAAAAATTAAAAATTATATATTCTATTAAAAAATTATTAGAAGATTGTTATGTAATTAAGATATTCTTTAAAATTAAGAGCTAACTCTAACTAAATCAGATTATAACTATCTAGAGCTATGATCTGATTTTTCTAAGAATTTTCTAATATAAGGTAAAATAATTTAGTAAATTATTTATATTGGAAAAGTACTCTTTATTTTTATAATTCTCCAAATTAAAAATATACTAATTTTTATGTTATTAGTCGTATGATAATTCTTTATATATCTTCTAGATAGCAGAAATAAATAAAAAATTTAAATTTAAAATAAATAATTAATATTTGTTATTATCTAACCTCTTACTCTAGAAGAAAAAGGTATGTAGTACTTCTAAGTACTATATATTTAAAGATATTATTTATTATAAAATAGCAGATATTTATTAATAAAATCACTAAACTTATTGCTTGGTAGATACTTTTAAAAAATTTAAGTTATTAATAAATATAAAATTTTTAATAAATTTAGATAAAAATAATATTAGTTGTTTGTCTTTATCTTAGTCATATATTTAATTCTTTAGAATTTAAAAATTAATATCATACAACATAATAACTTTTATTATAATATATTAATTAATATTAATACATTACTGTTTATTTTCATAAATAATCTATATTATTCTTACCATAAGGTTTTAGACTTAAAAAATAAATAAGAAAGTATTAAAATACTATCTTATTTTTTAATATTACATCTTAAGTATTCTAGTATTTATATAATATACATTACCTATAATAATAACTGCTGCTTTGAGATACTTTAATTATCAAGTCTTAGGCTATTTAGGTATAGAAAATATTGTTATTAATATTGTAATTAAAAGCATTATAATTAATAATATCCCTTAGTTATGCCTAATAAATTAGTACATATTCTATAGTGACTAAAACGTAAATCATAGAGTTCATACTAAATTTTATAGCAAAGTTTAATATACCTTAATGTATGATAGATACTTACAATGCTTCCACTCTAGATATTAAGTATCCTGTATTAATAAGTATTAGAATAGTTCTCTATACTAAGAAAAATACTATTATATCTATTTAGTAATAATTTTATTAGATGCTAAGTGATGTTTAATTTATTTAACTTACTACTTCAAATTACTATTTCCTATACTAAAGTATATTGTTATTTATATAAATTAGAATTTATTTTTCTTTAATAGTTAATACGTGTTAACGAAATGTTAATGAATAATTAATCTTGATATTATGTAAAAATAAATTATTTATATGTTAAATCTTAAATTATAAAATTTTAATTTCTCACTTTCTATTTATTTAATCTTTCGTATAATAAAGCTTTTATTTATTATATAGTTTTAACTAATAAAAAATAAGTATGATATTTTATAGATATTTAAAAGTTATTATAAGTAGTTCTATAAACATAATCTGAATTATAATTTTTTTGCTAACGTTTATTTGCTTTATTAAATATCTTTATTTTTCTTTTACGATATTTTTATTGCTTTATGTTTCATAAAGTATTTTAAATATCATAAATCACATGTTATTAATTTTATATTATAAAATACTTGCAATTTTAATTTTTTTAGTTTTCAATAAAGAATAATAAATACATAGGATATTTAAAATAATAAATGGCACTATTAATGCTATTAACTTAAATACTTTAAAATTTACCCATATATCTTGTGGTAACTAAAATACAATATAAAAATTAATTATACTCTATAAATTAAGAAAATAATACCTAAGCTATATTGAATTTTAATTATACAATATCAGATAATGTTAATCTTTATTTTGGTATACTATAAATCAGTGATTTTTTCAGTACTTATTAACTAATTAGCAAAATAATAGAGAAAAGAATATAAATAATAGTTACTTTTCATTTAATAAATAAATTACTATAGAAAGAAAAGTTAAAAAGTTAGAAATAATGATTATAATTGAAGTAATTAGTATTATTTCATCTATTTTACAATATTTAATTATGATAAAAATCAAAACTGATAATATAGTTAATAACAATATAGTGAAAGTAACAAAATATCGTATATTTTATAAAAAATAAAGAATATTATTAACGAAATAAAATTTAGAAGTTATTTCACTAAAAACTTATTTACTTATATGACACTAATTATAACTAATATAATTAAATATAGTTTATTATAAAATTAACTATTATGTAATAGCATATGTAGACGAAATAAGTATACTAATAGTAATGCAGATAATAAATTATCTAATGTACTTAGTATAATATCTATAATTATGGGCGTAGAAATAACTATATAGCTAATTAATAGCAATAATAATAATTTTGCACTAAACCACAATATCATTGTTGGAGCTATTAAACGCATATTAGTAAAAGCTAATTTTGCACTGCTTTTAATTACAGTAGAAATTCTAATTTTTTTATTAGTGATAATCATTGGTGTTAAAGAGACAGCTAAGGCAATAACTATACCAGGTAAAATAAATAACGTTAATCCAAACTGAATAAATAATGTGCAAATAAATATTAAAAGAGATAATCGTGGTAATGTTGAAAGTGAAAAAATTACTATTTGCCACACATTAACGTGATATCCTTGAGACACTAATATCATTAAGGATAACATAGTACCAATTAATAGCACATTACCTAGTAATGTTGAAAATGCAGTAACAGCTGATAATTTAAGTAATATCATTTGTTGCTCAGGAGTCATTGATCGTGCTATTTCTTTAATCCCTACCCCCTTCAATGATTCAAAATTATTTTTTACTGTACCTAAAATTTTTAATTGCTCAGCATCAGGAGTAAATGTCTGATTTAATATGATAGTAATTAAGGCAGTTAGTAACGCTAACAGCAGAATATTAAATAATTGGCTACGTGCAAAATTAAAACTGTCACGGTATAAAATATTAGCCACAATAGGCATGTAAGTACTCCTCTAGATTTAAAAATAAAATAATATTTACCAGTGACTATGCTCTGTTATATTTATTTTTCTATAAATTAAAGATAAAAATAAATTTGTGTAGTTCTAAAATAAATATATTAAAATTTTTATATTTTGGATAAAACCTATTTAGAATTGTTGTAAGAGCTTATTAAATCTATTTTGAGTCGTCTTAAGAAACGTTTAGACAAGAAAATAGATAAAAGATATAGCTTACTCTTTTATATATAAAAGTAGTAAATAAGCATTTTAAAATTATTTTTAATAAAATATTAGTAAGAATAAAAGATTTAGAAAAAGATTTAGGCACAATAATAAAGAACGAGTTTAGTCTCTAGTGTAGTTATTTTGCTTATATTTTATTATAGATAATTTTACTTCAAAAATAATATAAATAATTTTTTTATTACTTAGTAGGCAGGTTGCCTATAGAATCATAAAAAAGCTTAATTTTTACTTAATATTTAAAAGTTTTAGCCTTAATTTCTATAAATCTAAAAAATTTTTATCTCAAATATAGTTAATTTATTCTAATAATTATTATTATAACATTAATAGATTTCTTTCAAAACTAATATTCCATATAAACATAAGCTAGTTTAAAAGAGGTTTGTTATAGATTTTATTAAAAATAATTTAAAATCTTTTATATTTACTGATATTTTATTAAGAACTATTTTAAATATTCATTACTTTATAATTTTACTTAACAAAAAATATAATTTTATAAAAAGTCTATTAATATAGTTTTTTGAATTAAGTAATTTATGTAAGAATAATGGGATAAATAGTTCTACTATTTAATTTTAGCCAATAAATACAGTAATATTAGTTATCTAAAAGGATTACTGTTCTTATGATCACGTTTTATACTGTAATTAGTTGGCTTTTTTTCTTCAGTTATTGGTTGCTTATTGCTGGAGTAACATTACGAATATTAATGAAACGTCGTGCTGTTCCTTCAGCAATGGCGTGGCTATTAATTATCTATATTCTGCCATTAGTTGGAATCATTGCTTATTTTTTATTTGGTGAATTATATCTTGGAAAGAGACGCGCTGAACGTGCTAAGTCAATGCAACCTTACACTACTAATTGGCTAAAAGCACTACAAAATTATCAACATATCTTTACTACCCAAAATAGTGACGTAGCTATTCCATTATTTAAGCTGTGTGAGCGACGCCAAGGGATTGGCGGTGTTAAAGGTAATCAGTTAGAATTACTCACTCATGCTGATGATACTCTTAAAATATTGATTCAAGATATTAAACGGGCTCGTCATAATATAGAAATGGTATTTTACATTTGGCAATCTGGCGGGTTAGTTGATCAGGTAGTTGAATCATTAATAGCTGCCGCAAGTCGTGGAGTGCATTGTAGATTAATGTTAGATTCTGCTGGTAGTCGACAGTTTTTTTGTGGTTCCTTTCCTATAAAGATGCGTAATGCAGGTATTGAAATTGTTGAAGCACTTAAAGTTAATTTATTTCGTGTATTTTTACGACGAATGGATTTACGCCAGCACCGAAAAGTTATATTAATTGATAATTTTATTGCTTATACTGGCAGCATGAACATGGTTGATCCACGTTGTTTTAAACAAAATGCAGGTGTAGGACAATGGATTGATTTGATGGTTCGAATGGAAGGTCCAGCTGCTACAACTATAGGAATAGTCTATGCTTGTGACTGGGAAATCGAAACAGGTGAACGGATTTTACCTCCTCCACCTTGTATAAATAAAATACTTTCCGCACAAAAAAGTAACCGTATTATTCAAGTTATTGCTTCAGGTCCAGGTTTTTCTGAAGAATTAATCCATCAGGCATTATTAACAGTGGTCTACGCTGCACGTCGACAGTTAATTATGACAACACCTTATTTTGTTCCTAGTGATGATTTATTACATGCCATTTGTACCGCCGCGCACCGGGAGGTTGATGTTAATATTATTGTACCTCGGAATAATGATTCCATGATGGTACGTTGGGCAAGTCGCTCATTTTTTACTGAATTATTAGAGTCAGGAGTAAAAATTTATCAATTCAAAGATGGTTTATTACATAGTAAAAGTGTATTAGTTGATGGACAACTTAGTTTAATTGGTACTGCTAATTTAGATATGCGTAGTTTATGGTTAAATTTTGAAATTACTTTGTTAGTTGATGATGCTATTTTCGGTAGTACTTTAGCAGGAATTCAAGATGATTATATAGCACATTCAGTTTTGCTCGATGCAGATCAATGGGCAAAACGTTCTTTTAAATCTCGAATAACTGAACAACTTTTTTATTTTTTTAGTCCATTACTATGATGACAACCTTATAACTTAATTTAAATAAAATCATAAAAAATAAAGAGATAACGTCATATTAACTCTTATTTAAAGTACTTCAATTTAAGTCTATGATATTCGATATAGTAGATATTATCTAATATTATTACTTTTATTAAAAACATTAATTAATATTAATATATTAATATTTATTTTTGCAATCAATTTACATAGATTTTCCACTATATTAGTAAGTATCATGATAATTTTTATATCGAATAATAATATTATTATATTTATCTTAATGACAAATTTACTTATATTTTAAGTAAAGTTAATTTGTTTAATCTACTAACAGGCTCATGTTTCCTGTACTTTAGAGTTTATTCTAAATCTTTTTTACTATGCTTATAAAAAATAATTAAAAGCATATTTTTAACGAAATATAGTAACAGTATAGTATAGTTTTGATTATATAATAGATACTATCAAATATAAATATATGATGTAATTTACATATGATAGTTTTATTATAATAAAACTATTCTACCATATCAGCGATATAACAAATTTAGCATAAATTTTAATTAATCCTAGTCTATTATCTTTAAATCTAAACGCTCGAGTTCAGCATGATAACTAATTATATTTTTGTAACTGGAGGAGTTGTATCTTCTCTGGGTAAAGGTATTACCTCTGCCGCTTTAGCTGCTATACTCGAAGCTCGCGGCCTTAAAGTAACTGTAATGAAACTAGATCCTTACATTAATGTAGACCCAGGAACAATAAACCCAACACAACATGGAGAAGTCTTTGTTACTGAAGATGGAGCAGAAACAGATCTAGATTTAGGGCATTATGAACGTTTTATCCGTACTAAAATGACACGCCATAATAATTTTACTGCTGGTCGTATTTATTCTCAGGTTTTACGTAAAGAACGTCGAGGAGATTATCTAGGTGCAACAATTCAGGTTATTCCGCATATCACTAATGCAATAAAAGAAAGCATTATTAAAGGAGGTTTCAAGTATAATATTATACTAGTTGAAGTTGGTGGTACCGTAGGAGATATTGAATCGCTACCATTTTTAGAAGCTATTCGTCAAATGGCAGCAGATGTTGGTCGTGAACATGTTTTATATATACATTTAACATTAGTCCCCTATCTAGCGTCTGCAGGCGAAGTAAAAACTAAACTAACACAACACTCGGTTAAAGAGTTACTTTCTATCGGTATTCAACCTGATGTATTAATTTGTCGTTCTGATCGTAAAATTCCTGCTAATGAGCGAGCCAAAATTGCATTATTCTGTAATGTGCAGGAAAAAGCAGTAATATCTCTTATAGATGTTGATTCTATTTATAAAATTCCTGGATTACTACAACTGCAACACCTAGATAATTATATCTGCCAGCATTTTAATTTAATCTATCCTAAAGCGGATCTATCTGAATGGCAACAGGTTTTATGCCAGGAATCAAATCCACAAGGGGAGGTTACTATTGGCATAATTGGTAAATATATAGAATTACCAGATGCTTATAAATCAGTAATTGAAGCATTAAAACATGGAGGGTTGAAAAATCGTTTGATAGTAAAAATTAAGCTTATTAATGCAGAAAAGGTAGAAACACAGGGTGAGAATATACTTCAAAAACTAGATGCGATCCTTGTTCCAGGTGGTTTTGGCTATCGAGGTGTAGAAGGCATGATTAATACAGCATGTTATGCGCGAGAAAATAATATCCCTTATTTAGGTATTTGCTTAGGTATGCAGGTAGCTTTAATCGAATTTGCTCGTAATGTTGCTGTTATGAAAGATGCTAACTCAACAGAATTTGTGCCAGACTGTCAGAATCCAGTAATTGCGTTAATTACTGATTGGTATGATAAAAAGGCAGTTACTGACATCTGTAAAAAAAGAAGTGATTTTGGTGGAACTATGCGAGTAGGTGGACAACAATGTTACTTAATTAAGGGCAGTAAAGTACGGCAGATGTATGGTGCTACTATCATTACTGAGCGTCACCGTCACCGTTATGAGGTAAATAATATGTTATTGCAGAAAATTGAAGAGGCTGGGCTCTCTGTTGCTGGGCGTTCTGCGGATAATAAATTAGTAGAAATTATTGAATTACCAAAACATCCATGGTTTATAGGTTGTCAATTCCATCCAGAATTTACTTCTACACCACGTGATGGACATCCATTATTTATCGCTTTTATTAAAGCGGCCAGTGACTACCAGAAATCAGTAAAAATAGTTTAGCTTATGTATGCTAGAGGAAAACTTAATGTCCAGAATTGTTAAAATTATCGGTCGTGAGATTATTGATTCTCGCGGCAACCCAACTGTAGAAGCTGAAGTACATTTAGATGGTGGTTTCATGGGATTAGCTGCTGTACCTTCAGGGGCATCTATTGGTTCTCGTGAAGCACTTGAATTACGTGATGGTAATCAAAAATATTTTTTTGGTAAAGGTGTAACTAAAGCTGTTACTGCAGTAAATAGTGTTATTGCTGCTGCTATCAATGGTAAAGATGCGAAAAATCAAATAAATATTGATAAGACTATGATTGATTTAGATAGCACTGAAAATAAATCTAAATTTGGTGCAAATGCTATTTTAGCAGTATCCCTTGCGGTAGCAAAAGCAGCAGCAGCGTCCAAAGGCATGCCTCTATATGAACATATAGCCGGATTAAGTAGCACGCCATTAGATAGACTTTCGCTACCATTACCCATGATGAATATTATTAATGGTGGTGTACATGCTGATAATAATCTTGATATTCAAGAATTTATGATTCAACCAGTTGGTGCTTCATCATTTAAAGAGGCACTACGTATCGGTTCTGAAGTATTCCATACTTTAGCAAAAATTTTAAAAAAGGGGGGGTTTAATACAGCTGTTGGCGACGAAGGTGGCTATGCACCTAATTTAGCGTCTAACACTGCTGCATTGCAAGTTATTAAAGAAGCTATAGAACAAACTAGTTATGTACTAAATAAAGATATAACTATGGCAATAGATTGCGCAGCTTCAGAGTTGTATAACAAAACAACTGGGAAATATGAGTTAAAGGGTGAAGAAGCAACCTTTAGTTCAAAGGAATTTACTCATTATTTAGAAAAATTAACTCAAGAATACCCTATCACTTCTATAGAGGATGGTCTTAATGAGTCTGATTGGGATGGTTTTATTTATCAGCATAAGGTGTTTGGTAAAAGAATTCAATTAGTAGGGGATGATTTATTTGTAACTAATGCTAAAATTTTGCAAGAAGGGATTAAGAAAGGTATTGCTAATGCTATTTTAATTAAATTTAACCAAATTGGTTCTTTAACTGAAACACTAGATACTATTAAAATGGCAAAAAAAGCAGGTTATAATATTATTATCTCTCACCGTTCAGGGGAAACAGAAGATGCTACTATTGCTGATTTAGCAGTAGGAACTGCTGCAGGTCAAATTAAAACTGGTTCTATGAGCCGTTCTGATCGAATTGCTAAGTACAATCAACTTATTCGTATTGAAGAGGCATTAGGCAAACAAACTGGTAAACCAGCAAAGTGTAGCTGGTTAGAAGCTAAAAATTAACTATAATAATTTTTATAATAATAAATAACCTGCTATGACAGGTTATTTATTATGATTTAATAAAAAATTTAATTAATTTAAGATATTTATTATATATTTTAAAGAAGTCTAATTATTTTAATTTAAAATGGTCTATTATTATAACGTTTATTTGCTATATCCCAATCCACTACATTCCAAAATGCTTTAACATAGTCAAGGCGTCGGTTTTGATATTTAAGATAATAAGCGTGTTCCCATACATCTAAAGCAATAATTGGATAACCAGCAGATACGCCCATGATAGTTTCACCCATTAATGGGTTATCTTGATTAGCCGTAGAAACTACTGCTAACTTATTATCTTTACTTACTAACCAAGTCCATCCTGAACCAAAACATGTTACCGCTGCTATTTCAAACTTAGTTTGAAATTCTTTAATCGTACCAAAATTAATTTCGATAGCTCTTTTTAAGTTGCCAGCTAGAATGGTACCAATTTTTAGGCCTTGCCAAAATATGCTATGGTTAGCGTGTCCACCAGCATTATTACGCATAAAAGTACGTTTTGTATCAGGAACTTTATTTAAATCTTTAATTAATTCTTCAACTGGCTGTTCTGCTAAGTATGGGTAAATCTCTAATATAGTATTAGCATTGTTAATATAAGTTTGATGGTGTTTAGTATGATGAATCTCCATTGTTTCCTTATCGAAATAGGGTTCTAATTTATCATAAGCATAAGTAAGGGTAGGTAATAAATAACTCATATCATATCTCCATAAGTTTAATTAGTTGATAAATTATTACATAAAGACCTTATATCATATAAAGATAGCATTACTATGCTAAATTAAATACTATAATATACTTAGAAACATATTTAAAATTTCTTATTTTTGCTATTTTAGTTAAATACTTATAAAAAATAAACTACGTTTTACCTATTTTTTACTCTTAAATACTATAAAAAGTTAGATATGCTCTTATTAAGTTATAAAGAAAGTTATTTTCACGTAATTATTTATTATTTAGATCTTATATTATTTATAATTCTTAAGAATTTCAGTATTAACTTAAGTTATTTAGCTATTATTTTATATAAAAACTATAATTTTAAGTAGTATTTATTTTTTTAAATTTTTAGAAGAAGTCTATTATAAGTTTTAATTTATCAATTTAGACCTTTAAAGTATAATAAACTAATATATTACACCATCTAAAATAGTATCAGACTTTATCTATAAAAAATAGAAGCTTATCTATAATAAAAAATTTATATACTAATTGAATACCTCATTATTACTATAATAAGTTTTAATAATCATAGTAATAATTACTATATGACTATTTATAAAATCTTTTAATAACTAAATACTAGTGATAGAAATTAGAGGGTAATAGTTTTAATTATTATGCTTCTTAGAAATAAATAAATAAATTTTAAAAATATATTATTAAAAATTTTGTCTTGATAATACAGGTTAATATTAAAAATAAAAACAAGGTTACACAACCACTTTTATTTTTTCTTATACTTAAAAAGCGTAGTTTCTAACTATAATAAATTTTTGAATAATCTTTTAATACTAACGATATATTTTTTTGAATATTATTCACTTTTATTAGATAACGACGTGATTGGCTAGCAGGATGCTTAGTGATTAATGTGTTAAATACCTCTCCTGGTTTCATATTATTTATCATAATAAATGCCTGGTCTTTATCTTTAGAAAATAAACGTAATACACTACTTACGCCACCGTTATAAGACATAACCATAATATAATAGCGTGAAGTATTATTATGGATTTTTCCTAAATAATTCTCTTGTAAAATAGATAAGTAGGCAACACCTATATCAATATTATTTTTTGGGTTAAATAAATAACTGCAACTTGGATAACCATTTTGACCTTTCATTTTAAATACATCTTTTCCAGCAGTTTGTTGCATTATCTGCATTAGACCTAATGCATTAGTGTTACTGGTAGCATAAGGATTAAAGCTAGATTCAATCTGAATAATAGCTAGTATTAATGATTCTTTAATTTGATATTTTATAGCTGCTTGATGTATTAAAGGTAAATATTTATGTGCTCGTTTATTTAAATGATTAGGTACTAATTGCACTGTAATTGACCAAATAACCTGTAAACTCTTATTACGTTTTTGTATTCTATTTTGTAATAAAAATTCTGCAAACTGGCTAGCATGCCATTTCCAGCGAATTGGTTTACCATTATTATCTAATATTTGACCATATAAAAATGGTTCTTTACTAATTTGAATATCATCAACATCAGAATAAAGATTAATTAGACTAGAATCGTCACCCATAAGTAAGGTGGCGATAATAGTTTGACGTAAATGAGTCTTAGGATTAGTTTTAGCGATAGTTTCAAAGGTAATAGTGCCAGCATAAAAATTAATATGACTACGTGTTTGATATTTATCCGTATATTTTACGTAGTCTCTTGAACTAGCTATTAAAATTTCATCTAAACCCCAAATATTTTCAATATTATGGGCAAATTGCCCAATTAAAATATCAAAACTATTAGTATCTTTAATATAATTTTTATTATTAACCTGCTCTTTATTACATGAGCAAGAAAGCAGTAAAGGTATAATTATAAGTAAAACTAAAATTCTCTTTATCTTATGGCTTACGCCTGATAAAAAAAGGACTTTTTTAAAAATCATCTAAACCTTTATGACTTGCTTAGCAGGATACATAGTAGATAGTCGTATAGGTACAAAATTATTTATAATAACTTTATTATACATATAATATGTATTTTTTAGCCTATTAATAAAAAATTACACATTTCTTTTTCTAGAAACTGGCGATCAGCAAAGTTTATCATACTTAACTTTTTTTCATTGATCAATATAGTTTGTTTATTTATCCATTGTGCCCACGCTTCTTTAGAGATTTCATTATAGATACGTTTTCCTATTTCTCCTGGATAGATTTGAAAATCTTGCTTTTCAGCTTCTTTTTTTAAAAATGTACAGTAAATTACTTTACTCATACTTTATTCTCTTTTAATCAATATTTGATTTTATTATAATAAGGATTTAAATGGAGTGATGAATTTAATTAAATATAATTACTCAAATTATACTAAAGATTAGCATTTTAATTTATACATTCTTTTAATAAAAAATTATAAAACTATATAGAAATAATACCCAAGTAAAACAGTTAAAAATTCAATAGCAAAAGAGACTAAATTAATGTGAATCTTTTTCTTATAATCAATATATTATAACTAAAAAAAATAGTTTATACACTAGTTATGCTATAATAAAATATAGAAAATAAAATAAAACACTCCATAACTTAACTAATAGCTATGAGTAGTATGAGATTAACAGCTATTATTAAGTAAATAAAATTTACATTTTTAGTTAAGATTAAGTGTATAATTCGTGCTTAAATCTATTATAGTTTAATAGTTTTCTAACTACTTTAAAGTTAGCTAACTGACTCTTAAATGATAAGATGATAACATCTACTTAATATTATTATTAAAGATCAAAAATATTACTATAATGTTAGAATTAAAATAACATTAGCCATAAAATATTCTAATACTATAAATTATATCAATTTTAATAAAAGCAAAATCTAAACTTATCTATAATTGGTGTTATGAGCTACTATAAATAAATTTATAAATATATTCTTTATATTATAAATTATAGTGATATTAATTGCTTATACTAATTCTAGTCATGTACTACTTAGATTTACTAATTATCATTAGTACTGTAACTTAAAATATATTAGGTATAAATAAATAAATTTTACATTAGATTATAGTATAGAGTTATAAAACTATAAACTTAATTTTTATTAAGAGCTAGAAAGCTTCATGATAAATACAGTTATATCAAAACAATTTATTAAAAATAATTACGGTTTGCGTCGTGTTCGTAGTTTTGTCCGTCGCCAAAGGCGATTAACTAAAAAACAACAGCTTGCGTTAGATAGTTATTGGTCATTGATAGGTATTGACTATCAAACAACAGTTATTGACATTAACTCAGTATTTGGTTGTACAGCGCCATTAATATTAGAAATTGGCTTTGGTATGGGGTCATCTTTTGTAACGATGGCAGCATGTAATCCACAACAAAACTTTCTTGGTATTGAAGTTTATACTCCTGGGATAGGAGCCTGTCTAATAGCTGCATATGAAATAGGCTTAAAAAATCTACGTATTATACATCATGATGCACTTGAAGTATTAGAAAATATGTTACCAGATAGTTCAATAGATAGATTACAGTTATTTTTTCCTGATCCTTGGCCTAAAGCTCGTCATAATAAACGGCGTATTATACAGATATCTTTTGCCGAACTAGTAAAAAATAAATTAAAAATAGGCGGAATATTTCATGTGGCAACTGATTGGCATCATTATGCAGAATATATACTAAAAATAATGTCAAATATTGCTGGTTATCATAATCTTTCTACTAATAAGATGTACATTGCTCGTCCTGATTCACGACCATTAACTAAATTTGAATTACGAGGTCTATGTCTAGGGCATGATATTTGGGATCTAATGTTTAAATATAAGGAATAAATTTTATAAAATTTAGTTTTTTTATTACATGAATGAATAATCCGTAATTATTTACGCTAAACGATAAAACTTATTCTAGAATTTAGTTTTTTAGTTCTAGTATTTAGTGGTACTATAAAGAATATATCATATAAGTTCACGAAGAATGATTATGCTAAATTAAGATAATCTAGTTACTTGTTATACTATATCTATCTGTTAACCATAACATTAGTTTTAGTATCCTAAATAAAAATTGAAGTTAATATAAGTTGTATGCTACCATTTACTAAAATTCTACTTAGTTTAAGTATTTTATAATAAATTTAGTACTTTATTGATTATTTTTAAATAAAATTATTACTAGTAGTTTAATTATAAATTATATAATAATAGTGACAAAATAATAAAATAATTTGTACTTATTAGTACTGTTTATTAAATATATATATTATCTAGTAATTTAATTATGATAGTAATATTTTTACTTGTTTAAATTAGTTGTCTAAAAGTATTTTTAGCAAACGAATATAACTAATTATATATTTAATTTAAATATTATCTAACATATTTAATATATCTAATGTGTCTAATATAAAATATTTAGTTAACTCTTAATCATATTAAGAAATTTTTAATTTATTTTTACTGATAATTCATGGATTAATTATTATTAATATATTATGTTATGTAATATTAAATACTTTAAATTTTTATTTTATATAATGTTAACTAAAGATATCACCTAGCACTCCAAACCTTTGAAGTATTTTTATATAATAGTATATAATAAACTAATTAATTAGAAAAATCATAGTAATCGCTAACAGTATTTTACTAAATTTAAAATATATCTTTTAACTTTAAGATTTTGGTAATATTAATTATTCATGCTATTTAGATTAGATAACATCTGTATGCTTCTAATGTTTAATTTATTATTATTTTGTCATAATTTAAAATTTATTAAATTTATATAGAACTATTATAAAATTATGTTGATAGTTAGCTATACTTAATATTCATAGCAGAAGTTATATAGTTACTTATAAAAATAAATAATAATAGATTATAAATTATAGATAATTAGTATTTAATTTTTTTCTTAGCTAGCAATAACTTTTATTTTTTACTATAAAATTATGTATTTTCTAGATAATAATAATTAATTGGTTTTAAATTTGTATTTAATTCGTACACTAAAGGTACAGCAGTTGGAATGTTAAATTTGAAAATTTGATCTTCATTCATATTATAAATATATTTTATTAGTGCTCGTAAAGAATTACCATGAGCTACAATAATAACACGTTCGCCACTAGCGATACGCGGTTGTATAACTTCATCCCAGTAGGGAATAATACGCTTAACTGTAGCTGCAAGACTTTCAGTTAATGGTAATTGGTTTATACTAAGTTTTGCGTAACGTGCATCATAACCAGGAAAACGTTGATCCTCTTTAGTTAATTTAGGGGGAGAAATAGTAAAACTACGACGCCATAACTTTACTTGATCATTGCCATATTTTTTAGCTGTTTCTAATTTATTTAATCCCTGTAATGCTCCATAATGACGTTCATTTAGTATCCAAGATTTTTCAACTGGTAACCAAGATTGACCCAATATATCTAATACATAATTTAGAGTATGGATAGCTCGTTGTAAAACTGAAGTATAAGCAAAATCAAAAATTAAGCCTTCTTTTTTTAATACTTTACCAACCCGTTTTGCTTCATTATGACCTTTCTTAGATAAATCAACGTCTGTCCAACCAGTAAAACGATTTTCTTTATTCCATTTGCTTTCGCCATGCCTTACTAGAACTACTTTAATTACTGCCATGTCGTAAAATCCTTAACTTATTAATTTATTTAACGAACAATATGGTATTATTGGTGGTAATGTGCATAAAATTATTTATTTTAATTACAGCTAATTTTACTTAATTACTATTTAAGTAAATACATTAGATAAATGAAAATAGTAAATATATAAAATTAAATACATAATAAAATCTAATAGCACCTATAAAAATATACTAGGCTAAGCTATAAATTATTCTAAGTAATATAGTAAAAATAATCAGGAAAATATGATTCTATAAAAAATTTAATTCTGCTAAGAATATATTATTAAAAAATTTAATATATATTAGTAAATGAGATAATAGGTATTTTAAAATACACTAACAGTTATTTTGATAAAATTATATAAATTATACTCATTTTAAATAGATAATAAAATAAAAGATACTATAGCTTAAGTATAAGTTATTATAAAATACGTAATTAGCTAACATGTTGTAAGAATTCACGTAATCTGTTACTAGATGGATTAGAAATAAGATGATCAGGCTTACCATCTTGTATAATTCGTCCTTTATCAATAAATAATAAACGTGACGCAACTTTATGAGCAAAATCTATTTCATGAGTCACTATTACCATTGTCATACCTTCTGTCGCTAAATCTTTCATTACTGTTAAAACTTCATAGCGTAATTCTGGATCAAGCGCAGAGGTTGGTTCATCAAATAACATAAGTTGTGGTTTTACTGCAAGTGCACGAGCAATAGCAACACGTTGTTGTTCTCCTCCTGAAAGTTCAGAAGGGTAATGATATGCACGTTCTAATAGTCCTACCTTTGTTAATAGCGTAAGAGAAAGTTTTTTTGCATCAGTTTTTTTAATACCACGAACATAAATTGGACCAAAAGAAACGTTTTCTATTGCTGTTAAATGGGGGAAAAGATAGAATTTTTGGAAAACCATACCAGCTTCTTGACGAATCAAATATTCTTTAATAATAGAATTATTAACGTCAAAACTATTAACTATTAGTTGGCCGCTAGTAATTAATTCTAACTTATTAATACAGCGTAATAATGTAGATTTTCCTGAACCCGAAGGACCAATAATTACTACTACTTCTCCTTTAGTAATATTTAAATTAATATTATGAAGTACTTGGGTTTTTCCAAAATATTTAGAGACGTTTTTAAATTTAATCATATTATCTTCAACTTTTTTTCTAGCTTACGTAAAACAAAACTTAGTACCAGTATAATAATTAGATAAATCCCTGCAACTGTAGACCATATTTCCATAGCACGGAAATTGCCAGCAATGATTTCCTGTCCTTGACGGGTAAGTTCAGCAACACCAATAACAATAAATAACGATGTATCTTTTATACTCATAATCCATTGATTACTTAAAGGTGGCAACATACGCCGCAGTGCTAAAGGTGTAATAACATAGCGTAGCGTATCACGTTTAGATAAGCCTAACGCAAGACTAGCTTCATAAAATCCCTTATGAATTGATAGCACTGCGCCACGAGTGATTTCGGCAATATAAGCACTAGAATTAATCATAATTGTAATTACTGCTGCAGTGAAAGGATTAATGCGTATAGGTACTATTAGTGGTAGTGCAAAATAAATAAACATCACCTGTACAACAATAGGTGTACCACGGATAAGTTCAATAAATATCAATGTAATGCAACTACTTACTTTATTAGCATAAGCACGAATAAAACCAGCAATAATACCAATAATTAAACCACCAAGCATCCCGAGCACCGAGATCCATAAGGTTAATTTAGCACCCTCAAGTAGAATTGGGATGGCTGGCCAAATAGCATTCCATTCAAACAACATGGATATTCTCCTGATCTAACATATTAAAAATAAATTAGTTAGGCTCTACACCAAACCATTTTTTATAGATAGTAGAATAACTGCCTTTTGCACGCAAAGTTTTGAGTGCATTATTAACTTTTTCTCGTAATTTACTATCTGCTGGAAAAGCAATACCATATTGCTGTGCCTTAATGGGTGTACCAATTATCTTAAACTGACCATTACTAGTTGTTTTAATAAAATATAAAATACTAGGAGCATCATGTAATACAGCGTTAGCGTTACCAGTTACTAATTCTAGATAAGCATTATCGATATTAGGAAATTGGCGTAAAATTTTACTTTTAATATTTATTTTAGCGTAGTCTACGGAGCTCGTACTACTTTTTACTGCAATAATTTTTCCTTGTAAATCTGCTTCATTTCTAATATCATTATTAGTTTTTTTTACCATAATTAATAAACTACTATTATAATAACCATTTGAAAAATTTATGGCTTTTTTACGATTATCAGTAATAGTAATACCCGCTAAGGCTAAATCAACATTTTTAGTTTGTAAAGCAGGAATAATACCACTAAAATCCATAGGTTTTAGTTGATAGTCTAGTTTTAATTCTTTAGCAATAGCCTGCCAAAGATCAATATCAAAACCAACGTATGTGCTCCCCTGTTTAAATTCAAAAGGAAAAAAAGCAGTATCAGTAGCTACAATTAATTTTTTTTGCGCATAGGATACGTTAATAGTAAAGACAAATGTTAATATTGTAATTAATAAAATTTTTATAAATAACATCATAAGAAGAAATTCCTATGTTTTGGGTAAAACATCCACTTTAAATTAATACAACATAATCTATTACTAAAATAGATCTCTTATAATCTATTATTTAGCACACAATAATTTTATAAGAAATTTAATATTATATATTGTTTTTAAATCATCCAATAATACAGTGTTTTTACTTATTTCTTTGTCTAAGTTTGCCTATAAAAATTTTTAAGTAATCTTGTTAGTTTCTCAAAAATAAAAATTAACTATATGTAAATAAAAGTTATAACACGCATTAACTAGAATATACAATAAGCACATAAGAATTAAGAATGTTTCATAATATAGAATTAGCAATGTTGGATAGATTTTACAATAAGCTTATTATTTATTATATTAGTTTTAATAAACTATAAAAAAATTTATCTAAATTTTTAAATATAAATAGCAAGCATATTAATATCTTCTAGCATAAGCATTTATGTATTTAATAATATAGACATAAGATCATATATTATAATATAAAAAATAATAAAATTTATATTACTTGTATCCTAATAAGTTTACCTAATAATTAATACTAAATTAGTTAATTAGAGAGATATTTATCTTATTCTTAAATACAATAATTTTATTTATCTATTAATATTATTATTAATAGTATAGAACTTAAAAGATTTAATTTTTGTTAATTAATAATATCTATAATAGATATTTTCTTTTATAAAGATTACATATTTTGTTCTTTTATTGAATCAATGTAATAAAAATTAAGGACCTTATGATTTAATTTAAATAAAATTATCAGGAAGCAAAGCAATAATGTTATATCCTAAATTTTTATAAAGCACTTTGACTTAAGTATAATTTTTTGTTGATATAGGAAATGTTGTGTAACCTGTTAGCTTTATTAATAATTATTAATTAATATCAATATGTTATTGTATAGTCTTATAAGTGACTTATATAGTCCGTACTATACTTATTAGATACAAAGCACAGCTTTTAAGTTAATTTATATTAAAATTTTTTATTACTGGAGTAGTACGTTAATTTAATATATTTCCTATAAAACTACATTAACATCACTGAAAAGTATGCTAGAAGTCTCGTGGGTATCTAGGGTGAAATAATAGACCTCTTTGCTAATAACAACGGAGATACTGTAATGTTACAAGATCCATTCCTGGAACGAGAAATAGCAAAATATAGTTCTCCTATCCCAAGCCGAGAATTTATTTTGACCCATCTAGCAAGTCGTAAAGCGCCTGCTAGCCGTAAGGAGATAGCTAAAGAATTTAATTTATCTAGTAAGGAACTTTTAGAAGCACTTCGTCGTCGATTGAAAGCTATGGAGCGTGATGGTCAACTAGTATTTACGCGTCATCAATGTTATATCTTACCAGAACGCTTAGATTTACTACGTGGTACTATTATTGGTCATCGTGATCGTTATGGTTTTTTACGACTCAAAAATCGTAAAGATGATTTATATCTTTCTATAAAACAAATGAAAAAAGTAATTCATGGTGATGAAGTATTAGCTCAGTCTTTAGGAGTTGATCGTAAAGGACGCCGTGAAGCACGTATTGTTAGGATATTAGTACCTAAAATTAGTCAGATTGTTGGACGGTATTTTATTGATACTAGTACTCATCTTGGTTTTGTTGTGCCAGATGATAGTCGTTTTAGTTTTGATATTATTATTCCTCCTGATAATGTTTATAATGCCTGTATAGGCTCTATTGTAGTAGCTGAACTAATTAAACGCCCAACTTTACAGACTAAAGCTATAGGTAAAATTATTGAAGTATTAGGAGAAAATATGGGTGCTAATATGGCAATAGATATTGCTTTGCGTACCTATGAAATTCCTTATATATGGCCAGTAGAGGTAGAAAAGCAAATTGCATTATTACAAGACCAGATACCAAAAGCTGCAAAACAGGGGCGAATTGATTTACGTAATTTGCCCTTACTTACCATAGATAATGAAGATGCTCATGATTTTGATGATGCTGTTTATTGCCAACAAGATAATGATAAAAAAAATAGGAACGGTTGGCGTTTATGGGTTGCAATTGCTGATGTGAGTTATTATGTACGACCACAAACAGCACTGGATAATGAAGCGCGTAATCGTGGTAACTCTGTTTACTTTCCATCAAAAGTAATCCCAATGCTACCAGAAATATTATCTAACGGTTTATGTTCGCTTAATCCACAGATAGATCGTCTCTGTATGGTTTGTGAAATGACAATTTCTTCAGCAGGTGAGCTTTCTACATATAAATTTTATGAAGCAATTATGAATTCTCAGGCACGTTTAACATATACTAAAGCATGGAAAATTATTAATGGTGAACAATCTTTACATAATCAATATCAGCCATTTGTATCTCATCTAATAGAATTACATAAAATGTATAAGACTTTAGATAGAGCTCGAATCAGGCGTGGTGGTATTACTTTTGAAACAGAAGAAGCCAAATTTATCTTTAATAAAAAACAGCGTATTAAACGTATTGAATTACTTGTGCGTAATGATGCTCATAAATTGATTGAAGAGTGTATGATCCTAGCAAATATAGCTGCTGCCAATTTTGTAGAAAAGCACAAGAAACCAGCATTATTTCGTGTACATGATCGTCCAAGTGATGATAATATCACTGCATTATCTAGTGTATTAAACGAGTTAGGTTTAGCTATGACAGGTGGTTTAAAACCTAAATCAAAAGATTATGCTTTATTAATGAATAAAATTTCTCATCGTTCTGATCATCAGATGTTACAAACAATGTTATTACGTTCAATGAAACAAGCGGTTTATGACTCAGAAAATCGCGGACATTTTGGATTAGCATTAGATTCATATGGACATTTTACTTCACCTATCCGCCGTTATCCTGATCTAGTTATGCATAGAGTAATTAAATATCAATTAGCTAAAACACTTGTTCCACATGAAGAATATCGTACAAAAACTGGTGGTTGGCACAGTAATTATCAAGAAATGCTACAATTAGGTATACGTTGCTCAATGACTGAACGTCGTGCTGAAGAAGCCACACGTAATGTTTCTGACTGGTTGAAATGTGATTTTATGCGTGATCAAGTTAATAAAGAATTTACAGGAATTATTATTAATGTTACTGGATTTGGTTTTTTTGTACGACTAGATGATCTTTTTATTGACGGTCTAGTACATGTTTCTAGCCTAGATAAAGATTATTATCGTTATGATAATATTAGTCAGCGCTTAATTGGTGAATCCTCTAGTAGGGTATATCGTCTAGGAGATAGAGTTAATATTATTGTAGCAGCAGTACATATAGATGAAAGAAAAATTGATTTTTTCTTAGTTTCAAGCACGCGTAAAATATGTAATAAAGATAAAATTATACGAAAAAAATTAAAAAATTATACGCAGTCTCTACGTAATAAAACTATATTAAAATATAGTGCTAATCTATCAATAACTAAACCAGTAGACTAGTTAATAGCTAGTTAAGTAATAGTATCTAAATAAATAAAAAATATTTAATTATAACTTATGTAAAAAAATAATAATTAACTATTTTAATATCTATTCTTTAATTAAAAACTATCGTAGTTAGGTAAATACTATCTTATAAAACGTGGTAAATTTACCATGATGCAAATTTTTTCAATAAAAAAGATAGTGATATAATTAGTTATAGCGTATAAAAATTTAACTAGAAAAATATACAGAATACTATCTCTTATAGTACATAACATTACTAAAAATAATTTTATAGTAGGCAATATTAAAAACTAGTCTTATAAGTAAATTTAATAATTATTTTAACACTAGACAAATGATATATTTAATTTTGCTAATTAAGTAATTATTCATGAAAATCTTAAGTAATTACAAATAAAATTATTCACTTAATTTCATCATTGATAATTATTAATATTATTATATTATTAATAGCAATATTAATAAATAAAGAATATAATAAGTAAAATAATGAATCACGTATATTTTAGGAAAAACTTATTCTATTATCTATCATCTAACTAAAATAAGATCAATTACTAAATTTTCTAACTATTTTATTATAATAAGTAATTTATTTTTTTATTAAATATACCAACCTTATTAGTAATATCTTTATTTTTATATTATTCATTATATTTATAATATTAACTCTTAACTTAATACTATAACTAGACACTTTTATTAGATCTAAATAGAATATTATAAGTAACAATAAGTATAGCAATACCATATGAGCATCTTACTTAAATAACCGAATAATTACTTATAATAAACTATCATCTAGGTCATTTATTAACCTATCAATTAACAATACTACAAATTTATTTATCATAATATTAGTAATGTTTATCTATTATTATTGCTAATATAAAACTTAGTAACAAATTTTAACTCCATTTAATAAATTTATTATATTCAGGTAGGCATTCACTACTAAGTATAGCAATACTAATATTAACGATAACTAGCAATATAGCTATGCTGATAACTACTATCTAGTATAATAGTAAACAATAATTTTTAAAAAATTCCTATTTAACAATTTTAAAAGGAGTTTTCTAATTTTATAAGTGACTATTATTATTAATAATAAAATTAAATTTAATTAGTATTAAATTAGATCGTTTAGTAACATATAAGGTGCTTTTTATTAGTATTAAAATAATTAGTTAAAATATTATTTTGATTCTCTGAGGGGGAAAATCTACTCTTTTATAATATTAATAATTCTTAGAAGTGCGCTTTATTTGTTCGTTAAGATAATAGTATTAATCTTTTTTAGCAAAAAGAGCCTCAATAAAATCGTTTGCTTTGAATGTCCGTAAATCTTTAATGCCTTCGCCAATACCAATATAACGAATAGGTATATTAAACTGATCTGCGATAGCAAAAATTACCCCTCCTTTTGCACTGCCATCAAGTTTAGTTAATATAATTCCAGTTAAACCTATAGTTTCGTTAAATAATTTAACTTGGCTAATAGCATTTTGTCCAGTGCTAGCATCTAACGTTAGCATGATTTCATGGGGAGCATTAATATCAAGTTTTTTCATTACTTTGACTATTTTTTTTAACTCTTCCATTAAATAAGCTTTATTATGTAATCGCCCCGCAGTATCTGCTAGTAAGATATCAATCTTACGCGCTTTGGCTGCTTGAAATGCATCGAAAATAACTGAAGCAGAATCAGCACCAGTATGTTGCGCTATAACAGCAACCTTATTACATTCACCCCATATCTGCAATTGTTCAACAGCAGCGGCACGAAAAGTATCACCTGCAGCTAGCATAACTAATTTACCTTGTGACTGAAACTTATGTGCTAATTTACCTATAGTAGTCGTTTTGCCTACACCATTAACTCCAACTATCAAAATAATATACGGAGCCTTATAATTTATATTCAATGGCTTATCAACTTTAGCAAGAATTTTAAACATTTCCTCTTTTAGCTTAACATATAATATCTCTGCATCTTTTAACTGTTTATGATTAGCATGAGTAATTAGTAAATTAATAATTTTACGTGTAGTATTTATACCTACATCAGCAATCAGTAGTTTTTCTTCTAACTGTTTAAATAAATCATCATTAATTTTTTTATTACGAAAAAAACTAATAAAACTAAAACCAATATTTTCTTTAGTTTTTAATAAACTACGCTTTAGATAAAGAAAGAAACTTTCTTTGTCTATCTGCTTTTGTTCTTGTTGTATTATTGGTGCAATATGAACATTAAAAGATTGTTTTGATTCTTTATATACATTATTTCCTGTTTTTTTATTAATTTTCTCTGGTAGCATCATGTCAACAATAGGTTCTTGAGATTGTTTTATCATTTGCTTATCATTATGATGGCTAAAACCTAACCATGAAAAAAGTCCAGGTTTTTTTTCTTTTGCCATTAGTAGTTATACTCCTAGTATTTAAATTATGACTAATATATAGTCAAAATTTTTTTGTAAAATCTATTAGGTATTGAAACTATATTTTTATTTAGTATTTAATTAATCTAGCATTTTCTAAGTTATAGTAACTAAAATAAGTTATTTTTTATAAAAATATTATTTAAGTCTTTCCTGTATAGCATAGTTATCGGTAGAATAGTGAATAATTTTTCTTATTTCTTTATATAAAATGACAAAAAAATTACAATCTTCTTCCTTAAAGACAGTCCGTATAATTGGTGGCAAATGGCGTAGTCGTAAACTACCAGTACTTATTAGTTCAGAATTACGTCCTACGATGGATAGAGTGAGAGAAACCCTATTTAACTGGCTTGCTCCTATAATTCAAGGGTGTCATTGTTTAGATTGCTTTGCTGGTAGCGGTGTATTAGGACTAGAAGCTCTATCACGTTATGCATCAACAGTAACTTTATTAGAATCAAAACAACATATTGTACGCCAACTAATAAATAATTTGAAATTATTAAAAGCAAAAAATGGCCAGGTAATTCATACCAATACACTAAACTGGTTAAAACAATTAGGCCAACCCTATGATTTAGTATTTTTAGATCCTTCTTTTCGTCATAATTTGCTTGCTACAAGCATACATCTGCTAGAGAAAAAAAATTGGTTATCTGATATAGCATGGATTTATGTTGAGACTGAGATAGAAAATATAGCTATAAACTTTCCTACTAATTGGCAATTATATCGAGAAAAAACTGCTGGGCAGGTTATTTATAGATTATATATTCGTCAATCTTTTAATACTAAAATAAGAAAATATCAATTAATTTAGATTGATTATTAACATTAATAACATGAAGATTTTTATTTTTAATTTTTTATTATTTTTTGAATTCTTAAGGTACTTTATCAGTATTACTATTATGTTTGTAACATTAATATATAGCTTATAATTAATATACTATTAAGGTTAATTAAGAATAAAGATTAGGTAATCATTACTAGTAATAGACTAATATTTTTATTTTAGTTTCTTTAAGATATCAGTTTAACAAAAATAATAACTTAAGTTACTTCAAAGTAATATTATTATTTAATTAAAAATAATATTTGAAATAGATAGAAGATTATCTAATCTTAATATATTCAAATCCTTAGTATTTAGTTTTAACCGACCAATTAATGGTCTGACCTGCTAAAAAAGGAATAATCGAGCTTTGGTCTACATTAATTTTCTCTACCTGAATAAAAGAGTTACGTATTAATTCAATAAAGCCTTCATTTTTAGGTAGACCATAAAAATTTGCACCATTTTCAGAACAAAATGCTTCTAAATGCTTTAGTGCATTTAATTCTTCAAATATAGCGGTATAAATAGATAACGCTCCTGGTGCATTAAATATCCCTGCACAGCCGTAAGCTGATTCTTTATATTCTTTAATATGGGGCGCTGAATCAGTACCAAGAAAAAAACGGTTACAGCCCTTTGAAAGAGCTGCACGTAGTGCTTGTTGATGATGACTCCGTTTTAATATTGGTAAGCAAAATAAATGAGGATGAATACGACTAGCTAACATATGGTTACGATTAAACATTAAATGTTGTGGTGTAATAGTAGCAGCAAGAAACTCATCAGCATCTAATACATATTCAACTGCTTCTTTAGTAGAAATATGTTCAAATACAATTTTTAATTGAGAAAAACATTGACGAATAGGAGTTAATATTTGGTCAATAAATCGCGCTTCACGATCAAAGATATCTATCGCTGTATCTACTACTTCACCATGAATAAGTAATGGCATACCCAACTTTTGCATTTGTTCAAATAACGGATAGATAGCAGTAATATTAATTACGCCATGATTAGAATTAGTAGTAACATTAGCAAGGTATAATTTAGCTGCGTAGAAGACTTTTTTATTAAAACCTTGCTTTAACTCGGCAACTGATAATGTTTCTGTTAGGTAACATGTCATTAATGGAGTAAATATATGCCCACTAGGTATTGCTTCTATAATTTGTTTTCTATAATTCTCAGCAGCAGTAACTGTAGTAATAGGTACTGTTAAATTAGGCATAATAATAGCACGTCTAAAGGTTTGACTAGTATAGGGTAATATAGTTTTAAGTATTCTACCATTACGTAAATGAACATGCCAATCATCTGGGCAACGAATTTTAAGGATTTGTGGTTTTATAGCCATTAATTAGACTCCATTGAGCATGACATAGTAGATCTTATATGATCTGATTATTTTTATTAAAAACTATTAATTAATATCATAATTTAATGAAATTATTTAATAAGTTATAGCTTAGTAACTGGAATATATGTCTGATTAATAATGGCATAACTACTAATAGAGTCTTTTTATTCATAAAATTAAATAAAGATTACTGTCAATTATTATATACTAGAATTTGTGTAATATAACCTAGTATAACTACTTTAGTTATAAACATACTAATATAATACTTGAATAATATCCTTAATAGATAAGTTACTATAGATTTAAAATCTACTAACTTGTTTTCTTATATATAAATAAATATTATAATAAAACTATTTTATTAGGCGTATAACAATAGTTATCTTATAATTAATATTATTAATTATATTATTAACGGTATTATTAGTAATAATACCATAAAGTTTATGGTTATTTCATCTATAATATTATTACTTATAATAACTGGTGCTTGCGTCAAAGTAGTATTTTGTTTTGTTGGTACAATAGATCCTGAACTGGTCTGTGTTATCTGTTCTGGCCTATCTCTTTGTTTTATCCATTTTACTAATGGGTAACTAATCCATATTTTACCTGAAGCCATTTCTGGTGACGCAAAAGCACCTACTAATGGCATAGCAGATTTAATTGGATAACGTTCATCACGATACCGACGTCGGCGTTGATTACTCATACGTAGATGACGTGGTGAGCGGCGTGAACGGTGCGGCATACTGTTTTCATTACTAATTATATTTCCATTATTAACTAAACAGTCATTATTATTCTCATTAGTTTTTGTAATGGTTGTTAATGGTGATATATGAGGCATAGCACTATCTTTAACTATTTGTAAGTTTATTTTTTTAGATAGTGGACGATTTTGTTGATGCGGCGTAATAATCTGTGGTGTTTCTTTTTGCTCAAGTTTAATTTCTTGTTTTATTACAATTACATCTGTTATTTTCGATTCTACTGACACTTGATGTTTATTATTTTGCTCATGCTTTTGCTGATTTTTTTGTAGTGTTTTTTCCAAATTAATAGGGATATTAATTAACATATTAGATGATAAGGTTCGTTTTTTACGTTTTTGCTCTTCACGGTTTTCACGCGTATTATGTTCTACTTGATCTTTGCGTTCATTACCTTGACAACATGATTGACGACGATCTGACTGATTATTCTTAGTAGTATTTAGTTTTGTTTTAGCAATAGATTGAATAGATTCAATTGAAGGATTAAAAAATCCCTTTAGATTAGTTAATAAACGCTGAAACAGGCCAGTTACAGTGGTTACCTTGGTTGAACGTGGTAACATCGACAAGTTCATAGTAACAGAATCAGCAATAGATACTGTTTTTAATGGCGAAAATGTAGATAATGGCGGCGATAATGCTGGCTGTTCTGGACGTTTATATTCATTAGATATTTCTTCTTGTGACATCGCTATCTCTGGATTATATCGTTGTGCTAGTAGATAACTTAATGTGGGTGCTTCTTCACCTTTACGTACTCTTGATACTGAATAGTGAGGTGTTTGCATTTTATCTTTAGGGACTATTACAGCACGAACCCCACCTTGTCGTTTTTCAATTGCATTAATAGAATCACGTTTTTCATTAAGTAAGTAAGATGCAATCTGTACAGGTACAATAGCATGTACTTCATGAGTATTTTCTTTCAGCGCTTCTTCTTCAATTAAACGTAGGATTGATAGTGATAAGGATTCATTATCACGAATAGTACCAGTGCCACTACAACGTGGACAAACATGATGACTAGATTCTCCTAGTGATGGATTAAGACGCTGACGTGACATTTCTAATAGACCAAAACGAGAAATGCGACCAATCTGAATACGGGCACGATCTTGACGTACTGCGTCACGCAAACGATTCTCTATTTCACGTTGATGACGCATTGGTATCATATCAATAAAATCAATTACGATCAGTCCTCCAAGATCTCGCAAACGGAGTTGACGAGCAATTTCATCAGCAGCCTCGAGGTTAGTATTAAATGCTGTTTCTTCAATATCACCCCCACGTGTCGCACGCGCAGAGTTAATATCAATAGCAGTTAATGCTTCGGTTGTATCAAAAATAATGGAACCACCAGATGGTAAACGTACTTCACATTGGAAAGCTGATTCAATTTGCGACTCAATCTGATAATGACTAAATAAGGGAACCTCACCACTATACAATTTAACTTTATCGTTAAAATCAGGCCTACCTAAGGCAGTAATATGTTTCTTAGCAAGATTAAGAATCTTAGGGTTATCAATTAGTATTTCACCAATATCTTGACGTAAATAATCACGAAAAGCACGAACGATTACATTACTTTCCTGATGAATTAAAAAAGGAGCATCACGCTTTTTAGCTGCTTCTTTAATAGCTTCCCAATGTTTTAAGCGAAATGATAGATCCCATTGTAACGCTTCAGCATTTTTACCAACACCAGCAGTGCGAACAATAAGTCCCATATCATTAGGCAATTGCAATCCAGATAGGATTTCTTTTAGATCAGTACGATCTTCTCCTTCAATACGACGAGAGATGCCTCCAGCACGAGGATTATTCGGCATTAAGACTAAATAACTACCTGCTAAGCTAATAAAGGTCGTTAATGCAGCACCTTTATTGCCACGTTCTTCCTTATCTATCTGAATAATAATTTCTTGACCTTCACGTATAACTTCTTTAATATTAACACGGTTACAAGAAGAGTTACTAGAGAAGTAATCGCGTGAAATTTCTTTTAATGGTAGAAAACCATGTTTTTCTGCACCATAATCAACAAAAGCTGCCTCTAAACTCGGCTCAATTCGAATAATTTTACCCTTATAAATATTTGATTTTTTTTGTTCATGGCCTGGAATTTCTATATTCAGATCGTAAAGTTGTTGTCCATCTACAAGAGCAACTCGCAGCTCTTCCTGCTGCGTTGCATTAATCAACATTCTTCTCATCTTAACTTACTCATTATCTTTTTGCATTGGTATTAAAACTATGAGCAAACAACCCACTAATGCTCTAATATTAGGATAACTTTTATAATTCCTATTTTCTAGCTCAGTTAATTACTCACAGCTCGTTAATTACTTGATTTTATATTATGTCTTATGCCATTGCTGTGTTTTGCGTGACCAAGTAAATTTTGTTATTTCACAGGTTAATAAAAAATTAACATGAAATTTGCTGCATTATTTCATTGCTGATACTGATATAGCAAGATGACTTTGCTTCTTCAGTAAAGATTATACTAATAAGTATCTTGCTAAAGACATAAGTTATTAAATTGAATAATATATTTTTTAGGATAAATAAATCTAATAATTAAATTAGATACATATAAATTGTAAATGTTACTTTTAATAATTAATTAAATAGTTAAAATAAAAAAATAGGTGGCGATAATTTTTCACTATATTTAAAATAATAAATTATGAAAATAAATAGTTCTTCAGTACAATTAATTAATATCTCTGCTGATGAAGCCGGTCAGCGACTCGATAATTTTTTGTTTGCTAGATTAAAGGGTGTACCAAAAAATCTAATCTATCGTATTATACGTAAAGGTAAGGTTCGTGTTAATAAAGGACGTGTTAAATTTAAATATAAACTAGTTGCTGCCGATATTGTACGATTACCACCTGTGCGAGTAGCACAACGTAAAATGATACAAGTATTAACAAAGTTAGATAAATTTATGTTACCAGCTAATTGCATCTTATTTGAAGATGAGTATCTTTTAGTGCTAAATAAACCCTCTGGCATTGCAGTACATGGTGGAAGTAAACTTAATTTTGGTATTATAGAAGCATTACGTGCTCTGAGACCAGAAGCTCGTTTTTTAGAGTTAGTTCATCGACTAGACCGTGACACATCAGGCGTGTTATTAATTGCTAAAAAACGCTCTATTTTACGTTTATTGCATCAACAGTTACGCTTAAAAAATATGCAGAAAAATTATCTAGCACTTGTACGTGGTCAGTGGCCATCTCACTATAAAGTAATAGAAGCTCCTTTGTTAAAAAATATTTTACACGGTGGTACAAGAGTTGTGAAGGTGAATAATATCGGTAAACCATCAAAGACTCATTTTCAAGTTAAAGAACGTTTTTTACAAGCAACTTTAATAAAAGTAAGCCCAATAACAGGTAGAACACACCAAATTCGTGTTCATACTTTACATGCGGGATGTCCAATTGCCGGTGATAATCGTTACGGTGATCGTGAGTTTAATCTCCAATTACAAGGTATTGGATTATATCGTTTATTTTTGCATGCAAACACACTTCGTTTTAAACATCCATATTTTGGTACAAATATAAGTATAGAAGCACCATTGGATAATCAATTACAGTATTGTTTGCAAACTTTACACAAGACATCCCTTTGTCTTTGACTATATACCATTAGAAAATTAGTATACACGATTTATGCAAAAGTTAAAATTACCCTTAACTATTGATGCACTTAGCAGTGCTCAAAGATGCTTAGATTACTCTGGTATCTATCTTGCGAAGCAAGTAATGCGTGTTGCTGCTTCAGTAGTTAATGTGAATAGTGATGTTAAAGTCTGGTTGTCAGTTAATTTTGATGACCAATGTTTAGTAGTTATTACAGGTAATGTAGATGTTGATATAACATTAATGTGTCAGCGTTGTGGTAATAATTTCTCCTATCATATTCATACTACATATTGTTTTAGCCCAGTAACTAATAATCAGGAGGCTGAGACACTACCTGAAGTTTATGAACCAGTTAATATTAATAAATTTGGTAAAATTGACTTATTAGCAATAATTGAGGATGAAATTATTCTTTCAGTACCTATGATTCCACTACATAAATCTGAATATTGTGCAGTAGAAACAAATATGGTGTGTGGTCAACTTCCTAAAGAAACAGAGAAACCTAATCTGTTTAGAACATTAGTAAATTTGAAAAAACAATTAAGGAGTAAGGCTAATGGCCGTACAAAAAAATAAGCCCACTCGATCTAAACGTGGTATGCGTCGCTCTCATGATATGCTAACTGCTTCCCTTCTTTCTAAAGATAAGACTTCCGGTGAAATCCATTTACGTCATCATATAACTACTAATGGTTATTACTGTGGTCATCAAATTTCTGAAGAGCAAGAAGCTATTAAATCAAGATTACAAGAAAAAACTAAGACTATTAATAAGGCTACAAAAGAAAAAAGACAAGCTAGAAAAAAAACTAGGAAATCTAATAAATAGTTCTATTAATATCTTTACTTATAATTTAATTTACAGAATACACAAGTTTCCTGTAGGGACTATATTACAAAATAGTTATGCTATTAATTAGTAACTTTTTATTACAGAATTTTTATTAAAAATTATAGACGCTAGATAAATAGGGTAGCCTTAAAGCTTTCTAAGCGTGCTATTACTTAAGATGACAAGACATGTACACTAAGATATTTGGTACGGGAAGTTATCTGCCCGAACATAGGCGTAGTAATGCGGATTTAGCAAAAATGGTAGATACCTCCAACGAGTGGATTGAAACTCGTACCGGTATCAAAGAAAGACGTATTGCTTCGGATAAAGATACAGTAGCTAAAATAGGTTGGTATGCTGCAGAAAAAGCGTTAGAAATGACGCGAGAAGTAATAAAAGAATTCGATAAAAACGATATTAATTTAATTATCGTTGCAACTACTTCTTCGACCTATGCATTTCCAAGCTCAGCTTGTCAAATTCAACAAATGTTAGAAATTAAGGATGCCATTTCTTTCGATTTAGCTGCTGCTTGCACAGGATTTCTTTATGCATTGAGTGTTGCTGATCAATTTATTAAAAATGGTACTGTAAAACATGCACTAGTAATTGGTTCTGATATTCTAAGTCGTATGCTTGATCCACAAGATCGTAAAACTCTTATTTTATTTGGTGATGGTGCAGGAGCAGTAATATTAGGTGCATCAAAAGAGCCAGGAATTCTCTCAACACATTTACATGCTAATGGTTATTTTGGCAATTTATTAACATTATCTTATCAATATTCCCAGAAACAGCCTGCATATATTACTATGAAAGGAAATGAGGTATTTAAAATTGCAGTAACCAAATTAGCTCAAATTGTTGAGGAAACATTAGAGGTGAATAATTTACAACGTGAAACATTAGATTGGTTAGTGCCTCATCAAGCTAATTTACGCATTATTAAAGCAATAGCTCAAAAATTAAAAATAGACATGCAAAAAGTAGTAATTACTTTAGATCGATATGGTAATACTTCTGCGGCATCAGTAGCTTCTGCACTAGATGAAGCCGTACGAGACGGACGAATTCAGCGTAAACACTTAGTATTGTTGGAAGCCTTTGGTGGTGGTTTTACCTGGGGATCAGCTTTGATTAGATTTTAATTTCATAGGGAAATAAAAATGATAAAATTTGCAATGGTATTCCCAGGACAAGGCTCTCAAACTACTGGTATGTTAGCAGATTTAGCCGCTAAATTTCCATTAATTAAAGCAGTGTTTAGACAAGCATCATCAGTATTAGGTTATGATTTATGGCAGTTAGTACAACAAGGATCAGCGATAGAATTAAATAAAACCTGGCAAACTCAACCGGCATTATTAACATCTTCAGTAGCTATTTGGCGCGTTTGGGAGCAACAACATGGTTCATTACCATTGATGATGGCTGGTCATAGTTTAGGTGAATATTCTGCTTTAGTTTGTGCAGATGTATTGAATTTTGAACAAGCAGTTCGATTAGTTGAATTACGTGGAAAATGGATGCAGCAAGCAGTTCCACCTGGTATTGGTGGGATGGAGGTGATTATTGGCCTTAATAATAATATTATTACTAAGATTTGTGCAGAATCAGCACAAGGTCAGGTTGTTTCATTAGTTAACTTTAACTCACCATATCAAGCAGTAATTGCAGGTAATAAAGAGGCTATAAAAAGGGCCGTTGTTGCTTGTAAGATAGCAGGAGCAAAACGTGTACTACCTTTACCTATTAGTGTGCCTGCGCATTGCATTCTAATGAAACCTGCTGCGGAAAAAATGGCTATTGCATTGGAACAAATAATTTTTAACCCACCAAGATGCCCAATTCTAAATAATGTTGATGTGAAGATAGAAAGCTCACCTGAAGCTATTCGTAGTGCCTTAGTACGTCAAATTTATAATCCAGTTCGTTGGGTTGAATCTGTTGAATATATGGCGATGAAAGGCATTAAGCAGCTACTAGAAATAGGTCCTGGTAAAGTTTTAACTGGCCTAAATAAGCGTATTATCAATACATTGAATGTAGCATCAATCAATGATGTTGCTTCTTTATATTCTGCGCTTAAACAATAACTAAAGAGGATAATATGAGTATTAAAGGAAAAATTGCGCTAGTAACAGGTGCTAGTCGTGGTATTGGTCTTGCTATCACACAATTATTAGTTGAACGTGGTGTTAAAGTATTTGGGACCGCAACTAGCAAAAAGGGAGTAAAAAATATTGATGATTATTTAGGTGAAAAAGGTAAGGGTTTTATATTGAATGTTGCTGATTCTATATCAATTAATAATTTAATGGAAGATATTAAAAATATTTATGGTAAATATGGTGTAATTGATATTCTAATAAATAATGCTGGTATCACAGCTGATAATTTACTAATGAGTATGAAAAATGAGCAGTGGCAAAATGTTTTAGACACTAATCTAACTTCAATATTTTATTTATCAAAAGCAGTATTAAAAGCTATGATAAAAAAACGTTTTGGTCGCATTATTACTATTGGTTCAGTAGTTGGTACTACAGGTAATGCAGGACAAGTTAATTATGCTGCTACTAAAGCAGGCATTGTTGGTTTTAGTAAATCATTAGCACATGAAGTTGCTACACGTGGCATTACTGTTAATGTTGTAGCGCCAGGCTTTATTGAGACAGATATGACGGAGGTATTAACAGAAAAGCAACGTGAATATATTTTAACAAAAATTCCTGCTAATAGATTTGGTAGCGCTAAAGAAGTTGCTAGTGCTGTTGTATTTTTAGCTTCAGCTGAAGCTAGTTATATTTCTGGTGAAACATTACATGTTAATGGTGGCATGTATATGTTTTAAGAAATTATGCAAATTATTTATATAATTTGCCGTAAAAATCGCATAATTATGTAAAAATAGTGGTTTGATTAATTGAGATTTAGTTGCATCTTTTCCAGTATTTTATAAACTACAAGAACCATCGCGTAAGCGAGTTTTGATAGGAAATTTAAGAACATGAACACTATCGAAGAACGTGTTAAGAAAATCATCGTTGAACAACTGAGTGTTGCAGAAGCAGAGGTTGCTTTAACATCTTCTTTTGTGGAGGATCTTGGCGCGGATTCCCTGGATACCGTTGAATTAGTAATGGCTCTAGAAGAAGAATTTGATACTGAGATCCCAGACGAAGAAGCAGAAAAGATTACAACAGTTCAGGCAGCTATTGACTATATTACAGCACATCAGGATATATAATTTTAGTAACAAATAAAAAATATCTGGGCGATCATTAGATCGCCTAAGTTTTTTAGATAACTTTTTAATTTACCTTATTTTAAAAAATTATACCTAAGTATTAAGTTATAAATATAAAATTAAATATTAAAACTTTATAGTACCAAAAGATATCAATAAATAAATATCTATAAAATTATTAGTTTTAATGTTATATGTATATTAAGTACTAATTACTCTTAGAATAAAGTACATAATAATATTATTTAAGCTAAAAGTAACAATGCTCTTAGCAGTATCATGAGTATATAAAAATATAGTGTATAAAATTTATGAAGTAATAGTTTTTAATAAATAATTCATGCTTATAATATAGTTTTAATAATGCAAATCATCTTTTAGTTTTTTATAAAATTATAGATTAATAGTATAATAAGTTGTTTCAAAATATTATTTATTTTTTATTTTCTATTTGCCTATACAGAAACTGGAAAAAATCTGTCCTAATAAATCATCTGACCTAAATACCCCTGTTATTTTACTTAAAGCCTGTTGTGCTAAACGTAATTCTTCGGCTAATAATTCACCAGATTGCATATCTACTAACTGTTGATGTCCGTTTATTAAGTGCTGAGTTGCTACTTCTAATGCTTGTAAGTGGCGACGACGAGCTAAGAATTTACCTTCTATATTACCAGTAAAACCTATGCTATGTTTAATATGTGTGCGTAATATATCAATCCCTTCACCAGTATGAGCTGACAAACGAATTAGTGAATACTTTTTCATTTGAGTTAAACCAATTTGTTCACCAGTAATATCTACTTTATTACGTATTACCGTGATTGGTAATGTTGCTGGTAATTGTTCAATAAATTCTGGCCAAATATCAGAAGGATCTATGGCCATGGTAGTAGTGCTATCAACAATAAATAGTAAGTTATCAGCTTGTTTGATCTCATTCCAGGCGCGTTCAATGCCTATTTTTTCTATTTCATTGTTAGTTTCATGTAGCCCCGCAGTATCAGTAATATGTAGTGGCATACCATCGATGTGAATATGCTCTCGTAATAGGTCACGTGTTGTACCAGCAATGTGAGTAACTATTGCTGTTTCACGTCCAGTTAATGCATTAAGTAAACTAGATTTACCTGCATTAGGACGACCTGCAATCACTACTTTTGTTCCTTCACGTAGCAAGCTACCTTGGTAAGCTTTGTTTTGTGCTACTTTTAAATCATCCAGTACTCTATTAAGTTGTACCTTAATTTTTCCATCGGATAGGAAGTCTATTTCTTCAGCTGGAAAATCTATTGCTGCTTCTACATAGACCCGTAAATGCGTTAGTTTCTTTACTAATTGATTAATATGATTTGAAAAAACACCTTGTAATGAATTAATGGCTGAACGTGCTGCTTGTTCTGAGTTAGCATCAATTAAATCAGCAATAGATTCAGCTTGAATTAAGTCAAGTTTTTCGTTGAGAAAAGCTCGTTCTAAAAATTCTCCAGGTTGTGCGATACGTAAACCTGGTAGTATCAAAATACATTTTAGCAATAAATCCAAAACAACCGCACCACCATGTCCATGTAATTCTAATACATCTTCTCCAGTAAAAGAATGAGGAGAAGGAAAGTAAATAGCAATTCCCCGATCAAGTATCCTGCCGTCAGTATCATAAAATGGCAAATAATTAGCATAACGTGGACGAGGTAACTTCCGTAATATTGCTCGTGCTACTTTCTTTGTTGCGTAGCCAGAAACTCGTAAAATACCAATACCCCCTCGTCCTGATGGGGTAGCTTGTGCAACTATAGTATCCCTATATTCATAAGTTCTCTCAAAAAATTTATCTACGATCATGTAAACCACATTTTTCTAAACCATGATAAATAATCTGCTGTTGCATAATAGTAACTAGGTTACTAATAATGTAGTAGAGTACTAAACCTGCAGGAAACCAGAGAAAAAATACTATAAAAATAATAGGCATAAATGTCATTATTGTCTGCTGCAGAGGATCAGTGATAGTAGTTGGTGATATTTTTTGTATAAAATACATAGTAATACCCATTAATATCGGTAAAATATAGTATGGATCTTGTGCTGATAAATCATTTATCCATAACATAAAAGGTGCATGACGTAATTCAACAGAACTCATTAACATGTAGTATAGTGCTAAGAAAATTGGCATCTGAATAATTAATGGTAAACAACCACCAAGTGGGTTAACTTTTTCAGTTTTATATAATGCCATTATTTCTTGGCTTACACGTTGTTTATCATTACCAATACGTTCGCGTATAGCAGTTAACTTAGGTTGAAGAGTTCTCATTTTTGCCATTGAAGTATATTGTGCTTTAGTAAGGGGGTACATAATACCGCGAACAATAAAAGTGATTACAATGATAGAAACCCCCCAATTACCAACAAAACTTTCAATAAATTGTAGTAACTTAAATAATGGTTGAGATATAAACCATAACCAACCATAATCTACAGTTAAATCAAGGTGAGGAGCAATAGCTGCCATTTGATTTTGAATTTCTGGGCCAATCCATAATTTAGCAGTGAGTTTTTTTTGTGTACCTGGTTGCACAACTACGGGTGCACTTTTAAAACCAATAACTGCTAATCCATTGGCTAGTTCACGAGAATAAAAAGTATTAGTAACGTTTGCATCAGGAATCCAAGCTGTTGCAAAGTATTGTTGTAGCATTGCAATCCATCCACCTTGGGTTACAATTTCTAAATTAGCATCTTTAATTTTACTAAAGTTATATGTTTGATATTTGATATTATCAGAAGAGTAAGCTGCACCACGATAAGTATGTAAAGCAAAATTACTACTACTAATATCGCGGTATTTAGGTAAATTAATACTTTGTTTTAATTGACCAAATAAGATTAATTCCAATGGTTTTTCAGATACATTTTTTACTTGATAATTAACATTAATCGCATAATTATTACGTTTTAGCACAAAGGTTTTCGTAAAGACAGTGCCATCTTTATTATTAAAAGTCAGCGGAATACATAGTTCATTCTGTCCATCTGCCAAAATAAAATCTGACTGAGTAGTATAAAAAAGTGAACGATTACCATTAATAGGATTATCTAATCCATCTTTACCTGTTAAGCCACTTTGTGCTTGATAGATAAAAGTTGGTGTAGTTTCTAGTAACTCAAAAGTTTTATCAGAACCTAGTGTATCAGGATAAGCTAGAAGCTTAGCCTGTTCAATATCACCACCACGTGTATTAATAATTAATGATAACACATCAGTTTTTACCTTAATAAGTTGTCCTTGACTATTAGTAGGTATTATTTGGTTTTTACTATTAGTAATATAATCACTAATTGAACTTGTATTTTGTTGCTTAATCTGCATAGTGAGCTGTGTATTATTATCTACTTGCCAGGTTTGCCAGATAATGAAAGACACAAACAGAAAAGCGATAAGAAGAAGATTACGTTGCGCATCCATCATTATTGTTCTCTATTATCTTCAGATTTAAGTAGTACAGGATCATAGCCACCGGGATTTAAAGAGTGACATTTTGATATACGTTTTAGCGTTAACCAACTGCCTTTTATTAGGCTAAACTTGTCTATGGCTTCAAGAGCATAATCAGAACATGTAGGATAGAAGCGACAACGTGACCCGAATAGTGGACTAATAATATTCTGATAACCCCTGATAAGTTTAATTAAGATGCTACAGCTTAGAAATAATAACAATGCCATAATTTTTCCAACATTTGCGTTAAAACAGGATTAGTTAGGTTATCTACACCTCTTTTAACTAGTATTACAAAATCCATAGAAGATAACTGATACTGATATAAACGAAAGCTTTCTCGTACTAAGCGCTTAATTCGGTTACGTTCATGAGCACGTTTAACATACTTTTTAGCTATAGCAAGCCCAAGACGGGGATGACCTAATTTATTTAAGCGTCCTAGTATAGTTAGTTGTGATGTACTAACACGTTGTGGCTTCTGAAAAACAAAAGTAAAATCAGAAGGAATTAATAAACGTAACTCCCTAGGAAATGATAATTTAACCACGTCGGGTAATAAGCTTTATTATTTGGAAATAGTCAAACGAGCACGACTTTTTGCTCGACGACGAGCCAGAACTTGACGACCATTTTTAGTAGCCATACGAGCACGGAAACCATGACTACGATTACGCTTTAGTATGGAAGGCTGGAAAGTGCGTTTCATAAAAATTTACCTAAATAGGATGGATGATTGTAGATTATTAAATAATTATCTCCCAGGCTAGTATTAATTTACTATTATGGGTAGTAGAATTAGTAATTATACTGACTCCTATTAAAATCACAAGAATCATATTAGCCTAATTTTTTTCTAATATATAAATAAAAACTAGACTATTAATTTATTTCTGCGCAATATCAAGATTACTTATCTATTAATATTTCGTTAGTATATATTAGTTATTAAAAAAGAAGTCATGATATATAGTAGGTACCACATGATGTAATCACTTTAATTAACAATCATTAATCAATATCAATATTTTATTGCTTATTTAAAAATAATTTACATGATCCCTACTATATAAAATTATAGTAAATTGTATAACTTTAAAGATAGTATCGTAACAATGACATACCTAATAGTTTTTAGATAAAAATATTTAATCTGTTAGGAAGAGGAAGATCTATTGTATTATTTACGCTATTATCTTCTGCTATGTAGTTAATTTTGTATTTTAGGACTTAGTAATATCTAGTTTCTTTTTCTTTCTTTTTATTGATTTTGTTAGAGTGGAGTTTACCGTGTCACATTCTCTTTGGCAGCAATGTCTTACCCGATTGCAGAATGAGTTACCTGCCACAGAATTTAGTATGTGGATCCGCCCATTACAGGCAGAACTAAGTGACAACACGTTAGCGCTTTACGCTCCAAATCGTTTTGTTTTAGATTGGGTTTGTAATAAATATTTAAACAATATTAATGGTTTTCTTAATGATTTTTGTGGAGCAGATGTGCCATTGTTACGTTTTGAAATAGGTAGTAAGTCTATTACCTCAACTATTAATCAACCGAAAGTAGCAAATATTAATGTGTTTACTGAGCCAGTGATCTGCGGTACATCTACTCATCCAAATTTAAATAGTTCTCCTATTAAACCTAGGTATAACCATCGCTCAAATGTTAATCCAAAGCATTCCTTTAATAATTTTGTTGAAGGTAAATCTAATGAATTAGCATATGCAGTAGCCTATCAAATTAGTAATAATCTAGGTGTTGCGTATAATCCTTTATTTCTATATGGTGGTACTGGTTTAGGTAAAACTCATCTTCTACATGCTGTAGGTAATGGCATTCTTGCTTATAAGGCTAATATGAAAGTAGTATATATGCATTCTGAACGCTTTGTGCAGGACATGGTTAAAGCACTACAGAGTAATACGATTGAAAAATTTAAACGTTATTATCGTTCAGTTGATGCGTTACTTATCGATGATATTCAATTTTTTGCCAATAAAGAGCGTTCTCAGGAAGAATTTTTTCATACTTTTAATGCTTTAATAGAGGGTAATCAGCAAATTATTTTAACTTCAGATCGCTACCCAAAAGAAATTAATGGGATAGAAGATCGTTTAAAATCACGTTTTGGCTGGGGATTAACAGTCGCTATTGAACCGCCAAAATTAGAAACTCGCGTTGCTATTTTAATAAAAAAGGCAAATGAAAATAACATTCACTTACCAACTGAAGTAGCATTTTTTATCGCAAAACGCTTGCGTTCTAATGTATGTGAACTAGAAGGTGCATTAAATAGAGTAATTGCTAACGCTAATTTTACTGGTCAAGCAATTACTATTGATTTTGTACGCGAAGCTTTGCGTGATTTGCTTGCGCTGCAAGATAAGTTTATAACTATTGATAATATTCAAAAAACAGTAGCTGAATATTATAAAATAAAAGTTGCCGATTTACTTTCTAAACGACGTTCTAGATCGGTGGCTCGTCCACGACAAATGGCGATGGCAATGGCTAAAGAACTTACTAACTATAGCTTGCCTGAAATTGGCGATGCCTTTGGTGGTCGCGACCATACTACTGTATTATATGGTTATCGAAAAATTCATCAATTAAGCGAAGAAGATCACGGCATTAAAGAGGATTTTTTAAATTTAATTAGAGCTTTATCTTCCTAATATTATGAAATTTATTGTTAAACGTGAATACTTACTAAAGATACTACAACAAGTTAATAGTCCATTATCTGGACGTCCAGTATTTCCTATTCTTAATAACATATTGCTCCAAGTAACTGAAGGTGCTTTGCAATTAACTAGTACTAATTTAGAAATAGAGATTAGCATTAAGATATCTTTAATTCAATGTCATAAGCCTGGAGCAATAACTGTAAATGCACGAAAATTTCTTGATATCTGGCGTAGTTTGCCGGAGGGAGCAACAATTATAGTAAAGCTAGACGGTGAACGTGTATTATTATGTTCAGGGCGTAGCCGTTTTTCATTTGTAACACTACCAGCTAGCTCTTTTCCTAATAGAAAAAGCTGGGAGAAAAAAGTAGCGTTGACATTGTCTCAAGCAACCTTAAAGCGATTAATTGAGTCTACTCAATTCTCAATGGCATATCAGGATACACGTCATTATCTTAATGGAATGTTATTTGAAACTGAAAATAAACTATTACGCACAGTAACAACTGATGGTCATCGTTTAGCTATCTGTTCAATGCCTATTGATAAAATTATTTATTCAACATTTACTGGTGATTTTTTGTATCCAATAATAGTACCTCGTAAAGGGGTGATGGAGTTAGTGCGTTTATTAAATAGTAAAGATACTAAATTAGATTTAGAAATTGGTAGAAATTATATTTGTGCTTATGTAGATGATTTTGTTTTTACTTGCAAATTAATTAATGGTCGTTTTCCTAACTATCGGCTAATATTGCCAAAAAACCCTCGTAAAATTGTTGAAGTAGACTGTAGTTTATTGAAGCAGGCATTTTTACGTGTGGCAATTTTATCTAGTGAAAAGTATAGAGGTGTTCGACTTAAAATTACACATAACCAGCTTAATATTATGATAAGTAATTCAGAACAAGAAGAAGGGAAAGAAATCCTTGACGTTAATTATGAAGGAGATGAATTAGAAATTTGTCTTAATGTAAACTATATACTTGATACACTCAATGTCCTAAAATGTGAAAAAGTACATTTATTACTAACAACTTCTGATTCTAGTGTACAAATTAAAGACGGCACTAACTTAACACAATCTGCAAATTATATTATTATGCCGATACGTTTTTAATTTTTTAATAATATATTTAAAAATTTATAAGTTCATTCAACCTGAAATAATCCAAAAACTTATTTAAATAATATAATAAAGTTTTATGATAACAAACTATTTATACATAAATATCAGTAATCGAAGATTTTTTTTACTTATAGAATATTAATCTTGTTTGTATCTGCTTAATAATTTTAATTATAAATCGGAAATTAATAATTTATATTTCTTAATTACATGCTTGTAAGCTATTCAAGTATAGGTATTTATTAGTATACTTAGTATTAAATATACTACTGATATACTTAGTAATAAAGATAAGATGTTTTTTATAGAATATAGTAAAAATTAATATTTAATCATAGAATTAAAATAAGCGAGAAACACTAATGTCAAATACTTATGATTCTTCAAGTATCAAGGTATTAAAAGGTTTAGATGCGGTTCGTAAGCGTCCTGGCATGTATATCGGTGACACTGATGATGGCAGTGGTCTACACCATATGGTATTCGAAGTTGTTGATAATGCAATTGACGAAGCTCTTGCTGGTTATTGTAAAGAAATTATCGTGGTAATTCATACAGATAACTCAGTATCGGTACAGGATGATGGTCGTGGCATTCCAACTGATTTACATAAAGAAGAAGGAGTTTCTGCGGCACAAGTCATAATGACAGTACTTCATGCTGGTGGTAAATTTGATGATAACGCCTATAAAGTCTCTGGTGGTTTACATGGTGTTGGTATATCAGTGGTGAATGCATTATCAGAAAAACTAGAATTAGTTATTCATCGCAAAGGTAAGGTATACAAACAAACTTACATGAAGGGAGAACCACAAACCCCCCTTAAAATTATTAATAAAACACAACAAACAGGTACTAAGGTACACTTCTGGCCAAGTTTACAAATCTTTGCTAATAACACAAAGTTCCAATATGAAACGCTAGCAAGGCGTTTACGGGAATTATCTTTTCTTAATTCTGGTATTTCTATTAAATTACAAGATAAATGTAATAATAAAGAAGATCGTTTCCACTATAAGGGAGGTATTTTATCATTTATTAAATATTTAAATAAAAATAAAAATCCAATCCATCCAAAAGTATTTTATTTCTCTACCATTAAAGATGGTATTAGTTTAGAAGTAGCGTTACAATGGAATGATGGTTTTCAAGAAAATATCTATTGTTTTACCAATAATATTCCACAACGTGATGGTGGTACCCATTTAATTGGTTTTCGTACTGCAATGACCCGTACATTAAATAACTATATAGATAAAGAAGGTTATAGAAAAAAACTAAAAATTAGTGCTACTGGTGACGATGCTCGTGAAGGTTTGATTGCAGTAGTTTCCGTGAAAGTACCTGATCCTAAATTCTCTTCACAAACTAAAGATAGGCTAGTTTCTTCAGAAGTAAAAACTGTAGTTGAAACCATAATGAATGAGAAACTAGTAGAGTATTTATTAGAGAATCCAACTGATGCCAAAATTATAGTAAACAAAATTATTGACGCAGCCCGTGCTCGTGAAGCCGCACGTAAGGTACGCGAATTAACGCGTCGTAAAAATACTTTAGATTTAGCTGGTTTGCCAGGTAAGCTAGCTGATTGCCAGGAGAGAGATCCAGCATTATCAGAACTTTATCTTGTAGAAGGGGATTCTGCTGGTGGATCAGCTAAACAGGGCCGTAATCGTAAAAATCAGGCAATTTTACCATTAAAAGGTAAGATTTTAAACGTAGAAAAAGCTAATTTTGATAAAATGCTTTCTTCACAGGAAGTTGCAACACTGATAACTGCCCTAGGCTGTGGCATCGGGCATGATGAATATAGTTTAGATAAATTACGTTATCATAGTATTATTATTATGACTGATGCTGATGTTGATGGTTTGCATATTCGTACCTTATTGTTAACTTTTTTTTATCGCCAAATGCCAGAACTTATTGAGCATGGTTATGTATTTATTGCGCAGCCACCTTTATATAAAGTAAAAAAAGGTAAAAAAGAGCAATATATTAAAGATGATGAAGCATTAGAGCAATATCAAATATCTTTGGCTCTTGAGGATGCGACATTATATAGAAACACATATACACCAGCATTAACTAGTAAGTTTTTAGAAGAATTAATTATAGAATATTATAGTGTACAAAAAACTATTAAACACATGGAGCAGCATTACCCACTAGCTTTATTAAATAATCTAATTTACCAACCAAACTTAAAAGAAAAAGAATTAATCAATAAAGAAATTGTTCAACAATGGACGAATTCTTTCGTAATATCATTAAACATAAAAGAACAACAAGATAGTAGTTATAGTTTTATAATACATGAGAATTTTGAGCGTTCGCTATTTGAGCCAATATTACGTATTCGTACCCACGGAATCGAGACTAACTATAATCTAAATTATGATTTTATCTATGGAAGTGAGTATCATAAAATTTGCCAATTAGGTAATAAACTACGTGATTTATTAGGAGATGGGGCATTTATTGAAAGAGGAGAACGTCGTATTGCTATAAAGAGTTTTGAAGAAGCATTAGATTGGTTAATGAAAGAATCCCGTCGTGGTCTAACAATCCAACGCTATAAAGGATTAGGAGAGATGAACGCTAATCAATTATGGGAAACTACAATGGATCCTGCAAGTCGTCATATGTCACGTGTCATGATAAAAGATGCTATTACTGCTGATCAATTATTTACTACTCTTATGGGTGACGCAGTAGAGCCTCGACGTATTTTTATTGAAGAAAATGCATTAAGAGCTGCTAATATAGATATTTAATAATTAAGAAAAATTATCAAAATCTATATTAACATATCTATTTTTAGAATATATTTGTAATAGATACATAAATTATAATAAAAAATATATTATCACTCTAAATTAAAATATATAAACTTTAATATTTAGAAGATTGTATTTTTGAGTAATAATCATAGTTATACTAGACATTATATTAACTTATTGTTACTCTAGCTTCGGCATCTAATAAAATACTTTATTATGAACTTATAAGATTTATCAAAAATTATTATTTCATTAATTATTTTTATAATATAGTAATGGATATTTAACGTAATAACTTTAATAAAAATAAATTTATTAATATAGATATATTAATACTATTTGCATAAGTAACCTATAGGACATAGTATACTGCTAAATAGTTATATCTTTAATCTAGATAATGCCTAGTTCTAAGTAATTACATTAGTAGTATCTATTATATAAGCCACTAATTTATTTATAAATCTTATGCATCATCTATATAATCTGTTATTAGCTTATTAATCTCATAAAAGACATGGGGTAGAGAATAGATAATAGTTTACTGTTGATAACAAGCAATTACAGTAATACTTTTAAGTAAATATATGATCTTTTAAAAACTATTATGTAGTGCTAGATAATATAAATTATATTACATGATGTTTATGAATTTTTTATTCATAGTACTATAGTTACTATATATGAAATACTTTAGCGTTTTTAAATGAGATCAAGATTTTACAAGAAATCTAATATATTTTGATATATAAATTAAGAAATAATAGCTAATACTATAATTTTTAACCAAAACTATCCTTTTTAATAGTATAGAATAAATTATAATAATACTTGATTTGATTTTTTTATCAAATATTTTTTTAATAAAATTTAAGGCTTTTCATAATAAAAAGAAACAACTTACTTAACATATTAAAATACTTGCTAACAAGTGAACTGGTACTAATCAATAATTTACGTTTATGTTACTAATAGTAAATTACTTATGCATTTACTAATTAATCTCCGCCAAAATAATGCCAGTTTATGTGAAATATAATAATAAAATCTCTGAGACCATAAAATAATATATGCGTGAATCAGGACTAAATTTTAATACTTAGAATATTAATATGCCCACTATACTTGAGACTATTTATTAAAATATTCTATAGTACAAAAGTTTAAATAAGCTTAAATTAAAATATTATATAGTTTTTTATCTAATATATAAAGTTATCATATTATACCTGATATATTAAAACGTTTGCTAAAGCGTTCTGCACGACCACCAGTAGCAGCATCACGTTGTTTACCTGTATAAAATGGGTGACAAGCGCCACAAATATCTAAATTTAAGTTATGAATAATAGTAGAACTAATTTTCATATTGTTACCACAAGAGCAAGTTGCAGTAATGGTATAACATTTAGGATGGATATTTTTTTTCATATAAACCTCTAATAAAATTTATGTATCCATCTGATATAACTTTATCAGATGCTACACGTATTTGTTAATAGTAATTAATACTATGTATGTTATTGATATTATTAATTAATGCTAAATTATACTAAAGATATAAAATTATATAAAAGTAACTCTATAAGTAATCTATACTAAAGATTAAACCTATTCAATTGATAATATATTAATCTATTTTATACCATAAATGATAGCAAAACTATAAAACAATACGCTAACTATGTATGCTAGAATACAGAAAAATAATCTTGTACGTTTAAAATAAACTAAGAGGATTACGTAATAGTCATTGCTAAATTAAAATTTACTCTAAAATAACTACTATTAAATATATTATATAGTAATTCCTACAATTCAGATAACATTTTCTATTAAAATAGAGTATAAATAGTAATATTATTCACTCTATTTTATCCAAAGGTATTGTATTAGAGAAATTAATATAGATTTATTATTATAAATAAAAATAAATAATACTATAAAAATTTATATTTTTATCATAAAAATATACTAACTTATATAATAGTAAAATCAAAAAATATGAATAACTAGATATTTATGTCTTATATAATTATTAATACCTTTAATAAAATTGTACTTTTAATAAATATACAATAATTACAGATAGGAAATTATTCTAAAGTAAAGCAAAAATTTATATTAGTACATATCCATACAGAAGTATATTACTATATAATTTTTTTATTAAATCATATTTAATATAGTAAAAGTATTTATTCAAGATAATATTGTTATTTATAGCAATTAATTTAGTAATCATTATAATGTTAAATTATTTATTATAGTCATAAACTAACCATATCTAGCAACTAATAGGATAAGTAATAAAATTCAAGTATTTAAAAAAATTAGAAAAAAAATCAATAAACTACTATTAGTAGTATTTTATTTAAAATAAAAAATTAAAAAATTAAAGGAATAATACCATACTCAAAATAAGTAAATTAAACAAGAAAAGTATGTTTTATAGGAATAATTAGGATAGTTATTATTTAAAAATCTAAGAAGCTAAAGAAATTTAATAAGGCTATTTTATATGTCATATTTTCTTAATTTTTAATGTTTTATTTTAGTATATTTAGCAGAATAAAATCTAGGTTTCTTGTATATCTATTACGTAGTATAAATTTTATGTTACATTTTAATTTTTATCTTTATGTATTTTTATACATGCTATAACTTTTTAATAAGTTAACTATTAATTTATTCTTTTATAGGATCTATCTTAAGTATCATTATTTAACCTTAAATTTATAATATAGATTTAATTACCATTTTTTTAAGAACATAAGTAGCAATAACAAAGATAAAAGTTATTTGAATCATTGCACTTCATATAAACAGAATTAATCTATTATAAAGTTTTTTCTATATTAATCTACTTAATTAGAAAATTAATCTGTTATTTTAATATCTAAATATAACTCTAATAATTATAAAAATCTATTTTTGCATTCTACTTTATACCTACTTCCTAGTATATTAAGTATCTTATAAGTTAATTGTAAAAATTAATAATTAATAGTAATATTAATTATCAAAGTTAATCATATTACATAATATTTATTATTTAGGTAGTAATAAATTATTTCCATATTACGTATTAAGTTATAAGATTTTTATTTTAAACTTAATCTTTATACAAGATTATAATCCATTTATTTCTATTGTTTTGAGCTAATTATGGAGCTAATTCGCGGTATACACAATATTCGGGCATGTCATCATGGTTGTATGCTGACTATTGGTAACTTTGATGGGGTTCATCGTGGGCATAAAATGCTATTACAGAAGTTAAAATATAAGAGTCAGCGTTTAGGATTACCAGTAATGGTGATGATATTTGAACCACAACCATTAGAACTTCTTACTAAAAGAAAAGCTCCTGCTCGTTTGACCCCTTTACGTGATAAAATTAAGTATTTAGCACAAATAGGAATAAATTACTTATTATGCATTAAATTTAATTCCTTTTTTGCAGCTATCAGTGCACGTATTTTTATTACAGAGTTACTTGTAAAAAAATTAGGCATTAAATTTTTAATTGTTGGCGATGATTTTCATTTTGGCGCAGATCGCCAAGGAGATGTTAAGTTATTAAAACAAGCAGGAGAAGAGTTTGGTTTTAATGTTGTCAACACTAATAGTTTTTATGATTATGGCTTACGTATTAGTAGCACTATTATCCGGCAAGCGTTAAAAAATGCTAATTTTACTTTAGCAACAGCATTACTTGGTCGTCCTTATAGTATTTCTGGACGCGTAGTTCGTGGTAATCAAGTAGGGCGAACATTAGGTTTTCCTACAGCAAATATAAAGTTAAAACGTCTGCTTGCTCCAATTAAAGGGGTCTACGTAGTTAATGTTTACGGCTTAAGTTATAAACCTTTACCTGCTATTGCTAATATTGGAACTCGTCCAACAGTTAACGGGTTCTATCAACAACTTGAAGTTCACCTGTTAACAAATTTATCGTGTGACACTAATCTATTGCATGAAAGTAAAATGTTTAGCATATGTTACGCTAAAAAAATGCAAATACATGAAAATAGCAAACACTACACTTCACAGAGTATGTTTCATCACAGAATATCTTTAATAAAAGATTTAAAAATAGACTGTTACGGGTGCTACATTGAGGTAGTACCACTTATAAAATTACGTGATGAACATCATTTTATTTCACTTGATGCTTTACGACAGCAAATTATTAATGATGTGCTAGTAGCTCGTAAATTTTTTGAGCTAGAAACATAAATTAATATTTTTAGCTATAACGGAACAAAAAATATAATGAATGATAATAAAAATACCCTTAATTTACCACGAACAAATTTCCCAATGCGCGGAAATCTTGTTAAATATGAACCTGAAATACTTAAACGTTGGTATCAACAAGATTTATATGGAATAATTCGTAAAGCTAAAAAAGGTAAAAAAAAATTTATCTTACACGATGGCCCTCCTTATGCAAATGGTAATATTCATATTGGTCATGCAGTTAATAAAATTCTTAAAGATTTTATTATTAAATCTAAAGGTTTAATGGGCTACGATGCACATTATGTTCCAGGCTGGGATTGTCATGGGCTACCTATTGAACACAAAGTAGAACAAATTATTGGCAAAGTAGGTGAAAAAGTTAGTATTGAACAGTTCCGTAGCGCTTGTCAGGAATATGCTAGCGAACAGATTAGGAGGCAGAAAAAAGACTTTATTCGCTTGGGTGTATTAGGTGATTGGAATAATCCTTATTTAACAATGGATTTTAAGACTGAAGCAAATATTATTCGTGTTTTAGGTCAGGTTATTGCTAATGGTCATTTATATAGAGGAGATAAACCAGTGTATTGGTGCACTGATTGTAGTTCCTCGCTAGCAGAAGCGGAAGTTGAATATTATAATAAAGTGTCTATCGCTATTGATGTATGTTTTAGGGTAATTGATGTAGCCGCAATCTATAAAAAATTATCTCTTACTGCTATAGATTATCCTATTTATATAGTTATTTGGACAACTACGCCTTGGACAATGCCTGCAAATCGAGCAATAGCAGTACACCGTGAATTTGTTTATCAATTAGTACAAATTAAAGATAAATGTTTAATCCTTGCAGCGGATTTAGTTGTTAGTGTTATGAAACGTTCTGGTATTACAGAATGGCAAATTCTAGGTGATTGTAATGGTATCGATTTAGAACTATTACGCTGTCAGCATCCCTTTATGTCTTTTAATGTACCTATTATTTTAAGTGATCATGTAACACTAGATGCGGGTACCGGTGCGGTGCATATTGCACCAGGTCATGGTATAGAAGATTTTATTGCTGCACAAAAATACGCATTAGAAATTACCAATCTTGTGGGTGCTAATGGTTGTTATCTAAAAGCAACCCATCCAGCATTAGATGGATTATTTGTACTAAAAGCAAATAATATTATCATTAAAATCTTAAATAATGCTGGTACATTACTACATGTTGAAAAACTTATACACAGTTACCCCTGCTGCTGGCGTCATAAGACATCAATTATTTTTCGTACTACCCCACAATGGTTTATTAGTATGGATAAACAAGGGTTACGTCAACAGTTATTACAAGCAATTAAAAAAGTACATTGGATTCCAGATTGGGGGCAAGCACGTATTGAAAAGATGATAACTAAGCGTCCTGATTGGTGTATTTCGCGTCAACGAACCTGGGGCACACCAATACCTTTATTTATCCATAAAGAGACACACGAACTTCATCCACGCAGTCTTGAGTTAATTGAAGAAGTAGCTAAACTAGTAGAACAACACGGTATTCAAGCTTGGTGGAATCTAGGTATAATGGAAATTATAGCTGATGATGCAGTTAATTATGTTAAAATTACTGATACTCTTGATGTTTGGTTTGATTCAGGTTCAACACATACTTCTGTTATTGATATCCGTCCCGAATTTAATGGGCATTCACCTGATATATATTTAGAAGGTTCTGATCAGCACCGTGGCTGGTTTATGTCATCATTAATAATTGCAACAGCTATTAAAGGTAAAGCGCCTTACCGGCAAGTCTTGACTCATGGTTTTACTGTTGATAAACAAGGACGAAAGATGTCTAAATCTAATGGTAATACCATTAATCCACAAGATAAAATTAATCAATTAGGTAGTGATATTTTACGTTTATGGGTTGCTTCTACAAATTACAGCAATGAAATAGTAATTTCCGACGAAATTCTAAAACGCTCTACCGATTTATATCGTCGCATTCGTAATACTGCACGATTTTTATTAGCTAATCTTACTGATTTTGACCCACAACAACATAAAGTACAACCTGAAGCAATGACTATTCTAGATCGTTGGGCAGTAGGACGCGCTCAGGCGGTGCAAACAGAAATAATTGCTGCTTATGAAAATTATAATTTTCATCTAGTAGTACAAAGTTTAATACAATTTTGTTCAATTGAAATGGGATCTTTCTATCTTGATGTCATCAAAGATCGTCAATACACATCTAAAAAAGATAGCGTAGCACGTCGTAGTTGTCAAACAGCCTTATTTCATATTACTGAAGCATTAGTGCGTTGGATAGCACCAATTACGTCTTTTACTGCAGATGAAATTTGGCAATATCTACCAGGGAAACGTCAAGCTTACGTCTTTACACAAGAGTGGTATGATTCTTTATTTAAATTGAGTGTACATGAAAACATGAATGATGCTTTTTGGGCAGAATTACTTAAAGTCCGTACAGAAGTAAATAAAGTACTTGAACAAGCACGTAATAATAAACAAATTGGAGGATCATTAGACGCAGCTGTTACCTTATATGCTGAGCCATTACTAGCTGCTCGATTAGAGAGTTTAGAGGATGAGTTACGTTTTGTCTTAATTACTTCAGCAGCAGAAGTAAAAAAATACGTTGTTGTTAATAATCTAGCTAAACAGAGCGAGCTAATTAGTGGTTTAAAAATTGCCTTTAATAAAGCTGAAGGTAAAAAATGTTCACGTTGCTGGCATTATACACAAGATATAGGTTTAATAGCAAAATATGCAACATTATGTAATCGTTGTGTCATCAATATTGCAGGTAACGGTGAAGAGCGTAGATTCGTTTAATGAGTAAATATCTTATTTTAACTAAATTACGCTGGCTATATCTAGGGTTTGCAGTATTAATATTAGATCTAATTAGTAAACAGTGGATTATCGCGCATTTTTTATTAAATGAAAGTATAACATTGATTCCCTCATTAAATATTACCTATGTACAAAATCCTGGAGCAGCTTTTAGCTTTTTAGCAAATAAAAATGGCTGGCAACGTTGGTTATTTATTTTTATTTCCGTAGTTATTTTACTAATATTAATAGTAGCTATGTATCGCTCTAATAACAAGCAATACATGATAAATTATGCTTATACATTAATTATCAGTGGGGCGCTAGGTAATTTATTTGACCGTATCATATATGGTGTGGTTATTGACTTTATTGATTTTTATATTAATTATTGGCACTGGCCAATATTTAATTTGGCTGATACTTCAATTTGTATTGGTATGATATTAATTATACTTGATGGGTTTAGAACTTATACAAAATAGAAAATAATTCTAAAAAATAACGAATGATATTAATTTTAATATATAAAAATAGCATAGTATTAATATTTTATATTATAGCAAAATATAATTTAATATAAATCTATACTATCTAGTTTGGATAATAATAGTTTGCCTATAGCACTAAAATAGTAATTATTAAAATTATAAATTAGCTATAGGTATAATTTTTCTTTATTAGTAGGGATAATTTTTTAGGATAATAAATCTTAATGTAATTCAATTTTTTTATTTTGTAATTTTACTAAAATCATATATCCATTATATGGGTGCTATTATATTATTTATAATAATGGATAATAATAAAATGCAAGATATCACGTGCATAATTAATAGATTAATTATTGTTAATTTTAATTATCTATTAGTGAGGTAAGCACTTAGTTTTGCTATTGACATATTAAAAATTAATTTCAAATAAGGAGATAAACCATGCAAGTATTATTGGCTAATCCACGTGGTTTTTGTGCAGGTGTCAATAGAGCAATTAGCATTGTTGAGCGCGCTTTAGCAATGTTTAGTACGCCTATCTACGTGCGACATCAAGTAGTACATAATTACTATGTAGTTAATAGTTTATTTAAACGTGGCGTTATTTTTATTGAAAATATTTCTGAAGTGCCCGATGATGCTATTTTAATTTTTTCTGCTCATGGTGTTTCTCGGGCAGTACGAGCAGAAGCCCAAGCTCGTCAATTACATTTATTACTTGATGCTACCTGTCCATTAGTAACAAAAGTCCACATGGAAGTCTTACGAGCTAGTTATAAGAGTAAAGAAGCTATTCTTATCGGTCATGCTGGACACCCTGAAGTGGAGGGTACTATGGGTCAATACAGTAATCCAGAAGGCGGTATGTATTTGGTAGAATCCGTAGAAGATGTTTGGCAATTAGTTATTAAAAATAAAAATAACGTGTGTTTTATGACACAAACTACATTATCAGTAGATGATACTTCAACGATAATTACTGCCTTGCGGCAGCGTTTCCCACGAATTATTGGCCCGTATAAAAATAATATTTGCTATGCCACTACTAACCGTCAAGAAGCAGTACAGGATTTAGCAAAGAAAACAGATCTTGTGCTTGTGATTGGTTCTAAAAATTCTTCTAATTCTACTCGTCTTGCTGAGCTAGCACAACGTATGGGAAAACCTGCCTATTTAATTAATTCTGCGTCTGATATTCAAGCAAATTGGCTAACAAATATTCGCTACATTGGCATTACAGCAGGTGCCTCAGCACCTAATATTTTAGTAAAAGCAGTTATTAAACATCTACAATCATTAGGCGTTCAAAAATTTATTGAGCTTATTGGTCGTAAAGAAAATATTACTTTTAAAGTACCAAAAGAGCTACGATTTAATATTAAGCAGATTAATTAATTATTTATTTGAATAGATATTTATACATATTATCTAATATATAATTTATATATTAATATGACTAGGATTTAATAACTAAAATGATACGTATTGCTATAGCAGGTGCAGCAGGTCGCATGGGCAAACAACTTATTCAGGCTATTGTATACAGCAAAGTTTTAATGTTGACTGTAGCATTGGTGCGTAAAGGATCAGGATTAGTAGGAAATGATGCTGGTAAGCTAGCTGGTATTGATCAATTACATGTCATAGTTAGCGATGATTTATATACATCTATTAGTGATTTTGATATTCTTATTGATTTCACGACACCACAAGCAACCTTAGTGAATCTAGAATTATGTCGTCAACATAAAAAGTCTATAGTAATTGGTACTACAAATTTTAATCAGCAAGAAAGAAAAATAATTGAAAAAGCAGCTAAAGATATTGCTATTATATATGCTGCTAATTTTAGCATTGGTGTAAATTTAATGTTACAGCTTTTAGAAAAAACGACAAAAGTAATGGGTATATATAGTGATATTGAAATTATAGAAACACATCATCGTCATAAAGTAGATGCTCCTTCAGGAACGGCTTTAGCAATGGGTGAGGTTATTACACAAACATTAAGTAGTGATTTACAAAATTATACTATTTATTCTCATAGTAATCAAAAACGAAAATTAGGGACTATTAAATTTACTTCTATTCGCACAGGAGATGTTATTGGCGAACACACAGTTTTATTTACTAATATTAGTGAACAAATCAAAATTACCCATAAAACTACCCAACGGATAACATTTGCTCATGGCGCAGTTAAAGCTGCTATTTGGTTAAAAAAAAATCATAAACTATGTGGTCTATTTAATATGAATGATGTGCTTGGTAATAAATTTCTTGAATAACTTACTTTATACTATAAACCCATAACAGTTTTGTAAGAAGTTTAATGTTAGTAAACGCTAATACTTTTTACAGTGTTTGTAATAATTAGATAAATTAATTATTTACTATTAAAATTATATGTAACTTGTTAAAAATTAATATTAATAATGATTATATATTTATATATATTCTTCAGATAAATTAGTAAATAATACAATTTTTTATTATACCTATTTAAATTAGCTTAAAAAATATTTTATTATAGTAGATAAGTATAAATAAATAACAAGTAGTTTAAAACTTAGGTTACATTTAGAGAATTATTTATTAATAATCCTTAAGTATTTATGAGAGTATCATAGTTATTTTTCTATTAGCTAAAATTATAAGATAAGTAATAGTTATATATTAAAATAATATAGTATCAGTGCATACTTATTAATATTACCAATAAATATTATAAATAAAAATATTATGATTTTAAATTATTCAAGGATTTTATATGTAAATATATCTTACAATTAAAATAATGATAAATACAGATTACTTGGAATCAACAAAAATTTATTTAAATTTAATATTACTTAAAAAAATAAAAAATTTTTAATACTAAAAAATAACTTAATAATCATAAGTTAAATAAAATATTATTATTATAATTAAATAATCTAATATGATTAGATTATTTAATTATAATAATAATAGTTTAAATTAAGATATAATCTGACTATAGTATTTCATAATATAAAAATTAGATAAATGAGAGTTTTCGAAGAGGTTTGATACTTGGAGGATATTTTGATGAAGTCAGCGCTATTAGTTCTCGAAGATGGAACCCAATTTTACGGTCGATCGATAGGATCGGTAGGAATAGCAGTGGGGGAAGTAGTTTTCAATACATCAATGACTGGTTATCAAGAAATTCTTACTGATCCTTCCTATTCTCGTCAAATCATCACTTTCACTTATCCCCATATTGGTAATACTGGTACTAATAATACTGATAATGAATCTGCTAAAATACAAGCTCAAGGTATAATTATCCATGATTTACCTTTAGTCACTAGTAGTCATCGTAATGAAGAAAATCTATCTGAATACCTCCAGCGTCATCATGTTGTTGCTATTGCAGATATTGATACACGTAAACTAACACGCTTACTTCGTAATAAAGGCACAAAAAATGGTTGTATTATTGTAGGTAATTTTTCCAATATAACGCTTGCTTTAGCATTGGAAAAAATAAAACAATTTCCTGGTCTAAAGGGCATGGATTTAGCAAAAGAGGTAAGTACTAAAACAAGTTATGTTTGGTTAGAAGGTAATTCAGTACAAAAGAAAAAACTATTAGAGACTCAAAAATTAACTGATATAATTTTCCATGTAGTGGTTTATGATTATGGCATTAAGCGTAATATCTTACGAATGCTAGTTGATCGAGGCTGTCGTTTAACGGTAGTTCCAGCGCAGACGTCAGCAGCAAATGTACTACAATTAAATCCAGATGGTATTTTTTTATCTAATGGCCCAGGAGATCCAGAACCTTGTGATTATGCAATTACTGCAATTAAACTTTTACTTAAAACTAATATTCCACTATTCGGCATCTGTTTGGGGCATCAACTATTAGCATTAGCTAGTGGTGCGAAAACCATAAAAATGAAATTTGGTCATCACGGTTCTAACCATCCAGTACAAGATTTACGTAATAATTTAGTAATGATTACCACTCAGAATCATAGTTTTACAGTAGATGAAGCAAGTTTACCAGCTAATTTACGTATCACACACCGTTCTTTATTTGATGCTTCTTTACAAGGAATTGCACGCACGGATAAAGCCGCATTCGGTTTTCAAGGTCATCCTGAGGCTAGTCCCGGACCGCATGATGCAGCTACTTTATTTGATCATTTTATCGAGCTAATGAAAATCTATCAAAATAATCACAGGATTATAATAGCCACTAATTAAGAGCACAGATCATGCCAAAACTTAGAAATATAAAAAATATCCTAATTTTAGGTGCAGGACCTATTATTATTGGACAAGCTTGTGAATTTGATTATTCCGGGGCACAGGCTTGTAAGGCACTACGGGAAGAAGGTTATCGAATAATTCTAGTTAACTCTAATCCTGCGACTATCATGACCGATCCTGAAATGGCAGACGCTACCTATATTGAACCAATCCACTGGGAAGTAGTACGTAAAATAATTAAAAAAGAGCGCCCAGATGCTTTATTACCAACAATGGGTGGGCAGACGGCCTTAAACTGTGCTTTAGAATTAGAATATAGAGGTGTTTTAACTGAATTTAGTGTTACCATGATAGGCGTTACTGCTGCAGCTATTTATAAAGCAGAAAATCGCCGTTTATTTGATATTGCGATGAAAAAAATTGGCCTAGAAACCGCACGTTCTGGTATTGCAAATAATATGGAAGAGGCATTAGTAGTAGCGGCTAAAGTTGGTTTCCCCTGTATTGTTCGCCCTTCTTTTACTATGGGTGGTGCTGGAGGAGGAATAGCTTACAATTATGAAGAATTTAAAGAAATTTGCCAAAATGGTCTTGATCTTTCACCAACTAAAGAATTATTAATTGATGAATCACTTATTGGTTGGAAAGAATATGAAATGGAAGTAATTCGTGATAAAAATGATAACTGTATTATTATTTGCTTAATTGAAAATTTTGACGCAATGGGGATTCATACTGGTGACTCTATTACTGTTGCTCCAGCACAAACTTTAACTGATAAAGAATATCAAATTATGCGTAATGCTTCAATGGCAGTATTACGTGAGATTGGTGTAGAAACTGGAGGATCTAATGTACAATTTGCAATTAATCCTAAAAATGGTCGTTTAATAGTGATTGAAATGAATCCTCGTGTTTCACGTTCTTCCGCATTAGCATCAAAAGCGACTGGTTTCCCAATTGCAAAAATTGCTGCTAAACTTGCTGTAGGATATACATTAGATGAATTAATGAATGATATTACAGGTGGTAATACTTCAGCAAATATTTTTTGCCAAAGTAACGAGCAAATTATTATTCAAACCACACAAAATACAGCAAATTTTTCCTATTTACCCGCTTCTTTTGAACCTGCCATTGACTATGTTGTTACTAAAATTCCACGCTTTAATTTTGAAAAATTTATTGGGGCTAATGATCGTCTGACAACACAGATGAAATCAGTAGGTGAAGTCATGGCCATTGGGCGTAATCAACAAGAATCATTACAAAAAGCTTTACGTGGATTGGAAATTGGCGTAACAGGTTTTGATGCCAAGATTAATTTAGATGATCCTCATGCGTTAAGTAAAATTCGTCGTGAACTCAAAGAAGCTGGTGCTGAACGTATTTGGTATATTGCTGACGCTTTTCGTGCAGGTATGTCAATTGATAGCGTTTTTAATCTAACTAATATTGATCGCTGGTTTCTAATGCAAATTGAAGAGTTGATATGTTTAGAAGAAAGTGTTATCAAATATGGTATTAATGGTCTTAATGCTAAATTTTTACGCGAGTTAAAGCGTAAAGGTTTTGCTGATGCACGCTTAGCAAAACTAGTCGGTGTTTCTGAAAGCGAAGTACGTAAATTACGCTATAAATTTGCTCTTCATCCAGTTTATAAAAGGATTGATACCTGTGCAGCAGAGTTTGCTACTGATACAGCTTACATGTACTCAACCTACGAAGAAGAGTGTGAATCAAACCCTAACCATAATCAACCGAAAATTATGATTCTGGGGGGTGGACCTAATCGTATTGGTCAAGGTATTGAATTTGATTATTGTTGTGTACATGCTTCTCATGCATTACGTGAAAGCGGCTATCAAACTATTATAGTAAACTGTAACCCGGAAACAGTTTCAACAGATTATGATATTTCTGATCGACTTTATTTTGAACCGGTTACCTTAGAAGATGTGTTAGAAATTGTACGTATTGAACAGCCACAGGGTGTTATTATACAATATGGTGGTCAAACACCACTAAAATTAGCGCGTGAGTTAGAATCTGCTGGCGTGCCTATAATTGGTACGAATCCTGATGCAATTGATCGCGCAGAAGATCGAGCGCGTTTCCAGCAAACAGTTAATCGATTAGGCTTAAAACAACCAGCTAATGCTACCGTTACTACACTTGATCAAGCAATTAAAAAAGCTCATATTTTAAAATACCCACTAGTAGTTCGTCCTTCTTATGTATTAGGAGGAAGAGCAATGGAAATTGTTTATGATGAACATGATCTATGTCATTATTTCCAAAACGCAGCAAATGTTTCTAACAATGCTCCAGTATTACTCGATTGTTTTCTTGACGATGCAATCGAAGTTGATATTGATGCTATTTGTGATGGTGAACGTGTACTTATTGGTGGTATTATGGAGCATATTGAACAGGCAGGTGTACACTCAGGTGATTCTGCCTGTTCATTACCAGCTTATACTCTAAGTCATGACGTCCAGAATACTATGCGCCAGCAGGTAGAAAAACTTGCATTTGAGCTCTGTGTTAAAGGTTTAATGAATGTACAATTTGCGGTAAAAAATCAGGAAGTTTATTTAATTGAAGTTAACCCACGTGCTGCCCGTACAATTCCCTTTGTTTCTAAAGCAACTGGTGTGCCATTAGCAAAAATTGCTGCTAAAGTTATGGTTGGCCAATCATTAATACAACAGGGTATATTAGCTGAAGTAATCCCGCCTTATTATTCAGTGAAAAAAGTTGTATTACCATTTGATAAATTTCCAGGTGTTGATCCTATTTTAGGCCCCGAAATGCACTCAACTGGCGAAGTTATGGGTGTGGGTAGAACCTTTTCTGAAGCTTTTTCTAAAGCGATGTTAGCAAGCCAATCTGGAATAAAAAAACGAGGACGTGTATTACTATCTGTTCGAGCTGGTGATAAAGCAAAAGTAGTTGATCTGGCAAACAAGCTATTAGCACAAGATTTTATGTTAGATGCAACGCATGGTACAGCAATCGTATTAGGAGAGGCTGGAATTAATCCACGTTTAGTTAATAAAGTTTGTGAGGGGCGCCCACATATTCAAGATAGAATTAAAAATGGAGAATACACTTATATTGTAAACACAACAGCAGGACGTCAAGCAATTGAAGATTCAAAATTATTACGTCGTAGTGCTTTACAATATAAAGTATATTATGATACTACGCTAAATGGTGGTTTTGCGACTACAATGGCATTGAACACTAATCCAACTGAACGTGTTATTTCAGTGCAAGAAATGCATGATGAAATTAAACGAATACCAAAAATAAAATGATAATTAGTTTGATTGCTGTATTAGCAAAGAATCATGTAATTGGTGTAACAAACACAATACCCTGGCATTTACCAGCTGATCTCGCGTGGTTTAAGGCTAATACGTTGGGTAAACCTGTCATTATGGGACGTAAAACCTTTGAATCTATTGGTCACCCACTCCCTAATCGTTTAAATATTATACTAAGCAGCAGATTATATAGTGATCATGGGGTAACTTGGGTAACTTCAATTAAGCATGCATTAGCTGTAGCACAAAATGCAATAGTAAAAGATACTGCAGAAGTAATGATAGTTGGTGGTGGTAATATTTATACTCAATTTTTGTCTTATGCCAATCGACTTTATTTAACACATATTGACACTGAAGTAACAGGTGACACTTATTTTCCATATTATCCAGCTAATGAATGGCATAGATTATTTATAAAATCTTTTAATATGAATAAAACAAATGCTTATAATTATTATTTTGAAATCCTTGAAAGACAAGTCATTCCAAAATAGACTTTTTATGAGAAAATTATAGTAGGTATTATAAATTTAAGGTAAAAAATAAAAATATAAATATAATTTTTAGGTCATTATTCTAATTAAAGATTTTATCTTTACTCGTGAAATATATTAGTATTCTATTAAATTATATAGTTTTATTATCATATAATTTTATCTGTTATTTAATACAAAACCTAATCTAATTTAGGTTAGGCTCTATATTAATTTTTTTGCATGATTAAATTCATAGTTAGAAAAAAATTATTTTTAATATTTAAGATTCTAATAATAAGAATAAGTATTCTTGTTAGTTATTATTTAATTTTTTGATATAGTATTAAATATAGCATAGTATATTATTATAATTTTATTTAAATTTTTTTTATTTAGTTAGCGCTTTATTTTTTGTTGCTTAGTTAATTTTCTAGCTAAAATTTGTTTTATTTAAGTAGATTAAGTATCTAGTTCTAATTTAAGATCTTTATTAACACTAGTTATAAAAGTCTATTAGTTTTCTTGCTACTAAAATTCATGAGTTATATATAAAATACATTAAAAACTAATAGTTAGATATTTAATTGGATTTCTAGTATATTTTTATTTTCCTGTTAATTAGCTGATATCTTTTGTTTTATTTACTTAAATATGAATCTTTTTGAATCTAGAAAAACTTTTTCTATTAAATTTAATAAATTAATATAAATACATTATCATAATAGATATTAATATAATTAATGTTATATTTATTATCTATAAAATCATAAATTTAGATTATATAGATGTATATTAGGTATCCTAGTAAATATCTATTGTTACTTTTTAAAATGGAATTTGGCAGTATTTAAAGAGTAATCATACTATTATAATTTATTATTACTAACTATATATCTATGAGTAAAATAAAAAATAATAGATAATTTATAAAGTATTTAAAAAATAAATTCTTTATTAAGTACTCAAATTTAAATCTTTTATATATACATAGATATAATGTAACCTATTAATTTTTATTAATAACTATTGATATGTTAATTTCATTTAATTAATAATTTATATAACCCTACTATAATTTTTTAAGTATTAATAATTATTTATTTTTAGTTATTTGTTATTAAGATTAATAATAATTAATTAATAAGAAAAAATAATATTAGTAAATAAATTATAAATTAATAGTATACAAAACTATTAATTTATAATTTAACTATTTTAGTATTATTTAAATAATTTCTTTATTATTAGTTAATAACTACATAGATTAATATCTTATAATAAAAAATAAACTAATTAATATTTATACTAATATAATATGTGATATTAATACTTTTATTAAAGTAGTTATGATTAGATAATAAATAAAATAATAATTTTACTTTATACCATGAATAATAACTAGTAGTTCATAAAATTTTTTGCAATATGTTTTATAAAATAATATCTACAAAATAGTTATTAATACCTATACTATTTAATTTATAAATTTATATTGATAAGATCTGCAATATATAATATATTTGAATTAACTATAAAACTAAAAGCATTTAAATATAAAAAATGGACTTAATTACTTGATACAGTATTAGGTTATTTAGGCTATAGTATAACTAAATGATAAAATTATGGGAAAATAATTAATGTTATTTGTTGTTAAAATAATTAAAGATTTTAAGTTTATTTAAAGTTATTATCAGCTTTGTTTAGATGAAGAAAATAAGATTATTATGATAGATTAAATTTTTCTTATTTATAATACTATATTTTATAAAAAAAAACTGATAAAGTTATGTTTTATTATAAAATAATAGAAATAAATATTATATGTATTTATGTATATATTTTGTACAAATTTATTAGTAAATAAAAGCTAAAAAAATAAGCTTATAGTTTTTGTGTTATTTTTATAAAATATATTTGGGAGTTATACTTTGGCAAATATTAAATCAGCTAAGAAGCGTGTTAAACAATCTAAGAAGAGTCGTCAGTATAATACTAGTCGTCGTTCAATGATTCGAACTTTTATTAAAAAGGTTTATGCCGCAGTTGCTAAAGGCAACAAAGCTGTCGCACAAGAAGCATTTAAAAACATGCAACCTATAGTTGATCGTCATGCCTGTAAGGGTCTTATTCATAAAAATAAAGCAGCACGTCATAAATCAAATTTATCAAAACAAATTAAAAAAATGCTTTGATAGCATTTTAGAATGAATTAAAATAAAATAGTTAAATTTAATAGCTTTTTAAATAAAAGCTAATTAAAGATTAGTTTTAAATTCTATTAATAGTATCTTTATTAATAAAATAAGCTTATAAGTCTATAACTTTTTGTTTTATGAATTATTTATAAAATTATTTTTTCTAATTTATTCATGATAGTAGTAGCTGAAAGAGTAAACATGTTCTTTTGTTTAGAGAATACTGAGTATTGATTTTTTCCATAACCACCAATTAAACTTGGATCTGTTGGACCAAATAATGTAATATTAGGGCAATTTAAAGCGGCAGTTAAATGACTTAGTCCAGTATCAACAGAAACTACAGCTTTAGCTCCAACTAAAATTTCTGCAATTTGTTGCAACTGAAGCTTAGGCAATACTTCTACATGAGGAAAAGAAGTGGCTAAACGCATAGCACGCTGGTATTCATGTTTTGCCCCCCAAGGTAATTTAATTTTTAAACCTGTTGGTTGTACTAATTTAATAAGTTCAGACCAGTATATTTCTGGCCAATGTTTGTTAGCTTTCGTTGTTGCATGTAAAAATACTAAATATTGTCCAGTGTCAGCTGACAATGTATGCAAAAAATGCTGAGCAATTGCATAATTACCATAACTTTGAGGTTTATCGTAACAAAGACTTTTAGCAAATAACTGACGAATACGTTCTACTGCATGTTGTTGTTTATTAACATGATGGCAATAATGATAAAACCAACTCACTAAAGGTTCTCGTGCACTTCTATAATCAAAACCATGTTTTATTCCTTTAGCTAAGTAAGTAATAAATATAACACTTTTCATTAGACCCTGTGCATCAATTACAAGATCGTAGTAACGTTGTTGTATTTGCTGTTTAAAAGCAGCGCGTTCTTGGCGAGTATTGCTGCTAAACCAACTTTTACGCCAACGTCGGATAGCTATTGGTATTACTTCATTAACTGCTGGATGCCAACTAGGAATTTGACAAAAATTTTCTTCTACCACCCAATCTACACGCAACATGGGGATAATAGTAAGCATATCAGTCAGTGCTGGTAAGCTGTGTAGCACATCACCCATTGACGAAGTTTTAACTATAAGAATATACATTAATAGGTCTTTTATTATAAAAATAAGTCTTTTATTATAAATTAAGATGATAATTGCTGGTTAAGAGCTATCATAACCTGTTCAGGTGTAATATTAATTAGGCTCTGATCATATCCTTGAATAATAGAATCTTTACCTCTTTTATAATAGTTAGTCGTTAAACGAATCACCTTAGCTTTTTTTGATAATGGCGGAGTAAAATTTGGACTAGTTGGTCCGTATATAGCAATAAGTGGTTTATTTAAGGCAGCAGCTATATGCATTAATCCTGAATCATTACTTACTATAGCGTTACAGGCAGCAATTAATACTACTACTTGTTCAAGTGAGGTTTGGCCTGCTAAATTTAAATAATTATAGTGATTGTTTTTATTAATAACTAAACGAATTTCTTCACCAATAAAATAGTCTTTTACTGAGCCAAATAAAGCAACCTGATAACCATTATTAATAAGTTGTTGAGCTAATATAGAGTAATAATAGTGTGGCCAGCGTTTAGCTAGACCAGATTCAGCACCAGGACATAAGCCAATAATAGGGCGTTTATTAGTAATATTAAATAGTCTAGTTATTTCTAATATTTCTTCGTTCCGAACTTGCAATTGTGGCCAAAGCAATGGTTGTAATAAATCAGCTGCTGAACGTATATCTTTTTTATCATAAGTCAACGTGATATAACGTTGTATCATCATTGGAAAAGCTAATTTATCTAACACCCGAATATCATTGAGTAAACCATAACGCATCTCGCCACGCCAACCAATACGCTGTGGAATATTAGCAAAAAAAGGTACTAATACTGATTTAAATGAGTTAGGTAATACATAGGCACGCTCATATTGAGATGCACGCAGAGATATACCTAAACGACGACGCTCACTAATAGCCAAAACGCCATGATCTAGTGGCATTGACAAAGTTTTATTTACTTCTGGCATTCTTTTTAATAGTGAGCGACACCATTGAGACGCCATTACATCAATCCTTGCAGTAGGGTATTTTACTTTAAGCGTGCGGTACATGCCTTGTGATATCATTGTATCACCAACCCATGAAGGAGCAATGACTAATATTTTCATATTACTTATCCCCTTCTTTATTATAATTATAGATACTATATATTATTTTCTATTCTTAATTATTAAGGATGTTAAGCCAGGTTAAATATTCTTTTGTGCCTTCAAAAATACTTTTAAAGGATTTCTTATAACCAGCAGCACGTAGTTTATTTAGATTAGCTTGTGTAAAACTTTGATAACGTTTTTTTAGTTGTTGCGGAAATTCAATGTATGATACTGGTATACTTTGATAATACTCTACTACTAAGTTAGCTACGACTTTAAATGATTCTGCATAACCTGTACCACAATTATAAATTCCAGAAATACCGTTTTTCCAAAACCATAGATTCACTGCAGTAACATCATCTACGTAAATAAAATCACGTTTAAAATTTTCACTACCAAAAAATAATTTCGGACTCTTACCAGCATTAACTTGATTATTCAGGTAAAAAATAATACTAGCCATACTATTTTTATGGCTTTCACGCGGACCATAAACATTAAAGTAACGAAAACCACAGATTTGTGAAGTTACCTTAGGTAAAATACTTCGAACATATTGATCAAAAAGAAATTTAGAATAACCATATATATTAAGAGGTTTTTCGTATTGATACTCTTCAATAAAATTATCTGTGCGATTACCATAGACAGCAGCAGAAGAAGCATATAAAAAAGCAATATTATTATTGAGGCAAAAATGTAAGATATCTTTAGAGTATTGATAATTATTATCCATTATATATTTTCCATTCCACTCAGTGGTTGAAGAGCAGGCACCTAAATGAAAAATAGCATCAATATTACCCATATCATTTCCAGCGGTAATACTAGTGATAAAATTTTTTTTATCCATGTAATCAATAATACTAAGATCAACTAAATTAATAAACTTAGTGCCATCTTTTAAGTTATCAACTACTAAAATATCTTTATATCCTTCTTTATTTAATCCATTAATAATATTACTACCAATAAAACCAGCACCTCCAGTAACAATAATCATCGGATTCACTCCTACCAATTTTCTTAATTAAGTACTATGTTGCATGATTTAATTAGTTTATCTTTTTTAGTATGGAATTAATTATTTTCAATTTGTTTAATCTTAAGTAATAGCACGATTAATGATTAACTAACAGTAATTAATTAGCTTACAAACGAAAGATACAACCTTGCTATAAATGTTTTAATGATAACCACATGAGACTAAAATATATATGGTATTTTTTAGTAATAAGAAAGAGAGTTAATGCTAAAAATACTATTATCATTTTTATATTTGTTTAATAGAACAAATTACTTAGTCCTCTAATTAATTTATATATCATAGAATCTAGTAATTAAATAAATTTTTATATTAATCTTCTTGATCTTAAAAGAAAGGTTAATTGTAATTAACATATATTTATAGGCTATATGTTTATTTCTTTAACAAAAATTAAGTTATTATTAACTTATTATAATTTTAACTAGTCTTTAAAGAAACATTAATGCTATCCAATATAATAATCCAGAAAGTACTATAGAAATTGGTAATGTTAAAATCCAGGCTAGTGTGATATTTTTTACCGTTTTATTTTGCAAGCCACTACCACCTACTAACATAGCACCAGCAATTGCTGAAGAAAATACTTGAGTAGTAGAAACTGGCATACCTGTATAACTAGCAATACCAATAGAAACTGCTGCCGTCATTTGTGCCGAAACACCTTGGGCATATGTCATGCCATTTTTACCAATCTTTTCACCGATAGTCACTGCAACACGTTTCCAGCCAATCATTGTTCCTAATGAAAGAGCTAAAGCGACAGCAACAACAATCCAGGTAGGAGCATATTCTACTGTTTTAAGTAAATCTTTACGCATATTATATAAAAAACGTCGATTTTTAGCACTAGTTTCAGGTAATTTAGCAGTTATAACCGCAGTTTCTGCTGCACATAATAATAAACGACGCATATGACCACGTTGGTCTATATTTAATTGATTATAATTTTGTAAATTATTTAATAAGGCTGTTGCAAAATCAAGTGCTAGAATAACAGAAACACTATCACAATTAAATTGTGTCATAGTATTTACTATATTTTTAGTTGGAAGAGTAGTTGATATCTTGGGCTCAATAACCGGAGTTAATTCAACACTATGTTGTTTATAATATTGTTGTAAATTAGTGATTGCATTACGTGTGTACGTAATATCATGACTTGTAGCATTCATATCCAAGATAAACCCCATTGGTGCGATACCAATTAATACTAACATAATTAAACCAATTCCTTTTTGCCCATCATTAGCACCATGAGAAAAACTAATACCAATAGCAGAAATGATTAGAGCAATGCGTATCCAAAAAGGTGGTTTATGTTTACCATCTTTTTGTATGCGTTTAGTAGGTGTTAGATGAATAAGTTGATACTTTTTTGTTCCACTCCAATAATAGCGTAATAAAAATAATATCAAACTAGCAATAACTAATCCTCCTAAAGGAGATAAAATTAATGATAAAAAAATTTGTATCATCTTAGGAATATTTATCGCGTCGATAATCGATACATTAGTTATTAATGTATTAGTTAATCCTACACCAATAATAGAGCCAATTAGTGTATGCGAGCTAGAAGCAGGTATACCAAAATACCAAGTACCAAGATTCCAGATAATTGCTGCTAATAACATAGAAAAAACCATTGCTAACCCATGGGCTGAGCCCATATTAAGCAGTAAATTAGTTGGTAGTAAATGAACAATAGCATAAGCAACACTTAATCCACCTAGCATTACGCCAAGAAAATTAAATATTCCAGCCATAATAACAGCAACTTGAGAACGTGCTGCACGAGTATATATCACTGTTACAACAGCATTAGCAGTATCATGAAAACCATTAATGGCTTCATAAAATAGCACAAAAAATAGAGCAAGAACTAACATTAGGCTAGTATGGAAATCAAGACCAGTAAAAAGATGCAGCATATAATGTTACGCCATTTTTAGACATCAACATACTCTATTATCTATGATAATAGAGATTAAGGAAAATAAAAATATAACTTTTCTTTAGTTTAGTTACTTATTATTTTAAATAGAAAAATCTATATTTTATATCAATAAGTTATCTTATATTATTTAATTATTATTTTAATATATTCTAAAAATTAATATCTTTTATAATAATTCAATTCATACAATTTTATTGTTAAATGATTAGTGTCTTTGACATGTTATTTTTATTCATAGAAATATTACTCTAATAATTACCTTTAATTTTTCTAAATAATTTAGTTTAATATGGGTTATTTATATTTTCAACATAAGTATAATGTCTACTAATAATATTTTTTAGTATTAATAATTAATGACCATAATTAGTATTATTATAAACTTCATTAGTAAAAATTTATTATTAATACTAAAAATTAAAGCAATTTATTGATAGTAAGTTTACTTACTAGGTCTTTTCAACTTAAAATTAATTATATTTAATATAGCAAATATTATATAACGCAATTAATTTTTAGTAATGCTATTACTACCATTAATACTAATTAGTAATTATTACTAATTTTTATAATAAATTTATACATTATTTAATATAGTATCTAAGTCTTAACTTATAAAGAATTTATTGATAATTTATTACCAATATTAGATATCTTAGCGTATATTTATTAATATTACTAAATACTATTTAAACTAATAAAACATAAAGAGTTTTATTAAGAAAAAAGATATACCTTAAAATACTAAGTGATAGTTTATAAAAAGTAGATTAGTTACCATATATAACTATGATTAATAAAAATATTATAATTTCAGATTACTTAAGAGCTTTATATATAAATATATCTTACAATTAAAATTGTAATAGATATAGATTGCTTAAGACTAGTAAAATTAATTTAAATTTAATATCAATTAAAAAAATAAAGAAAAAATTTTTAGCACTAAAAGATAGCTTAATAATTTATTATTATTAAGCTAGCATGTGTTAGATAGAATATTATTAGTATAATTAAATAATCTAAAGTTATATTAGGTTATTACTAAAATAAGTAATAATAATTTAAATTAAGATATAATTTAATTATAGTAATTTATAACATAAAAATTAGATAAATAAGATCTCTTAAAGAAGTTTAATACAAAAAACTAAATTAATCATTAAATACCTATCTATTATTACCTACAAATACTTAATAGTCTTATCAAATACAAAAATATTCAAGATAAAGAGTTTTAATAAATGATTATTATAATATAATCTCTGTTTTCGTATAATTTTATTTAAGTCATGTTACAATATTTCTACTATAACTATAATTAAACATTTTTAACTAAATTGGATTTTATTAAAAAATTGTTTAATATATTTATATTGTTATCTAAAATTACTATGTATTAATTATTAATAGCTCAATACTGAAAGAAATTAGTCATTAATATAACTTAATGAACTTATGTTAATAAAACATTATATCTTATACCTTTTATATAGGTTCATTATGTATAAATGATACTAATCAATTATATAATATTATTTATAAAAAGTAGCTAGATTAAAAATATTGATGTTTTCCCTAGTATAATGTATACTTTTATAATGATAAAGATTAATAAATGATCATATTATAATAAAAATATTTTACGTAAATAATGAGGAACTGCATCATTAGCATTAGAATCAATAATTTCTAGTGTAGGTAATTCTTCTTTTAGACGTGCATGCGCATTTTCCATAATACAGCCTTTACCTACCATAGAAAGCATTTCTTTATCGTTCATGCCATCACCGAAAGCAATACAATTTTTTAATGAATAACCAAAAATTTGCGCAACCTGTTGTAATGCATGACCCTTAGACACTCCTGCTCCCATGACTTCTAGGCATGTAGGTAATGAAAAACAAACATTAACACGATTACCCCAACGTATTTTAATCTCTTGTTCTAATGGCAGCAATTTTTCATGGTTATGGCTAATAAAATAGATTTTACATACACCATCAGTAGGTAATGATGTAATCTCCATAATTTTATAATCAAAAATAGATTCGTGAAAAAAATTAGCTTGTTCAGGATTTTCACGATTGATATACCAATCGTTATTACGATAAATATTGGTTAGAATATAAGGATTATAATATTCCATTACGCAGAGATCATAAACAATATCTTCATCAAGATTATTACTAAAAATTAACTTGCCCGTAGCATTATGCACTCGCGCACCATTTGAAGTAATCATGAAAGCGTTAATGGCAACTCTAGCACGAATTTGTAAAACATCAACATGATGGCGGCCAGTAGCAAAAACAAAATGTACCCCACGTTCTGTTAGTAACTTAAGAGATTCTTTAGCGTACGGAGAAAGTGTATGATTAGGAGATAGCAAGGTGCCATCTAAATCAGAAGCAATAATATGATACATAACAGTCTATTTTAGCCCTTAATAAAATTAATATTAATCTAGTTAATAACTGTAGATTAGCATTTTAATACTATGCAATAGTATCATTGCTTTCATAAATTATTGAGATACTTACATATTACTTTATAAAAGTAGCGCCAAAATATTTTAGTTTTCACTATCTTTATATTATTAATGTTTAATAAATTCTATTAACGGTTAGTATTTTCTAATATTTGCAATAAAGTTATGTTATTAAATGTATATAAAAAATATTTATTTCATTAACTATTAATTTATACAGTTTACATAAATTGAAAAATAATTCATTATTGCTGATAATTTATTTATTGTATATTTTATGGTTATTAGGGAGATTTAATTTTTAGTATTTTTTCTAAATTTAAAATCTTTGATCTATAACATTGATAATGATAGTAATATTTTAGATTTTTAATATCAACTAAATAGCTTAAGTTAGTTTTAGTATAGAAGATATCCCAATATCTTAATATAATTTACCTAAATAAATTAGTTAATTCAATTTACTAGTTTAGTGAACTATTGCTTCTCAAAATTAGTACTAAAAAATTAATAATTAATTACTACTTATAGTTTTAATATGACGATTACTTATGCTACATAATATATTAGTAATGTATTTTGCTACGAACGCTAATGTATTAAATAAGCACAAGATAATATCTTTTATCTATCTGTTAAATTATTCTAACATGATGGCAGTAGATTTATATTTTAGTAAATACTATTGCATTTAATTATTGATTACCTAACCTAATATTTATAATTTTATAAAAGCTTAGTTATTTTATCTATTTTTACTCGATTATTAAAATAAATATTTGACTAATTTAAAGTATGGTATTCTATGCAAAAGTTACACCCTAACTATAAGATATTATATGTTTTATCTACTATTAAAAGTATAAATAAAACATGGTAATTACTTAGGAAAATTTTTTATAGATATTTAATAGGTATATAAAATAATATAATTTAATTATTAAAATAATTAGTTATTACTTTTATTTATTATTAATCTTAAATATAGTTTAAATAGATAGTAGTAGTATATAAGATAAAACTATCTATTACTAGTTTATTATTGTATAAGTAAAGCTAAAATAGTACGACTAAACTAAATCTTTTATTACTAATATAAGTATATAATAGTGTTAGATTTGTAATAATTAGCAATAATTTTTATTATTTTAACCTAAATTATTTGTAACTAAAATATTGTATAATATTTTTATAACTTATTATTCTTTATCTATCATCTTCTTATATCCATAAAAGATCTAATATTTTTCTTATAAACACCTATTAATTTATAACCATTTTTTACGTTTAAAATAAAGATAAGGTGCAACACCTGCAATAATCATTAATCCTACTGCTCCAGGATAACCAAATGACCAATATAATTCTGGCATAAACTGAAAATTCATGCCATAACTTGAAGCCACAAGTGTAGGAGGTAGAAAAATAACTGAAACTACTGAGAAAATCTTAATAATACGATTTTGTTCAATATTAATAAAGCTCATTGCTGCTTGCATTAAAAAATTTACCTTTTGAAATAGGGATTCATTATGTGGTAATAAAGATTCAATATCACGCTGTACTTCACGTGCTTGTTCAAGTTGTCCTACAGGCAAGCGTGTTTTGCGAACAAGAAAATTTAATGCTCGTTGGGTATCCATTAAACATAGCCGTACCTTCCAGCCAATATCTTCTTGTTCTGCTAAAATAGATAGCGCTGCATCATACTTATCACCTTGTTGACCTTCCATAATTATTCGACTTAATTTTTCTAAATCATTATAGATATTTTCTATTTCATCAGCAAGTTGCTCAATTTTAGTTTCAAACAAATCTAATAATAATTCATAGGCATTACCATCTATTAGTTTTTGTGTACGAGCACGCATTCGGTAAAGACGAAAAGCTGGTAATTCACGCTCACGTAAGGTATACAAACGACCATCACGAATAGTAAAAGCTACAGTGGTATTACCTGCATGATCTTCTGTATCCTTATAATAAAAAAATGAATGAATATGCAAACCATCTTCATCTTCAAAGAAACGCGCAGAAGCCTCAATATCATCTAGCTCTGGCCGAGTTGCTAGATTTTGGCCTAATTCAGTTTGTACCCGTTCACGTTCTATTATCTCTGGTTCCATTAAATCAACCCATAGTGCAGCAGATAGTTTATCTAACTCATCTGGTTCTAAACGGGATAACCGATGATTATCTAATTTAAATGCACTTAACATATTCCATTGACTCCGCCTAATTTGTAGGGTTATATTATTTTTAATTTTGCATAGGCGATTACTAGCCATTTTACTTTCTTATTACGAAAAATTACTTGTACTCGTTGTTGTTTATCATTATTTTCTATTTTTGCTATTATACCATTGCCAAATATAGGATGATTTACACGTTGACCTATAGCAAAATTACTATCATCTTTATGTAGATAATGATCCCTTGAATATTTTTTAAATGAATAAGAAACCATAGTACGTAATTGAATTTTCTTAATACAAATTGATGGGAGTTCATTAATAAAACGAGAAGGTAGTTGTTTTATATCCTTACCGTAATAACGACGACTTTCAGCATAAGTTAATGTTAATTTTTGCATTGCACGGGTGATGCCAACATAAGCGAGGCGGCGTTCTTCTTCTAAATATTCACTTGTATCCAATGATATTTGGTGAGGAAATATACCTTCTTCTACGCCTACAATAAAAACTTGCGGAAATTCTAAACCTTTAGCAGAATGAAGTGTCATTAGTTGTACTGCATCTTGATGAGAATTAGTTAATCCTTCATTCATTTCTAACATAGTATGAGAAATAAATGCTGATAATGGTGATACATCTAAATCTTCATGTTGATATTGTTCAGTTGCTGTTACTAGTTCTATAAGATTTTCAATTCGGACTTGGCCTTTTTCACTTTTTTCTTCTTTATACATTAACCATAGGCCAGAATTATGAATAATTTTATTAGTTTGTTTGTGTAATGGTAAATTAGTAGTTTCGTATGCTAATGTCTTTATTAGTTCAATAAAACATTGTAGTGCCGCAGCAGCACGACTTGTCAAGACGTTATTTTGTAATAATATCGTAGTAGATTGCCATAAGGTTAATTGTTGTTCACTAGCATATTGACGTAGTATCTCTAAAGTGCGATCACCAATTCCTCGTGTTGGTGTATTTACTACTCTTTCAAATGCAATATCATCATTACGATTATGAACTAGACGCATATAAGCTAAGGCATCTTTTATCTCTTGACGTTCAAAAAAACGCTGACCACCATAAATATGGTACGGAATAATAGCATGCATAAGAGCATCTTCTAATACTCGTGATTGTGCATTATTACGATATAAAATAGCACAGTTTTTTAGTAAACTACCTTTTTCTTGCCAATTTTTAATCTGACTAACAATAAAACGAGCTTCATCCCATTCATTGATAGCTGTATAGATAGCAATAGGTTCTCCTATAGCTGCCTGTGTCCATAAATTTTTACCTAGTCGTTTATTATTATTAGAAATTAATGCATTAGCTGCCATCAGGATATTACCTGTAGAACGATAATTTTGTTCTAATCGAATAGTTTTTGCAGTAGGATAATCCTTTAAGAAGCGTTGAATATTTTCAACCTGTGCTCCGCGCCAGCCATAAATTGATTGATCATCATCACCAACAATCATTACGTTAGCTAAATCTCCAGCTAGTAAACGAACCCAAGCATACTGAATACTATTAGTATCTTGAAACTCATCAACTAAAATATAACTAAAACGTTGTTGGTAATAATTTAGGACATTTGATTTATGTAGCCATAACTCATGAGCTCGTAATAATAATTCTGTAAAATCAACTAATCCATTTTTATTACAGACTTTATGATAGGTTTGATAAATACTTAACCAGGTAATCTCTGTTGAAGAATTATAATTTTCAATATGTTGTGGACGTAATCCAGCTTCTTTTTTACTATTAATATACCATATAGCTTGACGTGGTGTCCATTTTTTGTCATTTAGATTAAGATCTTTAATTATGCGTTTAACTAAACGTAACTGATCATCACTATCAAGAATTTGGAAATCTGATGGTAAATTAGCATCTAAATAATGAATCCGTAATAGCCGGTGTGCTAGTCCGTGAAAAGTACCCATCCAAATACCATGGTTATCATTACTATTGCCTAATAAATAGTTAATACGGTAGCGCATTTCAGTAGCTGCTTTATTAGTAAAAGTAACTGCAATAATGGAAAATGGCGATACTTTTTTTTTAGATAATAACCATGCAATACGATGCACTAATACCCTGGTTTTGCCACTGCCAGCACCTGCTAATACTAATCTATTACTTAGAGGAGCTATCACAGCTTCACGTTGTTTTTCATTTAAACTCTTAAGTAGATAAGAATCATCCATAAGTGCTGTTTAGTTTTTACCTCGTCTCTCTTTTAGAGAAGTAGTATTATGCATTATTTATAAATATTAAAAAAATTAAGATAAATATAAATTTATGTAGTAGATAAATCAGTACACTAAGTAGTTCTATACAATATAAAAATCATTGTCAGATCCTAGCATATAAATAGAAAAAATACTAAAAATTTATGTGAGTAGCATAGACATTTATGCTTTATTTTGTGTTTCTTACCTAGTAAAGTGTTTTATACATTATTTAGTAAAATAGACATACTAATATTGGCTAAAATAATATTTTTTTTGTAAAAAAGATATTATATAGAGATAACTAATATTATTAATAAATGATTACTAGCACAACTATAAGAACTTTGATTGTTCATTTTTACTGCCTTTATTTCATTCTAAACTTCATAATCCAAACTTTATTTTAATGAATTCTATATAATTAGTGACTTATTATACTTGATTTCGTATCTGTAAACTAATATTATAAATTATTTTAAGCATATTTAATTATAAATTATTAAGGTAATTTATAATTAAATATACAGTAATTAATTATTAAATAAATATTAACATCTATTAATAAATAATGCTTACTATGCTAATTATTATATCTTTTATTAAATTAATTTAAAGTATTCTCTATTAATAGCTAGATTTAGCTATAGCTGCAATAAATATTTGCGTAGTATTTATTTAAATCACATATTTTATTAACTTAAAAATTTATATTATAGCTATTTGATTTTATTGTGTAGCATTTTAATTATTATTCAACCTAACTAGAAATACTATTCATTATAAGATAATAAGATCCATGTTTTTAACTAAAAATATATTTTAAATAAAAATAAAATTCACATAATATATATTAGTTAAAAACTTAATCATTTAACTTGATATTAATTAATTTTAATATACTAAATAGCCATTAGTATATTAAAATTAATTATAAATGAATAAATCCATCGTAGAGATAAGTAGCTTTTCCTGTCATATATATTGGATGACCTATACCTTGCCAATTAATACGTAAACTACCGCCTTGCATCTGTACATCAACTTTTTTATTTAATATTCCTTGCTTAACGCCAATAGCAACAGCTGCACAGGCAGCACTACCACAAGCTTTTGTTTCACCAACTCCACGTTCATAAATACGTAAGTAGATACGTTCTCGATTAACTATTTGCATAAAACTAATATTAACACGCTGTGAAAAACATTCATGATTCTCTAGTATTGGACCTATTAATGCCACATCAGTAACTGAAATATCTTTTACTTGTAATATACAGTGTAAATTACCAACAGAAACTACGCCACAAATCGTAATATATTTAGTAGCAAGCAAAATATATATTTTTTCAGTTTTTGCTATGCAAAAAGAAATAGCTTGAGAAGTAAATATAGGTTCACCCATATTAACACAAACTTGTTTATTATTAATTATATGTAATACTATACGTCCACTTTGTGTACTAACATAAATATGCTGTTTTTTTGTTAATCCTTTGAGATGTACAAATAAGGCAAAACAGCGAGCACCATTACCACATTGATAGGCTTCGCTACCATCTGCATTAAAAATACGATAATGAAAGTCTAATTCAGGATCATAAGGTGCTTCTACCATTAACATTTGATCAAAACCAACACCAGTATGTCGGTCTGCTAGACGACGAATAAGTTCTGGTGAAAAATAAATATTCTGAGTCACAGCATCGATAATCATGAAATCATTACCAAGACCATGCATTTTAGAAAACTGCATATTATAACTCCGATAACTATTGATAGGCTAAATCAGGATATATTGTTACTATTTTATGTTTTTAACTTTTTATATTATAGTTGGAAGTAAATAAAATAGTCCTTTTAATCTATAGTCTCTTACCTAACTCTATATTATCGTGATTATTAGCTAATTTTATTATTTTATGATAATGATTTCTGTTATTTATCTATAATTCTTTACAATTAGTAATTCAATTATTAAAAGTAAGTAAAATTATTTAGGAATATTATAAAGATTATTTGTGTCTTTTAATTAATACTTAAATAAATAAAAATAATAAATAGCGTAATTTATAAAATATAAATGATACTATCTTTTTTGATAAAGTACTAATAATAGAATAGGAGATATTAAACGTATTTTTAGAAGAAATAATAGTTAATTTAGAATAAAATTATTTAATAACTATTAAAAATATAAAAACTAGTATAATTAAGCTAGTTTTAATTAGCTAAGAAATAGAGATTAAGTACTAAATTATAGTAAACTTTAAAGTGATTAAGAATGGTAATCATATATTAATATAGTGTAGCATATTACTAGCTTTGCGTAGCAAGACTAATAATTCTATTTATAATTAGAGTTATAAAATAACCACTTTTTATAAATTTATACTATTTATTTAAAATTATAATGAGAAGAATAAAAATAGAAATAATAAATATTAAGATAATTATGGTTTGTATCATACTAAGTAATAATATTAGATTGCATTACTAAAATTAGCTTAGTGCTAATACTTTATTAGGAAATAACCTATTTTGGTTTATTAGTTAATATCAAATAATTAGTATTAGTTGCTTACTACTACTAATTAAATGCCCAATTTAACAGTATAAACTAATTTATTAGTACCAAAAATAATCTATTGCTCTCTTAGTTATAATTTAGTGAAACACTAACTAAGTCTATAACTATAAGCTAATAAAAGCATATTAACTTTATATCTAAAAAAACAATTTTATTTAGCAATAAAAGACTATTAAATTAAATTTAATAAATATATTAATAATTAATAGTCTAAATTATTAATTACTGATTGATAAAAAATTTATTAAAAATTTAAATATAATTTAAACAGTAACATATAGGATCATGGAGTCTATTATAAAAATATATTGAACTAATAATGTATATAATCTAATAATTATTACTTTTTATATCTATAGTTATTTGCTAGAAAATATTTCTAAGGTACCCTAAAGGATACTGCTATAAATAAATATAATTGTTATAAATTAGACCTAACTATAATGATAATGTATTATTTTATATCTTTTTGCTAATAATAAGTTATTTATAGTAGTAAAAGTACTAAAATAACTTAGTATCTAGTTAAATTTATAATTAAATAATATGCTTACATTATGGTAATAAATTTTTTAAGAACCATAATCGTTAATTTTAATATTACTCGCTACTCTCCTAGTAGAAACTAACATTAATAAAGCAATTTGGTTATTAATAATTAGTAATTAAATGGTACTGATAATAATTAAAACTATACCAATACCTAATTATATTCAAACTGTTTTAGTATTATTAGCTAGCTAATATGAATTGTGAATTCTTATAATAATCTAGCTTGATAGTAATTAACATTACTACATAGTAGGATTATTTTAGTTTTATAGCACTAATAATGTTATTTTTATTTTATTATTCATTAATTACTAAAGTTAGATTAATATATAACCTATATTTGACTTATAAAAGAGACTTAAGGTTTCTTTTATAAATTTATTTAAATGAATCTCAAGTCAAAAAATTAATTATACAAGGCGTAACGAAACAAGTGATTAAATTATCTACTAATTTTATTTTTTATATTTAGAGAAATCAATTTATGAAAAAAACTATTTTAATATTTAGTACATTAGCATTAAGCATAAGTATAATTGTTATTCCAATTGTAACTGCTACTACAAAACCTTTTTTTAATAATGAAATAGGAGATAACCAGATAAGTAACGAGCAATTATTACCAAGTTTAGCACCAATGTTAGAGGGCGTAATACCTGCAGTAGTTAGCATTAATATTGAAGGTAGCACTACTATTAAACGAGACCAGAGATCATCGCAGTTTTTTAGTGATGCTTTTCCCTTTTGCCAAGAAGATTCTCCATTCCAGAACTCACCTTTCTGTTGGGGTAACCAAAAGAATTATAATCAGCCCATAGAAAAAAACTTTAAGGCATTAGGCTCAGGTGTAGTTATAGACGTAAATAAAGGTTATGTTGTTACTAACAATCATGTAGTAAATCATGCGAGTAAAATTCAAGTACAATTAAGTGATGGTCATCACTATGATGCAAAAATTATTGGTAAAGATCCTCGCACTGATATTGCTTTGCTGCAATTAAAGGATTTTAAAAATCTAAAAGCAATAAAAATGGCTGATTCAGATAAATTACGAGTAGGAGATTATACCGTTGCTATTGGCAATCCTTATGGTTTAGGAGAAACTGCAACATTCGGTATTATTTCTGCATTGGGACGTAGTGGTTTAAATTTAGAAAATGATGAAAATTTTATCCAAACCGACGCAGCTATTAATCGTGGTAATTCTGGTGGTGCTTTAGTTAATTTACAAGGTGAACTAATTGGTATCAATACAGCAATTCTTGCCCCTGATGGTGGAAATATTGGTATTGGTTTTTCTATTCCAAGTAATATGATAAAAAATCTTACAGCTCAAATGGTAGAATTTGGGCAGGTAAAACGAGGCGAACTAGGAATTATGGGCACCGAGCTTAATGCAGAATTAGCAAAAGCTATGCGAGTAGATGCACAAAAAGGAACTTTTATTAACCAAGTACTACCAAATTCTTCTGCTGCTAAAGCAGGTATTAAAGCTGGAGATGTAATTGTTAAATTAAATAATAAACCAGTTAATAGCTTTGCTTCTTTCCGTGCTGAAATAGGTAGTTTACCAATTGGAACAAAAATGACGTTAGGTTTATTACGTAATGGCAAACCTGTTATTGTTAATATTACACTAGAACAGGGTTCTCAAGTTCGTGTTAGTTCTGGTACGCTTTATAAGAGAATTGAGGGGGCAGAATTAAGTAATGCCACTAATATTCCAGGAGTAAAAATTGGCGAAGTAAAACCAGGTTCTGCAGCTTTTCGTATTGGCTTAAAAAAAGATGATATTATCATAGCAATTAGCCAGGAAAGAGTACGAAATTTAGCAGATTTACGTAAAATTCTCGATAAAGAACCTAAGATCTTAGCATTACGTATTTGTCGTGGTGATAATGATATTTATCTTTTAGCATAATAATAACTACCTGTGGACAAGATAAAGCTTGTCCACCTTTTAATTTTAATAAAATATTTTTTGTATAATAGATCTTAAATAAATCTTGGAGCTGTTATTAATTACTAATACTGCTAGTATTAAGATTATAGTTACTCCATATAAGCTTAATTTTTTCTGTTAATTATTTTTTGATTATTAAGTCTTTTTGCGTATTGAGAAAATTCATTATATCCCAGCATAGTAAATGAACACCACTATAATTTGCTGCTGATATTAGATAATATTTATCTCGCCATTCTAGTGCTGTAATAATTTTTTTTGCATATTTTTCAGCTTCTTTTTTATCTAATAAATCAATTTTATTAAAAACTAACCAGCGTACTTTATTAATAATATTAACTTTATATTGTTGTAATTCATTAATAATTATATTGATATTTTTAATTGGATCGGAACCATCAATCGGTGCAATATCAACTAAATGTAATAATAGACTGCAACGTTCTAGATGTTTAAGAAAATGAATCCCTAAACCTATACCTATTGAAGCACCTTCAATTAATCCTGGGATATCAGCAATAACAAAACTTTGTTTATAATCCATTCTAACAGTACCAAGAGTTGGCACTAAAGTAGTAAAAGCATAATTGGCTACTTTTGGTTTAGCAGCAGAGATAGCACAAACAAAAGTAGATTTACCTGCATTAGGTAATCCTAACATACCAACATCCGCTAGTAATAAAAGTTCCATAGTTAAATTACGCATCTCTCCAATTGTACCCATTGTTTTTTTACGTGGAGCACGGTTAATAGAAGATTTAAAACGTGTATTACCTAGTCCGTGAAAACCTCCTTTTGCTACCATTAGGCTTTGCTGATGACATAACATATCACCTAAGATTTGATTGGTACTTTGATCTAATATTCTAGTGCCAACTGGTACTTTAAGGGTAATATCCTTGCCACGCTTACCAGTACAATTATAACTTTGACCATTTTTACCATGCTCAGCATGAAATGATTTTATAAAGTGATAGTCAACTAAGGTATTAAGATTATTATCCGCAAGTAGATAAACATCACCTCCATCACCTCCATCACCTCCATTAGGTCCACCATGCGGGATGTATTTTTCGCGACGAAAACTTGCACAGCCGTTACCGCCATTACCAGCTATAACGAGAATCATGGCTTTATCTATAAACTTCATTTCATTTTCTCCGTAAATTAGTTATTGGGTACAGAGAACTTATTAAACTAATAGTAGAATTTATAGTATCTAATAGATTTTATAAGAAATCTATTCTGTATTTTACGAGATATATCTTAGAGTCTATTTTAAATCTCTTGTGTTTATCATGTTTTAATCAAATAACTTGTTAAAAACAAACTTAAAATAATTATATTATCTTTTAGATAATTTAGAATAACTCAAAATAGAAGTTAACTTTAACTAAGCATAACTTTGTATTATTTTTTCTGTTAATATTAGAAATCTTTCCTGCTATTATTAGTACATTGTCATAATATTTAGTTAGTATTAATAATTCTAATAATAATTTTTTAATTTTATTAGCCTATCAGATATTAAGGTAGATCAGGTATGTTTACAGTTTAATGACCTTACCGTAAAATACTAATATAGATAAAAGTAATAATAGATCTCTATCTACTGACAAGTAGTATAAAATTAATAAAAGAATTTAAAAAGGTCTAGTAGCGCGTTATTTTATCATTGAGGTCATTAAATGAGACATAATAGTTATATTAAAAGTATAAAGATACTTTCTTTATTTACTGCAATAATAATACTAAGTGGTTGCGATACTATTTTAATGAATCCTAAAGGAGCTATCGGAGTTGAACAGAAAAATCTAATACTAACAGCAATAGGTTTAATGTTAATTGTTGTTATTCCAGTTATCTTTATGACCTTAGTTTTTGCTTGGAAATTCCGTGCTAAAAATAAAAATTCTGCTTACACCCCCTATTGGTCTCATTCTAATAAAATTGAGATCATTATTTGGTTAGTACCAATTATTATTATTACTATATTAGCAGTAATAACCTGGCAAACTAGCCATAAACTTGATCCCTATAAACCATTAGTTAGTGATAAAAAACCTATAACTATTGAAGTGGTATCTCTTGACTGGAAATGGTTATTTATCTATCCAGAGCAAGGTATTGCTACTGTTAATGAATTAGCATTTCCAATTAATATTCCATTAAATTTCAAGATTACTTCTAATTCAGTAATGAATTCGTTTTTTATTCCTCAGTTAGGTGGGCAAATTTATGCAATGGCTGGAATGCAGACTAAACTACATCTTATTGCTAATGATGCTGGTAAATACAAAGGTTTTTCCAGTAGTTATAGCGGTGAAGGTTTTTCAGGAATGAAATTTACTGCTATTGCCACATTAACAGAAGCAGATTTCAATCAGTGGGTTAGACAAATAAAAGCATCATCATATACCCTAAATAATACTAATGATTTTAATAAATTAGCACAGCCCAGTAAAAATAATCCGGTTAAATATTTTTCCAGTGTAAAGCCTGGACTATTTAAAGAACAAATCAATAAATTCATGGGTGATATGCAAATGAATAGTAACTACCTGACAGGCAATAAAATACATGAAAGTATATATAAAGGTAAATAGATTCATATAGGACCGAGGAGTAAATAATGCTAGGAAAATTAACACTTGAAGCGGTGCCATTTCATGAACCAATCATTATGATAACTATAATGTTTATTATAGTTGTTGGACTAGCACTGACGACTTTTTTAACTTATTTTGGTAAATGGAAATGGTTATATAATGAATGGTTAACCTCAGTTGATCATAAAAAAATTGGTATAATGTATATTATTGTTGCTATAGTTATGTTGATGCGTGGCTTTGCCGATGCAATTATGATGCGCGGCCAACAAGCATTATCCTCTGCGGGGGAAACTGGTTTTTTATCACCTCATCATTATGATCAAATTTTCACTGCTCATGGCGTGATTATGATTTTTTTTATGGCAATGCCTTTTATTATTGGTCTAATAAATGTGGTCGTGCCATTACAGATAGGTGTGCGTGACGTAGCTTATCCATTTTTGAACTCTTTAAGTTTTTGGTTATTTATTGTTGGTGTATTATTAATTAATATTTCTCTTGGGGTAGGTGAATTTGCACAAACTGGTTGGTTAGCTTATTCGCCACTTTCTGCGAAAGAGTATAATCCTGGTGTGGGTGTTGATTATTGGATATGGAGTTTACAAATTTCAGGTATAGGTACTCTATTAACTGGTATTAATTTTTTTGTTACTATCTTAAAAACACGTGCACCAGGAATGTCTATGATGAAAATGCCAGTTTTTACCTGGACTGCGCTTTGTGCTAATATCTTGATTATCATTGCTTTTCCTATTTTAACTGTAACCATAGCATTACTAACACTAGATCGTTATATAGGCACTCACTTTTTTACCAATGATATGGGTGGTAATATGATGATGTATATCAACCTAATTTGGGCTTGGGGGCACCCAGAAGTTTATATCTTAGTGTTACCTGTATTTGGTATATTTTCTGAAGTTACCGCTACTTTTTCGAAAAAACGATTATTTGGGTATACTTCATTAGTATGGGCAACTATTGTTATTACAATACTATCATTTATTGTTTGGTTGCACCATTTTTTTACTATGGGATCGGGTGCTAATGTAAATGCTTTTTTTGGCATTGCTACCATGATTATTTCTATTCCAACTGGGGTAAAAATATTTAATTGGTTGTTTACTATGTATCAAGGACATATCCAGTTTAACTCAGCTATGTTATGGACAATTGGTTTTATTATTACCTTTTCTATTGGTGGAATGACTGGTGTATTATTAGCAGTACCTGGTGCTAACTTTGTTTTACATAATAGTTTATTTTTAATTGCTCACTTTCATAACGTTATTATTGGTGGTGTAGTATTTGGTTGCTTTGCAGGTTTAACTTATTGGTTTCCTAAATCTTTTGGTTTTATTTTAAACGAAAAATGGGGTATTCGTGCATTCTGGTTTTGGTTGATTGGTTTCTTTATTGCTTTTATGCCTCTATATATCTTAGGTTTTATGGGAATGACTCGCCGTTTAAGCCAAGATATTAATCCAGAATTTCATCCAATGTTAATGTTAGCGGCAGGTGGTACTTTACTTATTGCCTGTGGTATTTTATGTCAGTTTATCCAGATTTTTGTTAGTATCCGTGATCGTAAACAGAATTATGATTTAACCGGTGATCCTTGGGGAGCACGTACATTAGAATGGATGATACCTTCACCCCCTCCATCCTATAATTTTGCTATAGTTCCATATATTCATGAACGTGATGAATTCTGGCGAATGAAAGAGACGGGTGAAGCATATAAACGTCCAGAAAAATACAACGAAATACGCATGCCTAAAAATACTAGTGTTGGCGTAGTTATTGCTAGTTTTAGTTTAATCTTTGGTTTTGCTATGATTTGGTACATTTGGTGGTTAGCAGTTATTAGTTTTGCTGGCATAGTTATTACTTGGATTATAAAAAGTTTTAATGAAGATTTTGATTATTGTATATCTATTGATGAAATTAAATATATTGAAAATCAACACTATAAACAAATCAATAAAGTATAGGCGTAAATCATGTTAACTAAATCTCTAATCCAAAGTAATTTTGACTATAATATAACTCATACAGAGCATAGTCATCATAATAATGGAGCTATAAAAATATTTGGTTTTTGGATCTATTTAATGAGTGATTGCATTCTATTTGCAACATTATTTGCAACCTATGCAGTTTTAGTTAATAACACCGCAGGGGGGCCTTCAGGTAAAGATATTTTTAATTTAAGTTTTGTATTGATAGAAACTTTTTTATTACTATTTAGTAGTATTACCTATGGAATTACAATGCTTAGCATGAACAAAGGTAATAAAGATCAGGTTAATTTATGGTTAGCATTAACTTTTATACTTGGATTAAGTTTTATAACAATGGAATTTTTTGAATTTCATGAACTAATTACTAAAGGTTATGGTCCTAATCGTAGTGCTTTTTTATCAAGTTTCTTTGTGTTAGTAGCAACTCATGGTATTCATGTAAGTGTTGGTCTAGTTTGGATTATTATCATGATAATTCAAACAATAAAACGTGGTTTAAGTACAATTAACCAAACTAGATTAATATGCCTAAGTTTATTTTGGCATTTCCTTGATATAATCTGGATATGTGTATTCACTATTGTTTATCTATTAGGGGTCATATAAATGAATATTTCTACTGATGACCATATTAACAATTATGCTCATGCTAAAGATAATTATATGGGCGTTAACCATGAAAGCTTAAAATCTTACCTGATTGGCTTCGTATTTTCTATTATTTTAACTGTTATTCCATTTGTTATGGTAATATATAATAATATCTCTCATAATATAATTTTAATAACAGTAGTTGCCTTTGCTTTAGTACAGATTTTTATACATTTAGTATATTTCCTACATATGAATCAATCTTCAACAGAGCGTTGGAATTTAGTAGCTTTTATATTTACTATTATAGTTGTTACTATTATCATAATCGGCTCACTTTGGATCATGTATAATCTTGATATCAATATGACAATTAGTAATGAGTAACCTCTAATGATTAAACAATATTTGCAGGTTACTAAACCAGGCATTGTTTTTGGTAATTTAATTTCTGTTACTGGGGGATTTATTCTCGCAGCCCAGGGTGTAATTAATTATCCTTTATTTTTTTCTACACTCCTTAGTGTCTTATTAGTGGTCGCCTCTAGTTGTGTATTCAATAATTATATTGATCGTGATATTGATAGCATTATGCAAAGAACAAAGAATCGTGTCTTAGTAACAGGTCTAATTAATAAAAAAATAATCTTGATCTATGCCTCAATACTAGGTGTTACTGGTATACTATTACTTTATTTTATGGTTAATGTATTAGCAATGGTATTATCAATAATAGGTTTTATTATATACATTGCAATCTATAGTCTTTATATGAAACGTCATTCAGTCTATGGTACATTAATTGGTAGTCTATCTGGTGCGGCTCCTCCTGTTATTGGTTATTGTGCCGTTACTAATAAGATTGATACTGGTGCTTTTATTCTATTCTTAATTTTTAGTTTATGGCAAATGCCACATTCTTATGCAATTGCTATTTTTCGCTACAAAGATTATCAGGCAGCGAATATTCCTATTTTACCAATAATTAAAGGCATTTTTATCACTAAAAACCATATAATACTTTATATTTTAGCGTTCATGCTAGCTACTTCAATGTTAGTATTAAGTGGCTATACTGGATATAGTTATCTTTTTGTAGTTACTACTATAAACCTTTGGTGGCTAGGTATAGCATTACGAGGTTACAGAACAAGAAGTAATATTATATGGGCAAAAAATCTATTTATCTTTTCAATAATTACTATTACTTCGCTTAGCATTATGATGTCTATTGATTTTAATGCAACCACCTCTGTCGCATTACTAGTTAATGCTAATTAATAAAATTTTTATGGATTTTATGAATGATAATAAAATGACATCATTAGAACTACGAGCTGCTTGGGGATTAGGAATTATTTTTTCGTTACGCATGCTCGGTATGTTTATGGTTTTACCAGTTATTACTACTTATGGTATGGCACTAAACGGTGCTAATGAAGTACTTATTGGTATTGCTATTGGTATTTATGGTTTTACTCAAGTAATCTTTCAAATTCCTTTTGGATTTATTTCTGATCGTATTGGCCATAAACCTCTTATTATCTTTGGATTAATAGTTTTTATGTTTGGTAGTATCGTCGCAGCATTAAGTAATTCTATTTGGGGTATTATACTAGGGCGTGCATTGCAAGGTTCTGGTGTAATTGCAGCAGCAGTAATGGCATTACTCTCTGATCTAACTCGCGAACAAAATCGTACTAAAGCGATGGCACTTATAGGTATTAGCTTTGGTATTACTTTTGCTATTGCTATGTTTCTTGGTCCTATGATTACTCATTCTTTTGGCTTAAATATCTTATTTGGGAATATCGCTATACTTGCTTTACTTAGTATTATTATTGCTATAACTATTGTTCCTACAACCAATACCCATATTCTTAATCGAGAAGCGAGTATCGTTAAAAGCAGTATTACTAAAGTATTTAATAATTATCGATTGTTAAAAATAAATTTTGGTATTATGTGCTTGCATATTTTATTAATGTCAAATTTTATTGCTTTACCACACGTAATAGAAAGCGCTAAATTATCACCTAAGCAGCATGGATACATTTATTTAATAACAATGTTAATTTCTTTTGCGATGGTAGTGCCTTTTATTATATATGCTGAAACTAAACGGCATATAAGACAGGTTTTTATTAGCTGTGTAGCAGTGCTTTGTATTGCTGAAATTATACTTTGTAATGCTAGGCAACATCTTTGGATAATTATTATTGGTATGCAATTATTTTTTATTGTTTTTAACTTAATGGAAGCTATTTTACCATCATTAATAAGCAAAGAGTCTCCTGCTAGTTACAAAGGTACAGCCATGAGTATATACTCTACCAGTCAGTTTATTGGTACAGCTATCGGTGGTAGTTTAGGAGGTTGGATATTCGGAGTTGCTGGAGCTGAAGCGGTATTTATAAATAATGCAATAATTGCATTATTATGGTTTGCTATTAGTTGTACTATGCAAGAACCACCTTATGTTAGTAGTTTACGCATTGTACTTTCTGCAGCAGCTATAAAAGATGTAAACTTAGAAAAATACTTCAGAAATCAGCTTGGCGTCACCGATGTAGTAGTAGTAAGAGAAGAACAAAGTATCTACGTAAAAGTAGATACAAAACAAACAACTCGCCACCAATTAGAACAATTAGCCAATAAGTTTACTACAAAACTACAGTAAGTGCTATAAGTTTCATTAATCTCTTCAAAAACTCTTATTTATCTAATTTTCATACTATAAATTACTATAGTTAGATTATTTCTCAATTCAAATTATTATTACCTATTTTAGTAAAAATCTAATATAACTTTAGATTATTTAATCATACTAATAATATTTTTATTTAACACATGCTAACTTAATAAGTTATATTATAAGATTATCTTTTAGTATTAAATATTTTCTTTATTTTTTAAGTAATATTAAGTTTAAATGAATTTTTACTAGTCCTAAGTAATCTATATTTATTACATTTTAATTGTAAGATATATTTATGCATAAAGTCTTTGAATAATCTAAAATTAAATATTTTTATTAATAAAAATTATATAAATAACTACTTTATTTTTTATTAATGACTACTTAGTTTTTTTTAAAATATGTTTTTTCTAAATAAAACTCTTTATGTCTTTATCAGTTTAAACAGTATTTAGTGGCATTAATAAGTATATGTTAATATTATATATTATTTTAATATATAATATTACTTATCTTATAGTTTTAGTTAACAGAAAAACAACTACGACACCCTTGTAGATATTTGAGGATTATTAACAAATAATCCTTGAAATATAATCTAAATTTTTTAACTACTGTTGCTTATAAGAGTAAGAACATTGATTTTTAAAAGAAATATAATGATTAATTAATGACTTACATAAAATTTCTTATAATATATTATATTATATTATATTATTAATATTATTTAGATATAAATAAGTATAACTAGAGTTAATAGGATAAAAAGTAATTTTTTCTTATCTAGTAAGTAATAAAAGCATAATTTAATTATATCCTGTCATTGACTAAAATACTATTTATTGGTTAAAATAACTATTTAATGTCTACCTATCAGGTATCATTTTAGTAAATATGAAATATTTAGCTATATTGAAGTAAAAACTAAAGATTTAGACAGAAATGATAGCACAATACTGCTAGTACTAGTAGTATTTAATATCTAGCCCTATATTAATTTTATTAAAATAATTAGTATATAACTATAATCTAGGCATGTAATAATATAATTATTAAATTATTATTAATTAGCATATTACTAAGAATAATTTTAGATATTATATTAGTATAAAACTGTAAAGCGCAGTATTAAATACTTATAGTAGACCTTAAAACTCAAAAAAACACTAGATAACTCTAAATCTAAATAATGGAATATGTAAAATATTAGTAACATCTATATATGTTCTTTATTAGTATAAGTGGGAGGATAATAGTAAAAAGAGAATTAACAAAACTTAAAATAATGATAGAATTAATAAAATAATTAACAAATAGAACTCTATAATCTTAAGATTATAGAGTTTAATAAAAAGATAACTAAGCTATTTTATTAGTTACTACTTGTTTTTATTAGAAAATATCTAGTGTTTATTAGGTTAAGTGTACTACTGCAGTATAGATAGCGCGTACCATAGATTCTAGCCCTTGAGAACGATGCGGCGTTAAATGTTGACTTAATGCCAGCTCAGAGAAAAAGGGCTGTATATCTAACTTAATGATTTGTTCTGGTAGCAAATTTTGATAAAGAATAAATACTATTGCCATTAACCCTTTAACAATTACAGTATCACTGTCTCCAGCAAATAATACTTGATTCTCTTTTGTTAATGTAACGCTAATCCATACTTGGCTATAACAACCAGCAATTAAATTTTGTGGTTGCCGTTGTTCTTTCGTTAATGCTGGTAATTGCATCCCTAATTCAATTATATAACGATATTTTTCTTCCCAATTAAGGCAACGATTAAAATTAGCAAGCAATTTTTGTTTACTTGGCAATATTGCCATAGCTTTTCCTTAATACGTAAAATTAAAGCTACTTAATTATATTATAATGGTTAATTTAAAAGGCACTCAATACTTTGTAATGCAGTAACCAGTTGATTAATTTCTTCATACGTATTATATAGCGCCAGAGAAACACGACACATAGTAGATACGTTATAAAATTTCATTAGTGGTATAGCACAATGTTGACCTGTACGAATAGCAATACCATACTTATCAAGAAAAATACCAACGTCATAGGAATGATGCTGCCCTAAATTAAAAGCAATAACTCCAGCACGATTTTTTTCTGAACCATAAAGTTTAAAGTTTGGTACTTGCTTTAACTTTTTTAATGCATAAGTCATTAGTGACTGTTCATAATGCTGAATTCTAGTTAATCCTAGCTGATTAATATAGTTTATAGCAGCTCCCATGCCAATAATAGCAGCAGTATTAGGTGAACCAGCTTCAAAGCGTACTGGAGCATCAGCAAAAGTAGTTTCTTCTGTTAAACTGACAGTTTTAATCATTGATCCCCCACTTTCCCAAGGAGGCATCATTTGTAATAATTTATTTTTACCATATAGTATGCCAATACCAGTCGGTCCATATAATTTATGGCCAGAAAATACATAAAAATCACAATCTAATGCTTGTACATCAACTTGCTGATGCATTACTGCTTGTGCACCATCAACCAATACTACTAAATCTTTTGCAAGCGCTTTTGCTTTCATTACAATATCATGTATTGGGTTTATCGTACCTAGTACATTAGAAATATGTGTAATTGCTAGTAAATGGGTATGGTGATCAATTAATTTTGATAGGTCATTTAAATCTAATTCTCCAGAAGTTGTTAAATGCCATATTTTAATAATAAGACCACGTTTCTTGGCTAAAATTTGCCAAGGAACAATATTAGCATGATGTTCCATCTCGGTAATAATAATACTATCACCAGTATTAAGAAAATGATCCCCATAGCTATTAGCTACTAAATTAATACCCTCAGTAGCACCTTTAACGAAAACAATCTCTTGTTCTGTTTTAGCATGAATAAAATCTGCAACTTGACAACGTACGTGTTCCATAGCTTCTGTTGCTTTTTCACCTAAAGTATGGATACCACGATTTACTGCTGCGTAATACTTACGATAAAAATTCATTTCACTATCAATTACTACTTGTGGTTTTTGTGCACTTGCTGCGCTATCTAAGTAAATAAGTGGAATATTATTAACCTGTCTACTGAGTAGTGGAAAATCAGCTCTAATTTGTTCTATAGAAAAATTTTTTATTTGCAGATTATTGTCTACTTTAGCTTGTTTATTATCATGCAAGTTATTATTAATCATATATCTATCCGTTTTAAACGTTTAGTGATACGGGTTACTACTTGTTGATGAATAATCTTATTCTTTAGTGATTCTGTAAGTTCAGCAGCAAAAGCAAAAATAATCATTTGTTTAGCTTTAGTTTTACTAATACCACGAGACCGTAAATAAGACACCTGTTCAATATCAATATATCCTACTGTTGCACCGTGGCTACATTTAACATCATCTGTATAAATTTCTAACCGTGGTTTTGTATTAACCTCTGCTTGTTTGCTAAGGAGTAAGTTATTGTTAGTTATTTTCCCATCTGTTCTTACAGCATGTGGTGCTACTTTTAATATGCCATCAAATACTGCCTTACCATTATTATAGACTATAGTTTTATGTAATTGTTGACTGTGGCAGTGACCTTTATTATGCTCTAGATAAGTGCGACTATCACATATCTCTTCTCTAAAAGGTAATAATAGACTATTAATTGATATATAACTTCCTTTGCCATTAAGTTGAGCACTAGTATGGTGCCTGGTTAAATTAGCACCAAGTAGAAAACTATCGCTATGTGCGTAGGCATGATTTCCAAGTATTAAATCATTATGAGAAAAATGATAACTATGCTGATTTTCAAATGCTAATTTATAATGCGTTAACTGTGCATTATCACCTAGGGATATTGTTAAGCGTGCACAGGTAAAGTGTGACTGATTATTTAGACTAACAAAATGTTCTATTACCTGTATTTTTGCATTCTCTTCTATTAATAAATGATGACGATAATAACTACTGTTAATTATATTTTTATTTTGATTATCTGTTTGGCCAGAGCTAATATGTAGTAGATATAATGGCTTATTACTTTTTTTTCCTGCAGCTAAACGAATTAATAAACTTTCTTGTGCTAAACTTTCTGTAAGATGTAAAAATACTTCTGCATGTACTGCTACTGGTATGTTTTTTTGTTCTACCAAAGAACTAACCTGGTAGGATTCATAAATATTATCACTGAGAGATGCAATAAATCTACCATTTAAAAATACTAATCGGTGACTATCTAACGGTAATGCTAGACAATCACATTGTTGTTTACTTATTTTCAATTTTTGTGCATAATTAAATCTATATTGTAATAACCGATCGAGAGATGTATACTTCCAATCTTCATGTTTGTGATTTGAAAAACCTAATTTTATTGTTTCTTTCCAGTGATACTGTTGCCAATGAGCTTGCATGTTAGATAAACTAGTCCGTTGCTGAAATAATTGGCTAAACTGTACTAGCAGATCATTATCTGGTAATAAGCCAGTCATAACCTTGTTCCTCCAATTTTTTTGCTAGCATAAAATCTCCAGTTTCGATAATTTTACCTTGATATAGAACATGTACAAAATCTGGTTTTAGATAATTTAAAATACGCTGATAATGAGTAATAATAATAAAAGCACGCTTATTATTACGCAGTGAATCAACACCATCAGAGACAGTTTTTAAAGCATCAATATCTAAACCGGAATCAGTTTCGTCTAAAATACATAGATTAGGTTCTAATGTTATCATTTGTAAAATATCATTACGTTTTTTTTCGCCACCAGAGAAACCAACATTAACTGAGCGGGTTAGTAAATCTTTTTTCATCTTTAATAAATTAATTTTTTTTTCAATAAAATCTGTAAAATCAAAATGATCTAATACAGATTGTTGCCGGTATTTACGAATAGCATTAACAGCCGTCTGTAAGAAAAAAAGGTTGCTAACCCCAGGAATTTCAACTGGATACTGAGAAGCAAGGAAGATACCTTCCCTGGCTCTTTCCTCTAGTTTTAAGTTTAATAAATTTTTATTTTGAAATAAAATTTCACCATGAGTAACCTTATATCCTTCCTTTCCAGCTAATACAGCTGCAAGAGTACTTTTTCCTGAGCCATTAGGGCCCATGATAGCATGTATTTCTCCAGATTTTACTTTAAGATTAATCTCTTTGAGGATAGTTTTACCTTTAATACTAGCTGTTAGCTGCTTAATACTTAACATAACATACTATTTCCTTTATACACTAAACATGAGTGAGTAGATTACTAAAAATAGAGTATTAACCAACGTATATTCTAGGTTAATAGCTAATAATTTCTGTGTTTCTACTATACACTAAACATGAGTGAGTAGATTACTAAAAATAGAGTATTAACCAACGCTATGTTCTAGGTTAATAGCTAATAATTTCTGTGCTTCTACAGCAAACTCTAACGGTAACTCTGAAAATATATCTTTACAGAACCCATTAATAATCATCGAAATTGCATCCTCTTCACTAATGCCACGTTGACGACAATAAAATAATTGATCATCACCAATTCTTGAGGTTGTTGCTTCATGTTCTAGTTGGGCTGAATGATTTTTTACTTCAATATAGGGAAAGGTATGAGCAGCTGAATGACTACCAATTAACATAGAATCACATTGGGTAAAATTTCGTGCATTACTAGCACTAGATAGAATTTTTACTAACCCACGATAAGTATTCTGGCTATTTCCGACTGAGATTCCTTTAGAGATAATAGTTGATTTAGTATTTTTTCCAATATGGATCATCTTTGTACCAGTATCAGCCTGTTGTTTTCTATTAGTTAGTGCTACTGAGAAAAATTCTCCAATAGAATAATCCCCCTGCAAAATTACACTAGGGTATTTCCAGGTAATTGCTGATCCAGTTTCTGATTGAGTCCACGACATTTTTGACCCAGTGCCTTGACATAAGGCACGCTTGGTAACGAAGTTAAGGATGCCGCCAGTAGCATTTGAACCAGCAAACCAGTTCTGCACCGTAGAATATTTTACCTCAGCATTTTTATGCAAAATTACTTCAACTACAGCAGCATGTAACTGAGAAGTATCACGCGCAGGTGCTGAGCAACCTTCAATATAGCTAACATAACTATTTTCATCAGCGATAAGAATAGTGCGTTCAAATTGACCAGTTTTAGCTGCATTAATACGGAAATAGGTTGATAACTCCATTGGACAGCGCACACTTTTAGGTATATAGATAAAAGTACCGTCTGAAGCTACCGCTGCATTAAGAGCAGCAAAAAAATTATCTTTTATGGATACAACCGAACCGAGATATTTTTGTACTAGTTTAGGATATTTTTGAATGGCTTCACTAAGTGAACAAAAAATAATACCATGTGCGGATAATTGTTTACGATAGGTAGTAGCAACAGAAACGGAGTCAAAAATAGCATCAACAGCAACTTCAACCCCCTCACGTACAGGTACACCAAGCTTAGTAAAAGCAGATTCAACCTCAGCAGTAAGATAAAAATTTTTTCCTATGCTATTGGTAGATACTTCTTCTACTATATCTTTTGAGTCATAGTTATTGTCACAATAATTATAAGAGGGCGCAGAGTAATAGCTATAATCTTGATAATTAAGATTTTTATAGTGTGCTTTTAACCAGTGTGGTTCTTTCATTTTTAACCATCCATGATAAGCATCTAGCCTAAATGTTAACATCCATTTTGGTTCGTTACGTTTAGCTGAAATAGCACGGATTACATCTTCGCTAAGCCCTTTAGCTAATTGGTCAGTTGCTAATTGGGTAAAAAATCCTTCTTTATAATATCTGCTATTAACCCAAGCTAATGCATCCTTAGAGTTTTTATCATTACTTTGTGTCATTTATATCACTCAAACGCTAAAGCTCTCACCACATCCACAGGAATGTTGAGCTTTAGGATTATCAAATTTAAAGATCTGATTTAGTCCTTCACGGACGTAATCCATTTTAGTCCCATCAATAAAGGGCATTGCCTTTAAAGGTACATAGAGTTTTGCTTTCTGGTATTCAAATAAAAGATCATCATTAGCTGGTGATTTAACAATATCTAGAACATAAGTAAAATCTGCACAGCCAGATGATTTTACGCTTAGTTTTAGTCCTTTAGCATGTAAATTTTGTTGCATCAATTTTACAATTTGCATAGCAGCATTTTTAGTAATGATGATACCCAACCAATTATTATCATTAATCAAGAATTCCTTAACAATACTTTGTTGCATATAAACCTACCTTATTTTTTATTTAAAATCTATTTATAACCTCTTATGTTTACTATGTTTTTAATTAAGCTGTTAGCTAAAATACGTTTAATATATTAATTAATTTCTTTTTATTATATATGATAGTAAACTACTCTATGTGCTAATTTTAACTAAAAATCCTTACTTAGGAAACTTTTGCTTGCTTATCTATATATTTATTAATAAAATTATAAGTTTTAATAATTTCTGTTATATTTTTTAGAGTATAACTACTTAAGTAAAAATTACTCTTTAAAACTTAAGACTATGTACTATAATTATAGTTTTATAACTTAATATTTAATAGATAAATAATTTATTATTAAACATTATTAAAATTACTTATCTATTAATATTCACTTAATACGTATTAACTATTAAAGAAAAAATAAGCCTTATACATGTATAAATAATAATCTTTAACATAGGAATATGCATCTAAAGCAATAGACCTAATAAATAAAATCTTGTTTAACGCATAGTAAAATTACTACTAAATATATATAACAGCATTATATGTCTCTTACTTATTTTTGATTCTTAATCCTATTAAATATAAATAGGACCAAGTAAAGCCTTTACAAAAAGTAATAATATAACAATATCTTTTATTTTATTAAAACTTTATATAAATTAAATTATAAGATTCTTGATATAGAAAATTTATTTATTAAAAACAAGTAAATATATTTTAATTACGCTGCTATAATTTAATAAATTGTTTTTATAATAAAACTCTTGTATACCTTTATTTTTTAAATTACAGCAGTATTAGTTGCTCATACTCATCTTAGTTATGTGTTACTTATATACTTTTTAGAATTAGATTAATTATTATTTTGCTATAATTCAAAACTTATTAGGTATAGTTTTGTATAAAACTATGTTTTCACCTATTTTAGGTTTTATAAGATCTAATCTGTTATTTATTATAATAACTAAGAGACTAATGATGAATAATTTACAACAAGAATATTATGATTTACCTAAATTAATATTTTGCATATTATTTATTTTAGTAATGATAATTGCCAGTTTTTGGATTATAAAACCTTTTATTATAGATTTAACTTGGGCTGGCATAGTAGTAATTGTTACTTGGCCATTATTAATCAAGTTACAAGTTTTGCTCTGGAAACGACGTTTTCTAGCTGTTATTATTATGACATTATTACTGATTTTATTCTTTATTATCCCAATTTCTTTATTAGTTAATAGTTTACTAACAAATAGTTTGCCCTTGATAATTTGGGCAAGCAGTCGTGCTAATATGCATTTTCCTGAAATGAAATGGTTAAATGCTGTACCTTTAGTGGGAGGTAAAGTTTATAATAGTTGGCATAGTTTAATTGCTAGTAGCGGTAATGAAGTATTAATAAAGTTACGACCTTATGTAGGTAAAACAGCTACTTGGTTTGTTTCACAAGCAGCTTATCTTGGGCGTTTTATTATTCATTTAACACTCATGTTGTTATTTAGTATTTTATTTTACTTTCGTGGCGAGCAGATTGCTCAAGGTATCCGTTATTTTGCTATGCGATTAGCAAATAAAAATGGAGATTTTACGATTATTTTAGCTATACAGTCTATTCGAGCGGTAACATTTGGAGTAGTAGTAACCGCATTAGTCCAAGCTATTTTAGGTGGTATTACTTTAGCGATTGTAGGTATTCCTTATGTAACTTTGCTTACTGTTCTTATGTTTATTCTTTGTATTGTTCAACTAGGGCCTTTATTGGTGCTTATACCAGCTATTATTTGGCTTTATTGGGATAATAACCCAGTTTGGGGAAGTATGTTATTGGTATGGAGTTGTATCCTTAGTATTTTTGATGCTGTTTTACGTCCATTATTGATTCGTAAAAGTGCCAATTTACCAATGATATTGATTTTTTTTGGTGTTATTGGTGGTTTATTATCTTTGGGTATGATTGGTTTATTTATTGGTCCGATGGTTCTGGTAATTTCTTACCATTTACTTTCTACTTGGATCGATGAACAAATTAAACCTTAAGTTTTGATTAAATTAATAACAAAAGTGATAGAAACTTATGTTACTTTTTACTCACACATAGCTAAACTTAATTTATTTAAGACTGATAGTCTTAGTGAATAATTATTTACTAGTTTATTAATATATTTATACTATTCTTATAATTTAAATTAATGTTTATTATCTTAAGTTAATAACTTATATTAGATAATAATATCATCTAATATTTAGTAAATTTTTATCTGACTATATTATGTAATTAACAATGTATTCTATTACACTATATTAATATTTATAATGCAAAATATATAGTAATCTATATTTAGTTTCTATTTTAAATATTATTTAATAAGGTTTTAATATTTTAAAAAATTTACTAATTATATTAAATAATATATCAACACTATCTTTAATAGAGGAAACAAATATATTTTCTATATTAAATTTATTATTTATTTTATCTAGACAATAATTTTTTATGTTATCTATAGTAATAAAATAGGAACAATACATAAATATAATAATTATTATTTATAGCTATATTTTTATTAATTATATATGTAATATAATAGGTTATTATTAATAATGTTATTTATATTTTTGCTAAAATTAGCATAATTTCACTGGTTACCGTCTAGGATAAATCTTTATTCTAGTATATATTTAATATTATACTTACTATAGAAAAATATAAGAAATTATATCATTAAATATATAAATAAAAAATTTAATAAAACTAGTAATATAAAAACAAATATTACCAATTTTATCTAAATAGCTTTCTTTTTAGAAAAATTAATTAACTACCAAAAAATTAATGTAAATTTTAATAAAAGAATTAATCTAAATAATATTTATTAACTAATAAATATTATTTAGATTAAAAGATTACTATTTACCTATTCATATTTTACTATGAATAGGTAAATAATTAAAACATTATATCAATAATAGTAATAGGTTATTATACTGTCAATATATTATAGTACTTTATATTATAAAGTAATATAAATAAGAGATGATGCAACCAAAATATTAAGATAAGACAAATAAGTTAAACTTAAGTGGTTAACTAAGGAGATAATAGCTCTAATTAAGTAAGAGTCTAATTATACTATTTATAACATAAAATAATGAATAAGTAGACCTATATATTAGATTTACCATAAATACTTACTAAACAAGTAACATTGTCACTTGTTCTTAAATATATGTCCCATTTTAGCCTCTTTAATAGCAAGATATTTTTTATTTTTTGAATTTTCACCAACGATGAGTGGTACTCGTTTAATGACATTTAATCCATATTGCATTAATATTTTAACTTTTTCTGGGTTATTAGTTAATAACCGTACTGTTTTGACCCCTAGTATCTGATAGATGTCAGCACATAGCGTAAAATCTCTTTCATCACTTTTAAATCCTAACTGATGATTCGCTTCAACAGTATCTGCTCCTTTATCTTGAAGGGCATAAGCACGAATTTTATTTAATAAACCAATATTACGCCCCTCCTGACGATGGTAAATAAGAATACCACTACCTTCTTCAGCAATTTGCTGCATTGCAGCATAAAGCTGAAAACCACAATCACAACGTAAACTAAATAATGCATCTCCAGTTAAACATTCTGAATGGATCCGAGAAAGTATAGAAGATTGGCCTGAAATATCACCAAAAATTAATGCTAAATGTTCATGACTACTCGTTAGTTCTTCAAAACAAACTAGTAAAAAATCCCCCCAAGGAGTAGGTAATTTAGTTTCTGCTACACGTTTTAGTTTCATATAAATATAGGACTCTGAAGGAAAATGTTTTCCTGTATTTTATTTAAATAGATAATGATTTAGTATTATCTATTGCTCATTATATAATTTTTATTTACTAATAGTAGCATAGTTACTTTAATAAACTTATAATATTATTTTATGTATCATATTTTTAATATAACTATACTACAGTAGATATTATGTAGCATAATTACTTTTTTATAAATATTTACTAATTAATATTTTTTATTTTTACAAGTAACTACACAACCTATGAATATTAATTCACTCTACGGAGTAAAATTTGAAATATTTACTATTTTTTTTGTTAATGCTTGCAATCTTAATAGTTTCTATAAGCTTAGGAGCATTTAATAATCAAATAATTACCTTTAATTATCTATTAGCTCAAGGTGAATACCGAGTATCAACGTTATTAGTAATTTTTTTTACAATTGGATTTTTATTAGGATGTATTATATGTGCTTTATTTTATCTACAAGTATATATTTCTCTTTATAAAGCGCGTCGAAAAATTAAACAACTTAAATTATAGCTAGATTAATTAATGGTAAATAACAACCCTATCTACATCTAATATAACTCTTTAGTAGAAAGTTATTTTGTGTATATTAATATATGTGGTGTAAAAACTTTTAGTAAAATAAATAAAACACCAATCACTTATTTATAAATATAGATATTAAAGTTAATTTTTTTCTTTTTCTAATTAAAAACGAAGTAGTAGACTTTTATTTTAATATATTATAAAAATATTTCTATTATTAAAGCATATCATAATATCTTGAGAAATTTATTTCTTATACATATAAAGTTAATTATAAGATATATTTATTAAGTATTAATAGAAAATTCCTTTTTAGTTTTTAAATATAATTATTAGTTATTTAATAATTAGATACAATTATGTAGTTACTGTCTATATGACAATTCTAAAGATATATTAATTTATTAATTAATAAGTAAAACTTTTATATTTTTGCTATATAGTGGTTATTAATATTTTATTAAATTATAAATAATTAGGTAATTATAATTTTTATAGTACAAAATTAATTAGGCAATGTAAAGAAGACAAACACTTAAAATAGCTTATTTTATTATAAAATAGTATTATAGACAATAATAAAAATTTTATTTGGATAAAACTAAAAAATATCAAAAGCAATATTAAGAAATGAATAGTATAATAAAATATTAGTATTTTAAAATAAATTTATATTAATAAGACTAAATTTATTAAGGAGTTATTTTACTAAAATAGATCCTAAAATAGGATAAAGAAGCTATTAGAATAACTTTTTCTATGTAATAATATCATTATTATTAATATTTATATGAAGTTAAAAATTAAATAAAGTTTTTATAGTTTTATGCTAAAATATAGTAATGTTATAAATCAACTTATATTAGTAGAGTAGATTAAGAATAAAAAAAAATAAAATGTAGCGTAACTTTTTATCTATTAATATACTTTTATTTAATTAATACAAAAAAGTTGTATAAAGATAACTTAGTGTTATTGCGTAATATATTTACTAGATAGTGTACATTGAATTACGTTGTTATTTTTATGAATATTACTTAATCACATATTTATTTTTATTAGTACCATCATTTACATTAAACTTTAATCTTAATTAGGTTAATTATAGACTAAATAAGTAATAGAAGTGTTTAGTAAAAATTTTATTTTATAGAAGATTAAAAATAAAAGCTAAAATAGGAAGTAAGAATATCATTAATTCATCTCCCATTATTGTGGCGTTAGATTATGCTAATATCAATCATGCGTTAGCTTTTGTTGATTGTATTGATCCACAGGTATGCCAGTTAAAGGTAGGTAAAGAAATGTTTACCTTATACGGTGCTGTATTTATTCGAAAATTGCATCAGCGTGGTTTTAATGTTTTTCTTGACCTTAAATTTCATGATATTCCTCATACCACAGCGCGAGCAGTAGCAGCAGCTGCAGAACTAGGTGTATGGATAGTAAATATTCATGCTAGTGGAGGTAGCAGAATGATGCAAGCAGCTAAAAAAGCTTTGTTACCTTATGGCAATGATGCACCTTTGCTAATTGCTGTTACGGTATTAACTAGTATGGAATCTATTGATTTATTAGATATTGGTATTAATATCAGTCTTTCTGAACAAGTAGAAAATTTAGCTAAATTAAGTCAAAATTGCGGTCTTGATGGGGTAGTTTGTCCTGCCCAGGAAGCATTTAAATTGAAACAATTTTGTGGTAAAGCATTTAAATTAATCGCACCAGGTATACGCCCAACAGGAAGTGCTAATAGTGATCAACGATATACTATGACACCAAAACAAGCACTTAATGCCGGAGTAGATTATATAGTAATTGGGCGACCTATCACTAAATCTACTAATCCTGTACAAACTCTTAGTACTATCTTTAATTCATTAATTTAAATAATAGATTATAGGTAATAATATTATTTAATATATTCTATTAAAAGAAACTTTATTAAGTTACCTAAAATAAAAGCTAAATAGTTAATAGAAAATAGTATTATTTATATTTGATATAAACGTGTAGTTACAAAAGAAGATGTATATTTAATGATAGTATATAGTAAGAAAATGAGTAACTTAATATATTAATAGTAGAATTAAAAAATAACATAACTATAGTATATTATAAAAAGAAATTATCTAGACTAATAAGATAAAAGAGTGCTGATAAAACAATTATTTAAGAAAAAAATATGAAAGTAAAATTAACAGAAAAAATCTAAATATTATTCGAAAAATTTCTAATAAATTATTAGTAAAATTTTCGTAATAAAGAATAAATTTTTAAAAGAAACTATAAAGTAGATTCTTTTTTTGTAAACGTAATCTTTTTACTTATCATAAAATTTATAGTATTTGCTGCGTTTTTTGCAAGAAACCTATTAAGCATAAATATTATCTTATTTATATGAAAGCGCATATTTTACTACATTATTTAGGATAAAATAATAGAAAATTACAAGATAAAAATTATTTTATAACTTTTATTTAAATAGATAAAATCTATTATATCGTTAATAAAAAATTATTTATGAAGACTTTTTGTTTTAGTAAGTATTTATTAATCTAATTATCATTTAGTTAAGTAGATTTTAAGTTGTTATATTTAACATAGCAATAAATATAAATTATATAAAGTTATTTATTATATATTGATACACTATAAATTTTTAGTTTTAACTATAAGGTATTTTACTGCTATAATTTAAAATTAAAATCATTTAAACTAATGCATATTATCAGTCCCCTTAATAAAATTAATAAATATTTTAAATACCTAGCATTAACATATTGGTAGATTAGTTATCTAATTATAAGAAAACTAGCTAAGTAATTTAGTATGCGCTCTATACAGTAATTACGTATAGCATGATAGTATAAAAATACTAGTTTACACTAAGTAAGATTAGTCTAATTAATTTATCTAGATAACTTTTAAGTACAAGAAGCACCTAAAATAGGTAGATTTAATCAAAAATACAAAATATCATTATTATATCATTAATTATTGATAAATATAAAATTATTACTATATGAGTAGATCTTAAAGATTATGCTATTTATAATAACTAGTAATTTTAAATAATATTAAACTACTTGTATTTTTTAGACATAAAAGATTATAGTTGATACTTATAGAGTCATAATAATTAAAAAATACATGATAAATAATAGCTATAATATATTTTTTAATAAAAATAATTTAGTTATTAAACATAAAAATATTATTGATGGTTGCATTAAATTTATTAACCTAATATTTTAGTTATAGATTATAAGCTTAATAAATAATATTATTATAATTTAGTAACTTACTATTATTTTAATAGTTAATATTACTTAATAAATGTTAAAGGTATTAGTTATATATAATAATTCTTAAGGTGCAACGGATTATATTAATTATTATAATTATAATAAAGCAGTAAATACTCTTAAGTTTAGTATAATTAATATTAATTATACTGTTGTAAACAAGTTAAAATAACTATATCTCTAACTTTAGTTTTGTAATAAATATTAATTATTTAATAGCTTATACTTAAATAAGTATAATGGACTATATTAGTAATACTATATTAGATTTTTATTTTTATTATAATAATTTAATTATAAAATAGATATTTAATGCTTTTAATATTATCTGTAAAATATCTATTATAGCTAATGTAAAAACTACAATAGATATAATATATTTATTAATCCTCTTTGAAAATAAATATTTAATAACTTCTTTATAAACTAACGTTTTATATGAGTGTTATTAATGATCTTTTAAACAAGAAAGTATCTATAGAATACAAAGTAATAAAGATACTAGAAAAAAATTTATCATTTAATTAGCGCTAAATATAATTTAACTTTAAAAATAGTAAAAAATACTTAGTATAATAGATAAATACAAGTAAATAATAAGTAGTTAAAAACTTAGGTTATGTTTGGATAACTATTTATTAATAATCCCCAAGTATCTACGATACTATCGTAGATACTTTTCTATTAATTAAAACTATAGAAAAAAATAAGAATTATATATAATATTTTTATATTAAATATAAAGACACTCAAAAGTTATCATCAAATAATAATGAATGTCATATTGACTGTTATTTGCTTTTAATATAGTTAAAAACTCTCTATTATATATTCAATAATATAAAAGTATTTTACCTTACTAAGAAATACTAATATAAATTAGTTTTAGCTTATTATTAGTGTTTTTATAATTATGATTTTCCATATTGAGCATAATATTTATAGTATTTACCTTAGCAAATTGCTTTTAACAGTTTTATACTAAAATAAATTTAAATTAATAATAATTTTTGTAATATATACTAATTAAATATCTAAATAATTATCTAATTATTTAGATGATTTTATAGATTTTTTATAATTAAGTTAAATAATAGATAAAATAATTTATTAGTATTAGTATTAGTATTAGTATTAGTATTAGTATTATCAGTGCTAATTATAGCATATATACTAGTTCATAGTGCATTATGAATTTTTATTATAATTCCTATAAGAAATTATTCTAAATTATTTATAAATCGTAAAGTAAATAATTTTAATATATTATTTTAATAATTTTATATATTATTATGCTAGATAATATAGATATATTAAAGGATAGCTTTATAGGAAATCTATTTAATTTTTTTAGAGGCAAAAGTAATGACTATTATTCGTATAGAAAAAGACTCAATAGGGTTAATTGAAGTTACTAATGATCGTTTATGGGGAGCACAAACTGCACGTTCATTAAAATACTTTGCTATTTCACAGGAAAAAATGCCTAAAGAATTAATCTATGCACTAGCTATAACAAAGCGTGCTGCAATAAAAGTTAACATGAATTTAAAACTTTTAGGAGAAAAAAAAGCAAAGGCTATCATTCAGGCTGCTGACGAAGTGTTAGAAGGTAAGCATTTAGATGAATTCCCACTTTCTATTTGGCAAACAGGTTCAGGCACACAAACTAATATGAATATGAATGAAGTATTAGGTAATCGTGCGAGCGAAATTTTAGATGGTCAACGTGGTCAAAACAGTCTAATTCATCCGAATGATGATGTAAATAAAAGTCAAAGTTCTAATGATGTATTTCCTACTGCGATGCATATTGCAGCGGTAATAGGTATAAATAAAAATTTATTACCAGTATTAAAAAAATTATACCAAACATTAATAGACAAAGAATTCTCTTTTAAAGATATTATTAAAATTGGACGAACTCATTTGCAGGACGCAACACCATTAACATTAGGACAAGAAATATCTGGCTGGGCATCAATGTTAGCACATAGCAAGACACATATTGAAGCAACGATCTCACATTTATACGAACTAGCTTTAGGTGGTACAGCAGTTGGCACCGGATTAAATACACATCCTAATTATGCAAAACAGGTTGCACAAGAAATTGCAGAGTACACAAAACAGCCTTTTATTACTGCTTTTAACAAATTTGAGGCATTAGCAACTTGTGATGCATTAGTCCATAGTCATGGTGCATTAAAAGGTTTAGCTGTTTCTTTAATGAAAATAGCAAATGATATTCGTTGGTTATCATCAGGTCCGCGTTGTGGTATTGGTGAAATATCTATTCCAGCAAATGAACCAGGTAGCTCTATCATGCCAGGAAAAGTTAATCCAACACAATGTGAAGCAATGACAATGCTATGTGCTCAAGTAATTGGTAACGATGTTGCGATAAATATTGGTGGTGCTTCTGGAAATTTTGAATTAAATGTATTTCGTCCGATGATTATTTATAATTATTTACAATCTATTCGATTGCTAACTAATGGTATTCATTGTTTTAATCAATTTTGCGTAATAGGTATTAAACCTAATAAAAAACGCATTGCTCAATTACTTAATGATTCTTTAATGTTAGTAACAGCACTAAGCCCATATATTGGTTATGATAAAGCAGCCGAAATTGCTAAAAATGCACATGAAACAGGAATAACATTAAAAGATTCTGCTCTAATGCTAGGATTAACTGAGAAAGAATTTGAACAATGGGTAAAACCAGCAGATATGTTAAGTAGCGCAATAAATAAGAATAATAATAAATAGAAAAAGTTGCGCTTATAAGATATTATTCCTAATATTATTACGTATAATATATTTTTAATAACTTATTTCTAATATTACACATATAAAATATATTATACTTTTATTAGTTATTAATTGAAATTAAATTTCTGGTAGTTATTATGTTTCATTAATTTTTATTTATTTATGTTAAATATAACACTAGATAAAAGCAAAAATTTCTATAATATTTTAGTTATTATAGAGCTAATTTTATAGCTTAATTTTTTTGTGAATAATTTATATTTGATTTTTTTAAAATAAATAAATGATCTGTATCATAATAACTAACAAATTTAACTTAACTTTAAGTATATTACTATTTAAAGTAATACTATAGTATAGTTATAAATAGTAAGAAAAACGGTGAGATGTCTGAGTGGTTGAAAGAGCATACCTGGAAAGTGTGTATACGTGAAAGCGTATCAAGGGTTCGAACCCCTTTCTCACCGCCATATTTAATATTTAAGATAAGATAATAATAAAATTAATACCATTTTTTATTTATTATATCTAATACAAGAAAATTTTTAACTAAATCATCAATAGCTTTCATCTGTTGTAAAAAAGGCTCAAGTTTATCTAATGGTAATGTTGATGGGCCATCACATTTTGCTATCCTAGGATCAGGATGTGCTTCAAGAAATAATCCTGCTAACCCCACTGCAATACCTGCACGTGCAAGTTCAGCTGCTTGTGTACGACGCCCACAGGAAGTTAGGCTAAAAGAATCACGGTATTGTAATGCGTGAGTTACATCTAAAATAACAGGGTATCCACCAGTTGTTTGTATCATAACATTAATACCTAGCATATCAACAACTAAATTATCATAACCAAAATTACTACCACGATCACAAATAATAATCTGATTATTGCCTGCTTCTATAAATTTTTCGACAATATTTTTCATTTGTCCGGGACTAATAAATTGAGGTTTTTTGATATTAATCACCTTACCTGTTTTAGCCATTGCAATAATTAAATCAGTTTGACGTGCTAAAAAAGCAGGTAATTGCAATATATCAACTACTTCAGCTACAACCTGTACTTGACTGATTTCATGTACATCTGTCACTATTTTTACACCAAAATTTCGTTTTATTTTTTGGAGAATTTTTAATCCCTCTTCTAATCCAGGACCGCGATAAGAATGAATTGAAGATCGATTAGCTTTATCAAAAGAAGCTTTAAATACGTATGGAATTTGTAGTTTATTAGTAATATTCTGATAGTGTTCACAAATATCCATTGCTAGTTTAGATGATTCAAGCACATTCATTCCACCAAATAATACAAAGGGATTATTGTTTGATATTTTTATATTATCGATACTAATTATTTTATTTTTCATATTATAAACTTTTTAAGGATAAGTAAAATACTCTCCTTAAAAGTATATTTAAAACCTATTATATTAGCAAATCAAATGTAAAATAATAATCCACTATTAAATTAAGTAAATTTATATTTTATCATTTTAATAATAAAGCTTCTGGATTTTATTTAATAAAACCGTTTAACTTAAAAGTAATAATATAATTACATTTAAGATTAATGTAGATTAAACTATAGTTATTAACATAATCAGAATTATTTTAATCTAAATTAATACCACTTTACTAAAACTTAAATTTAATTATATCTATGTTTTTTATTAATATAATTTGTAATATATAAAGTATTTTACAAGTAATTATTATATTTTACTTCTATTCAGATCTTCATCTTATTAGTTTAGCATATTTATTTAAATTTTCTTTGCTTTAAGTGTTGATATTATATTTATTCATTATTTTAATATTTAACATTTAGTGTTATTATCTAATAAATTAATTAACTATATCTCTTTATTTAATAAATTCATACAAAGAATTAACTAAAAATATATAATATAAAAAATAATATTTAATAAAAGGAAATCTCTTAGTATTAATTTAATAAATTACCTAATTATTACAAATATCTATAAATATAGTTAGGATAAAATTTTTTACTAGTTCATTTGGTAACTAATAGTACTTTATAACCAAGAGATACAGTATTAAACTTAAACTTAGTAATAAAGCTAATAAATATATTATTCATAATTTTAAATAGTATCTTCATTACTATTAGTTTGATAAATTACTAGCATTATATAGTATTTAATTTATTGACTATTTAAATATTATTAACTAAATTCCATTGACCAAGTGTGATCCTATCATGACCAGCGTAATCTTTATGAGTAATTACTGAGTTAAATCCAACCTTATAGAATAAATCTTGTATTTGTTTAGCTTGTTGCCATCCATGTTCTACTAGTAACCAACCAGAAGCAGTAATATAGTAAGGTGTTTGTTGTATAATTGTAGCTAAATCTGCTATGCCATTTAATTTTGCAATCAGCGCCTGAGAGGGTTCATAACGTACATCACCCTTAGTAAGATGTGGATCATTAGCATCGATATAAGGTGGATTGCTAACTATTAACATAAAACGTTGATCTAGTGGCTTAAACCAATTTCCTTGAATAAAGTATGCATTATATAGTGCTAGTTTTCTTGCATTATAACGCGCTAACGCTATTGCTTCAGCGCTAATATCAACACCTATCACTTTACAATCAGGACGCTCACTCGCTAAAGCTAATGCAATTGCTCCGCTACCACTTCCTAAATCTAAAATATTACAAGCAGTACGTGGTAAATAAGACAGAGCTTGCTCAACTAAACACTCTGTATCTGGACGCGGGATTAAGACAGCAGTAGATATAGTTAATGGTAAAGACCAAAATTCTTGTTCACCAATTAAATAGGCAATAGGTTCACCTTGCTGTCGTCGATTAACTAAAGGAGTTAATAGCGCTAGCTCCTTTAGTGTTAACAAAGTTTCACCAAAAGCTAATATAAAACTACGTGATCTACCTGTAATAAAACTTAACAAAATTTCAGCATCACATTTAGGGCTCTCACTATTAATAAATTGGTTAGTCGCTATTAATAACCAATGTTGGTAATCCATCATTAAATCTTTTGAACACTCTTATTTATCTAATTTTAGGTTATAAATTACTATAGTCAGATTAAATATTAATTTAAACCATTATTACCTATTTTAGTAATAATCTAATATAACTTTAGATTATTTAATTATATTAATAATATTTTTATTTAATTCATACTAGTTTAATAACTTATAATTATTACGTTATCTTTTAGTACTAATGAAAATTATTATTATTTATGCACATATGCTGAAATTTTTTAAAATTATATGTTTTAGTGAAAATTAATTAATAAATAATCTTAATATTATGCAAAAATAAATTATTTTATATTGAATAAAGTTATAAGACTACTATTGTAGGATTAATTTTTTTATTTCTTAATAGTAATTTTTATAAAAATTTGAACGACTAATTAACATAAAGTTTTTAATAGATATTAATCTACGTTACTTAATAAATATTAATCTACGTATTTATCTATGTTATTTTTTAATATAACTAATATCATTATAGAAATATAGTATATTTTAATTCTATGGAACGTTTTTATATAAAAATTATTGATTAATACTATTTAAAATTTACTCGGTAGTATTGACCTTTATTATCTTAAATTACTAAAACTAAAAATTAATTCTAAATCACATAATAATATTATAACATAAAATAGTTAACTCATCTTATTAAGTTAATATTTAATTATATTTTATAGAATTAAATTCTATAATAAAAAATCAACTAGTAGTGGATTATGGTCAGAAGCCCTAGTTATTAACACTAATGCTTTATCTACATATAGATCACGAAAAAAAATAAAATCCAAGGGATGCCCAAATGCTCGACTACGATTATCAATAATAAATTGAACTTCCTGTAACTTCATCTTATGTACAAATAGACGTAATGCATTTATCCGTTGATGACTCCATGCATTAAAATCTCCTGCTAATATTAATGGTCCTGAATGTAACGTAATTTGTTTACTTATTAATCTAAGTTGCGTATTATAAACATCTATACCTAAACTAAAATTTACTGCATGAATATTTACTACCATTAGTAAACGTTTGTTATAAATAGGATAAATATTGATTAAAGCAGATTTAGATAAACGTAATAACGGTTCTTGTTTACGTAACGGATAACAATATACGGGATAAGCTGTAGCTAAAGTCATTACACCAGAAGAGTGGTGTGAAAACTTAAAAGCAGGAACCTGATCTGTAGCTAAATAGTTAGATGTAGCGAAATGTACCATTTCAGGTGTAGCTCTTGCTTCTTGAAGCAAAATAAGTTGAGAATCTTTACCAAATTTTTTAAGTATAGATAGCCAATTAGTACGTTGCTGCTTAAAAATATTCCATACCATAACACGTAAAGATTTTGATGCCCGTAAAGGTTCGCCTAATAGTAATTCCCATACTTGTGGACGAACTGAACTTGGAAAAATTTGTTCAGCTGGTCGGCCTGCCACATACCTTATTGCATAAGTTCTTTTTGGCATGTTACTAATCTTTTTGTTAGTGAATTATAATTAAAACTATATCATAATTAAGATATGCACTTATATTAGAAGATTTTATAACAGTAACATAAAATAATAAATAGTAACTTATTATTTTAACTATTTAGATTTATTCTATTATTTATCAATTATATTGATTTTAAACTTAGCTATAAACTATTTAACCTAATTAATTGATTAACTACTAATTCTATTATATTATGTTTTAATATAATGTTGTGGTATTTAACAATACTAGTAACTACATTATTTCTATAAATTTGATAGATAGTACTTTTACTTAGTTAGCACTTATTTGTAAATTTATAATTTTTTCTTGTATTTAAAAAACTAGTTATTTTTTACTAGTTAGGTTATCTAAATCCTTATTAATTTAGTAGTTGCTATTAAATTTTTAAATTGCATAACATGGGACTTAGGTAATATAATATAATAGGGAAAAGTTATCATATTATGTTTGTATCCTGCATTATAAGATTTTAAACAAGTTAGAGGCAAACCTAACATTTTAGCAGCTTGCGTAAGTTTTATCTACTGTCTAATATCAACACGGACTAATCTATTTTTTTCGCTAGTTTTTGGCAAATTTAAACCATACTTTTTATGATTTTTAATAATATCACTTAGAGCTAGCATTTTAGATACATAAATAGAGGTTTGATTAGGTAGTGATAACATCCAAAAATTAAGTTGTTTACCCTGTGCTTTGTTAACTTTTATTGCTCGTCTAACTCGCCCTTCACCACTATTATAAGCAGCTATAGTAAGTAACCAATCACCATTAAAAGTATTATTTAAATTTTGTATTAAATTAAGCGTAGCATTAGTTGAAGCTAATACATCACGGCGACCATCGTACTATTCGTTTTGTTTTAGACTATAATGTAACCCAGTACTAGGTACTATTTGCCATAGACCTGCAGCATTAGCAGATGAGGTGGTTTTTGGATTAAAAGAACTTTCTACTATAGATATAAATACTAATTCCATTGGAATATTACGTTTCTTAATCTGCGATACAATTAGGTATAGATAAGGTTCTGCTCGTACAATTACATCACAGAGATTAATCTTATTTTTTAAATATTTTTGTCGTTGCTTATGAATTAGAGCATTATCCTGAACTTTTATCTTCAGCTCGTTACTAATAAAATCCCATAAATTTTTTTGTAAGAGGATGTTATCCTTCCATAGTATTGTGTTTTTTTAAGTTAGTATCTATATATTTTTTTCTTTATTTTTTTTTACTCGCTAAAGACAAACTATGCGCATGCTGTACAAAAAATCTATTGATCAAACTTAGATATTTGATATCCTATAAGCAAGACTAAGACGAGCAGCATCTTTTTAGTCCTCATAGATATCTTAATATCTTATCTAGTTGATTAAAACTTAAGCAATAGTACTTTATTATAATAAATAATACAATAAAAATTTTAAAAACAATCTTTCATGATTCTTAAGGCAGAAAAAATCAAAGATAAGGGAGTAGAATAAGGTGTAATCCCTAATTTTTTTTGTAATTCAATATCATTACAGCGTAAAAAAACATTTACTTCACGCTCTAGCTGTAAAGTTGTTGGTAAACTAGGGTAATTTATCGCTCGTAATTGCTTAACACGTTGTTCATATATTTTAATTTTTTTATCTTGAGGTAAAATTGAACGAGCAAAAGCTAAGTTTGAAACTGTATATTCATGCGCTGAACAAATTAGAGTAGTATCAGGCAATTGCATAATTTTTTGAATTGACGAATACATTTGATTATAAGTGCCTTCAAATAAGCGACCACAACCAGCAGAAAATAACGTATCCCCACAAAAAAGATAAGGAGCATTATAATATGCAATATGACCTAAAGTATGTCCTGGAATAGCAATAATTGAGAAGTTTTGACTACCAATAATCAGGTTATCACCTTCCTTAACAAGAATAGTCGCACCTTTATTAGCGGTTTCTTGTGGTCCATACACTGGTAAATTTGGAAAATATCTAAGTAATTCAATGACACCACCAAGATGGTCATAATGATGGTGTGTTAGTAAAATTGCATTAGCTGTTAATTGTCGCTTAATTAATGCAGTAAAAACAGGCATCGCAGATCCTGGATCGATAATTACACAATTTGCTTGTGTATCTGCTAATAACCAAATGTAATTATCTTTTAATGCTGGAATATTAATAAGATCCATATAATAGTTACTAACCTTTTAATAAAAGATAATAAAATATGAAGCCTAAGCAATTATATCTGAAGATTCATACACCCAAGTCCTGGAGTGAACTCCAGTGGGGAGAATATTACCGTTCTGCTATTGAAAAAAAATGCAACCTTGGTGGCCAAAATTTTTTGGTTTTTATTTACTAAAAATTGGTAATCTTAGCACTGAAATTACTAGTGATCAGTGTACTATTACCCATCAAATTAGTATTACTGAACAAAGTCGAGCTATACAAATATTTACTAATCCTTATCGATTACCTTTTTCTAAAAAATCAGTAGATGCTGTATTATTAGCGCATACTTTAAATTATTGTATTGATCCTTATGGTATTTTATGTGAGCTTGATCGTGTTCTAGTTGACGATGGCTGGTTAATAATTAGTCATTATAACCCATTAAGCTTATTAGGAATAGGTAAATTATTGCCAATATTACGTCAACATCAACCTTATTCTAGCAGAATGTTTACTCAAATGCGTGTACTTGATTGGCTTAATATACTTAACTATCAGGTAATGCATCAATCATGTTTTCATGTTTTGCCATGGCATAAGCAAGGCGGAGGCTTTATTAATGCCTATCTCTCCGCATTAGGTTGTGTTAGCTTAATTATTGCCCGTAAACGTAAATTATCACTTATATTTAATTCTATAAAATTTGTTACAAATAAACCTTCATTTAATAGGATACTAGGTGCTACGAAAAATTATTGTAATCTACTTTAATTTAGTGATTATTCAGGTTGATATCCAATATCATTTTTAGTTGGGGTATTAGCTGCAATACGAGCAAGCTCATCACAACGTTCATTTTCTAAATGACCAGCATGACTCTTTATCCATATCCAAGTTATTTGATGGTGTTGAATTACATTATCTAATCTTTGCCATAAATTAGTATTTTTTATAGTATTATGATTGGTTGTTTTCCAACTACGTTTTTTCCAATTATGAATCCATTGGTTAATACCTTGATGGACATATTGACTATCAGTGTAAAGCTTAACTTGACAAAATGAAGTTAATGCTTCAAGAGCGATAATAACTGCCATTAACTCCATACGGTTATTCGTAGTTAAATAATAACCACCATTGAAAGTTTTTTCATAGTGTTTATAACGTAAAATCGCACCATAACCACCATGGCCTGGATTACCAAGACACGAACCATCAGTAAAAATTTCTACTTGTTTATGCATTTCTAATATACCTTAATTATTTATTTAAATTTTAAGTCTGATATAAGTACCTATTATAAGCACTTATAATTCTCTAAAAAATTTTGGATATTAAAATAATGACTCTAAATAATTAAGTTTTATGTAAATTAATAAAAATTTAACTATTTAAAAATTTAAGATTTATTTTTATTTAATTAATTTTTTTAAATAAATAATTTTTTATATTTTAAAAATAATATTTATTACTGTAAGTATTTAGAATTTTAACTAAGTATAAATGTTTAGAATGCCTAAATTATTACGTTATCTTTTAGTGCTAAAGAATTTTCTTTATTTTTTTGAGTAATATCAAGTTTAAATAAATTTACTAGTCCTAAGTAATCTATATCTATTACTATTTTAATTATAAGATATATTTATACATAATGCCCTTAAGTAATCTAAAATCACAATATCTTTTATTAAAAATAGTTATATAGGTAATTAATTTATTTTTTTATCAACGATTACTTAGTTTTTAAGGCATGTCTTTTTATAAATAAAACTATTTATGTTTTGTCAGTTAAACAGTATTTAGTAGCATTAATAGGTATACACTAATGTTATATATTACTTTTTAATAAATCTTTATACTTAGATAAATTAGCGGTATACTGCTTAATTAATATGCTCTCTATCTATTTAATAGCTTATATTAATAACTTTATATAGTAAAATTTTTATAAGTGTTTATAACAATAAACAATGCAATATTTATTGCCTAATATTTACTAACAATAGTAATCATACTGCATGATATATACAATAATATACATAATATAGAAGTAAAATTATCAAGTTAATTTTGAACAAAGAATATTAAAAATATTAGACAATATCAATTGAGACTCAGAAGATCTAAAGATAATATTTAATAAATAAAAAAGAGAATGTTACTTTTATTTCTAAAAAAGCTATAATAATTAGGAAAAAAATTAAAAATTAGGAAAATACTATACTTAAAAGAATATGCAAATACTTCTACTTAATATAACAAGTAAAGTTTTATTTACCTAATAATAGAATTAGAACTATAAAAATAGATTATATTAGTATAAAACTAAAGTGTAATAATAAATTACTATATTATTGATACAATAAACTATTAGTTTAATTTACTATAAATAGGTAATTACATAAAATTATATACAAACTTAATTGTTACTATTTGTTTAAAATTTTGAGTCTAATATGAGCATCTACTATGAATACTACTAATAGGCAACAAATTTTTTTAGATACTGAAACTACAGGTTTAAATAAACTAGGAGTGCCCTATAAAGGACATCGAATTATCGAAATTGGTGCTGTTGAAATGATTAACCGGCATTTAACAGGTAATAACTTTCATGTTTATCTAAAACCAGATCGACAGGTAGATCCTGAAGCTTATGCTATTCACGGTATAAGTAATGATTTTCTAGTAGATAAACCTACATTTGCTAATACTGCTAAAGAATTTCTTAATTTTATTCGCGGAGCTAATCTTGTTATTCATAATGCAACTTTTGATATTAGTTTTATAGATTATGAATTTAGTATGTTAAATGAAAGTATTCCAAAAGTTGAAACTTTTTGTACCATAACCGATAGCCTAGTAATGGCGCGTCGTTTATTTCCGGGTAAACGTAATAATTTGGATGCTTTATGCGATCGTTATCATATTAATAATACTAAACGTAAATTGCATGGGGCGTTACTTGATGCTGAAATTTTAGCAGATGTTTATTTAGCAATGACCAGTGGACAGACATCTATATCATTTTTACTAGAAAGCAATCAGCAACTACAATCACAAGATGTAATAGAAGAAAATATTAAACCAGTCATCCACCCAACTTCATCACTAAAAATTATTCATGCAAACACTAATGAATTAGCTGAACATAAAATACAACTTGATATAATAGCAAAAAAGGGCAAATGTTTATGGCATAATCTTTCATTTGGTAAAGATGTTATTAAATAAGTAACAGATATATTTCAGCAAGCAATATTGTTATTTAAATATAGCTAGTAATATTTACTATTAGCTTATTTTTTACTATTAATCTATTAATTTAAAATATTGGTTGCATAAATTTTACGAATGAAATTAAAGGTTGTGGATATATGCCTAGAAAAATTACCGTAATAGCACAGATTAATACTATAATACCCTCAACAGTTAATATCCAATTATATGCGATACCGTATTGTAATTCCTGTGTTGAAATTAGAAATAGATCAGCAATGACACGTAAATAACAATATAATCCAATAATACTACCTAATATAATAACGCTTGTCAAACACCATAAATGAGCACTAATACCTAAGGTAATAATAAAAAACTTACCAATAAAACCGATTGTTAATGGGATACCTGCAAGTGATAGCATCATTACTATCATTACTACTGCTAAAAGAGGTTTTTGCCAAAATAAACCACGTATATCTACCTTTTTGTATAGGTTAGATATTAGGCTAACTACACCAAAAGCCCCTAGATTACTACATAAATATCCTAACATATAGATACCAATAATATCTAATGATGATTGGAGTGGTGCTATAATTAATGTAATTAGTAAATATCCTAAATGTGCAATTGATGAATAACCTAATAGCCGTTTTATATTATTCTGTGTTATAGCCATTAAATTACCGAATAAAATAGAACTAATTGCTATTATAGTTAACAATACATTTATAGCTTTGTCATTGGAGACAGGGGCATAAAGAAATAAACGCATAACTACTACAAAGATAGCAATTTTACTAGCTGTCGCTAAAAAGGCTAAAACTGGAGCTGGTGTGCCTTGATAAATATCAGGTGTCCATAATTGAAATGGTACTAGTGAAAGTTTAAAACATAAGCTAATCAGTATCATACCTAATCCAGCCATAATCAAAGGTCGATGTATAAGACTGTTATTTAGGCTGCTACCTAACTCACTAAAAAATAAACTACCTGATTCAGCATATAATAATGCTATGCCAAATAATAAAAATGATGATGCCACTGCTGAGAGCAGCATATATTTAATACTCGCTTCTAATGAATAATTTTGGCGATAAGCATAACCAATCAATCCGAATAAAGGTAATGAAATAAGCTCAATACCTAGAAATAGTGCAGCTAAATGGTTAGCGCTTACTAATAAAATACTACCTAGTGTAGCAATTAATAATAATAGGTAAAATTCTTCGCGATTATCAGGATAACTCGTTAACCATGGGTAAGCAAAAGTGACACTTGCTAAACTTGCTAGCAATATTAAACCTGTATAGAATATTGAATAGTTATCAATACGTAATAATGTTACATTTAGCGGTACTATTTGCCAAACAAAATAAAGAGAAAATAATGCTACATTCAAACCAATAACTGTCAAGATAACATTAATAAAATGATTACGTTGCCATGCAACGGATAGTATTATCACTACTACTGTTAATCCAATAATTAATAGTGGCAGCATACCAATTAATTGTTGTAGAGTTATTATCATTATGAATTATAGCCCTATATTTGAAGTTAATAATGTTGAGGAGATTAAGGGCATTAAAAACCATCTCTGTATATCACTTATAGTTGCATAAGAGATATTAAGAATAGGTTGTGGATAAAATCCAAGTAGTATTAATAGCACAGCCAATAGAAGAGTAATTGACCATTCTCTTGTTGTTATATCTGATAATATTTGTTTTGATTTTACTGTTCCATAATAAGTACGTTGTATCATTACTAAAGAATAAACCGCAGCAAATACAATACCAAAAGTAGCTACTACAGCGATCAGCGGCACCATCTGAAAACTACCAAATAAAATCATAAATTCGCCAATAAAATTACCAGTTCCTGGTATGCCAAGGATTGCCATTGCAAAAAATAGCGATAATGCCGGTAAATATTTTATACGTGCCCATATACCACCCATTTGATACATATTATATGTATATAAACGCTCGTATAATTGACCACAGATAATAAACATACCTGCAGCAGATAAACTATGTGCAATTATTTGTATAATTGCTCCTTGATAAGCTAGTTGGCTACCACTATAAATCGCAATTAATACAAAACCCATATGTGATACGCTAGCATAAGCAATTAAACGCTTAATATTAGTTTGGCAAAACGCCATCCAAGCACCATAAAAAATACTTATTATACCAAGCCACATAGCAATAGGCGCGAAATCATGAGATGCCCGTGGGAATAATGGTAAACTAAAACGTAATAAACCATATGCTGCTGTTTTTAATAGAATACCAGCTAAATCAACAGAACCAGAAGTTGGAGCCTGACTATGTGTATCTGGTAACCAGCCATGTAATGGCACTACTGGCATCTTTACTGCAAAAGCAATAAAAAAACCTAGCATTAATAGATACTCTGTACTTCGAGACATTGGTGTTTTTAATAATAATGTATAGTTAAATGTCCAAATCTGCATTGTCTGATAATGTACTAATACTAAAGTAATAATTGCAATTAACATAATTAAGCCACTAGCTTGAGTATAAATAAAAAATTTAGTTGCGACAGAGATCCGGGTTTTATAACTTGATAACTTATTACCCCATAACGTAATTAGAAAATACATTGGCACTAACATCATTTCCCAAAAGAAAAAAAAGAGAAACATATCAATAGCAAGAAATACCCCAATCACAGCACCAATGATCCATAAGAGATTTAGATGAAAAAGACCTAGATTACTTTGAATTTCATACCACGAACAGAGAATGGCTAATAGACCAAGTAGGCCAGTTAGCATTACCATTAATAATGATAAACCATCAAGAGCTAAATGGAACTCAATATAAAAACTTGGAATCCAAGGTAAAGTAAACTCGATCTTCCATCGAGGAAAATCTATTAGCTGTATTAATTTATTGTTACTTAGCAAGCCTTCCAAAAAAAAATACTGTAAAAATAAATATGCTATTAGTACTAATACTAATCCCATAGAAAATAACGCTACTATACGCGGTGCTTTAGCTCCAAAACGCTCACACTGCCAGCATAGCAGTCCACCAATAAAGGGAATAAAAATTAGCCAAGGTAACAACATGGCGTATCGCATCTCTCAATAAGACATCTATTAAATCTAAATATAGATTACTAGAGGTCTGTTAAATAAACAGCAGTATTAGTAATACAATGACTGCCCCTAAACCCATTGATGCTAGATACCAACGTATTTTGCCATTTTCACTAAAAGATAAAGCATAATTAGCTAAATAAGCAAATGACGCAAAAAAATTCATAAATAAATCAAGCGGATCTCTTTGTAAAATTTTTGCAATCCATAGATAAGGCTGCACAAATAACTTATTATATAACCAATCAAAACTCCAGGCATAGAACCAACAAAAAATCATAAATTTTCTTGATACACTTTGTGCGATATTACTAACTATTTGCCGTTTACCTAAATATAATAGTGATGCTAGAGCAATACCACTAATAACTAGTACACTAGAAAAAACTTCTAGTGCTATTTTATCACTTTTAGCAATGTAGTTTTCAGGCAATACACTTGTAAGTGGCAGTTTAATTAATGCACCGATAAAAGTAGATAATACAAGTAAGACTAGTAATGGTAAACTATGGCTTATTCCTTGTACAGGCTGTATATATTTTGATACATTAAAAGCAGCTTTACCATGAAAAACAATAAAAATCATCCTAAAAGTATAAAGTGCTGTAAGAAATGTACCGATTAGACCTACAATTAATAAGTTAATATGACCACTAGCTAATACACCCCAGAGAATTTCATCTTTACTATAAAATCCTGCAGTAATAATAGGTAATGCTGCTAAGCTTGCTCCTCCAACTAAAAAACAAATATATACCAGTGGAATAATTTTAAGTAATCCACCCATTTTAAAAATATTTTGTTGATGATGACATGTAATTATAACTGAACCAGAAGCTAAGAATAACAATGCTTTAAAAAATGCATGGATCATTAGATGAAAAATTGCTGCATGCCATGCTTGTACCCCTAATGCAAGAAACATATAACCAATTTGACTCATCGTAGAGTAAGCTAGTACATGTTTAATATTAGTTTGCACTAATGCTGCAAAACCAGCTAACAGTAAAGTAACAGCTCCAATGATACCTACAAGGTATAATACTTCTGGTGCCATCAAAAATAAACTATAGGTACGAGCAATCAAATAAACTCCAGCGGTCACCATAGTTGCAGCATGAATAAGTGCAGAAACAGGCGTAGGACCAGCCATTGCATCTGCTAACCAAGTTTGTAATGGTAATTGCGCAGATTTACCTACTGCACCACCAAGAAGCATAAGTGTTGCCCAGGTTATGACGTTTGAACCTATTGCTAGTTTTTGCGGTGCTAATATTATTAATTCATGAATATTTAGCGTTCCTAATTCTTTGTAGAGAATAAATAAAGCAAAAGCTAAAAATACATCACCAATACGAGTAACAATAAAAGCTTTTATTGCTGCAGATCCGCTAATAGGGTTACTATAATAAAAACCAATTAGTAAGTAACTACATAGTCCAACACCTTCCCAGCCTAAATATAGTATTAGCAGATTATCTGCTAATACTAATACTACCATACTAGCAATAAATAAGTTGGTATAAGCAAAAAAACGTGAATATCCTTCTTTAGTACGCATATACCAAGAGGCATATAAATGAATAAAAAACCCAACACCAATTACTACAGATAACAGAATTAGAGATAAATTATCTAGTCTTAAAGTTAATGGGATACTAAAATTATCTACTATAATCCAATGCCATAACGTTTGGTTAAATACTTGAATTCCTACTGCCTGTTGACTAAGAAAATTAATTGCAATATAAAAAGTAACTAATGTGGTTAAACCTATTGATCCTACACCTATAAAGGCTGATATATTTTCTAGGTAACGCCCAGCAGAGAAAGCTAGTAACAGGAAACCTAGCAATGGTAAAAGAATAGTTAAAAATAATAGATTCATCCACGCATCTCACTGAGGATATCAATATTTAAAGTATGTCGACAACGGTAAAATTGTAGTAATAATGCTAAGCCGATACTAGCCTCGACCGCCGCTAAACTGATTGCAAAAATATACATAATCTGACCATCTGGTTGACACCAATAACTACCAGCAGCCACAAAAATAAGTGCCGCTCCATTGATCATTATTTCTAGGCTAATTAATATAAATAATAAATTACGGCGTATTAATAACCCAGTTAGTCCAAGTATAAATAGTATTGTCGCTAAAATTAAACTATGCTGTAATGGAATCATTGAGAGGCCTCTTCACGACCAAAATGAAATGCTACTACCAGACCAGTTAGTAGTAATATTGAAGCTAACTCTACCGCTAATATGTAAGAAGTAAATAAACTGATACCTACTTGTTTAATATCTACTATAGCACTACCTATTTCATAATCCGAGATACTATGAAAAGAAATAATTAGTATAATTAGTAAGGTTAATGATAGTAAACTAGGACCAATCCATAAATTAGGTTTTAACCAAGCACTTTCTTGTTGTTGTACAATATTACCTAGATTTAACATCATTACTACAAATACAAAGAGCACCATAATAGCACCGGCATACACAATTATTTCTAGTGCACCAACAAAGTAGGCACCAAGTGAAAAAAATATCGCAGCAATTGCTAATAAAGAGACAATTAAGTATAATAAAGCATGTACTGGATCATTATGAGAAATTACTTTTAGTGTTGCTAAAACTGCAATTACTGCTGCACTATAAAATATAAATTCCATAAAAATATTTCCTTAAGGCATTAGACTTTTAACATCAATTGGCTTCGCTTCATTTTTAGCTTCACCTTTTTGCTTACCCTGGATTGACATACCTGTCATGTGGTAGAAATTGTATTGTGGATATTTACCAGGACCTGAAATTAATAAATCTTTTTTTTCGTAGACTAAATCTTGTCTCTTAAACTCACTCATTTCAAAATCTGGTGTTAATTGAATAGCTGTAGTTGGACAAGCTTCTTCGCATAAACCACAAAAAATACAACGAGAAAAATTAATACGGAAAAATTCAGGATACCAACGACCATCCTGTTTTTTAGCTTTTTGTAGTGAGATACAATCTACAGGACATGCTACTGCACATAAATTACAGGCAACACAACGTTCTTCTCCATTAGGGTCACGCGTTAGTACAATACGTCCTCGGTAACGCGGTGGCAAATAAACCTGTTCTTCAGGGTACATTTGTGTCTCACGCTTATGAAAAATATGCAAAGCAATCATCCATAGACTACGTACTTGGGTACCAAAACCTACAACTAACTCTTTAAATGTCATAGCTATTGCCCTCTTTTATTGAGAGTTATATAAAACAACTACAGTGGTTACTAGTAGATTTAGCAGGGTCAATGGTAAACATACTTTCCAGCCGAACGACATTACTTGATCATAACGTGGACGTGGTAGTGCAGCACGGATTAGAATAAACATAATCATAAAAAAAATTGTTTTTAGTGCAAACCAAATAAATGGGGGTAAAAACGATCCCTGCCAACCACCAAAGAATAAGGTTACAATTAATGCAGAGACAGTAATGATAGCAATATATTCACCAACAAAAAATAAACCAAATTTCATACCTGAATATTCAATATGATAACCATCTGCTAATTCTTGCTCTGCTTCTGGTTGATCAAATGGATGACGATGACAGACTGCTACTCCTGCAATGGCAAAAGTAATAAAACCAAAAAATTGTGGGATTATATTCCAAATATATTGTTGATGATTAACAATATCTTGCATATTAAAAGAACCAGTTTGTGCAACTACACCCATTAATGATAAACCAATAAATACTTCATAACTTAGAGTTTGTGCGCAAGCACGCATTGCACCTAATAGAGAATATTTATTATTACTTGCCCAGCCAGCAAAAAGAACGGCATAAACTGCTAAACCTGCCATCATTAAGAAAAATAAAATACCAACATTTAAATCTGCCACTACCCAACTTGGACTAATTGGGATAATAGCAAAAACTAATAATAACGAAGTAAAAGCAATCATTGGTGCTAAAATAAAAATAATACGATCAGAAAAATTTGGTACCCAATCTTCTTTAAAAAAAATTTTAATCATATCAGCAACTAGCTGTAATGATCCCCCCCAACCAACACGGTTAGGTCCATAACGATTTTGAAATAAACCTAGTAAGCGACGCTCAATAAAGCTCATAAAAATACTATAAATTATAACTACCAATAATGTAATTAATGCTTTTAAGATTGAAATTAAAATAATATTAAAATCAGGAGTAAACCAGTTCATCATATAATTGCCTTTCGTAAATCCTTAACAAGTTCACCAAGCAAAATAGGCGAAATGCCTGGTAAACCTAATGGTAAACCAACCTGCCCTTGAGCTAAATTTTTACTACAACGTAGCGGTAACCGTAATTTTTGACCAGTACAATTAAACTCAAGAAGAGTACCTACAGTTAGCCCAAGTTGTTCGGCATCTTTAGGATGAATTATCAAATAAGGATCAGGCATTCTCTGTTGAATAACATCGACACATTGTGATGTCTCTTCACTACCAAATAAGTGATAATATGGAGCAACAACCCAACTATTAGATGCAGGATGAAAAGCAATCGGTACTTGATCAAAGTAAGCTAAATTTCCTATGCTAGCTTCAATTAAACGGATACCAGGATCACCAGAAAGTAAAGCACCCCCCACTTCTACTTGAAATTTATTCCATGCTTGAGGAGAATTCCAACCTGGTGCCCAAACAAAGGGAATTTGTTGATAGTTAGCTAATGGTCCACTATTCCCTTCCATAGAAAAAGCAAAAGACGTATCAATATCCTGTGGTTGACGTGGTTCATGTACACTAATATTAGCACGTATTGCAGTACGACCACTATAGCGATGTGGAGAACGAGCTAATTTTTGACCATAAATGCGAAAAGTTGCATCTGGCGCTGCATTAACAATACCTTGTAACTGTGGCAAAGTAGTAATACAATCTTGAATAACATCATCAAGTTGCGTCCAATTAATTGGGTGATGGTGATAAACTGATATTAGCGCATAAAGCCAACGCCAGCTTGCTTGCATAAGTGTTTTTTTATCTGGTGTATCATAATAAGCTGGATCATAAACCCGGAAAAAACGTTGTGCACGGCCTTCTTGATTAACTATAGTACCATCACTTTCAGCAAAACTTGCCGCAGGCAAGATTAAATTAGCTTGATCCATGATAGCGGTATATTGATGATCTAATATTAATATATTTTTTGCTGATTTTAATGCCTTATCTATTTTATTAGCAACAGCATGACGATACAGATCATTTTCTAATAAAATAACACTATCTGCAGTACCATTTGTTAATTGTTCTAAAGCTTGATCTAATGAACCACCACCTATCATCATTAATCCAAAGCTATTTGCTGAAGTGGAAACAAAACTAATACCAACATTAATATCTTGACTTTGTAATGCTTTGGCAATATTAGCAGCCGCAGCAATGATTGCCTTACTACCTGAACTACTGCCACTAATAATTAATGGTTTTTTTGCACTAGCTAATGCTTGCACAATAATATCAACTTTAACTTGTAAGCTATCAGCTAAATCGCTAACCGCAGGAGCTGAGGCATCTAATCCGTGCGCAATAGCAAAACCTAAACGTGCTTGTTCATCCACAGGCGCATAATAACTCCAAGCAGCAATGTCATCTAGGCGAGTATTATCAACATTAGTAATAAATAAAGGATATTTAGCATGTTGCCCAATATTTAATACTGCAGAAATTTGCCAATCTGCAACTTTTTGTGCCGCAGCCATTGCATATGCTTTACCTTTAACTGCTTGACGAACTGCTAAAGCAATACGTGCTGCTGTTTGTGTTAGATCTTCTCCTAATACTAGTACTGCATCATAACTTTCCATTTCACGTAATGCTGGTGTATGGATTCCTGCTTCACGTAATATTGTTAACATTAATTGCAAACGACTCTGCTCACCATCTGCTATACCAGTATAGAAATTTTCAATACCAACCAATTTGCGTAACGCAAAATTACTTTCTAAACTTGCTCGTGCTGAACCTATGCCTATAGTTTTTTTTGTTTGGTGCATCATATTAGCTGCAGCTTGTATCGCACACTCGGCATCTAGAGTAATCCAAGTATGAGTAAGTCGTTGCTGTGGTTGACGTGGTCTATTTTTAAAATTAACATAACCATAACCAAAACGACCAAGATCACAAATAAAATAATGATTAACGTTGCCATTATAACGATTTTCAATACGACGTAATTCGCCATAACGTTCACCGGGACTAATATTGCAACCAACACTACATTGCAAGCAGATGCTTGGTGCAAATTGCATATCCCATTTACGGTTATAACGTTCGGAATGAGTTTTATCAGTAAAAACACCTGTTGGACAGACTTCTACTAAATTACCAGAAAATTCGCTCTCTAATATACCGTTTTTAGGTCGACCAAAATAAATATTATCATGTATACCATAAACGCCAAAATCAGTACCATCCGTATAATCTCTATAATAACGTACACAACGATAACAAGTAATACAGCGATTCATTTCATGAGAAATAAAAGGACCAAGTTGCTGATTTTCATGTGTTCGTTTAGTAAAACGATATCGTCTAATATTATTTCTAGTCATCACCATCATATCTTGTAAATGACAATTTCCACCTTCTTCACATACCGGGCAATCATGTGGATGGTTAATCATTAACCATTCCATTACATTAGAACGAAACTCTTTAGCTTCGTTATCATTGATAGAAATAAAGCTACCATGGATAGCTGGTGTCATACAGGACATAATCAAGTGGCCACAGGTATCATCTGCGTTTTTATATTGTTTCACTGCACATTGACGACAAGAGCCTACACTTCCTAGTACTGGATGCCAGCAAAAGTAAGGAATATCTAGCCCAAGGGAAAGACAAGCTTGTAATAGGTTATTAGCCCCATTAACATTATATTTTTTGCCATCTACATGTATCGTCGCCATAAGCATGTTTCCAAGTTGGCTGTTAGACTTCTTACAAAACTTATTGTGGTATAAATTATAGATTATTTAATACTTATAATTCTTATATATTATTATGTATGTAGTTATTACTATATTTTATCTACCTTAACTTTATACTACTCCTCTTTTAAGAAGCTATTTTTCTGCCAGCGGATATTTAATAAATTATTATCTTGAATACCTTTAATAGATACTAGATTATTAAAACAAGTATTGTTTTTATTAATGATATTAGGATAATTATAATCTTTATTTGCTATGCCAGCAGTGAATTCAGAGCGAAAATATTTAATTGCACTTTGTAATGGCTCAACTGCGCCAGGCGCATGAGCACAAAAAGTTTTGCCTGGTCCTAATAAACGACATAACTGTTCTAATATTTCAATATCACCAGGTTGTCCCTCACCGCGTTCTAAGGCTTGTAGAATTTTTACACTCCACGGTAAACCATCACGACAAGGAGTGCACCAACCACAGGATTCACGAGCAAAAAATTCTTCTAAATTACGAGTCAGAGAAACCATACTGATTTCATGGTCAACTACCATTGCTAATGCTGTACCTAAACGGCTACCAGCTTTTCTAATATGTTCAAAATCCATTGGTAAATCAAGGTGTTCTGCTATTAAAAAATCGGTACTTGCTCCTCCTGGTTGCCATGCTTTACATTTTAATCCATCACGCATCCCTCCAGCATAATCTTCCAGAATTTCCCTTGCTGAAATACCAAAAGGAAACTCCCATACCCCAGGATTTTTTACTCGACCAGAAAATCCCATTAACTTAGTACCTGTATCATTACTTTTACCTGCTGTAATTTTTCGATACCAATCAGCCCCATGCTCAAGAATAGCTGGAATGTTACATAACGTTTCTACATTATTAACACAAGTCGGTTTACCCCATAGGCCTGATAATGCTGGAAATGGTGGTTTAGAACGTGGATTAGCACGACGGCCTTCTAACGAATTAATTAGTGCTGTTTCTTCACCGCAAATATAACGTCCAGCACCAGTATGAATAAATAGCTCAAAATTAAAACCACTACCCATGATGTTTTTACCTAATAACCCTTCTTCTATAGCTTCGTTAATTGCCTGACGTAAATATGCTGTTGCATTAATGTATTCACCGCGTAAGAAGATATAACCACGGTAAGCTTTGAGTGCAAATGCACTAATTAACATACCTTCTATTAATAAATGAGGTAAACACTCCATTAATAGACGATCTTTGTAAGTACCAGGCTCCATTTCATCAGCGTTACATAATAAATAACGGATACTAATATTCTCATCTTTTGGCATTAAACTCCATTTTAAACCAGTAGAAAACCCTGCGCCACCACGGCCTTTTAGGCCTGTATTTTTAACTAAGTTAACTACATCTGATGGTGTCATACTAGTTAATGCAATCTTTGCACCTTGATAACCATTTTTATTACGGTATTCATTTAGCCATAGCGGTTGTTTGTCATCACGTAAACGCCATGTTAATGGGTGAGTAGCCGCAGTTATATGATAATTCATAGATATCGCTCCAATAACTGTTCAATATCTTCAGGTTTTAGATAACTATATGTGTCTTCATCAATCATTATTGTTGGTCCTTTATCACAATTACCTAAACAACAAGTAGGTAATAGAGTAAAACAACCATCAACTGTAGTTTGACCAGGTTTAATGCTAAGTTTTTTTTCAATTGCTAATTGTAGCCCTTGATAACCATTAATAAAACAAACTACACTATCACAATAACGAATTACATGACGACCAACAGGTTGACGAAAAATCTGACTATAAAAAGTAGCAACACCTTCAACATCACTAACTGGAATATCTAATATATCAGCAATAGCATAGATAGCATCATCTGATACCCAACCTCGTTTCTTTTGCACAATTTTTAATGCTTCAATTGATGCTGCACATGCGTTTTCATAATAATATTTTTCTTGCTCAATAGCAGCATATTCCTCGTTACTAAGTATAAAAACAGATTTAGTAGCAAGAGAAACTGTATTAAGTAGATTTTTATGATGCTGTTTCTCTTTTTGATTATTCATAACTAACGATCCACATCAGACATAACAAAATCAATGCTACCTAAATAGACAATTAAATCAGAAACTAGGCTGCCACGAATTACCGATGGAATCTGCTGTAAATGAGCAAAACTTGGAGTGCGTATTCGTGTACGATAACTCATAGTACTGCCATCACTAATTAAATAGTAACTATTAATTCCCTTGGTTGCTTCAACCATTTGAAATGATTCATTATGAGGCATAATTGGTCCCCAGGAAACTTGTAAAAAATGAGTAATAAGCGTTTCAATATGTTGTAGAGTACGTTCTTTAGGTGGCGGCGTTGTTAATGGATGATCTGCTTTAAACGGACCTTCTGGCATATTTTTATAGCATTGTTGTAAAATACGTAAACTCTGACGGATTTCTTCAACTTTAAGCACTACCCGAGTATAGCAATCGCTATTTCCATCACCTACAGGAATATCAAAATCAAAGTTTTCATAACCAGAATAGGGGCGCCATTTACGTACATCAAATTTAATGCCAGTAGCACGTAAACCGGCACCCGTTACTCCCCATGCTAAAGCTTCTTCAGCATTATAGGTAGCCACACCAATAGAGCGCCCCTTTAGAATACTGTTTTTCAGCGCAATTTTAACATAAGAATCAAGGCGTTTTGGCATCCAGTTAAGAAAGTCGTGTAATAAATTCTCCCAGCCTTGTGGTAAATCATGCATTACACCACCAATACGAAACCAAGCTGGATGCATACGAAAACCAGTAATTGCTTCAACTAGATTATAAATTTTTTGTCGATCAGTAAAAGCAAAAAATACCGGGCTCATAGCTCCGACATCTTGAATAAAAGTACTTATATATAATAGATGACTATTAATACGAAAAAGTTCTGATAGCATTACACGAATAGTATTTACCCGGTCTGGCACCACAATACCAGCTAGTTTTTCCACCGCTAGAATATAAGGCATTTCATTAATGCAACCACCTAAATATTCAATACGATCAGTATAAGGGATGTAACTATGCCAAGATTGGCGTTCAGCCATCTTTTCCGCACCGCGATGATGATACCCTATATCTGGTACACAATCGATAATTTCTTCACCATCTAGTTGTAAAATAATTCGAAAAGCACCATGCGAAGAAGGATGATTTGGTCCTAAATTGAGAAACATAAAATCTTCGTTTTTACGCTTAAGTTTCATGCCCCATACTTCTGGCTTAAAAGTCAGCGACTCCATCTCTAAATCTTCTTTTTGTTTAGTTAGAATAAAGGGATCAAATTCTGTGGCACGTGCTGGATAATCTTTACGTAATGGATGCCCCTGCCAATTTTGTGGCATCATAATACGTGTTAGATGGGGATGACCATTAAAGGTAATACCAAACATTTCCCAGGTTTCACGTTCATACCAATTAGCATTAGGGAAAATATCACAAATACTAGGAAGCCATAAATCTTCTTCAGACAACGCTACTTTTAAGATTATATCACGATTACGTTCAATAGAAAGTAAATGATAAAAAACAGAAAAATCTGCAGTAGGCAGTTTCTCACGATGAGAGCGTTGGCGTTCATCGACGCCATGCAAATCAAATAACATTATGTAAGGCTGTGGTTGTTTTTTTAACCATAACATCAAATTAAGCAGTTGTTCTCGTTTTATCCACAATACTGGCATACCCATACAAGTTACTTGTAAAATAAAAGTCTTGGAACCAAAAAAATATGATAAAGATTTAATTATTGGATCATCTAAGTGATCATAGGTATGATATAATGTTCGAGTATCAACGGGCTCTGGTAAATCTGTCATGATTTTTGAACTCTAAATTTTATCAGGTGTGCACAGATTAGTTACCGCAATACGCTTATCCCGCTTACGATCTTTTTCTGACTGCATATTCGCACGATAAATTCCTTGATCTCCTATTACCCAAGAGAGGGGGCGACGTTCTTTACTAATAGATTTTTGTAACAATAATAAGGCTTCTATGTAAGCTTCTGGTCGGGGCGGACACCCAGGAATATAAATATCAACTGGTAAAAATTTATCAACACCTTGCACTACTGAATAAATATCATACATACCACCTGAATTAGCACAAGCTCCCATAGAAATTACCCATTTTGGTTCAAGCATTTGATCATACAAACGCTGAATAACAGGTGCCATTTTAATAAAACAAGTGCCTGCTACTACCATAAAATCAGCTTGACGTGGTGAAGCACGCAGTACTTCAGCACCAAAACGCGCAATATCATGCACAGCAGTAAATGCTGTTACCATTTCAACATAACAACAAGAAAGACCAAAATTATACGGCCATAATGAATTTTTTCGCCCCCAATTCACTATATTATGTAACGCATTTTCTAGTTTTTCCATGTAGATACTACGATGAACATGTTGCTCAAGAGGATCACCACTAATGGTTTTTTGAGATTGTAATGGATAACGGTTGTTTTTACTATTTGGTTCTGCTCGTGTTAGAGTATAATCCATGTTAACGCCTCGCTTTTAATTTCTAGAGAATCTATTATTAATAATATTAATAGCGTTTGGTTTTATTCGATGACAAGATTGTTCTGGTGCCCAATCTAAAGCACCAATACGTACCAGATAAACTAATCCAGCTAATAATATAAAAATAAAAATACTAGCTTCAATAAAACCTATCCAGCCACTTTCACGAATAGAAATTGACCATGCATACAAATATAATGCTTCGACATCGAAGATAACAAAAAACATAGAAACTAAATAGAATTTAGCAGATAACCGCATACGTGCTGAGCCAACAGAGTTTATACCAGATTCATAGGGAATATTTTTAGCACGGGCATGAGCTTTGCCACCAAGAAAAAACGCTAACAGTAACATTAAACTACATAGACCTATTGCTACAATACAAAATACCGCGAACGCCCAATAATGAGCGATAATTTCAGTTGTTATTGGCATATTATTTACTTATTAAAATAGTTTTAAACAGTAAACTTTTAGTAAAATTAGTCAAGTAATATAAATCCTATATCATTTATAAAATATATTCTACTTTATAGTTAGCAACTTATATAGTAGAATATGTAAATATTATTACATCTTTTACTTTGCTAGAAAATTTTTTTGTAAAAACTAAGATTTTCTACTTTTAGCTAAATATATTTTTGATCTAAGATACATTCTTACCACTCTTAAGTAAGCGAAAAAGAATATAATAAAATATAAGAAAAATTCTTTATTTTTTATAACAAAAACTAACTTATTAGTTGATATGCAAATACTATCATATTAATCTGTATCAAATAAAATTATCGTTAGTTATAAATATTTAATGAATAGGATATTTTTAAAATAATACTTGGAAAAAATAATCGTAGATATCATTTCTTAGTAAACTTACAAATATTTAATGCTATAAACTTGTATGTTATCAATAATAAGCTCTAATAATATTTTAAATAATTAGCACTCCTATATATTTTTAAAAAGTTTACTGTAATATCTATTTAATTTTTTCTTACTTTACTATATATCAATAACCTAAAATATATTATAAGTCTTTAAATTCAGTAGAAATTTTTAAATTTGATTTAAATAAAACCATACAAAATAAAAAATTAACATTACATTTTACTTTCTATAAATAATTTTAGTTTAAATTCATTTTATTAAGTATAATATAGGTAAATTACTATATAAAAATTCTTTATAAGAACTATATTTTAGAATATAATATAAATAGATCATAAATTTATTATAATAGTGTTAAATCTAAAGATAAAATATTAGTCATTGATAATATTTATTACTAATTAGCAATTAGTAATAAATCATGATAATAGTAAAAGATTAATTTTAGTAGCTAGATAGCAAAGTAAATCCTAACATTTATAATTTACTTGCCTAAATTAAGCAACAAAAATTTTTAAAATAAAAAATATTAATTATTATAATTTAGCTTTGTTTATCTATATTCAATCTATAAACCACAAACTTTTATAGTATTTAACTCTTTGTATAGGTTTTAGTAATTAAATACTGGTTACTTATTAGCTGATTCATTTTTTTATTATAATTACAATATCTTTTAGAAAATTAAATTAAGTCATACTTTACAAGTTACTATACACTGTTTATAGTACTTCTTATTCATTATGGAGGGGTGGCCGAGTGGTTGAAGGCAACGGTCTTGAAAACCGTCGATAGGTAACTGTTCGTGAGTTCGAATCTCACCCTCTCCGCCAAAAATAATTTTTTAATATTTTGCTAAATTTTAAATTCTAATGTATTAGATTCTTGTAAAGCCTAAGAGCATACTAAACATGTTTACTAACTATTTTTATATAAAAGAATAAAACTATAATTTCCTTTCTTATAAGCATTATTTAAGAAAAATTTAAGATAACTTGTGACACTATAATTTTTGTGTACTAAACATTATTATTTAATATAAAAACTTACTGTTTTTAATTGGTTTAATTAAAAATCAAGAAATAGTTACCTACACTAATTTTACTTATAAAAAATCCAAGTTACTATAATTGTAGTAGGAGAGTTATTAACTTGATACACAATATCAAAATAATTTATTTATTAAATTTGCCTATATATATTAGGTATTAAAGAAGAACCTTAATATAAGTATAAACACTAATACACCTTAATTCATAGTAAGAATTATATAGATGAATATTAAAATAACAGTATATATTACTATTAATTAACACTTACTAATAGAAATTAGTATTTTACGTTATATCTATTATATAGAACATAAATAAACTAAGCTAAAATATTTTATAAAAAGTAATTATAAAATGTTAACTATCTATTTTTAAAATTATATATAAATTAAATTATAAGCATTTTTATGTATTGAATATTACTATCCTAATATAGCTAATACTTTTTAGTTTTTAACAGTAATTATAATTATCATGGAAGTCTACTATTAATAGCAGATTATATACTATATAGTGATTATATAGTATATAGCTATAATAAATAAGGAAAATAAGTATAATTATAAATTAGAAAAATAAATCTAGTAAGTGACACTACAAAAAGTTTAAGTCTTAATACTGATATAAAGATTCTATAATAACTTAGTAATTTATAGTTTTATTTACTGCCTAAATAATTTTTCACTAAAACACTACCGTTTTAATTATAGTTTTGATTATAAAAAATTATTTAGCTCATTCTAGGGTTACCTGTAACAGAGTTATATTCCTTACTTAAGAGAAAAAAATGATTATTATTAGCGCAAATATACGCAATACAAGAGGTAAAGGTGCGAACCGTCGTTTACGTGCAGAAAATAAATTTTCGGCAATTATTTATGGCAATTCAAAACAACCTATATCTATTACTCTCGATCATGACAGTATTAAACATGCTGAATTAAAACCTAATTTTTATAGTAAAATACTAGTTATAGCAATCGATAAAGAAGAAATTAAAGTTCAGGTACAAGAAGTTCAACGTCATCCGTTTAAACCTAAACTTATTCATATTGATTTTATTCGTATCCCTGATAAGCCATTAACTTCTTAGAATCTATTATAAAATTTTTAGATTATTTTTTATAATCAAGATAGAGGCAGGCCATAAGGCCTGTCATTTTATGTCATTATATAAATTAACTAACAGAGCAAATAATAGAAAGTTCATACTGATAACATAATATGAAGTTCTAATTAAAGAATACTCTTTCATAGTAAAATAAATACTAACTATTAATAGTTAAAAACTACCATAATATAATTATATATCTTATTGAGCTTTTTAAATTTAGTATTTATTAGCTAGATATCATAGTTATAATTTTATAACTTTATGCGTAATATGCATATAATTTATTTCTGCATAATATTAAAATTATTATCTATTAATATTTTATTAATATTTGTATTTTTTAAATAAAATAAGTTATAATTTATACATGAATAGTAATATACTTTAATATAAGAGATGTAAATCTTAAGTGGTAAATTAAATAAATTAACATTGTTTAGTACCTAACAAAATTACTACTAAATAGATATATAGCATTATTACTTTATTAATTCTAAAACATTTATATTAATTACAGTAATAATCTAAGTATTTAATAATAATTCAGCTACTTGAGCAATATAATTATAGGATAAAAAATTTCTTTATAAAATAGTTATTATTTCAAAATTATTTTTTATAAAATAGTAAAAGAATTTACTTTTATTAAATTTTTAAAAATTTAAGGTACTATATATAATTATAAAAAATCTATAGTATAATAGGTTAATTATTAATAGTTTATTCTAGTATTTACTATTTAAAATAAGTTAATATTACTTAAGACTACTATATATTTTAAATATATATTCAAATAAAACTTGAATTAAATAATTATTTTCTAATATTAATTATTATTTTAATATTATTTATTGGACTAATTAAATATTCTTTAGTTTTATTAAAAATATAATCTTTTCTTTTTAAGCCAGTATTATTATCAGTAATAATATTTTTATTATATTTTTTATGAACTAATAAAAAATTTATTAAAATTTATTTTATACATATTATATGGTATTTATTAATCATTGATATTAGTAATCTATATTAATATTATTATTAATTATATGTCCTTTATATTCTAAATTAAAAGGGATAAAAAATTTTTAGTAAAAATATTAAATATTTAAATAACACAATACTATTGTGTAATTTTTTATTTTTATATCTTAGCTTATTTCTTAAAAATTTTTATATCGTAAATATTTTATTTAATTTAAATTTTTTATTTAAAAATAAATTTTTTGTGCTCCTCTTAATAGGAGAGTTTCTATCTAGCTTATTATTTTTAAGTATATTGTAAATATTTATAAATACATTTTTTATAATTATCTATATTTTATATAGTTAGGATTAATTCTATAAAATAAAGATAAACTATATTGTTGTTTACATTAGATGATATCTATTGTGTAATTAAGATTTAATAATACTATTATGTTATGTATCATGGAATCATAAAACCTATTGCCATGTATACTTTTTTAAGCGTTTCCTGTGCACGTTTTTGTGCTTGAGTTGCTCCTTCACGCATTATTTTTTTTAAATTATTTTCGTCTTTACGTTCTTTGTAATAACGTTCTTGTAAATTACTAAGTACATGAATAAGCGCAGTAGTTACCGTTCTTTTTAGATCAATATATTTTTGTCCTATAAATTGTGTTTCTAATTCAGAAATAGGTTGCCCATTAATACCTGATAAAATATCTAATAAATTAGATATTCCTGCTTTTTTTTTTACATCATAACGGATTATAGTGGGTTTATCAGAATCAGTTACTGCTCGCTTGATTTTTTTTTCTACTAAATTAATATCTTCTAATAAGCTAATAATATTATTATTATTGCTATCTGATTTAGACATTTTTTTATATGGCTCTTGTAGTGACATTATTTTTGATCCTCCATTTTTAGGCAAAAGAGGTTCTGGAATAGTAAATATTTTACCATATCGTTCATTAAAACGTTGAGCAATATTTCTGCTTAATTCTAGATGCTGTTTTTGATCTTTACCTACTGGTACTTGGTTAGCTTGATATAGTAGTATATCTGCAGCCATAAGTATTGGATAACTAAATAATCCTGCATTAATATTTTTAATGTAACCTGTTGATTTATCTTTAAACTGGGTCATTCGGTTTAACTCACCAAAATAAGTATAGCAATTTAATATCCAGCTTAATTGAGCATGTTCAGGAACATGTGATTGCACAAAAATAGTGCTCTTTTGTGGATCAATGCCACATGCTAAATATAAGGCTAAGATATCTAATGTTCTTTTACTTAAAGCTTTAGCGTCTTGATGTACAGTAATAGCATGTAAATCAACAATACAATAAACACAATCATAATTATCTTGCATCCTTACCCATTGACGTAAAGCACCTATATAATTGCCAATAGTTAATACACCAGAAGGTTGAGCACCACTAAATACAATAGATTTTTGTGCTATTTGATTCATTTATTTTTCCTTAAAATGGTATCTTTTATAAATGGGGATAAAACCTTTACTAATTCACACCGCATCATCTCAATAACTGTTTTATAATTTGGTTGTTTAAAAATAGCAGAACCTGCGACAAACATATCTGCCCCTGCTTTTGCTACCTTATAAATATTTGTTATATTAATACCCCCATCCACCCCTAATCGAATATCATAATCCCCTTTATCTATGAGTTTTCGCACCTGATATAATGTATTTAGTGTTGTCGGAATAAATGATTGACCACTAAATCCTGGATTAACTGACATCAATAAAATGATATCTAATTTATCCATTATTTTTATATTATTTAAATAACTTAAATCTGTATTAGGATTAAATACTAAGCCAACTTTACAGCTCTCATTTTTTATAAGAGCTAAAGTATAAGCAATATCTTTAGTAGCTTCTGGATGAAAAGAAATGGAGGTGGCACCTGCTTTAGCAAAAGCTATTGCTAAGTGATCAACAGGTTTAACCATTAAATGCACATCAATAGGAGCTAGGATCCCATAATTTCGTAAAGACTTACAAACTATAGAGCCAACTGTTAAATTAGGAACATAATGGTTATCCATTACATCAAAATGAATAACGTCAGCGCCAGAAGCTAGTACCTTGGCTATATCTTCACCTAAACGAGCAAAATCTGCTGATAGAATAGATGGGGCAATTAAAAATTCTTTCATTTTATTTCTCCAAAATTTTTATTTGCTCATAATCTATTTTTACTAAAAATAAAATATAAGAAGCTATTAAAAAATTTATTTAACTATAGAGTACTAAATACTCATTTATTTTATAATAACCAAAAATATTGTTACTAATAACACGACTAATTTTAACCTGATAAAAGATTACTTAATAATACTAGATTCGTATTAATTCAGTATCATGATTAAAAATAAGTATCGGAATCTAGTTTTAGCCAAAAAGTTTATAAACTAAACATGCTAGCTTTTTTGATCTTTTATAGTATAATTATTATTATAAGAGGTGAAATTAGTAGTTGTTGATAAAAGAATATAATATAAGTCACAATATACAGCTGTACCATAGATCACTTTTAGTAAAGTTTGTTGGTAATGCTTGTAAATAAAAGTAGTATATTGTGCTTTTCTGTAAATTAATATGTTCTAATTTAAGAAAATAAGGTTTTTATAATAACCAAAAGATACATTAAATTTATTCTTTGAATTATTATAATATAATCTATTATAATAATGGCAATTAAAATAGAGTAAGAGAAGCGCGCAATAATAAGTGTCTTGTTTATAACTTAATAATATTATATAATTTAATAAGATTATAATTAATATCAACTAAAATATAAGATTTATATTTAGTATTCAAAAACACTGAATTAGCACTAATAAATAGTTTAATTAAATATTCTCCTAAAGATAGATAGGATCGTATATTATTAATTAGTTAATATATTAATTTATATCGTGTTTACTAAAAATCATATCTTAATACAAAATAACAAGTTAAAAAATCTGTTTAAAATTTCTACAAATATATAGGATAGTAATTGCTGTTATTTATTTTAAAATCATCTATTAGTTCTAAATCATTTATTTAATCTATCTAGTTAAAAACTAAACTTTCTACTATAATAATTAGATAAATTATTTTAAAAGAAAATGTCATATTAATTGATTAAATTAAAAATATCATACTAATGATATAGTATTATCATACTTATAATATTAGGCCTATTATATATTTTATATGTAGCATAAATTTAAGTTACCAATACTTAAATATTACTAAAGAAGGATTTGAAATAGGATCTAATTGTATTAAAGAACTATATGCAACTAATAGTTATAAGAAGTACTATGTATACAATATTAATTATTAATATTTTTGCCCTATTTTATATATTTTAAATAAAATTAGCCATTATGTTACTAACTATTAGATTAGAAGAGTAATTCTGTAATATTAGTATTTTTAAGTACTAATATTAGTCTCCGTAAAATAATTTAGTAATCTTTTAGTTTTTTGATTATTAATATTCATACAATTACGATTGTACTATGTAATCAGATATTATATCAAATAAATTATCTAATTAGCTTTAAGATTATTTAATTATAAAATTATTTTAATAATATAAATATAGCTAGATTACTAAATAACTTAAAAATCTATAGTAATAAGACAATTACGATTACTAAGTATAATAATAACTTTCACTATATAATGTGCTTAATGCAAATATTAGTTATTACCTAAAAGATTAATAATTTGATTAGCCACTAGTTTTGCACTTTGGTTGTCAGTATGGATGGTAAAATCCGCAATTTCTTCGTATAAAGGTTTATATTCTATTGCTAATTTTTCTAACACCTTTTGTCCAGGTTCATTCATTTGCAATAGCGGGCGTTTTTTATTATGTTGCGTACGTGTTAGTTGTTTTTCTATGGTGATATCTAGATATATTACTATACCACGAACTGATAAATAATTACGGGTTTCTTTAAATTTTACAGACCCCCCTCCAGTTGCTAACACAATACCTTGTTTTTTTGTTAGTTCATTAATAATTTTTTTTTCACGATTACGGAAGCCATCTTCGCCTTCTACATCGAATACCCAGCCTACATCGGCCCCAGTCCTTTGTTCAATTTCTTTGTCAGAGTCAAAGAAATCCATATTTAGTTGTTGAGCTAATTGACGCCCAACAGTACTTTTACCAGCACCCATAGGCCCGACTAGAAAAATATTTTGTTTCTCTGTCATATTTTAGTATTAATAAAATTGTTCGTTAATGATAACTAGCCTTGCTAATTATATCAATAGCTAGGCATAATATAGATATATTAAAACTTATTACTTAAATTATGTTATTATAAGTTTATTATCTACAACGTATTTGTTACCTTATTTTAGTAATTCTTCTATAACTCTCTATAGATTATAACTATCTAAAATAAGTTAGATATTAATTTAAATGAATAGAAATAATAAAAATTCTACTATTTTTAAATTAAAGATATTTTAGCACTTTAATAAATTTTTTAAAAACTAATCATATAAAGTATAGTAAAACTACTAATTAATCCTAATAATTTATATATATTTTAATATTTTTTACTATAAGATATTTAAAAATATAATAATCTTACCATATTTACTGTAATCTATATTTTATTTCCAATTTATCAATAGTAAAGATTTTCTTTTATATATTTAATTGTTATTTTAGGTATGTTCTGATTAATTTTAATATACAGTAGATGTATTACTTCAATTATTATAATCTTGCTAAGATAAGAATCTAACCATACCTCAAGTAATTATAATTTTTTATAAATTTTGTATAATATTAGAAATACTGAGACGATTTGCTAAAAATATTAATGGAAACTCGTAAGTATTAGTTTAATTATTTCTTGAATATTCTATACTACTTAGATAAAATCTTCTAGTAATAAGATATTTATTAAAATAATAGTATAATCAAGCAATATAACCATTGATTAAGATAACTAAGATAGTTTACTTTAATTTCTTGCTAATTAAAAGCTTGATATTATTGTTATATGTTAACAATTAAACACAATATTCTATAGGTAGAATATTGTGTTTAAAATTAACTTGATATAGTAGTTACTATTGTATAAACTTTATTATATAAAAATACTTACAAAGATATTATAAGTAATATTTAAACTACAATTAAAAGTATTTTTTATTTAGTATAAACTAAGATTTATAGACTGTTAGCAACTTTACATATTAATAATATATTAAAACTATTGAACCTAAGATAAATGATAACATAAGATAGTAATATAGAATAAGATATTTAACATTAAATATCTTATTCATTTATTTTTTATAATTATTTATTGCTAAATAATATACATATGAAAGCATTATAAATGCTTTTTATAATAAATTAATCAGTAATACATTGTTATTTATGCTTATTTATAGGAATATTATAACTAATATAAATTTTAATTTAAATAAATTTAAGATATCTTATTCATGAATAAGATTAACCTAATAACTACTTCTATTATATATCTATCACTATTAACATAACAAATATAGTTTTTGTAGTTATTAGATAGATAATAGTTAAAAATATGAGCTACTAATGATATGTAGTGCTTTCTAGCAAGAGTGTTATGTAACTAAAATAATACAAATATATGCTTTAACTGTACTTATAAGCAAGTTAGCATGTATTATAAGAAGGTTACTAGAAAAATATATTTAATATTTTTATTAGAAATAAATACTAGAAAATTTAACAAATATAATCAATAAAAAATTTAATTTGCATGCATGATTAGTAATATCTAAGATTATTATCTTGTAATGCTTAGATTAATATGATTTTATTTTATATAATGACAATATAACTACAGTATTATTTAGAATATTAATTTATCAGACAATATCTAAATTTACTTATAATATTTATTAACTCTATTAGCTAGATCTAATTATAGTTTTATTATCTTAGATAATAATTTTATATTAGCATAGATTTATATAGTTAATTCATGTATTAATATTGTAATTAAAATACATGGCTAATTGGTTTATCTCTTTTTTTATATTAGTAAAAAACAAGTAAGAAAAAGTAGATAGTAATAATACTAGAATCTTTATTATACTAATTACTCCTCGTACCATAATATCTTAATTAGTTAAGGTAAATACAATACTATATTTAAATAGAAATATTAATAAAATTTTTTGTCTTAAAGATTTACTGTAACTAGATAGTACAGGGCAAAATTAAAAAAATTTATATAGTTATATGTATTTTACTTATAGCATGATATAATATTAATTAATTATTGTTTTATAAAAATATGTAGATAGATGTTGTAATTTTTTGGAGTAAATTATGAGTGATAAAATAAAAAATTTGCAAGGCAATAACTTTAATGCTGAGGTGCTACAAATAAATAGTGCAGTATTAGTAGATTTTTGGGCTGAATGGTGTTCTCCATGTAAAATAATTGCTCCAATGCTCAATGAAATTGCTGATGAATATGCAGATAAACTAACTGTTGCTAAATTGAATATTGATGAACATATACATGGGGGAAGAGAAATAGCAGTAGAATATGGTATTCGTAGTATCCCTACATTGTTATTATTTAAAAATGGGAAAATTCTTGCTACTTGTGTAGGAAATATATCTAAAGATAAATTAAAAAAAATTCTCGATGATAATCTATGATTTAATTTAGCTATAAAAAATAAGTATTTAATATAAATAGGGTTTCTTTTATTCATAGCTAGACGTCTATGAAGAAGCATGTTAAATTTAATAAAAACTATGTATTAGTCTATTATTATAGGTAATAATAGAGTTTTTAGTATCTAAATTCTAGAATATTAAATTCTATAGCATAGAATAATTAACTTAATTTTTAATCTATACTAAAATAGTAGTATCTAAGAATAAACTATACTCAATAATAGATAGTGTTAAAAATTACTTTTATATATAAATTAAGTCAAAAGTAGTTACTACTTATCTGTTTTAGCTATTTATCTTTTTATAAAATTAGTACAAATATTTATTTGTAAGCTGCCATTTCGTGCAAGTCTAATATGGTTGATTATTTACATCATTTTCCACCGATTGTTATAGAATGCTCCATTGAGCTGGTTCGGATATATTACCGTACCTTTCACAATAATATTTCGAGATACCCCCGAGTTAAAAGAACCCACCATTATGAATCTTACCGAATTAAAGAATAAATCAGTCACTGAATTAGTAAATCTTGGCGAAGAAGAAATGAAACTAGAAAGTCTTGCTCGCATGCGTAAACAAGATATTATTTTCGCTATTCTTAAACAACATGCAAAAAGTGGAGCCGATATTTTTGGTGATGGTGTATTAGAAATATTACCTGATGGATTTGGTTTTCTTCGCTCTGCAGACAGTTCCTATCTTGCTGGTCCTGATGATATTTATGTTTCTCCTAGCCAGATTCGTCGTTTTAACCTACGTACTGGTGATACTATTTCTGGTAAAATTCGTCCACCAAAAGAAGGCGAACGTTATTTTGCTTTGTTAAAAGTGAGTGAAGTTAATTATGATAAACCAGAAAATTCCCGTAATAAAATTTTATTTGAAAATTTGACACCTTTACATGCTAACTCACGTTTACGTATGGAGCGCGGTAATGGTTCAACAGAAGATATAACTGCCCGTGTATTAGATTTAGCTACTCCTATTGGTCTTGGTCAACGTGGTTTAATTGTTGCGGCACCAAAAGCAGGCAAAACAGTTTTATTACAAAATATCGCCTCTAGTATTGCCTATAATTATCCAGATGCTGTTTTGATGGTACTGCTGATTGATGAACGCCCAGAAGAAGTAACAGACATGCAACGTTCAGTTAAAGGTGAAGTGATTGCTTCTACTTTTGATGAGCCTGCATCTCGTCATATTCAAGTAGCTGAAATGGTTATTGATAAAGCTAAACGTTTAGTTGAACATAAAAAGGATGTTATTATTTTACTCGATTCTATTACTCGTTTAGCTAGAGCCTACAATATGGTAGTGCCAGCTTCAGGAAAAGTTTTAACTGGTGGTGTTGACGCTAATGCTTTACAGAGACCTAAACGTTTTTTTGGTGCTGCCCGTAACGTTGAAGAAGGAGGTAGTTTAACTATTCTAGCTACTGCACTAGTAGATACCGGTTCTAAAATGGATGAAGTTATTTTTGAAGAATTTAAAGGTACTGGTAACTGTGAAATGTGTTTATCACGTGAAATTGCTGATAAACGTATTTTTCCAGCAATTGAATTTAATCGTTCTGGTACACGTAAAGAAGAATTACTCACAACCTCTGACGAGTCACAAAAAATGTTTATTTTGCGTAAAGTACTTCATCCAATGGGGAAAGTTGAGGCTATGGAGTATCTCTTAGGTAAATTAATACAGCGTAAAACTAATGATGAATTTTTTGAGATGATGAAAAAGCATTCAAGATAATAACTTTATTAAAAGTTAAGGTGCTATTTAGAATAAATTCTAAATACTTCAAGCATAGGAATCCACAGAATACAAAATACATATGTAATTACAAATATTAGATAATATAAAATTTACAACGTGTAGTTTTATAATAATAGTAGATTTATAAAAAAATCCTATTCATAGTTATTGTTTAAAGATGGAAAAATTCTTAAAGCTAAACTAGCATAATATATTAGGTTTCTTAAGAGATTTATTAAGGTACTTAGAAACCTAAAGAGTGAAATTTATTTTTTTCTAAGTGCTGCTAAACGAGATTTTTACTCACAATGAGTATAGAAATACTAATTATTTTCCTATTTTCTCTAGTCTTTTTGTTTTTCGCACGCATAGTGGCAAAAAAGGTTGGTTTAGTTGACAAACCTAATCATCGTAAGTGTCATCAAGGTCTAATCCCTTTAGTTGGTGGTATCTCGGTTTATGCAAGTATTTGTTTTGCTTTTCTAAGTAGTAGTCAGAATATTCCTCATTTTAGACTCTATTTAGTCTGTGCAGGCGTATTAGTGCTAATAGGTGTATTAGATGATAGATTTGATTTAAGTATCAAGATCCGTGCTTTAGTACAAGCTTTGGTAGGTATTATGATGATGGTTTATGCTGGGTTATATATATATAGTTTTGGTCATGTATTTGGTTCTTGGGAATTAGTATTAGGACATTTTTCTTGTGTGATTACACTACTTTCCGTTTGGGCGTTAATTAATGCTTTTAATATGATTGATGGGATAGATGGTTTATTAGGCAGTATATCTTGTATTTCTTTTAGTGCATTAGGTATATTATTATATCAAAAAAACTACTTCGAAGTTGCTTCATGGTGCTTTACTATGATCGCTGCTATTATACCATATATTTTACTAAATCTCGGTTTATTAGGACATCGCTATAAGGTTTTTATGGGTGATGCAGGTAGTACATTAATTGGTTTTACCACAATGTGGTTATTATTACAAACTACACAGGGTATTTCGCATCCAATTAAACCAGTTACTGCATTATGGATTATTGCCATTCCTCTGATAGATATGATTGCTATTATGTACCGCCGTCTGCGTAAAGGTATGAACCCCTTTTTGCCTGATCGTCAACATATTCATCATCTAATTATGCGAGCTGGTTTCACATCAAAACAAGCTTTTATATTAATTACATTAATCGCTGTATTGCTTACTGCCATAGGTATGATGGGTGAATATCTAACTTTTATGTCAGAATGGATAATGTTGTTATTATTTTTGCTAGTATTTTTAGTGTATAGTTATTGTATTAAACAAGCTTGGCGTGTAGCACGTTTTATTAAACGTGTAAAACGTTAGATACAGGAAATACTTAAACTCATTTCTTAATTATAGATTTAGTAATTACTATAGAAAATATATCTATATTTATAAAAGTAATATTCATAAAATATCAATTATAAAAAATATGGTAAGCAACAAGTTACTTATTGATAATAAATTAGATGTTCATAGTCTTTATTATAGTAAACTATAGATGATAGAAATAGTAATTTATTTATATTTATGTTAGCATTTTCTACATAGATAAACCTATAGTTAATAGTTTAATTAGATACTATTTATAATAGTAAATATATTTAATCTATATAAGTTGCTTCTAATTCTATGATTATTAATAAACAATCAAGTTTTCTATTAAAATATATAATAAGTTAATTGTTTAATTAAAAACTACATAGTAAGTACTACGCTTTCTAGTATTAAAGTTATTATTAAAAGTAACATCGATAAGATAATATAAAAACTTGTTACCTATAATAATCTAAAAAATTATTTTCTAACAAAATATAGGCACTATTAATAAATTACTTAGTATAAATATAATTTTATCACACTATATTAGTATATAATAAATATTACTCATTTACTATAATAGACCTTAATATAGATTAAGTAATTATACTATTTAAATCCAATTAAGCTATGATTTCAACATTATAAAGTAATTTAGGATATAAAAATCTTATCTTAAGTTAATAGGCGTAAAACTAATTTTAAAGTTTTTAATTCTAATATTATTTATTTTTACAGTAATATAATTATAACTTTTATTACTAATTTAGTAGTATAGCATTAGTGTATTTCTGTTAGATATATTAAGATAGTTATACATAAAAAATATTTATTTTTATTAGTTATAAGAATTTGATTATTGATTGATTTAGTAATTATTACTATATTATTTTATACTTATAATTAATATATAATAAAAAAATTTATTTATAGTAATTTATATTTTATTTCAATATATATTACATGTTAAAAACGATTAATTACTTAAGCAATATATTTTTCTTGATATTAATTTATAATAAACAAGCTATCTATATAGCTATTTATAAATAAATATTTCATAGTTATAGCTAAATGTAAAAGTACTACATTTCTATTAATGTCTAATTAATCATAGCAAAAAATCTATAACTAACATATTTAATTTATATACATGCATATTAAACCTCTTCTAAAACTCTTATTTATCTAATTTTTATATTATAAATTACTATAGTTAGATTACATTTTAATTCAAACTATTATTATCTATTTTAGTAAAAATCTAATGTAACTTTAAATTATTTAATTATACTAATAGTATTTTTATTTAATGTATGCTAAATTAATAATTTATAATTATTATATTATCTTTTTATATTGAAAAATTTTTTCTTTATTTTTTAAGTAGTATTAAATTTAAATAAATTTTACTAATCCTAATTAATTTATATCTATTACTATTAAAATAGTAATAGATATATTTATACATAAAACCCTTAAGCAATCTAAAATTATAGATAACATTCATTAATAATATTTATTAGTAATAGTTACTAAGTATATACTGACACTATATGTTATTTTTTAACATACAACTATTACTTATCCTATAGTTTTAGTTAACAAAAAATAAATACGATACTCTTATAGATGTTAGGAATTATTTATTAATAATCCTTAAACATAACCTAAGTTTTAGCTGCTATTATTTATTTATACTTATCTATTGATTAATTATTTTTTCTCTTTAATAAAAGTTAATTACCTTTAAACGCTAATTTCTTTTATAATTTATTACTTTATAAGAAATATTCTTATCTTTATGTATAAAATAAAATTAATCAAATATATAATATTACTATAAATTGATTATTAGTCATATAAGAAAGATCTTATATAGATAGTTTACTAACGAAATTATTTTTTAATAATTAGGTCAATTATAATCTATAATATGTATTATAAATAATTGAAATAAAATTAAAAAATTGGAGCGGGAAACGAGACTCGAACTCGCGACCCCGACCTTGGCAAGGTCGTACTCTACCAACTGAGCTATTCCCGCTTTAGGCATCTAAATTATCTTTGATAGTACTATACAGTAATGCTTTATAAACAAAAAGTATTTTATTTATAATCATCTACTAACATACTAGAACCTAGTATACGAGAATTTTCTGTAACAGCAAGTCTTATAGAAAAAATATTTTTATTGATAATAATACACAAAAATATAATTAATAACGAATAATAATTTTATAAGAGCTTAATATTTTTTGAAGTAGTTCATAACTTAAATAAAAAGATTTTATAATCCATAAAAATGATACAGTTAAACCTGGTAATTTAAATAGCAAGGTATTTTAACTAATAAGTATTAACTAATATGATTATTTAATTAGTAGTAAAAAATTTATGTTAATGTTAATGCTAATAAAAAAATAAATAAGTATGATTAATATCATTTTTTCAATAAAACTTAATTTGATAGTTTCTATGAATCTTTTCCAAGGATTACTGAATAATATATAATAATTATAGATATTTTTTAGTAATTTCTATTATAATAAACTTTCAACATTAAATATTTATGTAAAAATCAATATTTAATTAATTTACTAATATTGATTTATTATAGTTTTTTCTAGTAATTACTAAAATAACTAATTAATTACTGAATAGAGATTATTAATTTTATATCTTTAATTAAGCCATTACTATTATAATTACAAGATTTAATAAAGATTAGCATTAAAATAATTATATCTAGTGAATAGTAGCTAAAAAGTAGTTTAAAAGAGTCATTAAATAAAAAGATATTAGAGACAATTATTCTTGTTTTTAATTTAGCCTATTTTTAATTAGTTTTTAATTTGAGATGGCATTATTATTAATTTTTAAGGTATAATAAAAATATAAATAAACAAAAAACTACAATTTATTTTAATAAAAGATTATATTAGTAATTTTTATAATAAACAATATTCTGTTATAATTAAGATTTTAATTAAGTATTAATTTAACATGAATTTAAAAGTCATATTTAGTATAAAAATATATAAAAGTATAGTAGGAATATTTTAATTTTTAAAATTAAGTAATAATATATTATGTTACTAAAATTATTACTTTTCTTAAAAATTTATTATGCTACATAGCAAATTTATTATATTGTATAAATATTATAAGTAAATCTAATCTCATTAGAGGATATATATCCTAAGTTTATATAAATTAGAGTTTATTATAAAAATAATATGATTGATCATTTACTTATAATATTTTATAACTTTTTCTTATAATTCTAACTAGATAAAATACATACTCATTAATAGTCACCGTAATTATTTTCTTGTATGGACTATAAATAATATAAACTAGATACTATAAAATAAAGCTAAATTCTAATATTTAATTAAAATTACACTATGTTTTTTAATAACTTTATATTAAGTAATCCAAAAATATTTTAGATAAACTGTCTAAAAAACTGTTTGTATTCAAAGAAAATATTTATATGTAACATGATTAAGGTAAACTTAGTGATAAATTCTATCTATAATAAAATAAAATTATTAGTTATAAAAATAAATTTTTTAACTCTAGGTTATTATATAGAAATTAAGAAAAGCATTAAAGAAATTCTATATAATTATAATTATAATTATATAAGTATAAACTTAACACATATGAGTTTTTTAGTAGGTTTTTTATTAAATTATTATATTAATAATAAATTAAACAATAAATTTAGTAAGTATTAATTAAATAAATTTAGCTATAGTTGATTTATATAGATTAATTATAAAAAATAAGTAAATAAATATTACTACTAATTCATATTATTTACACAGATAATAATGCTATATAGTGTTTACTATATAATTTAACTAAGAAAATGTATATTCGTTAGAGTAAATAATATTAGTATTAAGTAAAGAGGCAAAGTTAATTTGTGCAGCATAAAAACTAGAAGTTTTAAAATAATATTATTGTTATATGAAGAAATGTTAAATATTAAAACGTGTAAAGCATATGTTTAGTAAAATATTACTGAAATTGTGAAACCGTTTAATTTTAACTTAATTAATAATAATCTAGTAAAACACTAAACTGTATTACAAATATATATATTCAATAAATTTTTTTGGGCTAAATTACATGAATTATCCTGAAATTACTTTCATTAAAAAATAAGATGAAAGTTAATAAAATAATATGGTGTATAATGTCACTATGCATGACGAGCACTTGCAAATACTATTTTAATACCATTTATAATAAAGTAACTATATCTTATATTCTAAAAAATATATTATTAATTTAAAGATAAACTATATTGTAAAGTTTTTTCACAAAGATTACAGATATAAAATGGTACCAATAAATTTTTTTTGCTATCATTTACAAGCTTTACTTAAATCTAATCATTATGCAATAGTTATTTGTACTATTTATTATTATATAAAATTCGTAGTATTTGTAGCACCATTAGTACTACAATACTCTATATTTTTAGAAGGATTATTTAAATCTAATCATAATATACGTCAAGAATTTTTCTAAATTGCTACTTATCATGTAAACTTATATATAAGATTATAATCTTATAACTATAACATAATTAAAGCCTAAAATTTGTATAAAAAGAATTAACTGTATTTATATATTAATTTAATATCTATATTATTTTATTACTAACATGGAATTTGCTTTTTATAACAATAGACTTTACTAAAATAGGCTACCTAGTATTAATTAATACGATTATTATTAAAGAAATAACTACTCAAAAATTTATAATTTAAATTTATAAAGATAAGAAATATATATTCTAAATATTAATTATTTTAAAAATAAATTATACTATAAATATATTATAGTCATCTATAATATATTGTATTAGGTTATAATAAAAGATTTAAGTTATAAAAACCAAATTATATTCTTATAAATTCTGTGTAAATATAAAATTGGTTAATTAAGATTGATCTAACAATAAAATATCATTAATAAAAGAAAAATAAATATATAACTCCTTATCATATGCTAAATTATAGCAAAATGCTATATAAAATGATTTTTTTGATTTATATCGAACCATATTTAGTAATATTAAAGTAACAAAATAACAAGCTAGTAATGTGTTATGTTAACAAGCATAAGAATATTAAAAACAATTAGATTATATCAATTTATATAATCAATAATATAAGCTAGACATAAATTAATATAGTAATATTACTATTACTTAAAGACAAAATAACAAGAAATTATTACATTAATTTTAATATTTTTTATTGTATTAACACAAAAAATAGAAAAATGTATTATCTTATATAAATTTATATAAGATAATACCTATTTTTAGTGTATCTAACAAATTATTTGACTAATATATAGTAGATATAAAAATTTTAAATAAATTATAAACTAAGTTATTACTCTAAAAATTTATTGATCGAAACATTAGAGTATAATAAAATAGTAATTATAGATTTTTAACATTAAAATATAGATTAAAATAACATATTTAATTAACCATTTTAGGTTACTCTATTGATACGTGGTTATTTATTAATATTATAAAAATAATTAAAATAGTTGGTCTATTAATATTTTTAAGATAAACAATTATAGTTTTTATTACTTATTGATTATATGTTAATTAAGTAAAATAGTTATTAAAAATTTAGTATTAGACTTATTAAGTAATTTTACTAATAAATATTAAGATAATTTAACTATTTTTATTTGATTAAAATTGTTAAGTAATATTATCTTAGTTGATATAACTGAGCTAACTGCAATAGATGTCTATATCTAGTATTGATGACCTAAAATATTTACTTAAATTTTTTTGTTGCTACTTTTTGTACTAATTAATTAAATTAATTTTTTATTAATATAAACCTACTTGAAAAAATTAAATTTTTTAGTTTCTAATTATTAGAATTATGACGATTGTTCGTATAATTTTCAATGATTATTTATTAATCTTTAATTACAACCAATCTATTATAATTAGTCACTATTCTATAAAGTTGTAGTATATTTTTACTATATGATATTTAGTAGATTATTAATGTTAATAGTTATTAATGTATTTCTTTTGGTAATTTTAAGATAATAAAATGTCTATTGCAGAATCAAAGAAACTATATAATATTTTTTCTGAAACTATTAATTAGTTTATTAAAAATATTATTATTATTTTATCCTTAGATTAAGTGATTAAAGGAGATGGTCTTTTATAGTAATTTTTATAAAATAAGATATTTTAAGTAGTAATAATTATAAGCATAACAATATTAATTTAACATTATTAATATATAACATATAGTTTGCTATAATAAATAGATATTATTTAATCTTATTATAAGAATATCTACTAAAAATGCTAGCAAAAATAAATAAATATAGAATTCTAATTTTATTCATATTATTTTCAGTACTACCATATCTATTAACGTTCTAATTAATTATTTAATCTTTAAATAATATATTTAATTTATTTATAATTTTGGTTATATTGATTTTAATAATTAACTAGCTAGTAATTTACTTAATAAATCGAAAATTTCATAAATAAAATACTCGAAGGTATATAGCATAGTTTCAAAGTAATTTAATGTCCTTACAATAATTATTATTTATTTTATTTTCTTACATTAATTCTAGTAACAATATATTTAATTAACTAATACTTTTATGAATATTTATATAATAATATATTTTTCTACTAAAAACATATAAAAAATAAAAAATAAGTTTATAATAATTAAAAATTCTAATAAAACTTAATTAAGTAAGATTACTTACTATTCTAATACAAATTTTTTCTATCTTATCTAGTATAAAGTAGATAATTCTGTTTGAATTGTTTACTTTTTACTAAGAACACTAATGTATCCAGGCAAATAAAATATTATTGTTATTAATTAATTAGAATATAAGTAATTTGTAATAAAAAATTTTTTTATGTTAAAATAAAAAATAATTATAATATAAGCAAGTTAAAAGTAAAAAAATATAATAAAATTTATAATAAATAAAAATATTTATAGTAAAACTAAAACTAAAAAACTAAACATAAAATTATTCTTAATTTAGATTCTAGAATTTAAATTCTAATATTTATAGTAAATAATAAGTTCTACTATTTTATATAAATTGCATAATGCATACTAAATTTTTATTATTATTTTATAGTAAAAATACTTACGATAGATAATCTCTAATTATAATAAAGATTCTATTACCATAGACTCAGCACTTATACTAAGTATATAATAAATTATATAGTTTACTATTTAGTATATGTTAAATTAAAGAAAATCTTAACAATTTTTAGTTATATATAACATTATAATTATATAAAATAAAGCATTTATTGTAATATATCTAAAATAAATAATTTATATATTTAGCATAAATAGAAGAAATAAAGTTATGAATATAATTCATTTTTAGATTAATTTATTGTAGATTTTTTTTGTTTTAAAGAATAAAATTTATATAATATGTTATATGACTTAAAGATTTACTATGAAGTGTAATAGTAAATCTTATTTTAAAGCTTGTCTATTAAGTATATCATTAACCTAAAAAATATTATTTAATAATAAATTTTAAAATTAATAGAGTCTAATTTTATCTTAAAACTTAAGCGATATCATTTTATAGAACTATAATGATAAATTATAAGTAAATATAGTAAAAATTTTAATATATCCATCAAAGCTAATAATTAGACATTACATTAAAATAGACTGGACATCTGACAAGATGTAGTTTATTTATACATTGTTTTAAATTAGTAACATTAAAATATGTATAATAAAAATGCGGGCAATTAAAATAACTTGCCAACGCATTAAGAGTATGTAATAACAATCATGGGTAAAATGAGGTAAAGTTCTGTATATATGTGGCATTTTTAGTAAAGAAGTTCTGAGTAAAAGCGTTATCGTGGATATCGTTTCTCTGTTGATCTTTATCTTAGTGCCTCAAACAGTAACGACTCAAGTTTATCTATTTAAATGCCTACGGGCGAATAAAATAATCTAAAGGAAATACTCAAGATGGCAAAGATAAAAGGTCAAGTTAAGTGGTTCAACGAGTCTAAGGGGTTTGGTTTTATTACGCCATCTGATGGTAGCAAAGATGTATTTGTACATTTCTCTGCAATTCAAAGTAATGGATTTAAAACTTTAGCAGAAGGTCAGATTGTAGAATTTGAAATTCAGGATGGACAAAAAGGCCCTTCCGCAGCAAATGTTAATGTTATATGAATCAATTATAAACCCGTCTAGTGACGGGTTTTTTAACATATTAGCATAATATTTTATATTAGATTATGAATCTACAAAAAATCTACTTAGTAAGTAAAATATTAATGATAAAAAAACTTAATGATAATTTATAAATTTTTAGCATATGGTCATATAAAAAATTAATAGTAATAGGATAAGATCTGATATTGCTTAACTTAAAATAATTTATATTATGATAATTTTTATTTTATCTATTTATTAATTAAAACGGATAGTAAATAAACTAAAGATAAAAATCATTTAGTTAATTTTTTAATAAGTTTCGTCAATATCATTAATAATATTAATTTCTTTTTTGCAACTATAGATTCTTCTATAATAAAAAGTTAGTAAATATAAAAAAATTAAAGAGAATAAAAAGAGTATTAGTCTAAGTAAAATTATTAATAGTATTATATTATATTAAAAATAAAAATACATTAAAAGCATAACGTTGAGTATTAGTAATACTATATTAAAATAGTATAAAAAATTTAAGGTGATGTTTAATTATCTGTATATTCTTTTAAATTTTAAGAGATAAGATTAAATTATTAGGGATATAAAAAATAAAAAAATCTAATAATTATGTATATTTATATCTCTATAAAATGCTTTAACTTAAATTTATTTATGTTTGATATAGTGATATCATTATAATAGTAATATTACTACAACTTACATATGATATATGAACAATTTATTATTTTATGATATAAATATTATTTATCTATTATATATTATTAATATATATAGCTATTAAAAAAATAAGTTCTAGTCTGTATATAAATAGTAATACACTTTAGTATAATAAATAATGATCTAAAGTAGTGAGTTAAATAAATTAACATTATTTAATATCTAATAAAGTCACTACTAAATATATAGTAATAGTATTACTATATATTATAGAAAACTATTCTAAGAATTATTAGCATAGGATACTTAGTATTTAGCAGAATTATTAGAATATCTCTTATACATTGAAATATATTGAATTTTACTATAAAATAGTAGCTTAAATACTATAAATTACATTTTTTTAGTAACTATAAAGTATATATTAATTTATTAGTACCATTAAGAATTATTACTTATTATTAGTATTTTTGGTGTAATATTAATAATAATATTTTACATATCTAGAATAGCTAAGATTTAATACCTAAAATATTTTAAATAGATAGTTATTATAAATAACATGTATTTTACAAATATTAAAATATTTAAGGTATAAAAATAAAAATTAAGATAATTTTTTAATATTTTTCTACTTATTTTATAAACTAAAATCTTAGGATATGATCGTATAGACTGCTATAAAAATAATTAATAATATATTAATATTATCTAATATTTTAATAAAAGTTATTATACAATATAATATTTATTATAGATTCTAAAAAAATTGAGCACATAACTAAAATAAAATAAATAGTTAATACTATTATTGCCTAAAAAGCTAAAATATATTAATTATTTTTTTCTTTCTTTATCATTATAATAATATAGAAGGATAATTCTATATCCAACCTTTAGAAATAGTTTGGTTACTTAATAATGAAAAACGCAACTTTCTATATTATTTCACAAGAAAAACTACCTATTAAAAATATAAATTATAAAAAAGATTTTAAAGAAGAAAAATATTTTACTAAATTATATTCATATGAAATTTTAGCCTGTAAGTTAGCATCTAAATATTGGCGATCTGGTAAGCGAATACTAATTAACTGTGAAAATAAGATACAGGCACAACGGTTAGATAAAATACTATGGCAACGAATACCTGAAGAATTTATACCACATAACTTAGTAGGAGATGGACCAAAAGATGGTGCGCCAGTTGAGCTAGCTTGGCCGGAACAGTATGGAAATTCTTCACGTGATCTATTAATTAATCTATTGCCACAGCTTACAGATTTTACTATTACTTTTCATCAAGTAATAGACTTTGTTCCATGCGAAGAAAATTTAAAACAACTAGCTCGTGAGAGGTACAAATCTTATCGTAGAGCTGGTTTTCGTTTAATTACAACAATATTACCAACTTAACTAAATAAAATATGGAAAAGAATAATTACCCCCTTAATACAATCTACGATCCTCAAAAAATTGAACAACCGCTATATAGCTATTGGGAAAAACAAGGTTATTTTAAACCAAATAATAATAGTAGCCAAGAAAATTTTTGTATTATGATTCCACCACCAAATATTACTGGTAGTCTACATATGGGGCATGCTTTTCAGCAAACTATTATGGATATACTTATTCGTTATCAACGTATGCAAGGTAAAAATACTTTGTGGCAGGTAGGTACTGATCATGCAGGAATCGCTACACAAATGGTAGTTGAACATAAAATTGCTACTGAAGAAGGCAAAACACGTCATGATTATGGTCGTGAAGCTTTTATTAATAAAATTTGGCAATGGAAAGAGGAGTCTAGTAATAATATTACTCGTCAGATGCGACGTCTAGGTAATTCTGTTGATTGGCAACGCGAACGTTTTACTATGGATACAGGTCTATCAAATGCAATAATTAACGCATTTATTTCTTTATATAAAGAAAATCTTATTTATCGCGGTAAGCGTTTAGTGAATTGGGATTTAAAGTTCCATACAGCTATTTCTGATCTTGAAGTTGAAAACCGTGAATGTAATAGCTTTATGTGGTATCTACGATATCCTTTGGCAAATAATGTTAAAACTACCGATGGCAAAGATCATATAGTAGTTGCAACTACTAGGCCAGAAACTATATTAGGTGATACTGCGGTAGCAGTTAATCCACAAGATTTACGTTACCAAGATCTTATTGGTAAAACTATAATTTTACCACTAACAGGGCGTTATATTCCAATTTTAGGTGATGAGCACGCTGATATGAAAAAAGGTAGTGGTTGTGTAAAAATTACACCTGCTCATGATTTTAATGATTATGAATTAGGTAAACGTCATGCACTACCCATGATTAATATTTTAAATTTTGATGGCAATATTCGTAATCAAGCAGAAGTTTTTGATACATATGGCAACATTAGTAAGCAATACAGTCAGGTAATCCCATTACAATTTCAAGGATTAGAGCGTTTTAGCGCCCGTAAAGCAGTGATTGCTGAATTACAACAATTAAGTCTAGTAGAAAAAATTAACGTTCATACATTAATGGTACCTTATGGAGATCGTAGTGGTGTAGTAATTGAACCAATGCTTACTAATCAATGGTATGTTCGCACTATGCCTTTAGCAAAAATTGCTATTGAAGCAGTAGAAAAAGGTTATATCCAATTTATTCCTAAACAATATGAAAATATATATTACAATTGGATGCGTAATATTCAGGACTGGTGTATCTCACGTCAATTATGGTGGGGACACCGTATCCCTGCTTGGTATGATCAACAAGGTAATATTTATGTAGGGCATAACCAGGTAGAAATACGTTTTGAATATAAACTAAGTGATGATATACTATTATATCAAGATGATGATGTTCTCGATACTTGGTTCTCTTCTAGTTTATGGACTTTTTCTACTCTTGGTTGGCCAGAACAAACTATAGAGTTAAAAACATTTCATCCTAGTACAGTAATAGTAAGTGGTTTTGATATTATTTTCTTCTGGATCGCTCGTATGATTATGTTAACTCTACATTTTATTAAGGATGAAAATGGAAAAGCACAAGTACCATTTAAAACTATTTATATAACTGGATTGATCCGTGATGATGAAGGGCATAAAATGTCTAAATCTAAGGGAAATGTGTTAGATCCCTTAGATATGATAGATGGCATCTCTCTAATAGATCTGCTAGCAAAACGTACTCGTAATATGATGCAACCACGATTAGCAGAAAAAATTCGTATACGTACTAAAAAACAGTTTCCCAATGGAATAAAACCACATGGTACTGATGCGTTACGTTTTACATTAGCTACATTAGCATCTACTGGACGTGATATTAACTGGGACATGAAACGGTTAGCTGGTTATCGTAATTTCTGCAATAAATTATGGAATGCTAGTCGCTTTGTATTAATCAATGGAAAAAACTATACTCAAAATAATAAACAAGAAAATAGCCATTTACTAGCTGATCGTTGGATTCTCGCTGAATTAAACCAAACTATAAAAAGGTATCGTGAAGCACTAGATAACTATCGTTTTGATTTAGCTGCTAATATTTTATATGAATTTACTTGGAATCAATTTTGTGATTGGTATCTTGAGCTTGCAAAACCAATACTTAATAATAGCTTAGGAGTTGAATCAAGTAATACACGTTATACTTTAATTCGTGTATTAGAAGTATTACTACGTTTAGCACACCCTATTATTCCTTATATTACAGAAACACTTTGGCAACAGATAAAGAGCTTACGAGGAATTACAGCTGATAGTATCATGTTACAACCTTTTCCACAATTTAATGCCTATCAGGTCGATCAACAAGCTCTAAATGATTTAGAATGGATTAAACAAGTAATTATTGCAGTACGTAATCTACGTGCTGAAATGAACATTGATCCTGTTAAACCATTAGCTATATTATTAAGTGGAGCGAGTAACGAAGCTCAACGTCGATTACAGGAAAATCAGTCTATAATCTTATCATTAGGCCGTTTAAGTTCAATTAGATTATTAACTAATGATGATAAAGAGCCTCTTTCAGTAATTAAATTAGTAGCAGATGCTAAAATTTTAATCCCTATAAGTGGTTTTCTTGATAAAACTAACGAATTAAATCGACTAAAAAAAGAAATTACAAAAATTAATATTGAGATAACATGTATTACAGAAAAATTAGCTAATAAAAATTTTACAACGCGTGCACCGCAACAGATAGTTAGTAAAAAACGTGAAAGATTAGCTATCTGTCTACAAGATAAAGAAAAGTTGTTAACACAACAAGCTATTATTACAGCTTCATAACTATAAAATATAAAATAAACGAAAAAAATTTCTACATACTATAAACTAATTACTGCTAAACACTAATAAATAATGTATCGTGAATTAATTAAGGCTGAACTTCAGCAGGCAGCTAATATATTAGATATTTTCTTGAATTATAATGTTAATATTAATGCTATTCAGCGAGCAGGAATATTATTAGCAGAAACATTTAAAGCAGGAGGCAAGATACTTGCTTGCGGTAATGGAGGGTCTCATTGTGATGCGATGCATTTTGCTGAAGAATTAACCGGTCGTTATCGTGAAAACCGTCCTGGTTATGCAGCAATTGCTATTTCAGATGTAAGTCATTTTTCCTGTGTAAGCAATGATTTAGGTTATGAGTATGTTTTTTCTCGATACATTGAAGCAGTAGGTAAGGCAGGAGATGCATTGTTAGCTATTTCTACTTCTGGTAATTCAATTAATATTATTAATGCTATAGAAGCAGCACAGAAAAAAAAGATTAAAGTTATTATATTAACAGGTAAAGAAGGTGGCAAAATAGCTAAGAGAACTAAACCTGCTAATGTTGAAATTCGAGTACTACATTTAGATTATGCCGATCGTATTCAAGAAATTCATATTAAAGTAATACATATCTTAGTTTTATTGATTGAAGAAGAAATGAAGAGAATAGTATAAATTAACTTAATAAAATAGATCAATAATTCTATAATATATCTAAATAAATAGTAGTAATACGCCTATTTTAAAAAATTTAATTATAATTAAATAAATCCATAAAAATTTATTTTTAAATTACTATATTATTTCATAGATTTAGTTAAATTCTATGTTATGTAATATTAATAAAAATTATTATAAATAAGTTTTATAATATATCTTTATAACTTAATGCTTAATATATAAATAATTATTTCTATATAATATTAAGATTACTATCCATTAATATTATATTATAATATATTAGTTATTAAGAAAAAATAAGCTATTAGTATATATATAAATATTAATACACTTTAGTAAAGGAAATATTATGTATCTATATGATTTTACCAAAAGATTTCAATCTTTTTTCTCTAAGGCTAGTCTTTAGCCATTAGCCGTAATCATCTCAATTTATTGAACCACTCCATGTAATAAGTACTTTACTTAATTAAAATAAAGAAGCAGTTTTATTATTGTTCTCTTTAATTAATATTAATACAGATAATTTAAATATTAAAATTAATCACGTTTTAGATAAAATTTCACAAATTAAAAAGTATTAATGGTGATCTACAAATACCAAAAGATTCAATACAATTATTTGATCTTTACGATAAATATATACAGAAACGTACGGATAAATATATTTCTTCTGAAATATTTATTTCAGTAGTACTTGAAAAAAATAGTACCTTAGCTAATATGTTAAAAACAGCAGGTATTTTAATAGAAATAGAAAAAGTAAATAAAATTATTAAGAGTACCTATAGTGATAATAAAATGAATAATACTAAAATAGAAAATCAATACTGGGCTTTAAAAAAATTTACTATTAACCTAACAGAGCGCGCTGAACAAGGCAAGCTTGACCCACTTATTGGTCGAGATGAAGAAATTCGCCATACTATCCAAGTATTACAACGTCGAACGAAAAACAATCCAGTACTTATTGGAGAGCCTGGTGTTGGCAAAACTGCTATTGTTGAAGGCTTAGCACTGCGTATTATTAATAATGAAGTGCCAGAAGGTTTAAAAAATAAACAAGTATTATCGCTAGACATGGGAATATTAGTAGCAGGTACAAAATACCGTGGTGATTTTGAAGATCGATTAAAAAGATTACTTAATGAGTTAATAAAACAAGAGGGTAATATAATTTTATTTATTGATGAATTGCACACCATGGTAGGTGCTGGAAAAAGTGATAGTGCAATGGATGTTGGTAATATGCTAAAACCAACGCTAGCTCGAGGTGAATTACATTGCGTAGGTGCTACTACTCTAGATGAATACCGTAAATATATCGAAAAAGATGCTGCTTTAGAACGTCGTTTTCAACAAATTTACGTTGATGAACCTAGTATAGAAAATACTATTGCCATTTTACGTGGTTTAAAAGAACGCTATGAATTGCACCATCATGTACAAATCACTGATCCTGCAATTGTAGCAGCAGTAACTCTATCGCACCGCTATATTACAGATCGTCGATTACCTGATAAAGCAATAGATCTAATAGATGAAGCAGGCTCTAGTATTCGTATGCAGATAGATTCAAAACCAGAGTCACTAGATCGATTAGATCGTCGAATTATTCAATTAAAATTAGAAAAACAAGCATTAATGAAGGAATCTGATGAAGCTAGTAAAAAGAGGTTAAAAATACTTAATAATGAATTAAAACAAAAAGAACTTAAGTATTTAACACTAAAAGAAGAGTGGAAAGCTGAAAAAGCCTCATTAATTAGCACTCAAAATATTAAGACAAAATTAGAACAAGCTAAAATTACCTTAGAGCAGGCTCGACGTGTTGGTAATTTAGCGCATATGTCCGAACTCCAGTACGGTAAGATCCCAGAATTAGAAAAAAAACTTAATATAGCTACTCAGTTAGAAAATAAAACTATAAAGTTATTACGTAATCGGGTTACTGACATTGAAATTGCTGAAATATTAGCACGTTGGACAGGGATCCCAGTATCACGCATGATGGAAAGTGAGCGAAGTAAACTATTACACATGGAACAGGATTTACATAAACGAATTGTTGGCCAAAACGAGGCAGTTGAAGCAGTATCAAATGCAATTCGACGGAATCGTAGTGGTTTAGCTGATCCTAGTCGTCCTATTGGTTCTTTTCTATTTCTTGGTCAAACTGGGGTCGGTAAAACAGAGTTATGCAAAGCATTAGCTACTTTTTTATTCCATAATAATAATGCTATAGTACGAATTGATATGTCTGAATTTATAGAAAAACATTCGATATCACGTTTACTTGGAGCGCCTCCTGGTTATATTGGTTATGAGGAAGGAGGGTATCTAACAGAAGCAGTACGCCGTCGCCCTTATTCTATAATCTTACTCGATGAAATAGAAAAAGCACATCCAGATATATTTAATATCTTGTTACAAGTGTTAGACGATGGTCGTTTAACTGATGGACAAGGAAAAACTGTCGATTTTTGTAATACTGTAGTTATTATGACATCTAACTTAGGTTCAGAATTAATTCAAGAATATTCTACCCAAATAGATTTTATTAAAATTAAAACTATAGTTATGGAAATTGTTCGTAAGCATTTTCGTCCTGAATTTATTAATCGTATAGATGAACTAATTATTTTTCATCCACTAAAAAAAACACATTTAATATCTATCGTGCAAATACAGTTGCAACAATTATATCAACGTTTAGCAGAACAAGGTTATCACCAGGTTAATATCAGTGAATCTGCATTAGAATTATTAATTAAGATAGGATTTGATCCTATTTACGGTGCTCGACCATTAAAACGAGCTATTCAGAAAGAAATTGAGAATCCTTTAGCACAAAAAATACTTTCTGGTCAATTAATACCAAATATGCCAATCATTTTAGATGCTAAATTAGATGCAGATAATAAATATATTTTTGTTAAACAATAAAACAAAATTCTATAATAAATTTGGTATAAATTTAAGTTAATTTAGTACATATTTGGATAAATCTATTGTACTGCCATTAAGTAAATTCTTTAATATTAATTAAAGTTGCTGGTGCTGATACCCAGATTCGAACTGAGGACCTTACCCTTACCAAGGGTATGCTCTACCAACTGAGCTATATCAGCACATTAATAAATTAGAACGAATATCTAATGGATACTACTATCAGCAGTACAATATTTTACTTCTAAATTTAAAATAGAATTATGTAAAACTATTTCACCAGAATCATAAAACTAGATATTAGAGTTGTTACTTTTCTTTATAGATAACACCATCAATTAACCTTCCGGCACCGGGCAGGCGCCACACCGTATACGTCCACTTACGTGTTAGCACAGTGCTGTGTTTTTAATAAACAGTTGCAGCTAGCTGGTCTCTGCGACTTACATACGCTCAGCACGTTTTCAGTGCTTCACCTATATTAGCGTGCCTTCTCCCGAAGTTACGGCACCATTTTGCCTAGTTCCTTCACCCGAGTTCTCTCAAGCGCCTTGGTATACTCTACCTGACTACCTGTGTTGGTTTTGGGTACGATTATTTATTACATTTCACTTAGTAGCTTTTCCTGGAAGCTGGGCATCTATTACTTGAGTACTTACATACTTCCCCATCTCGCCTTAGAATTATGTGTCGTCGGATTTGCCTAACTACACTTCCTACACGATTGAACCAGGTAAACCATCTCCTGGATAATATAGCCTTCTCCGTCACTACTTCGTCATAACAAACTGTACAGGAATATTAACCTGTTGCCCATCGACTACGCTTTTCAGCCTCGCCTTAGGGGTCGACTCACCCTGCCTCGATTAACGTTGGACAGGAACCCTTAGTCTTTCGGCGAGCGGGTTTTTCACCCGCTTTATCGTTACTTATGTCAGCATTCGCACTTCTGATACCTCCAGTAAACATCTCTATTTACCTTCTACGGCTTACAGAACGCTCCCCTACCCAATAATTATTACAAATGTAATGATTATTGCCGCAGCTTCGGTGTATGGTTTTAGCCCCGTTACATTTTCCGCGCAGGCCGACTCGACCAGTGAGCTATTACGCTTTCTTTTAATGATGGCTGCTTCTAAGCCAACATCCTGGCTGTCTTCGCCTTCCCACTTCGTTTCCCACTTAACCATAACTTTGGGACCTTAGCTGGCGGTCTGGGTTGTTACCCTCTTCACGACGGACGTTAGCACCCGCCGTGTGTCTCCCGTGATATATTCTTTGGTATTCGTAGTTTGCATCGGGGTGGTAAGCCGGGATGGCCCCCTAGCCGAAACAGTGCTCTACCCCCAAAGATAACCTCACGAGGCGCTACCTAAATAGCTTTCGGGGAGAACCAGCTATCTCCCGGTTTGATTGGCCTTTCACCCCCAACCACAAGTCATCCGCTCATTTTTCAACATAAGTCGGTTCGGTCCTCCAATAGACGTTAACCTATCTTCAACCTGCTTATGGCTAGATCACCGGGTTTCTCGGGTCTATATCTTTTTGCTTTATCTAGATCATTAAATAGGAATAATATAAAATATATTTTTAGTCTGTTTAAAAGATTTTTATCTAGTTAATATTGTTTTATGTAATATGGCGTCCCCTAGGGGATTTGAACCCCTGTTATCGCCGTGAAAGGGCGATGTCCTAGACCCCTAGACGAAGGGGACGGAAATATTTAGTATATAAAAATGAAATAATTTTTATCAGACAATTTGTGTGGACACCAGATAAATACTTATCTTTAGATAAGGAGGTAATCCAACCGCAGGTTCCCCTACAGTTACCTTGTTACGACTTCACCCCAGTCATGGTTCACAAAGTGGTAAGCGCCATCCTAAAGGTTAAGCTACCTACTTCTTTTGCAAAACACTCCCATGGTGTGACGGGCGGTGTGTACAAGGCCCGGGAACGTATTCACCGTAGCATTCTGATCTACGATTACTAGCGATTCCGACTTCATGGAGTCGAGTTGCAGACTCCAATCCGGACTACGACGTACTTTATGAGATCCGCTTACCCTCACAGGCTTGCTTCTCTTTGTATACGCCATTGTAGCACGTGTGTAGCCCTACTCGTAAGGGCCATGATGACTTGACGTCATCCCCACCTTCCTCCAGTTTATAACTGGCAGTTTCTTTTGAGTTCCCACCTTTACGTGCTGGCAACAAAAGATAAGGGTTGCGCTCGTTGCGGGACTTAACCCAACATTTCACAACACGAGCTGACGACAGCCATGCAGCACCTGTCTCAAAGTTACCCAAAGGGCACGTCAACATCTCTGCTAACTACTCTGGATGTCAAGAGTAGGTAAGGTTCTTCGCGTTGCATCGAATTAAACCACATGCTCCACCGCTTGTGCGGGCCCCCGTCAATTCATTTGAGTTTTAACCTTGCGGCCGTACTCCCCAGGCGGTCGATTTAACGCGTTTGCTCCGTAAGTCACAGTTTATAACTACAACCTACAAATCGACATCGTTTACAGCGTGGACTACCAGGGTATCTAATCCTGTTTGCTACCCACGCTTTCGCACCTCAGCGTCAGTCTTTATCCAGGGAGCCGCCTTCGCCACTGGTATTCCTCCAGATATCTACGCATTTCACCGCTACACCTGGAATTCTACTCCCCTCTATAAGACTCTAGGCTCTCAGTTTCAAATGCCGTTCCTAAGTTAAGCTCAGGGATTTCACATCTGACTTAAGAAACCGCCTACATGCCCTTTACGCCCAGTAATTCCGATTAACGCTCGCACCCTCCGTATTACCGCGGCTGCTGGCACGGAGTTAGCCGGTGCTTCTTCTGCGAGTAACGTCTATTAACAATATTCTTCGTATTGATTCATTCCTCCTCGCTGAAAGTGCTTTACAACCCGAAGGCCTTCTTCACACACGCGGCATGGCTGCATCAGGCTTTCGCCCATTGTGCAATATTCCCCACTGCTGCCTCCCGTAGGAGTCTGGACCGTCTCTCAGTTCCAGTGTGGCTGGTTATCCTCTCAGACCAGCTAGGGATCGTTGCCTAGGGGAGCCATTACCTCTCCTACTAGCTAATCCCATCTGGGTTCATCTAATGGCGCGAGGTCCGAAGATCCCCCGCTTTGGTTTTATAACATCATGCGGTATTAGCTATCGTTTCCAATAGTTATCCCCCTCCATCAGGCAGATCCCCAGATATTACTCACCCGTCCGCCGCTCGCCGGCAAAAATAGCAAGCTATTTTTCCGATGCCGCTCGACTTGCATGTGTTAGGCCTGCCGCCAGCGTTCAATCTGAGCCATGATCAAACTCTTCAATTTTATTTAATATTTTGTGTTTTAATATAAAAAATTTATCTTAATTATTTTGCATCAAAAACATACAAACAAAATAACTATAGATATATTTATATCTTTAGCACTTTATTCTTACTTTTACTTAGTATCTTTCAAAACTAAGCGATAGTATATTACTGGTGCCCACACAGATTGTCTGATAAATTATTAAAGAGCTACTATAAAAGATTTATTAAATTACTACTATGTTAGTAAAGGTATATTATAGAGAATTTATCTCAGTCTGCAACCATTAATTTAAAAAGAATTTTTTAATATAATGATAAAATTCTTTTACTTTTCATTTAATATAATGATAAAGTTTTTAATAAAATAATTTATACGCTGCTAATTAGCGCATTTTACTTTTTTAATTTCTCTTATCTAAAAGTTTTGTCTGATCTGTGTATGTTAGTTTCCCTCTTAAACTAATTTTTCTAGTAAGACTATTTACTATTTATATCCTACTAATACTATTAAATTAGCACTAAATACCTATATTAGCAAATCTTTATCAACTATTTCCTTAGTTTATTAACAAATTTTATTCTAATACTAACTTAGTAACTCCTTTACATAACCTGCTTTTCTATTTTTAAGTTTTAAAATAATAAAAAATTCTTTATCTTATTAGTTGATTTATCAAAAATTACTGAACTACTAATATATTTAATACAGTAGATTAAAAGATACAAATAACATAGTTTTTATTATATATAAATTAGTTATAACTATAATATTAGATAGTATTTTCATAAAATATTAAGTTATAAAGCAATGAATTTCTTAAAAAGTAATGATAAATATCATATAAAGTAATTACTTTTATTAATATAAAATAAGTAATAATACGTTAATGTTACTATTTTATAAATAGTTTATATAATTTATGATTATTAACTAATAGTAGAAAATAATTCTACATGAAATATTTTTTATTTTCTACTATAGAAAAATAAGATTTTTTTAAACAAAAAACAGGGTTTTAATGTTATTAAAAATTTTATTATTAATTATCTTTTTTATTGTAATTATTATAAAAAATTTACTTAAAAATATCTATTCTTGTTTGTTAGTTAAACCTGCATTAAGTAATTCAGCAAAATTTGCTGTTGCTTCATCTTCACTTACTGGCTGTAAAAGCGATTTTTCTCCTTGTAAACGGTTGCGCATACGCTCTTGATGATAAGCATAACCAGTACCAGCTGGAATTAATCGACCTACAATCACATTTTCTTTTAAACCACGTAATTCATCGCGCTTACTTGCTACTGCTGATTCAGTTAGTACCCTCGTAGTTTCCTGGAATGAAGCCGCAGAAATAAAGGATTCTGTTGCTAAGGAGGACTTAGTAATGCCTAATAAATCACGAGTATAAGTTGCTTTAAGCTTGCTTTTATTTGCTAATTGACGGTTAGCGATTTTAATACGTGATATCTCTACCTGTTCTCCTTCTAGGAAGGTTGTTTCTCCAGTATTGATAATAGTTCCTTTACGTAGCATCTGACGAACAATAACTTCAATATGCTTATCATTAATCTTAACACCTTGGAGACGGTATACTTCCTGTACTTCATTAGTAATGTAACGCGTTACTGCTTGTACACCACGTAAGCGTAAGATATCGTGTGGTGATTCTGGACCATCAGAAATAACATCACCACATTCTACTGCTTCACCTTCAAATACGTTAAGTTGGCGCCATTTAGGAATCATCTCTTCATAACTATCACTACCATCTAGAGGTGAGATTACTAGACGACGTTTTCCTTTAGTTTCCTTACCAAACGAGATAATTCCACTAATTTCAGCTAAAATAGCAGGCTCTTTTGGACGACGTGCTTCAAATAAATCAGCAACCCGCGGTAAACCACCAGTAATATCTTTAGTACCACCAGATTCTTGTGGAATTCTCGCTAAAGTATCTCCCGCACTAATCTGAATGCCATCTTCTAACTGAACAATAGCCTTACCAGGTAAAAAATATTGTGCAGGAATATCCGTGCCTGGAATAAAGACATCTAAACCGTTAGCATCAATAATTTTCAATGCTGGGCGTTGGTCTTTACCGCTACTAGTACGCTCTGCACTATCTAGTATTACAAGAGAAGATAAACCAGTTAGATCATCAGTCTGACGAGTAATGGTTTGCCCGTCAATCATATCAATGAAACGAATAAAACCATTAACTTCAGTAATTACTGGCATAGTATGTGGATCCCAGTTAGTGATTATTTCACCACCATCAACTTCTGATCCATCATTTTTATTCATTACTGCACCATAAGGAATTTTATAGCTTTCCTTAGTACGACCAAATTCATCAATTATTTTAAGCTCAGTGTTACGTGAAATAATAACTAATTTACCCATACTGTTAGTAATACATTTAACGTTATTAAGTTTGATCTTACCTTTACTCTTAACTTGAATACTTGATTCTGCTGCAGCACGTGATGCAGCACCGCCAATATGAAAGGTACGCATGGTAAGCTGAGTACCAGGTTCACCGATAGATTGCGCAGCAATAACGCCTACCGCCTCCCCTTTATTAATAAGGTGACCACGTGCTAGATCACGACCATAACAATTAGCACAAACACCAAAGTCAGTTTCGCAACTTACTACAGAACGCACCTTAATACTATCAACTGAACTTTCTTCTAATAAATCACACCATTTTTCGTTTAATAAAGTGTTACGTGGCATAAGAATATTATTCGTACCTGGCTTAAAGATTTCTTCTGCAATAACACGACCTAATACACGTTCACGTAATGGTTCTTTAACATCACCCCCTTCAATTATTGGTATCATTACAATACCATCATGAGTACCACAATCATCTTCTGTTACTACTAAATCCTGTGCTACATCAACTAAACGACGAGTTAGATAGCCAGAGTTTGCTGTTTTTAATGCAGTATCCGCTAAACCTTTACGTGCACCATGAGTTGAAATAAAGTATTGCAGTACATTTAAACCTTCACGGAAATTAGCAGTAATAGGTGTTTCAATTATAGAGCCATCAGGTTTAGCCATTAAACCACGCATACCAGCTAACTGACGTATTTGCGCTGCAGAACCACGAGCACCTGAATCTGCCATCATAAAAATACTATTAAATGAAACTTGTGTTTCCCATTTACCATAGCGATTATAGGCTTTTTCTACTGATAAATTTTCCATCATCGCCTTAGCTACGCGTTCATTAGCTGCTGCCCAAATATCAATAACTTTATTGTAACGTTCTCCAGCAGTGACAAGGCCTGACTGGAATTGTTCTTGGATTTCAGCAACCTCAGTTTCTGCTTCTTTGATAATTTCTTCTTTTTTCTGTGGAATAACCATATCATCGATACCAACTGAAGCACCTGAACGTGCAGCATAAGTAAAACCAGTATACATAATTTGGTCAGCAAAAATAACTGTTGATTTTAATCCCATAATACGATAGCAAGTATTTAACATTTTAGAAATAGCCTTTTTACCTAAAGGCTGGTTAACGATGGAATATGGCAAACCTTTCGGAACAATCATCCATAAAATAGCACGACCAATAGTTGTGTTAACAATACTAGTTTGGTTAAAAATTTTACCTTCTGTATTACGTACCTCTTCAGAAATACGGACTTTTACCCTTGCATGTAATGAAGCTATTCCCATACGATATACGCGTTCTGCTTCTTTTGGTCCTGTAAGTAACATACCTTCACCTTTGGCATTAACACAGTCACGGGTTATATAATATAACCCTAAAACAACATCTTGCGAAGGAACAATGATTGGTTCTCCATTCGCTGGTGATAGTATATTATTGGTTGACATCATTAGTGCACGGGCTTCTAATTGAGCTTCTAATGTTAATGGCACATGTACAGCCATCTGGTCGCCATCAAAATCGGCATTATAAGCAGCACATACTAATGGATGCAATTGAATAGCTTTACCCTCAATTAGAACTGGTTCAAATGCCTGGATTCCTAAACGATGTAGTGTAGGTGCTCGATTTAATAGCACGGGATGTTCACGAATAACTTCATCTAAAATATCCCATACTACAGCTTCTTCACGTTCCACCATCTTTTTTGCTGCTTTGATTGTTGTCGCTAAACCACGTAATTCTAACTTGCTATAAATAAAAGGTTTAAATAATTCAAGCGCCATTTTTTTTGGTAAACCACACTGATGTAGATGCAGACGTGGTCCTACCGTTATAACTGAGCGACCGGAATAATCAACACGTTTACCTAATAAGTTTTGTCGGAAACGACCTTGTTTACCTTTAATCATATCAGCTAAAGATTTAAGCGGACGTTTATTTGATCCAGAAATAGCACGACCACGACGGCCATTATCTAGTAAAGCATCGATTGCTTCTTGTAACATCCGTTTTTCATTACGCACAATAATATCAGGTGCTGCAAGATCTAATAGACGTTTTAGGCGGTTATTACGGTTAATTACACGACGATACAAATCATTTAAATCAGAGGTTGCAAAACGACCTCCATCTAAAGGCACTAATGGACGTAAATCAGGAGGCAATACTGGTAATACAGTTAGTATCATCCATTCTGGCTTATTACCTGACTGAATAAATGCTTCTAATAGCTTAACACGTTTAGTTAGTTTTTTACGTTTAGTCTCAGAATTAGTTTCGTCAAGTTCTTTATAAAGTTTATCACATTCTGCTTCTAGTTTTATATTTTTTAATAGATTCTGGATTGCTTCAGCGCCCATCTTTGCATCAAATTCATCACCAAATTCTTCTAGCGCATCAAGATACTGTTCTTCAGTTAATATTTGACGGTGTTCTAAATTTGTCATTCCGCTTTCAACAACAACATAAGACTCAAAATAGAGTACACGCTCAATATCACGCAGTGGCATATCAAGTAATAAACCAATACGTGATGGTAACGATTTCAAGAACCAAATATGCGCAGTAGGAGAAGCTAATTCAATATGTCCCATGCGTTCCCGACGCACTTTAGTTTGGGTTACTTCAACACCACATTTTTCACAAATAACACCACGGTGTTTTAAACGTTTATATTTACCACAAAGACACTCGTAATCTTTTACGGGACCAAAAATACGGGCACAGAAAAGGCCATCACGTTCTGGTTTAAATGTACGATAATTAATAGTTTCAGGTTTTTTAACCTCACCAAATGACCATGAATGAATCATATCTGGTGATGCTAAGGAAATCTTAATGGCATCAAATTCTTCAGTTTTAGCTTGTGCTTTTAAAAACTTTAATAAGTCTTTCACGGAATTTGCTCCTGTCTGAGTTAGATCTGTTGGCTACTCAAACCTATGTTTAAATAACCCTGTGACCAATGTAAATACTGATAAACTCTCCTGGCTCTAAAAAGTTTATCGTCTTGGAGAAAAATTATTCTTCTTCCAACTCAATATTAATACCCAGTGAGCGAATTTCTTTCAATAATACGTTGAAAGACTCCGGCATACCTGGCTCCATACGATAGTCACCATCTACGATATTTTTATACATCTTAGTTCGGCCATTGACATCATCAGACTTAACAGTAAGCATTTCACGCAATGTATACGCAGCACCATAAGCTTCTAATGCCCACACTTCCATTTCACCGAAACGTTGACCACCAAACTGAGCTTTACCACCTAGCGGTTGCTGAGTAACTAGACTATAAGAACCAGTAGAACGTGCGTGCATTTTATCATCAACTAAATGGTTTAGTTTAAGCATATACATATAGCCAACGGTAACCTTTCTTTCAAATTTTTCACCTGTACAGCCATCATATAAAGTAATCTGACCTGAAGCTGGTAGATCACCTAATTTTAGTAATGCTTTTATCTCTTTTTCAGTTGCACCGTCGAAAACTGGTGAAGCAATGGGTAAACCGTTTTTAAGATTATCAGCTAAACGTAATATTTCATTATCAGAAAAAGTACTAAGATCAATTTTTTGACACACATGATTACCAAGATCATAAGCTTTTTGAATAAATTCACGTAAATTAGCTACTTTTGCATGTGTTTTAAGCATAAAATTAATCTTTTCACCGATACCTTTCGCAGCCATACCTAAATGCGTTTCTAAAATTTGACCAATATTCATGCGTGAGGGCACGCCAAGTGGGTTAAGTACGATATCAATTGGTGTACCATTTTCATCATAAGGCATATCTTCAGCTGGGTTAATCTTAGAAATAACTCCTTTATTACCATGGCGACCTGCCATTTTATCACCTAACTGTATTTGACGCTTAACTGCTAAATAAACCTTAATAATTTTTAATACGCCGGGTGCAAGATCATCACCTTGAGTAATTTTACACCGTTTGCCATCTAATTTCCTTTCAAAATCAAATTTTATTTCATCATACTGTTTAGCTAACTGCTCTAGTTCATTTTGTTTATCTTCATCGTCTAAGCTAAGTTTTAACAAATGCTCACGTGGTAATTTATTAAATTTACTAATCTCTATTCCACTAGCAACTAGTACCGTGTGGATACGAGCAAATAAACCAGTTTCGAGGATTTGCAATTCTTCTGTTAGGTCTTTTTTTGCTTGTTTAAGTTGCATTTCCTCAATTTCTAATGCACGTTTATCTTTTTCTACACCGTCACGCGTAAAGACCTGCACATCAATAACTGTACCAGAAACACTATTTGGTACCCTTAAAGAAGAATCCTTCACATCAGATGCTTTTTCACCGAAAATAGCACGTAATAATTTTTCTTCTGGTGTTAACTGAGTTTCACCTTTCGGTGTTACTTTACCAACTAAAATATCACCGCCAGTAACTTCAGCACCAATATATACAATTCCAGACTCATCTAATTTAGAAAGGGCAGCTTCGCCTACATTTGGAATGTCAGCAGTAATTTCTTCAGGTCCTAATTTAGTATCACGGGATACACAAGCTAACTCTTGAATATGGATAGTAGTAAAACGATCTTCTTGCACAACGCGTTCAGAAACTAAAATAGAATCTTCAAAGTTATAACCATTCCAAGGCATAAAAGCAACACGCATATTCTGTCCCAATGCTAACTCACCAAGATCAGTAGAAGGACCATCCGCTAGTACGTCACCACGCTCAATAGGTTCGGCTAAACTAATACAAGGTATTTGGTTAATGCAGGTATTTTGGTTGGAACGGGTATATTTAGTTAAGTTATAAATATCAATACCTGCTTCACCTGGAAGTGTTTCATCTTCGTTAACTTTAATAACAATACGTGATGCATCAACATACTGTACAACACCACCACGTTTCGCTACCGAAGTTACCCCCGAATCAACTGCTACTGCACGCTCCATACCTGTGCCTACTAACGGTTTATCAGCACGTATAGTTGGAACTGCTTGGCGTTGCATATTTGCTCCCATTAAGGCGCGATTAGCATCATCATGTTCTAAAAAAGGAATTAATGAAGCACCAACAGATACTATCTGTTGAGTAGAAACATCCATGTAATCAACTTGTTCTCGGCTAAATAAACTAGATTCATCTTTACTTCTACAAGTAATTAAATCTTCTATAAAACAATTTTTTTTATCTAAATTAGAATTAGCCTGAGCAATAACAAAATTACCTTCTTCAATTGCAGATAGATAGCTAATTTTATTTGTTATTACAATATCACCAATTTCTAGACCAGCAGCTTCATTATCATTTAAATTAACAAGATTATTATCACGTAAACGTACAGTATTCTTAATACCTTTATATTCCCCTATGTAGATACCTACACAACGATAAGGTGTTTCTAGAAAACCATATTCGTTAGTTCTTGCATATACTGATAGAGAATTAATTAAACCAATATTTGGGCCTTCTGGTGTTTCAACTGGGCAGACACGACCATAATGAGTTGGGTGTACATCTCGTACTTCAAAACCAGCACGTTCACGAGTAAGACCACCTGGTCCTAATGCAGAAATACGACGTTTATGTGTGATCTCAGACAGTGGATTATTTTGATCCATAAATTGAGAAAGTTGGCTAGAGCCAAAAAATTCTTTTACTGCTGCTGAAATAGGCTTGGCATTAATCATATCCTGTGGCATTAATGTATCAAGATCCCCTAAGGAAAGACGTTCTTTAACTGCACGTTCTACCCGAACTAAACCGATACGAAACTGATTTTCAGCCATTTCACCCACAGAACGAATGCGACGGTTACCTAAATGGTCAATATCATCAACTTCACCTTTACCATTACGAATATCAATAAGTTTTTTCATCACGTCAATGATATCTTCTTTACTTAAGATACCTAAACCTTCAATCTGAGGACGCGCAAGTGAACGATTAAATTTCATACGGCCAACCGCTGATAGATCATAACGATCTGCAGAAAAGAAAAGATTTTCAAATAAATTTTCTGCCGCTTCACGCGTAGGTGGCTCACCAGGACGCATCATTCGGTATACTTCAACTAAGGCACTTAAGCGATCACTAGTTTGGTCAACACGTAGGGTCTCAGAAATATAAGCACCATAATCTAAATCATTAGTAAATAGTGTTTCGATGTGTTTGTAACCTGCTTTACTTAGTTTTATCAGTAAATCTGTTGATAACTCCATATTAGCAAAACAGATCATTTCGCCAGTATTTAAATTAACATAATCTTTTGCTACTATTTTACCGGTAATATATTCAGCTGGTACGTTAATAGAATTAATTTTATCTTTTTCAAGATTACGGATATGACGTGCGGTGATACGACGATTCTTTTCAATATAAACCTTACCATTAGCCTCAATATCAAAAGAAGCTGTTTCACCACGTAAACGTTCTGGTATTAATTCCATTTGTAAATTGTTATCACAAATTTGAAATGAAACCTTTTCAAAAAAGAGATCCAAGATCATTGATGTAGTATAATTCAATGCACGTAACATAATAGTTGCCGGTAATTTACGGCGTCGATCAATGCGAACAAATAAATTATCTTTAGGATCAAATTCAAAATCTAACCATGAACCGCGATAAGGAATAATTCGTGCATTATATAGTACTTTTCCCGATGAATGAGTTTTTCCCTTATCGCTATCAAAAAATACACCAGGACTGCGATGGAGTTGGGATACAATAACTCGCTCAATACCATTAATTACAAAGGTACCATTTTCAGTCATTAATGGGATGTCACCCATATAAACTTCTTGTTCTTTAATATTTTTAACTGTACTTTCAGATGCTTCACGCTCATAAATAATTAAACGTAATTTAACTCTTAGAGGTGCCGAATAGGTTATGCTACGAACTTGACATTCTTTAACATCAAAGACTGGCTCACCAAGATGGTAGCCGACATATTGTAATTCTGAATTACCATTATAACTTTTAATTGGAAATACAGAACGGAATGCTGCTTCTAGACCGTGTTGTCCTGTCAGATCCCGCTCAATAAATTTCTGAAATGAATTAAGCTGGATAGAAAGGAGATAAGGTATATCCAGTACTTGTGGACGTTTACCAAAATCTTTACGAATACGTTTTTTCTCGGTATAGGAATAAACCATAGGGTTCCTTAGCTCGCTGATCTTATGACCCATTCTATCTTAAGAACGTTGTTCAAAGATAATTAATTTAATACTATTGATTTTAATCAATTTTCTCAATTATCCATTATGGCTGCAGTAATGAAACATTTTTTCATACTTTTGTCTGCTATTCTTAAATTATTTTATCATATTACTTACTTAATTTATCTTAGTGATTGTAGTTAAAAACCTTACTTAATTTATCTTAGTGATTGTAGTTAAAACATAGTATATTAAGTTATTAATAAAAAATATTAGCACAACTAGAATACGAACAACATGTAACTTTACTCGGTCTTAATAGCGTAAAAGGCTGACGATAAAAAATTACTAGCTATCAGCTATCAAATTAGATTATAAACTAAAATTAGCTTATTTAAGTTCAACTGTAGCACCTGCTTTTTCAAGATGTTTTTTTAATTCTTCAGCCTCTTTTTTATCAATAGCTTCCTTTACTGTTATTGGAGCAGCGTCTACCATATCTTTTGCTTCTTTTAAACCTAAGCCAATTGCAGCGCGTACTGCTTTAATAACTGCAATTTTGTTCGCTCCAAAAGAGGTCATAATAACATCAAATTCAGTTTTTTCTTCTGCTACTTCAATAGGTCCCGTAGAGTTAGCTATCACAGGAGTAGCTGAAACACCAAATTTTTCTTCCATAGCAGAAATCAATTCAACAATTTCTATTACTTTTAGTTCCGCAATTGCATCCAAAATTTGTTCTTTACTCATAGACATAATAAGTGTTCCTAAAATACAGAAATAATTTATACATTAAAAAGTAGCACAGAAAAGAAGCAATCAAACCGTTTCTTTCTGAATACATAATGCAGCCAAAATACGAACTAATTTGCCTGCAGAGGCTTCTTTCATGGTTGCCATCAGACGTGAAATTGCTTCTTCATAAGTTAGTAAAGTTGCTAAACGATTAATCTGTGCAGCTAGGATTAACTCGCCTTCAAAAGATGCAGCTTTAACTTTAAACTTTGCATTTTCTTTAGCGAACTCTTGAAATAAACGAGCAGCAGCACCTGGATGTTTAAAGGAAAATGCAATTAAGGTTGGACCAACAAAAGTATCTTTTAAGCACTCAAATGAAGTATCTAAAACAGCGCGTCGCATTAAGGTATTGCGAACAACATGCATATATACGCCAGCTTCACGACCTGCTTTACGTAGAATAGTCATTTTGTCTACGGTAACACCACATGAATCAGCAATAACTACAGAAAGTGCCTTTTTGGCTACTTCCCTAATTTTAGCAACGATCTTCTCTTTTTTATGAAGATTTAATGCCATTAGCTTTTACTCCTAGATTAACGGGATTAATGGAGATATCCCCTTATACTCGCATAATCTTAACGCCTTAATACATTTAAGACAGCGAGGTTATCTAAATATGGCAAGTAGAATTTAGTAAATAAGTTTAAGAATATTCCACTATCTATAAAGGAATTAGGTATTTTATAATACACCTATAATTTTAAGTAGAAGCTTATATAAATAAGCTTTAAACTACATAATTTAATAATTAAATAACTTAATAATCATGTGTTATTACAAAATAACTAGATCGCTTTGATTAATACTAATACCTGCACCCATAGTAGTAGATAAACTAATTTTTTTAATATAAATACCCTTTGTTGTGATAGGTTTAGATTTTTTTAGTGCTAAAATTAAAGATTCTAAATTTTCTTTTAATGCAGCAGTATCAAAATTAGCCTTACCAATAGTAGCATGGATAATTCCATGTTTATCATTACGATAATGAACTTGACCTGCTTTAGCGTTTTTTACTGCTTCTACAACGTTAGACGTTATGGTACCAACTTTAGGGTTAGGCATCAGACCGCGTGGACCTAAAATTTGTCCTAATTGACCAACAATATGCATTGTATCAGGAGAAGCAATGACTATATCAAAGTTTATCTCACCTTCTTTAATTTTATTAGCTAAGTCATCCATTCCTACTAGTTCAGCACCCACATCTTTAGCAGCTTTAGCAGTAGCACCTTGAGCAAATACAGCAACACGTATTGAACGACCAGTACTATGTGGTAGAACAGTGGCACCACGAATGTTTTGATCAGATTTACGCGTATCAATACCAAGATTAATAGCAACGTCTATACTTTCTATAAATTTAGCAATAGCTAATTCTTTAAGTAGAGCAAAAGCTTCATCAATACTATAGTTTTTAGTAACGCTAACTTTATTACGTATTATTTGCATTCTTTTAGTTAGCTTAGTCATTTCATTACCCCTCTATTACTAAGCCCATAGAACGAACTGTACCTTCAATAGAACGCACCATAGCATTAATATTAGCACCTGTCATATCCATAGCTTTAGTCTGTGCGATTTCAAGAATCTGAGCATTAGTTACCTTACCTACTTTTTCTAAGTTTGGCTTACTAGAACCGGACTTGATACCTGCTGCTTTTTTTAGTAAAACTGCAGCTGGTGGAGTTTTAGTTATAAATGTAAAAGAGCGATCAGAATATACAGTAATAATAACAGGAATAGGCAAACCCTTTTCAATACTTTCAGTTCTAGCATTAAATGTTTTACAAAACTCTATAATGTTAACGCCTTGCTGCCCCAAAGCTGGCCCTACTGGCGGGCTTGGATTTGCTGAGCCTGCCGCTACTTGTAATTTAACATGGGCTTGTACTTTTTTAGCCATTTACCATTCCTTAATTTGGGTAAATAATGCCTTATTTATTTAAGGCTTTCCTTGTACTATCTTATTTTACTTATTATGATCAAAAAGTAAGATATTTTATATATTCTTCACTATAGAAAGTGAAAGCTAAATAACAGAAATGAAAGCGCAGAATTCTATTTTAGTTTCACGTTAGTAGCAATACTGAGACACAATATATAGTAGAAAATTAACTTTTTTCAACTTGATTAAAATATAATTCAACTGGAGTAGATCGACCAAAGATAGAAACAGATACTTTAAGACGACTTTTATCATATTCAACTTCTTCAACAATACCACTAAAATCAGCAAAAGGACCATCATTAACGCGAACTGATTCACCTGGTGTAAATAATATTTTTGGTCTTGGTTTATCACCTATTTGTTCTAGACGACACATTATGTTTTCATATTCTTTGTCACTGATAGGAGCAGGATGATCAGAAGTGCCACCGATAAACCCTTGTACTCGAGGTACACTCCTTACTAAATGCCAACTAGCATCATTCATTTGCATATGCACAAGTACATAACCAGGAAAAAGCTTATTCTCACTTTTAACGCGCTGCCCACCTGGGCGTACCTCAACAACTACTTCTGCTGGCACTATTATTTCACCAAAAAGCCCCTCTAAGTTGTGTAATTTTATATGTTCACGTAATGCTACTGCTACACGTTTTTCATGGCCGACAAACGTTTGAACAACGTACCAGCGTTTTCTAGGTGCTTCGGACATTTTTTAAAACCTCAGACTAGTAATAAACGATACCAGACGAACAAGGATACTATCAAGCCCCCAAAGTATGAGCGACATTATAGTAGTTACTGCAGCAACAACTAGGGTAGTTTGCATTGTTTCCTGTCGAGTAGGCCAAATTACTTTACGTATTTCAGTATGTGCTTCACGAGCAAAGGTAATAGTGGCCTTTCCTTTTGCTGTTATTAATACTATAGCACCGGCAATTATAATGATCACTAGTACTACTAACGCACGTAACATCAAAGTAACATCACGGTAATAGTAATTACCTATAACGGCTACAATTAATAATATGACAACAATAGACCATTTAAAAGTTTCTATACCACTATGGCTACTTTGAGCTTTTGTATTTACACTCATAAACTAACCTATTATTTTAAATCAAACAAATCCTAAAGTAATAATTTTGTGATTATATCACATTTATAAAAACAGATCAGTCATCTTTAATTTATCCGTAAACATAAAATAGTTATGGAAAATTAAGAGAAACGACACTAGATTGGTGTATAGGTATATAAAATATGTCTTTTTTGCTAAAAAACATAATATAATCTTGGAGCGGGCAGTGGGAATTGAACCCACATCATCAGCTTGGAAGGCTGAGGTAATAACCATTATACGATGCCCGCAAGTACTTAGTAGAAAAATTAAATTTGGTGGTGGGAGAAGGATTCGAACCTTCGAAGTCTATGACGGCAGATTTACAGTCTGCTCCCTTTGGCCGCTCGGGAAACCCACCTACATTTAAAATCTGAATGGTGCCGGTACCAAGAATCGAACTCGGGACCTACTGATTACAAGTCAGTTGCTCTACCGATTGAGCTATACCGGCATTAAGTATAATATATTCTAAGCAGAATAAAGATACTATACAATAAAAAAAATTATTTTATAAATTTTTTACCTATAAAATTTATAAATATTTATTAAATAGTAATTTATTAAGTTAATTAATACTTTTATACAGTTTATATTTTTATAATAATTTTATGTTTTTTAAAACTTAAATGATAAAAAATTAGAATATTTTATATTACTTTACTAGAAAATAGTAGTTTTATATTCAGAAATATATTCTAAATATTTATTAAATAATCATATATAATATTATGATTATTTAATTTAATTATTCTAATATTTTACATGATAAATAAGTATAGAGTACTTATTTAAAATTCTTTAATTTTTATATCTTTAATTTTTAGTAGTTACTTTGATAAAATTATACAGTCAATGTTAGGAATTTAAATAGACTAAATTTATCTAAATATTAATACTTTCTTATAGTTATCTTCTGATAACTAACATTTTTTTAAAAGATAGTTATGCATAAATATATTATGCTATATTCTGTAATGTAATCATCTAAATATTATTAGATTATAAAATAACTAGTAGGTATTTGCTAAAATATCTACTAGTTATTTAACCTAGACAAGATATAAATTAATTATCAAAAATATATAGAGTACATACAAGAGTATACTATAACATAATTTAAATAACTTAAATAATATTTATTTAGTTTAGTTAAATAAATATCTAACTAAAAAATAAAACTATGGTTAACTTAGTTTTATTTTTTAGTTAGTACTATTCTTTCGTTAGTAATATTACTTTATAATATTAAAATATTAAAATATTTTATTATCTACATAATAATTCTATTCTTAAAGAAGACTCTAATATACTAGAATAAATTATTAGGATAATTAAAATAGTCAATTAATTAATAGAATATACCTATTTATTATAAGTAACAAAAATAATTTTTCTTAAAAATTTATTAAATTTTAATTACAAATAGACAGTACTAGCTATCATGTTATTTTTAATATTTATATTATGATAATTAACACTTTTAATTATAAAATTAATATACTATTATTGATTTTATTACTAATTTATTAAAAATAAATAAGTGATGATAGGTCATTATTTACTATAATATTAGTAGTAATTTACTATATTATTCTTATAAATAAGAATAATATTTATAATTATAATAGTAGTTAATAAAACCTATTCACTAAACTATAAACTAAGTTACAAATTCTTAGTTAAAAACTCTTTTACTATTATACTTATAAATTGATAATAGTTATGTATACTATAACTATTCTTGCTAAGAATAGTTATAGTTGTTAACAATAAATATTGCTAATTGCGTTATTTGAAACAAGTCTTACAAAATTAGCTATATCGTTATTTTTAACTAGGAACTATTAATTGTTAATCATTTTACCACTTAGTTGCAATACAATACAAACCATAATAGGTAAAGAATTGAAAATAATTTAATAGGTACAAATAGATAATAAATTAATTACTCGATTATATAGTGGTTGAGTAAAAAAATAAAATTACATAAACGGATATCATAAAAAATTTATTTAAATAAGCTATTTTTCTTTAAAAAAGATCGTGAGCGTTTATGCTCGTATATTTGATTTGGTTTTAATTTATTATGTTTATCTATAAAAGGATTGTTGCCTTCTTTAAATTGAAGGCGGATTGGCGTTCCCATTACTTTTAATGAACGACGAAAATAGTTCATTAAATAACGTTTATATGTATCAGTTAATTCTGCCACTTTATTACCGTGAATCACTACAATAGGAGGATTATGCCCCCCAGCATGGGCATATTTAAGTTTTACACGACGACCACGAATTATTGGTGGCTGATGTTCTTCTTTTGCCATACGCATAATTCTAGTTAGTAACGAAGAGTTTATTTTTTTAGTTGAACAGTTATAAGCTTCCTGCACTGAAATAAAGAAACTATTAATACCACTCCCCTGTATAGCAGAGATAAAATGAATACGAATAAAATTGATAAAACCAAAACGTAGATTAAACATCTCTTTTATTTTATTGCGATCTTCTAATTTTATACTATCCCATTTATTTACTAGAATTACTAATGAGCGACCACTATTAAAGATAAAGCTCAACAAAGATAGATCCTGATCAGAAACACCATCATGAGCATCAATAATTAATAGTACAACATTAGAATCCTCAATCGCTTTTAATGTTTTAAGCATTGAAAATTTTTCAATAGCTTCTTTAATTTTACCGCGCTTACGTATACCAGCAGTATCAATAAGAATATATTTATGCTTACCACGAAGCATTGGAATATAAATACTGTCACGTGTAGTTCCTGGAATATCATATACTAACACTCTTTTCTCACCTAAAATACAGTTAGTAAGTGTCGATTTCCCCACGTTAGGACGCCCAACAATAGCTAATTTAATTGGTAAATCATGTAGATTAAAATTATTTTCTAACTTTTTTTTATCATATTGTTTTTTTTGTTGAAGCCAATGAAAGGTATTAAATTGTTCTTTAGTTAAAATTGATTTAGATTTTTTAGTAGCAATAAATGTTACCATAACTTTTTCTATTAACTGGATAATACCATGTCCATGAGAAGCTGTAATTGAATGAATCTCACCTAGACCTAATGAGTAAAAATCAGCTATAGCGCTATTAGAATCAATACCATCAATTTTATTAACAAGTAAATAAATATCTTTTTTTTGACTACGTAAATGTTGAGCAATACTTTTATCTGCAGGTATTAATCCCGAGCGGCCATCCACTATAAAAAATATTATATCAGCCTCTTTAATTGCTAATAAAGATTGCCCTGCTATTTGTGTCCTAATATCCTCTTTTGTGTCATCAATACCACCTGTATCAACAACAATAAACGTATGACCTTTTAATTTAGCACGACCATATTTACGATCACGTGTTAATCCTGGAAAGTCAGCAACTAATGCATCATGAGTGTGCGTTAAACGATTAAATAATGTAGATTTTCCTACGTTAGGACGCCCAACTAGTGCTATGATAGGTATCATTTATTGAAGCCTTATAATTTTCACAAGGTAAATATTATTAGGAATCCATGATCTTTTAATTATAGATATAAGCAGTACGTAAAATATATTATTTTTGCTTTATGTAATTAATTTATTACTAATAATGAATAGTATACTAAGAATACTAAACCCATTATCTATCTGCTATTACATTAGTAAATCATATCTTCTTTGTTTAGCTAATTTAAGCATCCTTTACTATCACCAATAACTAGATAAATTATTATTTATGACCAATTAGTTAGATTATAATATAATAAATAGCTTTTATTATAAATAGTTACACAATTATATAATTGTAGCAAGCAATATAATTCATTTTAGTTAGCTAATAATATACTCTAAATATTTAACATATAATTTATGCTTCTTTATTACTAGCATAGATATAAGAATTAGCTATCTTTAGTTATTAACTAGTATTTCTAATTTTCTACTACTAGAAAAATAAATTTTTACTAGATTAATATGCTAATTTATTTACTACTAATTATCTCCATTACCTATATAGAATACTCGATATTTTATCAGTAATAAATTAATTTATACCTTTTGGTGGGGATAATAGAATTATTATTTTATTTTTATTATTAAGTAATAAATGACTACTTAACAATAATTAATATCAATCCTAATAAAAAAATTAATTACATAATTACATAAAAATTCTTTTTTAAAAACTTTTTTAAATTTATTAGGGTTATTAATAATATATTAAAATTATATTTAATATATTTCCTTAAAAAACTATAATGAATATTATAAAGTTATAGCATTTTAGAGTGTAGTAATAATAATTTACAGGCAATATATAAAGATTACGTAATACTAAATTTATAAAATCTAAATATATTATTAGTTACTTAAATTATCTAACTTTAAGTATAATAACATTTGCAATGCCTGGGAAGTATTATATTTGATAGCCTTAATATAAGCAGCACGTGCCGCGATTATATCTCCTTTACCTAATAATAAATCACCACGTATATTTTCAGCAATCGCTATCCAACCTTTGTCTTGTATTTTATTTAGTGTTTTTAATGCTGTATCTAATTTTTTTAAATGTAGCTGTAATCTTGCTAAACGTAAATTAATTAAAGATAATAAATTTTTATCTTTCGTTTGACTTGTAGCAAGGATTAGATACTGCTCTGCTTTATCAAATATTTTTTGTCTAATGAAGTAATTAGTTAATTCTAGAGCAACGAAAATACTATAATTACTATTATTATTTTGAATAAATTTTTCAGCTGTAGCAATATAATTATCTTTGTTAATTAATTTTTTATTACTAAGATCTTTATCATAAGAAAAAAATATTTCACTTAACTCTTGATATGAAAAAGAAGATGTCTCTAATATTTTATTTTGATAGTTTTGCCAATAATACCAACCAATTAAAATACTAATGCTAAGCACTATACTTACAATTAGCATCCTAATATTTTTACTAAATAAATAACATGCTGTATTAGCTTGGTTATTTATATTAGCGTAAATTTTCACGATATATATCCTTATTAAAAACTGTTATAAATCTTTTATACTTATAGTGTTTTAGTTAAGTTATATATAAAAAATAACTTAACATACTTAGTTATTTATTTTTATATAAAGAAAAATACTTTTTATCTATTTTCTTCTTTTAAGCATATTAAAAAGATTTGGAACAAATTATTAAGTTAATAGTGCCATAAGACGCGAAACAACATTAACTAATACTAATGTTTCTTGCTCACCAGTACTAAGATTTTTTAGTAGAATTTGTTTAGTAGCAAGCTTGTCTTTACTAAGAATTAAAAAAAAACGTGCTCCATACTTATTTGCACGAGTAAATTGCTTTGCTAATTTATCACCACGGTAATCAGTCATTAATTTTAAATGAGGCATTACATTACGCAAAGTTTCAGATAATTGTATCGCTATGCTCAAAGTATTTTCACCTAAAACGGCAAAATATAAATCAATTATAGATGCAGTAAAGCAAGGTTGAACCTTTTTAAATAGTAAGGCAAGCCGTTCCAATCCAATAGCAAATCCTACTGCTGGAGTTTCGCGACCACCTAATCGTTCTACTAATGTATCATAACGACCACCAGCACAAACTGTACCTTGCGATCCTAAACTCTTAGTTACCCACTCAAATACTGTACGATTATAATAATCTAATCCGCGTACTAACCGTGGATTAATTCTATATTTAATCTTTGTTTGATCTAAAAGTGTACATAAATCTGTAAAATGCTGTTTTGATTCTTTATCAAGGTATTCAGAAAGTTTTGGGGCATTATCAAGTAGTTGTTGAATATATGGATCTTTGGTATCAAGTACCCTTAATGTATTTGTATACATACGACGTCGACAATCTTTATCTAACTTATCTTGATATGTTTCCAAAAATTTTATTAGTGCTTGACGGTAGGCAGTACGTGCAACTAAAGATCCAATAGAATTCAGCTCAAGTTCAATATGATCCATAATACCTAGTGCTTTCCAGCAACGCGCACTTAGTAGAATTAATTCTGCATCAATACTTGAGTCAGATAAACCAAAAGCTTCTACGCCTAACTGATAAAACTGACGATAACGTCCTTTTTGTGGACGTTCATGACGAAACATTGCGCCACTATACCATAAACGTTGTTGTTGATTATAAAATAAACCATTTTCAATACCAGCACGTACGCAGCCTGCAGTGCCTTCAGGTCGAAGCGTTAAACTTTGACCGTTGCGATCTTCAAAACTATACATCTCTTTTTCTACTACATCAGTAACCTTGCCTATGGCTCGTTTAAACAATGGTGTTACTTCTAATATTGGCAAACGTATTTCACTATAACCATAACTCGCTAATACCTGTTGCAATATACTTTCAATTTTTTGCCATACTATTGTTTCTGCCGGCAAATAATCATTCATACCACGAATAGCCTGAATATTTTCTACTTTTATCACATCTTTTCTCTAAAATAATGGTTTAATCAATTCAATGTTAATAATATTTTTTTAAATTTTTTAATTTTTATATAACAAGCTATCATACTAGTTAATTTAAATATGATTTTTTTTATCTAATATTGCTGCTTTTGCTCTAATTTTAGTCTCAAGTTGATCAATCATATCCTTATTATCAATACGCTCTTTTTTAAGGCGCATACCATCTATAAACAATCCACTTTTATTATGCCCACCAGTTATACCAATCGTTGAAACTAAAGCTTCACCAGGACCATTAACTACACAACCAATAATAGAAACATCCATAGGCACGATTAAATCCTCTAATCGTTTTTCAAGTGCATTCACCGTGCCAATAACATCAAATTCCTGTCGTGAACAAGTTGGGCAAGCAATAAAATTAATTCCTCGTGTCCGAATACGTAATGATTTAAGAATATCAAAACCTACTTTAACTTCTTCTACTGGATCAGCAGCCAAAGAAACACGTAATGTATCGCCAATACCTTCAGAAAGAAGTAATCCTAAACCTATTGCTGACTTCACTGAGCCACTACGTAATCCACCTGCTTCTGTAATACCTAAATGTAATGGCTGTTCAATTTTTGTTGCCAATAAACGATATGAATTTACCGCTAAAGAAATATCTGAGGCTTTAACACTTACTTTAAAATTATGAAAATTAAGATCTTCAAGGATTTTTACATGACGCATAGCTGATTCTACTAATGCTTCTGCTGTTGGCTTACCATATTTTTCTTGAATATCTCTTTCTAAAGAACCGCTATTAATTCCAATACGAATTGGGATATTTTTATTTTTAGCACAATTTATGACTGCACGAATACGATCTATATGACCTATATTACCTGGATTAATACGTAGACAATCAGCACCATATTCTGCCACTTTCAAAGCAATACGGTAGTCAAAATGAATATCTGCTATTAGTGGAATGCTAACTTGTTTCTTAATCTTCTGGAAAGCTTCTGCATCATTCATTGTCGGCACAGAAATACGTACAATATCTGCACCAACACGTTGCAAGGCTAAAACTTGTTTTACTGTTGCAGTAATATCACTAGTATTAGTATTAGTCATCGACTGTACAGTAATAGGAGCGTTATTGCCTATTGGTACTCCACCCACATGAATCCGAGTAGATTTACGACGAATTATGGAGGATGAATTATAAATCACATTTTTTCCTTATATAGTAGAATAATACTAGGCCATTGCTCTAGTTAATAGCAAGGTAAATTGATACTATATACTTTAATAAATTTAGCCAAATCTATACATTTTACTTTAGTATTTAATACTAATTAGACTCATAACTTCAGTGGTTAATTTATAAAGTATTTTGCAAATAAATTTATTATATATCTTTATATATATCTTAGATAATCTATTATTACTATCAATAACTTATATTTGGTGATTTACAGAAAAATTTATAAGAAAGTCACTTTCTAATTTAAATGTATTACACCATATCGTAAATATATATTAAGATATTGTCATAATTATAAAGATTATTTAATTCACTACAATTATCTAAGTGGTGGAATTCTATTATAACTTTATCAGATATTATAATAATAGAGTTATTACTATTAGCACTTATTAAATAATATTAAACGGTAGTTAGTTTTACGTGGTAGTAAGTTTTATTTGGAAGCATATAGTTGATTTGTCATAGCCTTAAATTACTCTGCCTGACTAATTTGATAGTTAAAATAATATTATTCTTAATAAACTTTTGCAAAGTTTAAGTACTTATTATTTTATATATTTAAAACTTATATAGTTTAATAAGAACTAATTATTTTAATTTTAATTTTAATTTCATAAAAGTCTACTCTCTTTGTTATAATAACAAACATAAAAATTTTAATATAAATTATAAAAAATTAGAATAAATTTTATAATATTTAAATTATTTGTAACATTTAAATTATCTTATGTTAATAGTTTTAGTGATAATTCATTTTTTAATGCTCGTTTTGTACGGTCAATTATTACTCCCGTCAATTGACCGCAAGCAGCATCAATATCATTACCACGAGTTTTGCGTATAATAGTAGTAAAACCATACTGTATTAATATTTTAGCAAATTGATTCACACTATTTTTTGAACTACAATTATACATTGCACCCGGGAAAGAATTCCAAGGGATAAGGTTAATTTTGCAAGGTGTATCTTTTAAACAATTAGCCAATTGATGGGCTTGTTCTATTTGATCATTAATACCATTAAGCATGACGTATTCAACAGTAACACGTCCTTTATTAGCATGAGATTTTATTAGATAACGACGTACAGCAGCTAAAAAAGTTGCAATATTATATTTACGATTAATTGGCATAATTTTATCACGGATATTGTCTGTTGGGGCATGTAGAGAAATTGCTAAAGCTACATCAATCATATCACCAAGTTTATCTAAAGCTGGTACAATACCAGAGGTTGATAAAGTAATACGGCGTTTAGATAAACTAAAGCCAAAATCATCCATCATAATTTCCATTGCAGGTACTATATTATTTAGGTTAAGTAACGGTTCTCCCATTCCCATCATAACAATATTAGTAATTGGACGGTGACCACTTGGTTTTAAGGAGCTAATAATTTTAGCTGCACGCCATACTTGACCGATAATTTCTGCAACTCGCAAGTTACGGTTAAAGCCCTGTTGAGCAGTTGAACAGAATTTGCATTCTAATACACAACCCACTTGTGAAGAAATACATAAGGTAGCTCGATTACCTTTTGGTATATAGACAGTTTCAATTTGTTGATCGCCAACTTTAATTGTCCATTTTATAGTACCATCTATTGAGCGTTGTTCTTGTACTACTTCAGGCGCGCTAATTTCTGCCATTTGTTGTAGTTTAGTACGTAACACTTTATTGATATTAGTCATATGCTCAAAATTATCATAACAATAGTGGTATATCCATTTCATTACTTGGTCGGCACGAAATGGTTTTTCTCCTATTTGGATAAAAAATTCACGTAATTGTTGGCGATTTAAATCAAGTAAATTAATTTTAGCTCTAATCATAGTGATAATCTTAATCCATCAAGATAAAAGTATTTTATTGTATAAAATAGGAGATAAAATAAATTATTTAAGTATATAGTTTTTAAGTATAAATATGAGTACTTTTATATAGTATTTTATTAAATGTTAAAGAAAAAATAATTTATTTAAAGTAAAAATATTACAAATTAGTTATATGAGAAAATTTCATTCTCAGTAAAAAAATAAGAAATTTCACGTTGAGCTGATATTATTGTATCAGAACCATGCACTACATTAGCGGTAATATTATCAGCAAAATCAGCACGTAGTGTACCTGCTAGTGCTTGACTTGGATCGGTAGCACCTATCATATTACGGTAACGCTGCACTATATTTTCACCCTCTAGAACCTGGAGCATTATTGGTCCCGAGGTCATAAATATAATTAACTTACTAAAAAATGGACGATTTTTATGTTCTACATAGAAACCTTCTGCTTGATCTTGAGTTAAATGTAGCATTTTTGCTGCAATAATTTTACATTTAGTCATTTTTAAACGCGTATAAATAACGTTAATAATATTTTTAGAAATAGCATCTGGTTTAATTATAGATAAGGTACGCTCAATAGCCATAACAACCTCTATTTGTTTTGTAAAGAACTTATTATAATTATTTCTTTGAAATTTAAAGTATTTGGAGTATGTTATAAAAATTATAATTAAGTAATATATAATGCCGATAAATAATAAGTTTATAAGAAGTCTGCATTTAATAAATATTAAGAAAAAATTAATTATATATTAAATTTCTAATAAAACCTGTTGCTTGATATGATAATTTAGTAGCCTGTTCAAAATAGTTATTTATCAATATTATTTTTATAAGGTTTATTAAAAAATCTATATGTTACTTAACAGTTAATGGTATTGGTTTATATTTTATAGTAAATTAATTTAAAGATTTTAGCTTAAAGCTTAATGTATAATATAAAAACAATCTATTTATGTATAGTACCAAGATAACTTAAAAAGTTCTCTAAGTTTTATATAATTACCAAAAAATAAGTACTAGTATATACGTAAATAGTAATACGTTTTGGATAAAATATATAAATCTGAGATATTAAATCAAATAAATTAAATCTTATAAACATGTAATAAAATTACCACTAAATAGATATATAAAATATCATGTATCTTATTTATTTTATAGATCTTAATTCTATTAAATATAAATATAATTAAGTTAAAATATTTTATAAAAAGGCTAATATAATATTATTTTCTATTTTTTTATAACTTTATTTAAATTAGTTATAATACTATTATTATAGAATAATTTACATATTAATTAAACTTAGATTTTTTAATTTACTTTTTATACTATTATTCTGCTACAAATATTTATTAATTTTTTCTTCTTACTAATACAGTACTATATTACATAAATAACTTGTATGTAGTGATCATATATATTATTATTAGTATAATAACTATATAAAATCATTTATTTATCATTATCTTAGTCCTATTAAAGATATATTTAATTAATACAATAATTAGATAATTATTGTATTATAGTGAATTTAATTTTATTAAATAATTTTTTTATTTTATCATAATTAATTATTTAATAAAATTAAAGTTTTTTACACTAAATAGAAAAAATATGAATTTATTAAAGTCATTAATAACTGTTAGTTCTATGACTCTGTTTTCACGTATATTAGGTTTTGCTCGTGATGCTGTTATAGCAAGAATATTTGGCGCAGGAGTTGCTACTGATGCATTTTTTGTTGCATTTAAATTGCCTAATTTATTACGCCGTATTTTTGCTGAAGGTGCCTTTTCGCAGGCTTTTGTGCCTCTCCTCGCTGAATATAAAAACCATAAAGGAAAAGAAGCAACACGTGATTTTGTGGCTTATGTTGCTGGATTATTAACTTTAGTGTTAATTGTAATTACACTACTAGGTATATTAGTGGCACCTTGGATTATTTTTATTACCGCTCCTGGATTTATTAATACGGCAGATAAATTTATATTAACTTCTTCATTATTACGTATTACTTTTCCTTATATCTTATTTATTTCTCTTTCTTCATTAGTTGCTGCTATTTTAAATACTTGGAATCGTTTTTCTGTCCCAGCTTTTACCCCTATTTTTTTAAATATTAGCATGATTTGTTTTGCCTTGTTTGCTACTCCTTATTTTTATCCACCAATTTTAGTTTTAGCATGGGCAGTAGTGTTAGGTGGTGTACTGCAATTAGGTTATCAATTACCCTATTTAAAAAAAATTAATATGTTAGTTTTACCGCGATTAGATCTACGTAATACTGATATTTGGCGAGTAATAAAGCAAATGGCACCGGCTATTTTTGGTGTTTCTGTTAGCCAAATTTCGTTAATCATTAATACTATTTTTGCTTCTTTTTTAGTGTCTGGCTCGGTTTCTTGGATATATTATGCTGACCGTTTAATGGAGTTTCCAGCTAGTATATTAGGGGTAGCATTAGGTACTATTTTATTGCCTACATTAGCTAAAAGTTTTTTTGTTGGCAATAATGATGAGTATTCTTGTTTAATGGATTGGGGTTTACGGCTCTGTTTTTTACTAGCGCTACCAAGTACTATTGCTTTAGGGATTATAGCTAAACCTCTTACAGTAGCATTATTCCAGTATGGTAACTTTAGTGCGTTTGACGCACTGATGACTCAACACGCATTAATATCTTATTCTATAGGCTTGATAGGATTAATTACAGTAAAAGTACTAGCTCCAGGATTTTATTCGCGGCAAAATATTCAAACACCTGTTAAAATTGCTGTAGTTACCTTAATTATAACACAAATAATGAATTTAATTTTTGTTACACCCTTGCAACATGTTGGATTATCACTATCTATTGGATTAGGAGCATGTTTAAATGCTAGTTTATTATACTGGCAATTACGTAAACAAAAGATTTTTTATCCACAACCTGGTTGGTTACTATTTATATGTAAATTATTAATTGCAGTATTTATTATGTGTATAATATTATTAATAGTATTAGGATTAATGCCGCCTTGGGATAATGGTAGCATGATGTATCGATTATCACGCTTATTCTTAGTTATACTAGTTGGTATAGGATCGTATTTTTCTGTATTAGGATTATTAGGCTTTAGACTACGTGATTTTATATATTATAATATTTCTAAATCACATTCGCTCCACTGTCTGGATCCCTAGGGTATCTAAACCTTGTTTTAATGTTTTAGCTGTAAGCAATGCAAGTTTAAGACGACTATGACATGTTTGTTTATTAGTTGCATTTAAAATAGGACAGTGTTCATAAAAACTTGAAAATAAAACAGCAAGATTATATAAATATATACACATAACATGTGGTGTACCATCACGCGCTACTATGGTAATAGTTTCTTCAAATTGTAATAAACGTGTTGCTAATATTGCTTCGCAATCTTCATTAATAACAAGTGGCATAGTAAGGCTAGTTTCATCGATTGCAGCACGTTTAAATATAGAAATAACACGAATATAAGCATATAACATATAAGGTGCAGTATTACCATCGAAAGTAAGCATATTATCCCAATTAAAAATGTAGTCAGTAGTACGATTTTTAGATAAATCAGCGTATTTTACTGCTCCAATACCAATAGTATTAACTAATTGTTTTAATTCTTCAGCTGGCATATCTAGATTTTTTTCGCGAATTAATTTATCTGCTCTCTTAATAGCTTCATCTAAGAAATCAGCTAGTTTAATATTACCGCCAGTACGGGTTTTAAGAGGCTTGCCATCCTTATCTAACATCATTCCAAACATATGATGTTCTAGCGACACTGATTCTGGTATATAACCAGCTTTACGTGCGATATTCCAGGTTTGCATAAGATGTTGATGTTGACGGGAGTCAGTATAATAAAGAATTCGATCTGCGTTAAGAGTTTCACAACGATATTTAACGCAGGCAATATCAGTAGTTATATAAAGATAACCGCCATCTTTTTTTTGAATGACAACAGCTTTTGTCTTACCAGCCTTATTTTTGTGTTCATTAAAAAACACCATGGTTGCACCTGTATTCTCTACTGCTATCCCTTGGGCTTTTAAATCTGCAACTATGCCTGGCAACATTGGATTATATATACTTTCTCCCATGATATCATTTTTAGTTAGAGTAACATGCAAACGATTATAAGAAATCTGATTTTGCGTCATGGTAATATCAACTAACTGCCGCCATATTTTACGACACTGTTCATCACCTACCTGTAATTTTACTACATAAGCCCTTGAACGTTGTGCAAATTCTTCATTTTCATCGTAGTTTTTTTGTGCAGCACGGTAAAATACTTCTAGATCAGATAATGTCATATCATCAAGGTTATTATGCTGCACTTTTTCTAGATAAGCAATTAACATACCAAACTGAGTCCCCCAATCACCTATGTGGTTAGCGCGAATAACGTTATGACCAAGAAATGTTAAGGTACGGACAATAACGTCACCAATAATAGTAGAACGTAGATGACCAACATGCATCTCTTTAGCTACATTAGGGGATGAATAATCAACAACCACAGTTTGTGGCAATACTGAGGCAATACCTAGTCTTTTAGGTGCTATTAATATTTGATCAATCTGCATTGCTAACCATTGACGATTAAGAAAAATATTAATAAAACCAGGTCCTACTATTTCTATTTTACTAGTAACATCCTTAAGATCAATAAAGTTAATAACTTTTTTAGCTAATTGTCGCGGTGGTATAGCTAATATTTTAGCAATAGCCATTATGCCATTAACTTGATAATCACCAAACTGTGACTTAGCTGATTGACGGATCTTGGCATCACTATCTATGGGTGCACCTGCCATGATTAGTGCTTTACTGATTTTATTGGATAGAAGAGCTTGAATGTTCATCAAGTTGCCTTAATCTAAAAAGTTGGATAGTAACTCTAATATTTAGTATAGAGTTATATGATAAAGAGTTATATAACAAAACACTCTTTTATGTAGATTTAAATGTATATTTCCCTGTTATCATATCTTATTAATAATTATTTTAATTTTAACTTTATTAACATGTTTAGCATCCATTTCAGCAATGGTATAAGTTAAACCATGCCATTCAATTTGGTTGCTAATAATAGGTTTATTACTTAACAGATGTATTATAAATTGTCCTAAAGTTTGTTGATTATCTATAGTTTTTTCTAAATTTAAACCATAAATATTTGAAATATCTTTAAGATTAACATCTATCTCTAAAATAAAATTACTAAAAAAAAGTTGATTAAGCTGAATACTCGGTGTTTGACTAAAAAGTTTACCTAAAATAGGTAAATCATGTTTATGACTAATAATATATAAAATATCTTCTTTTTTTAAGTAAGTTTTACCTGTTAGATGTAATAGGTCTTTATCACAAAAAAGTGCTATAATATTAGTTTTTTTTGGCATTCCTAAACTATATAATGTAGCTATAACGTACCATTTGTTAAAACTAAGTTGATAAATAAACTGCTTCCATTGATTGTTAATATCAATGTCAAAACCAACTTGCAAAATAGGAGTTAAGGGTGAAGTAGCTACAAGTTTAGTCTTACGGGCAGCAAATGATAAGGTAGTACCTTGTAGCAGTAAAGATACTAACACTACAAAAAAAGCAACATTAAAAAATAAATGAGCATTAGCTAATCCAGCCATCATAGGAAAGACAGCTAAAATAACAGGTACTGCACCTCGTAACCCAACCCATGAAATAAAAAAACGTTCACGAAGATTAAAACTACGAAATGGTAATAATCCAATTAAAACTGAAACTGGACGAGCAAACAAGATCATCCATAGTGAAAGTGCTAAAGCAGGGAAAGTAATTAGGAATAACTCACTAGGGTTAAGAAGTAAACCTAATACTAAAAACATACCTATTTGACTTAGCCAAGCTAACCCATCGAAAGTTTGTAGTATTCCAGAGCGATTACGTATTGGGCGATTACCAAGTGTTAATCCACAAAGATAGACTGCTAAAATTCCACTACCATTCATTGCTGTTGTTAAGGCAAAAATTGCAATCCCACCACTGACGGCTAATAGAGGATAAAGACCATTAGCTAGTTGCATGCGATTAATTAACGATAATAATAAAAAACCACCGCTAAGCCCTATTAGAATACCTAACCCAAATTGTTGTAATAGATGAACTAAAAATATCCAACTTAAATGGCTATTACCATTAGCAATCATAGAAATTAAAGTAATCGTTAAAAAAACAGCCATTGGATCGTTACTACCAGATTCAATTTGTAGGGTAGCGCTTACTCGTTCATTAAGCCCTTTATTACCTAATAAAGAAAATACTGCTGCTGCATCTGTAGAGCTAATAATAGCACCAATCAATAACCCTTGAATAATATCTAAATTAAACAACCAAGCAGCAAACCATCCAGTCAATCCTGCAGTAATTACTACGCCTACGGTAGCTAATGATAGTGCTGGCCATAAAGCAACACGAAATGATGATGCTTTTGTACGCATGCCGCCATCAAGAAGAATTATTGCCAATGCAAGATTACTTACTAAGTAAGCAAGCGAATAATTATCAAACGGAATACCTCCGATACCATCAATACCTGCTAACATGCCTATAGCAAGAAAAATGACTAAAATAGGGATCCCTAAACGAGATGATAATGAGCTAAGTAAAATACTCGATCCCACTAATATTGCGCCGATCAAAAAGAGGTTGTTGATAGTGATGGCGTCCAAAGTAGGCAGTCTCCTAATTTAATAAAGGATTACTAAAAGCGGTTACTAATACATAGGATGAGTTAATATTATACACAGAAACATGTAAATAAATGTTAAAACAAATACTTAATTCAAGTACTTTATTTATATTTATATTTATATTTATAACTACTCTAGATCTTTTTCATTGTATTTAGCAGAAGGAATATATGAAAAATAGAGAAAATATACAAAAAATAGTAGTGATCTTTTGTATAAAATATAGAAGAGTCAATAAGTATGTTAAATATATTTTTATATAAAAACTTAACTAAACATAATAAAAACAAAGAATTTTTAAATAGATTGTTAATTAATTATATAATGAAGGTTGTCCCTCTGGGCGTGTTTTGAAACGCCGATGTAACCACATATATTGATCAAAAGCACTAATAATTTCTTTCTCTACTACTTTATTCATAAAAGCCGTTGCTTCAATTTCATTATCTAATGGAAAATTTTCAATTATAGGTTGTATAACAACATGATAGCCTTTACCATTTGTTAATCGATGTGGAGTAAAGGGGATAACATTGGCTTTACTTGTACGTATTAACAGGTAACTACCAGTAGTTGTTGCTGTTTGATTAACAGCAAAAAAAGGGACAAATACGCTGCTACGTGGTCCATAATCATGATCAGGGGCGTACCAAATAATTTCTCCTTTTTTTAGGTTACGTACCATGCCCTTTATGTCTTTACGATCAAGCATGGCTTTATTTGAACGGGTACGCCCCCAAGTTTGTATACAGTCTATTACTTTATTATTATTGGGACGATAAACACCGATACCTGGTGTATTAATACCAATAATACGAGCACCTAATTCTAAAGTGAGAAAATGCAAACCGATAAGCAATACTCCTTGACCATGTTCTTGTGCCCGTTGGATATACTCTAAACCACTAATACGACTCCAGCGTTTAATTCTCCAATCTGGCCAGAACCATGCCATGCCAGTTTCAAATAAACCCAGACCAACAGATGTAAAATTTTTTGCTACTAATTGGTCTCGTTCAACACAAGACATTTGAGGAAAGCACAGCTCTAAATTACGTTGTGTAATATGTACTCTATATCGCAAGAAGTGCATTGAAAGACGGCCAATAAAAATGCCTAAACGATAGATAATAGGATATGGAAGTAGTACTAATAAATAAAGGAGAACAAATCCGCACCAAGTAAGCCAATAACGTGGATGCAGTAACGAACGATAAAAAATAGAAGTTTGTATCATTTGTTTTTAATATAAAAGTAGATTATCAAGAGTATATTAACTTATTCTCAAGATAACTATAAATCTGTTAGCATATTATTTTTAAACCTATCATAGGGAAGCGCGGTATGTCAGCATTATATAATCAAATTTCTAACAAAGAACTCAAAGCGCGCATGTTTGCTGAAACTGAACAACGAATAACAGTTTCTTTTTATAAATACTTTAATTTGCCAGATGCACAAATATTCCGTGACAATCTTTATTGTCAGTTTATAAAACTGGGTGTATTTGGGCGTGTTTATATTGCTAAAGAAGGAATTAATGCTCAAATTAGCGTGCCAGTTAATCATTATAACGTATTTAAACAAGTATTATTTAAAGTTCATACAGAATTAGATAAAATACGCTTGAATATTGCTCTTGAAGATAATGGTAAATCATTTTGGGTGCTACGCATGAAAGTTCGCCAACGTATTATTGCTGATGGTATTAATGATAAAGGCTTTGATCCAACAAATATTGGTCACTATTTACAAGCTGATCAAGTAAATGAAATGATTGATGATCCAAATACACTCTTTGTAGATATGCGTAATCATTATGAATATGAAGTTGGTCATTTTAAAAACGCAATAGAAGTCCCATCGAATACATTTCGTGAGCAGTTGCCAATGGTTGTTCATATGCTACAGAATTATAAACAGAAAAATATTGTTATGTATTGTACTGGAGGTATTCGCTGCGAAAAAGCTAGCGCTTACATGCGTTATAATGGTTTTAAAAATATTTATCATGTTGAGGGAGGCATTATTCAATATGTTCATAAAGCTAAAGAGCAAAATTTAACACTAAAATTTATAGGTAAAAATTTTGTTTTTGATGAACGTATGGGAGAAAGGATTTCTAATGATGTAATTGCTCATTGTCATCAATGCAGTATATTTTATGATACACATACTAATTGCAAAAATCATGAATGCCATTTACTATTTATTCAATGTCAAAATTGTATGCAGAAATTTGCAGGATGTTGCAGTAAAATTTGTCAAAATAAATTACAATTATCGAATAAACAATAAAATACTATTTATAGGTAAATAAATAGTATAAAATTTTAATAAATTCAAAAGATTATAAATTAGCGTACTTATACTATTAAGTATATTAAAGAATAGTCCTACTAATACCTAATTTTATTTTTAAATACTAATATTATTGCTATAATAATATTAGTATTTTAATAATTTAATTTTTAAAAATATATACTTATAAAATATAAATTAGTTTATACCTAATATAGGTAATTGATTAAAGTATCCTATCAATAAATACCTATTCTAGTAATTTATATTTATCAGTGTCTTCTTTAGGTAAATAATGAAAGCATATTATTAAATAATACACATTTATTATATTAATATTCTAACTTACTAATGGATCAGTTTATATATTTTATTATTTTTATATATAAAACTACTATTTTTTATTGATCATTAATGTTTAAAAATAATTAAAGCTTCATAAGTTTTATTAACCTCCTCTAAAACTCTTATTTATCTAATTTTCATGCTATAAATTACTATAGTCAGATTATATCTTAATTTAAACTATTATCTATTTTAGTAATAATCTAATATAATTTTAGATTATTTAATTATACTAATAGTATTTTTACTTAACACATGCTAAGTAAATAACTTATTATTAAGTTATCTTTTAGTATTAAAGAATCTATTTTATTTTTTAAGTAATATTATATTTAAGTAAATTTTACTAGTCCTAAGTAATCTATATCTATTATAATTAAAATTGTAATAGATATTTATACATAAAGTCCTTGAGTAATCTAAAATTAGATTATCTTTTATTGATAAAAATTATATAGATAACTGCTTTACTTTTTTATTAACGATTGCTTAGTTTTTAAGATATGTTTTTTTTAAATAAAACTTTTTGTGTTTTTATCGGTTTAAATAGTATTTAGTAATGTTAATAAGTATATTCTGATACTGTATATTATTTTTTAATACATAATTATTACTTATTCTATAGTTTTAGCTAACAAAAATAACTATGATAATATCGTAGATATTTAAGGATTATTAATAAATAATTATCTAAATATAATATGAGTTTTAACTATTATTATTTATTTATACTTATCTATTAGTTAAGTATAGTATAGATCTTATTGCTTAATGTGTAATATAGAAATAATTTATTCTTATATAAGATAGTAGATATTATATACATAATGACTTTTATTAATAAAAATAATTAATATTAGTATATTTATTTAGTAATAACTCTATACGTATTAAGTAACATTTAAATAGTTTAGTATATTTGTTTTAGACTAGCATTTTTATAGTGGTATATATTACTATTTATGCATATCTATAACTTCTTATAAAGCTAACTATGTTAGTAAATTTAATAGGTAAGTAATTTTAGTATTGTACATGGCTGGATAATTTATCCTTTACACGTTAAATTATAAAATTATTACTGTATGTTTTTATGAAATATCTTCACAACATATTTAAGTAATAAATAATATAGTATTAATAATACCAAAAGCAACGGAGTTAAGATGATTATTAATTATAGTAATTAAACAAGATAAAGCTGACATGAACTTTTATTATTTGGCTCCCCTGACTGGATTCGAACCAGTGACATACGGATTAACAGTCCGGTGTTCTACCAACTGAACTACAGAGGAATAATATAAATAATGTGTATTATATTCAACTGTAATTATACTGTCAATGCTAAATTTTTTAAAAAAATAAGATAGATTAAAGTTTTACTAGAATGATAGTATTAGCTAGAAAAATATTAAATAAATGTTCTTTAATTATTAATTAATCATATTATTAAATAGATAATATTTTTATTTTGGTAAAACCATATTGTTGTAAAATAGGTAATAAAAGATCAGTATTAGTGTTTTTAACAAGACAATAAGCAATATTTTCTTTAGTTGATATTTTTTTATTAAATGATGAAAGTAATAAAAATGTACGACGTGCTATTGCTGCCCCTGAGTCTATTATTTGGATACCTTGTGGTAAAATTTGTATTAATTCTTCTATTAGCAGAGGGAAATGTGTACAACCAAGTACTATGGTGTCAGGTAGTTTTTTCTTATTAATCCAGGGAATTAAAATATCTTTTAACATATCAATAGATACCATAGTGCCATGTAATTTTGCTTCTGCTAACTTAACTAATTCAGAAGACCATAGTTGTCTAACCTTACAACCACTAGCAAAGCGTTTAATTAAATCTTGTGTATAAGAACAAGCAATTGTTACTTTAGTTGCTAATAAGCCAATTATCTTATTACGAGTGAGTAATACAGCAGGTTTTATAGCGGGAACCACACCAATTATAGGAAAAGAAAAACATGTACGCAAGGTAGGTAAAGAAATAATACTAGCAGTATTACAGGCGATAACTACTAGTGTTAATGTATGGTACTGGTGTATTACTGCAATAATTTTTAATACCCGTGTTATAATAAATTCTTCTGATTTTTCACCATAAGGAAAGGCGAAGTTATCAAAAGTATAAATATAATGAAGATTTGGCAGTAATCTTTGGATATGCTTGTATACTGATAAACCACCAACTCCTGAATCAAGAATTAGCACAGTTGGCAATAGTGAAATTTGGCTAGCATTAGAAATTATAGTTTCTAATGAAGTATTTTTTGCATTCTTTGATGTAATTACCATAAACTATTTTTTAATTTTTATTAAATAATAAGCGATTTTATCATAAACAGCATAGTTATTATTATAGATTAAAAGGTGCTATTTTAAGTAATATATCAATAGTTAATCGCAAGACCTCAGTAATCTTTAATACTACTCTTAATAGAAGCTCTTTTCATTAATTAGCAAAAAGTAGCTTTTTCTCAGGTATGATATCTATATCTGAAGCAATTTAAGATATAGATATTTAATTTATTAATAAGATATTACCGTAAGAAAATAAAATTTCAAGTATAAGATAATAAAAGATAACTTTATTACATTGCTTAATTAAGACTAAATTTAATTATTTAAAATAATAAAACACTTAGTATCATAGTTATTTTTGTTAGCTAAAACTATAGAATAAGTAATAATTATGTATTAAAAAATAATATACAGTATCAGAATATACTTATTAACATTACTAAATACTATTTAAACCGATAAAAACACAAAAAGTTTTATTGAGAAAAAGATATATCTTAAAAACTAAGCAATCGTTAATAAAAAAAGTAAAGCAGTTACCTATATAACTTTTATCAATAAAAGATAATTTAATTTTAGATTACTTAGGACTAGTAAAATTTACTTAAATATAATATTACTTAAAAAATAAAATAGATTCTTTAATACTAAAAAATAACTTAATAATAAGTTATTTACTTAGCATGTGTTAAGTAAAAATACTATTAGTATAATTAAATAATCTAAAATTATATTAGATTATTACTAAAATAGACAATAATAAAATAAAAGTTTTAAAGAATTTATTTTGCTAATTAGATACTAGTTATAACTTATATTAAAAGATTTATTTCTTAATAAAAAATTAATAAATTTAATATAATTTTCTTCTGAAAAATTTATGTTATTAACATATAATAAATTAATAATATAATTATATTTAGATATTCTATTAATGTTTATTAAATTATATTCTATTAAAATAATATAATTTATATGATCTAAATATTTTTCATTATTTTATCTATATTAATAAGATTAGGTTATTACAAGAATTTATATATAATGAATAATAATTAGCAATAATTAATTTTTAATAGCTAAAATATTATAATATTTACTAAAATTATAGTAATATATAAATATATGTGATAAAAAAATCATTTTTTAATAAAACTTTTATAGTTTTAAAAAATATAACTAAGCATAATTTATAAATTAATAATATTTCTTTTTGTTATGTAAATATTCTATTAAGATAAAATCAATATTTATAATTATCATGAAAATTCATGATTACTTTTCTAGGTATAAAATATATAATAAAGCCTATGTTATATTATAGATATATCTTAATTTTATTTTATAAATAAATAATTTATAGAATAAAATTATTATAAAGTTATAACAAACTACTAATAAATATTAGTATTGAATTTGGTGCATCCAGAAGGATTCGAACCTTCGACCGCTCGGTTCGTAGCCGAGTACTCTATCCAGCTGAGCTATGGATGCGTAAATTATATGGCGGTGAAGGAGGGATTCGAACCCTCGATATAGTTTTTAACTATATACTCCCTTAGCAGGGGAGCGCCTTCAGCCTCTCGGCCACCTCACCCTATGCTTTTAAGTTATACTTACTACATTTAAGAGATTTATAGATACCATATAAGATGTATATTACTTCTCTATATTTATAAGTCAAATAATTTTTTTGAGTTTATATTTTTAGTTATATAGTTAATAGATAATATGTGTATATTAAATTATATCTAATTACTCAAATCTTGTATAAAATCTTTTATTTTTATTAACATAGAAGAATACCTATTTAAATTATACTATAAAAATAAATCTTATATGTATTTATATCTAATAATACTAATTACATACCTATTTTATACACAAAATATATTTGATTTAATTATGCTTTTTAAGCAAAAAATGATTTCAAAACTTAATAAGAATTTAATTTATCTAAATCTAAATTTTTTTCTAATATTTTTAATATAGTAGATGCTTACTTGTTTAATAAAATTATAGGAAAACTATCAATGCTATTTATTGCAGGGTTATTCGTAAGTAATTTTAGTTATTTTAATTTTACTATACGGGTCTTATTATTTATAAGGCACGCTTGTTAAAATAATTATTACTAGATTATAATGTTATTAACAGTATTTTTCTATAAACTATGCGTAAAATAATAATTTTATCGTATTCTCTAATATTAGAACAATATTTATTATAACTACCACTTTTATGATAGAATCGTTAATTTAAAATAATAAATAATAAGTGATATTAATATTTAAATACTGGTTAATTAGATTTTTAAAGTAAATTTAAACTAAACTAGAGATAAATTATAATGAATAAATATTTCATAGCTAATTTTATTTATTGATACTAAATTTTACTATATTGTATTATATAAAATATTTGCTATTTATATTATTTTATCGTAAAAGTTACGTACCTAGATATAAAAACCATCTACTACCGTAGAGATTTTTTAGTGCATTAAATTCAACAACAATCACAACAAACATTGTGAAAAAAATAATAAAAGTATCTAAATTATATTTAGTTTAGCTAAATATAGTAATAAAGACAGAGATTTTCATACAAATCATTTTTAACAGTTAATACTTTATTTATAGTAGCTAATACTTTATTTTTATATAATATTAAAAATAATATAATATTACATAGTTTAATTATCTATCTATATATAATTAATAAAACTATATAAGTTTAGATATATCTAGTCTAAACATAATAGATATAATATTATTAAAATTTGCTAAAATTTTCTTATTCTAGATCTTTATGTTAATAAATCTTAAAGTAATCTAAATAGCTAGTAATTTTAAATTACACTTATTACCAATCTAATTAATAGCATTGTGGCTAAAGATAATAATTATCATCATATTAAAACTAATATAGTAATATTTTATATCATAACATATTATAATAATATTTCAATATTTTATTATATTCGACTATCTATCAAAATAACACTGAAACTTATAATTATAGCAAATCTATTTTTAATTGTTAATAAGTAATTTTACTATTATTTTTTAAATTATGATAAGTATTAGTATCTATATTTATACTACCTTATTAAGGATAGTATAATAAAAATTATAATAAAATGAAGTAGAGGTTACGTATTTTTAATATATCGTGATATATTTTTATTATCTACAGTATCAAAGAAACTTGCATATATTAAAATTATTTGAGCTTACATACTAAATTACTAATTTAACTATTATTATACCATTATAATATAAATTTTTGTAACAAACTAATTTTCTAAATAATTTTTTATTATATGACAAAGTATCCTCTTAATAGGAATAAGGTTATCTGTGCAATACTTTTTTATTTAGTAAAACATCTAACAATTTAATACTTTGTTTAGCATAAACGTAAGATAGTTTATAAAATACTATATATTTAACAAGTAATATTCTAAAATTATCTTAGAAAAGATATGCTAAATTATTTTAGCTTTTAAGGATAATTTTTATGGTAACTTTTAGATTATAAACTTTATTAATATTAATTTCATTTCATATAAAATCATCTATAATAGATGGTGCTTTATAATTTAATTTAAATAAATTTATAAAAAACTTAATAAATAATATTATTTTACTCCTTTCTATAAAGTGTATTAATTTAAATTTATTTATTTAATATAGTAGGTACTAGGCAATACAATTGCTTTAAATATTAACTATTAATTAATATTAAGCATTAGTAGTTAATATTATTTAGTTAGTGATAATTTATTAATTATGTATTAATTCTATGCTAGGTTTGTATTTTTAGGTAAAAATTGCATATGATTTAACCTATATTCATGAAAACTAGTAATACTAATATTATAAATACATAGTTTAGATTATCGCTAAATAGAGTACTACTCTAGTTAGAGACAATAATAAAGAACAATAAATAAGAAGATATATAGCAGGAATACAATAAGTAAATAATTCTTAATAAATAGCAGATCTAGCCATAAAAAGGTAAAAGATAATCAAAAAGGAACTCTATGTTAAAATATAAAGAGGTTATACACTAGTATAGTGGCAATTATATTAACAGAATAAATGTTAGAGGTATTTATTAATGAAACAGGTCCCAATGACAGTTTATGGAGCCGATAAACTAAATAAAGAATTAACATATTTAAAGAATATACGCCGTCCTGAAATTACCACAGCTATTGCTGATGCCCGTATGCATGGTGATTTAAAAGAGAATGCGGAGTATCATGCTGCACGTGAGCAACAGAGCTTTTGTGAAGGTCGCATTAAAGAAATTGAAACTAAACTTTCTCATGCTACTATTATTGATATTACTAAAATTACACCTACTGGTGGTGTTATTTTTGGTGTTACTGTTACCGTATATAATATAGATACAAATAAAACATTAGTTTATCGCATTGTTGGTGATGATGAAGCAGATCTTAAACAAAATTTAATTTCAGTTAGCTCACCAATAGCACGAGGCTTAATGAGTAAAAAAATTAATGACAAGGTAATTATTACGACACCTGGTGGTAAAGTTACATATCAAATTCTTAAAGTAGAACATTTGTAATTTATTTTATTCATAGCGTTTATATTCTATTTTTGATATATATTATCTAATATTTATAGCCTACTAAGGATAGTGGGCTTGGGATGTGTTTGATAATCTAAAAATACTAAATTAAAAACAGATAGAATTACTAACAATGTAAGAAGAATTTTAATTCTTTAGCAGGTTGACAAAGTATTAAAATATAGTAATTATTTTATCTTATTTGTAATAATATTGCGAATGATAATCCGAGTAATTAGTAGTTTAATTTTATACTTTTTAGTAAAAATTTGATCCTTAATAACCTTATCGTATTTTAGTTCTTGATTTATTTCTGCTAGAATTTTTATAGCTAAGCTGTTATATACAATATAAATATTAATTTTAGTTTATAAGCTAAACCTTTAAGTGTTATTTTGTTTGTTATTAAGAACTATTTCTTTTTTACTTAAACTAGGATTGAAAATACATATTCTAACGCAATCTTATATGTATTATTAAATCATTTAACTTATAAAATAATTTACAATAATTTTATTATAATATTCTAAAAATAGATAATATGAAAATAAATATCGTTTAAATAACAATTTAAAATAATATAATTAAAAGAATAATTAAAAAGTAATGATTGGAAAATAATATGGCTAATAAAAAGCGTTCAGCTAGCTCTAACCGCTGGTTAAAAGAACACTTTAGCGATAAATATGTATTACAGGCACAGAAAAAGAAGTTACGTTCACGTGCTTGGTTTAAACTTGAAGAAATACAGCAAAAAGATAAGCTTTTTAAACTTGGAATGACTGTAATTGATTTAGGTGCAGCGCCAGGAGGTTGGTCACAATATGTCATTCAACAAATTGGAGAAAAAGGACGTATTATTGCCTGTGATATATTACCAATGGATCCTATTATTGGTGTTGATTTTTTTCAAGGTGATTTTCGTGATGAATGCTTATTACAGATATTGCTTAATCAGGTAACAAATAAAAAAATTCAAGTAGTTATGTCTGATATGTCTTTAAATATGAGTGGAGTTTCAGTAGTTGATACACCAAGATCGATGCACCTAGTTGAATTAGCATTAGATATATGTCGTTGTGTGCTCTCGACAGGTGGTAGTTTTTTAGTCAAAGTATTTCAGGGAAATGGTTTTGATAAATATCTACAAGAAATTCGCTCTCTATTTACAAAAGTAAAAGTTCGTAAACCAAATGCTTCGCGTACACGATCTCGTGAAGTATACATTGTAGCGACGGGAAGAAAATTATAGTACTCTAACCGCTGTTTGTTAACATAGTTGTAATATGAGGCTAATCCCTTGAGTGACATGGTGAAAAACCTAATTCTCTGGTTAGTTATTGCAGTTGTATTAATGACTGTGTTCCAGAGTTTTAGTTCAAGCGAATCAAACAGCCGTAAAGTAGACTACTCTACTTTTATGTCCGACGTGATCCAAGATCAAGTTCGTGAAACACAGATAAACGGACGCGAAATCAACGTTAATAAAAAGGATAATAGTTGGTATAAAACTTTTATTCCAGTAAATGATCCTAAGTTATTAGATACTTTATTAGCAAAAAATATTAAAGTTGTTGGCGAGCCACCAGAAGAACCTAGTTTATTAGCTTCTATCTTTATTTCTTGGTTTCCAATGTTGCTATTAATTGGGGTATGGGTTTTCTTTATGCGTCAAATGCAAGGAGGTGGTAGAGGGGGGGCCATGTCTTTTGGTAAAAGCAAAGCACGAATGTTAACAGAAGATCAGATAAAAATTTCTTTTTTAGATGTTGCAGGTTGTGATGAAGCAAAGGAAGAAGTTAGTGAACTAGTTGAGTACTTACGTGAGCCAGCTCGTTTTCAAAAGTTAGGTGGCAAAATTCCTAAAGGTGTATTAATGGTAGGTCCGCCAGGAACTGGTAAAACATTATTAGCAAAAGCTATCGCTGGAGAAGCAAAGGTTCCTTTTTTCACTATATCAGGCTCTGATTTTGTTGAAATGTTTGTTGGTGTTGGAGCGTCTCGTGTTAGAGATATGTTTGAACAAGCTAAAAAAACAGCACCTTGTATTATTTTTATCGATGAAATAGATGCTGTAGGTAGACAGCGTGGTGCAGGTTTAGGTGGTGGTCATGATGAGCGTGAGCAGACATTAAACCAAATGCTTGTTGAGATGGATGGTTTTGAAGGTAATGAGGGTATTATTGTTATTGCAGCGACAAATCGCCCTGATGTTCTAGATCCCGCGCTACTACGTCCAGGACGTTTTGATCGTCAGGTTGTAGTTGGTCTACCTGATGTTCGTGGTCGTGAACAAATCTTAAAAGTACATATGCGTCGTATACCACTTGAGATTGATGTAAACACTTCCGTTATAGCTCGTGGTACTCCTGGTTTTTCTGGAGCTGACTTAGCTAATTTAATCAATGAAGCTGCATTATTTGCTGCTAGAAGTAATAAACGTGTAGTTTCTATGGTTGAATTTGAAAAAGCTAAAGATAAAATTATGATGGGTGCCGAACGACGTTCTATGGTAATGACAGAAGAACAAAAAGAACTAACAGCATATCACGAAGCAGGCCATGCAATCATTGGTCGTTTAGTACCAGAACATGATCCAGTGCATAAAGTTACTATTATTCCTAGAGGACAAGCACTTGGAATAACATTCTTTTTACCAGAAGGTGATGCTATTAGCGCAAGTCGTCAGAAATTAGAAAGTCAAATTTCTACATTGTATGGTGGTCGTATTGCTGAAGAAATCATCTATGGTATAGAAAAAGTTTCTACTGGTGCTTCGAATGATATTAAAGTAGCTACTTCTATTGCACGCAATATGGTAACACAATGGGGTTTTTCCGAAAAATTAGGACCATTATTATATGCTGAGGAAGAGGGTGAAGTATTCTTAGGACGTTCTGTAGCTAAAGCTAAACATATGTCTGATGAAACTGCACGTATTATTGATCAAGAAGTTAAACTTATTATAGAGCGTAACTATAAACGTGCACGTAATTTACTTATGAGAAATATAGATATTTTACATACTATGAAAGATGCATTAATGAAATATGAGACTCTTGATGCTCCTCAGATTGATGATCTTATGAACCGTAAAAGTATTCGATCTCCTGCTGGTTGGGATGATATTATCAAGGATAATTTATCTAATAATAACACAACACCGCAGGCACCAACTTCAATGGATGATTCTAATACACCAAACGTTAGCAATACTGCTTCATAAAAATAACGTAACAAAAAATATATTCTTAAGTAAGAGTAAAATTATTTATATCATCATAATAAACTTCTAAAAAAATTTACTAAGTACCATGAGATTATGCATTACTTACGTACTAGTTACATTATTAGCACTACTATTTTTAGGTATATTAACTTTATATAATAAACTATAGTTTTTTAAGAAATATTAAAAATAATTATATTATATCCTATACAAATCCTTTATATTGATCTTCATCTAAGAATGATCCTTAGATGAAGCATCACTAATGTTATTTTTAAGAAAAGTAAATTTATAATTTTTTATTATTATGTTATTTAATTTTTTATTGGCTTAAATATTAATATTTTAATATTTTTTTGCTAAAATACTATTTTATACCAATACTAATTTAACAGTAGATATTACATACAGTATTTATTAAGTATAATTTAATAGTTTATATTTAAATAAACACTAGAAAATAATAGATTTTATCATGCTAGTTTTAGATAAAATTTATTACATATTATAGATATGGTTTTATATATAATATCTACTAAGTATTAACTAATTATTAACAAAATATTAAAAATTTAATATTTTGTTAATAATATTTTTAAATAAAATAAAGTTATTAACTAATAAATTACTATAGAATCTACTTTTACTAAAGTAACTTTATAAAATACTATTTTAAGCAAACTAAACAGATATTAATTTTAGATAAAAACTGTAAATTATAACTTAATTTTTAATTAATAGTAAGTGTTAATATTTTATTATACCAATATAATACTAATTATTTAGTTAAGTAATTGAATAAATATGACATTATTACCGTTACTATTTATAAAAAAGCTAAAATATTTTTATATGCATACTATTTTTTAAAAAAATTGTATGCTAATAGTAATAAATTTTATTAATAAAAAGTTTAATACTAATTAATTCAATTGTATTACTAATTATAAACCATCAAATATGCCTAAAATTATATGTATTGTATTATTTATATTGACATGTAGATCATGCTAGTAAAACTATTTATTTTATATTGATAAATATAAAATATTTTAAAGCATCAAATATTTACTTAATTAAAGAATATCAATTAAATTTAGCAATTAAAGTTTTTTAATTTAAAAGAGATGTAAAAAGCATGTAGTCTCCAAATTTTTAATTAAAAAGTAATCTATGGATTACTTAAAATATTTATTAGAATAAAGACTAAATATAATTTGATATATATTAGTTAACTTAATAGTTTTATGTGTATATTTTAATAAAATATAGTAATTTTTATTATTATAAGTTATTAACTTAAATTTTTAAAGAAAATAGAATATTTTAATATCATAGTTAACTTACAGACTAATATGAGTAATAATTTATATTATCATCATAAAATATTTTATAGAAAAACATTAAAAATTAATTACATAACTAAATTTCTTTTTACTAGGAAGTAAAAAAATAAAGAATTATATAATAATTAAATAGGCACTAGATGTGAACTATAATAAATTATATTTTATATAAATAGAAATAAAAATAAAATATTAAATTTACTAGATAATATTATTAGTAATATTACTATTTTTATTATAGAAATAATTTATAGACAAACTAAGTTTTTTAAATTATTTACCTAATCTATTTTTTTAACGATATAGTAAAATGTATGAATAAAAATACTGTAATATTATAAATAATAAAATAGTTAGAATCTAAAATTCTTTTATGCCAAGAATTCTCAAGTTTTTTATTAGCTTATCTGCTTAATTTTAAAGTAAAAGTATTTTTATTCTTATCAAAACAAAAGTAAATATAACTTAAATTGCTTATTTACTTAACAAGATTCTAATTTAGGAAGAATTTATATAAATAACTTGTTTTTTAATAATGCACTTTTGACCATAGGTCTTATATAGATGCCTTATTATATATGGTTTTATAATAATTTTTATTACTAAATAAATTTTTAGTAGTTAAAATAACAATAGTTTTATTGACTATAATAATTACATTAATTTTTTATTTTTTAATACAGTAATTATCATACTAAATTATATTTATTAGTAAGTTATTAGTTATGCATAGCATTTTAAGTACATGGTACTTTTGGTAAGTAATTTTAACTGAAATACTAAGCATAATAATTAAGATTATAATATAAATAAACTATTTTCTAATAAATCTTAAATAATTAAACTAGATAATTAATTTAATTTTTTATAAATTTACTATCATAACATAGGTAATTAAATGTACTATAAAATATATTTTTATTACAAACTAAGCATTAATTACTTAATAGTGTGCTATGTTACACTTAGCATGCTATTTTGTATAAACTTAAATATAATATTAGAAAAACCCTCTAACTATTTTAGTTTAGTTATAAATAATAACTAAATAAAATATAGTATTTTTTATAATATAAAAATAATCTTATAAACTACTAATAAAAAAGTAAAAATAGTAATATTGTACAATCCTACTATATAGTATTATAAAGATATTTTATTCTCAATTAAGATAATTTATTATATTGAATATAAAATCAATATGATACTAATCATAACTAATTTTTTTACTATTGCAGTTAGCAATTTATGTATTAATTTTTTTCAAAACTAAATATTATATTAGGATAAGAATATATAATGATAAATATAGTACTATCTTATTTATTAGTTAAATTTTTTAATCTTATTAATTTATAAGATTTTGATGCTATACAGTAATAGTTTTATAACTTAATGCTTAGTATATCAATAATTTATCTATATATAATATTAAAATTACTATCCATTAACATTTTATCAATATGCATTAACTATTAAAGAAAAATAAGTCTTATTAAGGATAAATCAATACTATTGATACCTAATAAAATTATTACTAAATAGATACAATAGTATTATTATTTAGCACATTAAAACATATTAAATTTTGCTATAAAAAATATAGATTATAAATCTTTTTTACTAGCTTAGATAATAAAAAATAGATAAAAGTATCATTATACTATATGTGCAACATAAAATAATTAATGAATATTTTAAAATTATTCTTAATGATCAGCCTAATTAAAATATAGTGATAATAATAAATTTAAGTAAATTATTAGATAATAAGCATTAAACCCGCCTGCTAAGGCGGGTTTATATTATCAGCAAAGAAAAATCAATTAAATATTAATGACATTTGCTGCAGATGGACCTTTAGCACCATTTTCAATAGTAAACTGTACCTGTTGCCCTTCAGCTAAAGTTTTAAAACCATCGCTATTGATTGCAGAAAAATGCACAAAAACATCTTTACTGCCATCATTTGGTGTAATAAAACCAAAACCTTTAGATTCGTTGAACCACTTTACTGAGCCTTTTTTTGTATTAGACATATATATTTCCTTTATTAAAAAATTTACCGCCACGGGCATATTATAGCCAGCTATCAGTCATTACTTATGGAGGCATGTATTGAAAAAAATTCGTCAGTGAAGGATTATCAACGATAACGCTTTAAATATGAACTACTTTACTCAAGATGTCGTGCATAAATAGGTAGATCTGTACCACAGGCTAAGGTATATTAACTCATGAATTATTTTTAATAGCAACATTTTTTTGTAAACTATAGTATCATATATCATATAAATTTTTATTAGCTTAGTATTTTACTATAACTCAAGAGAATTATTCTAAAAAATATTTTTATTAGTTTCTATACAAAATATATTAAATAAATGAAATTAAAGAAAGAATTTATATTCGCGATTAGTTTATAGTACACTAATTGTAATAAATTTTTACGAAAATTTATTACAGTAGTAATAAATAAAAAACTAGTTGAGATCTATCATGAATATCAGGTAATACAAGCTTAATATTACGTAATATATTTAATAATAAATTTTTTAATAAGACTTATATAGTAAGGAGTATACTATTAAAAATAAACAATAGTAATAAGTTATTTAATAGCAAGAAATTTGCGGTTATTGTTAAAATTATATATTGAACTATTAAGACGAGTTTACTTTTAATTTATAAATGATTAATCTGTAATTTAATTTTTTTAGTCGCTTAAGTAAATAATTAAAAAGCAATACTATTATAAATAGCAGATGAAAAATTATTTAAATGTTTTTCTATTATCATAGTTTAGAAAAAATAGAAATTATTACTGTTCTTAGCATTAAGTATAATGATGCACTTATTGCATTATTATCTTTATTAGAGTATGCTAATTTTAGTATAGTATATAATTATTAACAAAAATAAAAATAACTATAATGCTAATAATTCATAGAATATGCAATATAGATATAATTTACGGTTAAAATAAACTTTAATATAATGAAGCGTAAATAAGAGAATAATATTCCTGAAAGATCTCTATCTTGTTTATTTATATCATACCTAATCAATAAATCATTAAATTAATTTATAATAATTATATAAATTATAAAAAATTTATTAGTAATTTTATCGCTATATTATGTGGATTATATAGATGTAAATATAAAGGTAGAAATTTATAATTGCTATAAATATCTTATAGTATTTAACTTAAAATATAAAAGTTACTCTTGTTTAGGAAAGTTAGGTTACAAACCTAAATTATATAGTTTTATAATAATAAGCAATAATGGATTTGTAAGAGATTTCTAACAAATTATATAGCCAATATTTAATAATTAAATTTATGTTTTTATCTGAAAAATAATATAAGTAATTTACTATTAATTTTACATTACTAAATTTTGTTTATTATATCTATAATAACGATGAGTATTACTATGTTAGTAATAACATAATCAGTTACATAATCCTATTTACCTATTATCTAAAAATAAATAATTAAATTTAAATTATTATTTAAAGACAACGAAATTAGGACTATAGCTAATTAAATTCTAATTTAAGTTAGGTTGCTACTAACTATAGATATTCTAAAATATATTATTAATCTTATAAATAGAAGTGCAATAAAAAAATATTTTCATTAGATATTTGAATATTAAATAATAAGTTTAAATAATTCAATTTTTTAAAAACTAAAAATCATTAAATTAACATTATAATGTTAATTTATTAAATAAATCATTAACTACTATTAGTAGTAGTTATATCTGTATTAATTAAATAATTAATTTCTTATAGAATATACTTAAGAAACTTAATACGAGAAGTTAACCAGTAAATTTTATATCAATTATACTATAATACTAAGTGTTTTTTAATAATATTAATAATAAAATTACTGTTTTTGTCACCTAAACATGAGATTTTATCTATTAAGTCGTTTGTAAGTATTGGTAAAATAAAATTTTATATACCTAAAGTATCATAGAAGTAATATAAAAAATAATTAGCTTCCTTTAGTATAGATATTAAAATCTATAACGTATAACATAGTAATAGTATTAGCTAAACTAAAGATATTACCCAATATAATTAATACCAGTATTTATATAATAACTAAATATTATCATGTTATTTTAATTAATTAACTTCATTTATTCTGTTTTACATCCTTTCTACCTATTTGATAAAACTGTAATATGTATATTAAATTTATAGGGTGACTTTTTTGGTTACCAATAGCCTCTTAAAAAAATTAGAAATGAAATATATACGAAATTTTTCTATTATTGCCCATATAGATCATGGCAAGTCAACATTATCTGACTGTATTATTCAAGTTTGTGGTGGTTTGGCTAAACGTAAGATGGTGGCACAAGTTCTTGATTCTATGGATATTGAACGTGAACGGGGTATTACTATTAAAGCACAAAGTGTAACTTTAAATTATTGTGCTAAAAATAATCAAAGCTATCAGCTTAATTTTATAGACACTCCTGGACATATTGATTTTTCTTATGAAGTTTCCCGCTCGCTAGCTGCTTGCGAAGGAGCATTGTTAGTAGTTGATGCCAGTCAAGGAGTAGAAGCACAAACATTAGCTAATTACTATACCGCAATAGAAATGAATCTAGAAGTAGTTCCAGTGCTAAATAAGATTGACTTACCAGCTGCTGATCCTGACCGTATTGCAAAAGAAATTGAAGCTACCATGGGTATTAGCACAATTGATGCTGTGCGTTGTTCAGCAAAAACTGGTATGGGTATTAGCGATGTATTAGAACGACTAGTTCGCGATATCTCTCCTCCGATAGGAGATGCTAGTGCTCCATTACAAGCATTAATTATTGATTCGTGGTTTGATAATTATTTAGGTGTTGTTTCTTTGATTCGTATTAAAAATGGCACTCTATGTAAAGGTGATAAAATTAAAGTAATGAGCACATTGCAAAGCTATAACGTAGATCGTTTAGGTATTTTTACTCCAAAACGCATTGAACGTGATAGACTTAATTGTGGCGAAGTAGGCTGGGTAGTTTGTGCTATTAAAAATATTCTTGGTGCACCAGTTGGAGATACATTAACATTAATTCATCAACCAGCAGAAAGCGCTTTACCTGGTTTTCAAAAAATTAAGCCTCAGGTTTATGCAGGTTTATTTCCAATTAACTCTAATCATTATGAAACTTTCCGTGATGCACTAGGTAAACTAAGCTTAAATGATTCCTCTCTTTTTTATGAACCAGAGAATTCCACAGCACTAGGTTATGGTTTTCGTTGTGGTTTTCTTGGATTATTACATATGGAAATTATTCAAGAACGTTTAGAACGCGAATATAACCTTAATCTAATTACTACTGCGCCAACAGTAGTATATGAAGTACAGACTACAAACAAAAAAACTCTATATATTGATAGCCCATCGAAATTACCTGCATCAAATAATATTATAGAATTACGCGAACCTATTGCTCAATGTCATATATTGTTACCACAGAAATATCTAGGCAATGTTATCGCATTATGCATCGAAAAACGTGGTATACAGACTAATATGGTGTATAACTACAATCAAATTACTTTAACTTATGATATTCCAATGGCAGAAGTAGTATTAGATTTCTTTGATCGTCTAAAATCAATATCTCGTGGATATGCATCTCTAGATTATAATTTTAGCAGATTTCAAACTGCAAATATGGTACGAATTGATATATTAATTAATAATGAATGTATTGATGCTTTAGCTTTAATTACTCATCGTAATATTGCACAATATCGTGGTCGTGATTTAGTAGAAAAAATGAAAGAACTTATTCCACGTCAACAATTTGATATTGTAATTCAAGCTGCTATCGGTAATCAAATTATTGCGCGATCAATAGTAAAACAACTGCGTAAAAATGTTATTGCCAAATGTTATGGTGGCGACGTTAGTCGTAAAAAGAAACTTTTACAGAAACAGAAAGAAGGAAAAAAACGGATGAAGCGGGTTGGGAATGTAGAATTTCCACAAGAAGCTTTTTTAGCCATTTTATATATGGGCAAAAAAAATAAATAGGAGATCATATGGCTAATATATTTGTTTTACTTTTAACTATAACAACGCTAATAACAGGAATTATTTGGTGTTTAGAGCGTTTTAAATGGTCAGTAATTCGTAAAGCGAAAATTGCTGCTATTAATGTTACTAATAGCAATCTACTAGATAATAATATACAACAAAAAATAGCTAAACAACCTAGATGGATCGAACATACTGTTTCAATTTTTCCTATATTAGCGCTTGTATTCATCATACGTTCGTTTATTTATGAGCCCTTTCAAATTCCTTCAGGTTCTATGATGCCAACATTATTAATTGGTGATTTTATTTTAGTAAATAAATATGCTTATGGAATTAAAGATCCTATTAGTTTAACAACATTAGTTACAACTGGTCATCCTAAACGTGGTGATATTGCTGTATTTAAATATCCGTTAAATTTACGACTCAACTATATTAAACGTATTATTGGCCTACCTGGTGATCGAGTAAGTTATGATCCTATTAGCAAAAAGGTAACAGTGCAGCCATCTTGTGATAGTAATGTTTGTGATCATAAACTAACAATGGCTTATAGTGCACTCTTACCAAGTAACCTAGTACAGACATTTAATTTTTTAGATAATAATGAGTCATTAGTAGGTTTTTTTCAGATACCACTAGATTGTAAAATACCACAAGAAGGGATACGCTTACATACTCGTAATGAAAGTATTGCATCAACGACGTATTCTATTTTAACTATTCCAGGTGCTTATGACCAGCTAAGTTCTTATTATCAACAACCTGGCCAATCTTTTGGTGTGTGGGTAGTACCTGCAGGTCACTATTTTATGATGGGTGATAATCGAGATAACAGCGCAGATAGTCGTTATTGGGGTTTTGTACCAGAACGCAATTTAATAGGTAAAGCAACGGTTATCTGGATGAGTTTTGATAAGCAGGAGGGGGAATGGCCAAAGGGAGTGCGTTTAAACCGTATTGGTAGCATTTATTAGTAGATGCTTAAATCTATTATATGCTATAAATTTTATGTTAGTGGAGTTTATAATCCTAATGTATTAAATGTAATTATTATACTTCAGATGTTTTGGCTTCGTTCTATATAAGAAATTATGTATTTATAATAAGTCGAATAAAAAGATTTATCCTATTTTTAACATATTATTAAATATTGGTAATTCATGAATTATCCTATCTTAATAGATAAACTACAACGTAATATAGGTTATGTTTTTAAGCAACCTGCACTTTTACTACAAGCATTAACACATCGTAGTGCTAATAGTCAACACAATGAACGTTTAGAGTTTTTGGGAGATGCTATTTTAAGTTTTATCATTGCTAATGAACTTTATCAACGTTTTCCCTCAGTGGATGAAGGTGATATGAGCCGAATGCGTGCAACTTTAGTTAGGGGTGGTACCTTAGCTGAAATAGCGCGTGAATTTCATATTGGTGAATATTTATATTTAGGATTTGGTGAATTAAAAACTGGTGGTTTTCGTCGAGAATCTATTTTAGCAGATACAGTAGAAGCACTTATTGGTAGCATATTTTTAGATAGTAATATACAAAAAATTGGGCAGTTAGTTCTAATCTGGTATGCTGAACGTTTAGAGGAGATTCGCCCTGGTAAAGAACAAAAAGATCCAAAAACTCGTTTACAGGAATATTTACAGCATTTTCGTAAACCATTGCCCTTTTACCTAATTACTCAAATTAGTGATGAGGCTAACGACCAAAAATTTACTATCCATTGTCATGTGAGCGGATTAAGCAAACCTGTAGTGGGACGTGGTTCAAGTCGTCGTAAAGCTGAACAGATAGCAGCAGAGCAAACATTAATGCAGCTGGAGCAGCAAAGTGAGTAAAGTACTAAAAAAACACTGTGGGTTTGTTTCTATTATTGGGCGTCCTAATGTTGGAAAATCTACTTTACTTAATGCATTATTAGGACAAAAAATTTCAATTACTTCGCATAAACCACAAACTACACGTCATTGTATTACAGGTATTCATACTGAAGGGGGTTATCAAATTATTTATATTGATACACCTGGGCTAAACATTAAAGAAAAATACGCTATTAATAAATTAATGAATCGAGCAGCTAGTAGTACTATCAGAGATGTTGAATTAGTAATATTTGTAGTTGAAGGAACTCACTGGATACCTAATGATGAAATGATACTTAATAAGTTACGTCATGCACAATGTCCTGTATTATTAGTTATTAATAAAATTGATAATATCATTGATAAACTAAAGCTGCTACCACATATACAATTTATTAGCCAACAAATGTCTTTTCTTGATATCATTCCTATTGCAGCGATAAAAAAGATAAATTTAATAACAATCGCTAATATTATACGCCAATATATTCCAGAAGCAGAATATTGCTTTCCAGAAAATTACATTACTGATTGCTCACAACACTTTTTAGCATCAGAAATTATTCGTGAAAAATTAATACGTTTTTTAGGTGAAGAGTTACCTTATTCTATAACAGTTAAAATTGAACAATTTGCAATTAATATATATGGTCATTATATTATCCATGGTTTAATTTTAGTCGAGCGTGAAAGTCAAAAAAAAATAGTTATTGGTAATAAGGGAGCAAAAATTAAAATTATTAGTGTTAAAGCACGTCAAGATATGGAGCAGATATTTATGGTTAAAGTCTATCTTAAATTATGGGTAAAAATAAGATTAAAATGGACAGATGATGAATATATATTACATAATCTAGAATATATTAATACTTATAATAAGCAACATTAAGGATTACTTAACATAGTGTATTTGTTTTATATTGTATACATATAGTAAATTTAGTTTATTACTGAATTTTCTTACTAAAAATAAAGATAAATAACTACTCTTATTAAAAATACGTATGATCAAATTTTTACTTAAAATTTAATTTTTTAATTTTTTATTTTATCATTAAAGAATTATAGTGTTAGCGAAGAAATAAAGTTTTGTATAATACAAAACTGATTACTATTGTTTTTCTACTAATAAAATTTTTATACAATAAATTATATATAAACAAGTTATTATTACGTATTTCAAATTTAGGATTAATTATTTAAAGCTATTTTACTTATCTATTCATCAGACCTTATCAGAAATAGTATTTATATAAAAACTGCTAGTTTTTGATGAGGCCTGAGATATCTTGTGGAAATAAAAATATAGCACCTATTATGTAACTATAATTGATAAAAGTTCTCTGTATTTATAACTTAATATCATTAACTATAAAACTATAAAACTATAAAACTAGCAATTATGTTTAATTAAAATCTATAGAACTTATAAAATACATAATTTTACTATTATGTAATGGTAGTATTAGTAAAAATTTATATGTAGTAAATTAAAAGTGCTTCAAGTAATCTTGAAGAAAATTATCAATATAAAAATCTTTTTTAAATTATAATATTAAGTAAATAAATGAATAAATTATTAATTAAGTTACGTAATAATAAAAAAAATAATTATATTATAGCACTAAGTTAGTATTTAGTTTAAGTTATTTACAAATTTAACTTACTAATATTTTTTAATAAAGTTATCTAGTATAGGAATATATTTAGATAAAAAATTTAAGTATTATTAATTAGATTAAAATATCTCTTTTAATTTAGAAGAATCTATTAGTTAATTTTATTATAATCTATTTCATTATATACTTATATTTAAACTATAAATAAATGATTATACAAACGTTTATATTTATAATCTTTGATAACTTTATTAACCTACATAACTTTAAAATAAAAATATCTCATACTAGTAATCAAAAAAATTATTTAGCCTTTATTCTTAAGAATTTATTCAAAACTTAATATACTTACTAATTTTTATAAAAAAATAATTAATGTAATTAAGTATTAACTAGAATTTAAAATGATATTTTATTGTTTATAATAACTTTATTATTTCCAAAATATTAAACCATTTTTTGGTATTTTTAGTAAATTTTCTTTTAAAGATTCACCATTAGGAAGAATTAACCCTGATGCAATATTCTCTAAAGGATAAAGCATAAATTCTCTTTCTTTTAAACCATAATGAGGAACTATAAGACGCTCGCTATTTATAATATAATTACCATATAAAATAATATCTAGATCTAATGTACGAGATTCCCACCGTTGTTTTTTTCTAACTCGTCCCTGTTTAAGTTCAATATCTTGAGTGTAATCAAGTAATTTATCTGCTGATAATAAAGTATCCATAGCAACTACAGCATTAAGATAATCTGGCTGTTCTTGCAAACCTAAAGGCTTGCTACGATAAAATGGCGAACATTTTATCAGGTTACTATATGGCAAATTAGATAATGCTTTTAATGCTAATCTAATTTGCTGTAATGGTTGTGCTAGGTTACTGCCTAAGGCAATATAAATGCGGATCATAATATTTTTTTTTCGTTACCATTTTTATAGCATTTATGTTTTTCATTTGCAGAGCAACAAAAGTAACATGGTGCTACTGTTAAAGTTTCTAGCATTAATTGCTGTTGTTTTGGTAGTTCTTTTTGAAATTTACTCCACCATTGACTCATACTTTGTAATTTATAACTTTTTTCTATTTCTGCTCGTAATACAAGCAGGTCATAAGCAGCTCTAAATTTAGGATGCTCCATAAGTTGGTAAACATATTTTAATTGACGTAAGGGAAAGCGTAATTGTAATAACCAAATATCTTGTACTATCATAGTAATGCGTTTTGGAATTGCTAATGAACGGTTTGCTTCTTCTAGAATATTATCTATTGCTAAAGAAAAAGCATTACAATAGCATAGTATACTTTCCTGTTTTAGTTTTTGAGTACATTCAATTAATGGATACCATAATATAGTCGCAAATAAAAATGCTGGATTAACCCGTTGATCATGATGTAATCGATAATCAGTATTTTTTAGTAATTGAATTAAAATACGCTCCATTAATAAATTGTTGTGCTGAGTCGAATAACGAGAAACTAGCGGGAATAGTGGTTGAAAAAGCTGGTATTCACAGAGCTTTAAATAACTTTTATAGCTATAACCGCCCTGTAATAATTTAAGAGTTTCTTCAAACAAACGAGCTGATGGAATTTTGTTTAATAGTGAAGCCATACGCGGGATAGGTTCGGCTGTTTCAGGACTAATAGTCATATCTAATTTAGCCGCAAAACGCACAGCTCGCAACATTCGTACAGGATCTTCTCTATAACGAACTTCAGGATCGCCGATTAAGCGAATAATCCCCTTTTTTAAATCAAGCAAACCATCAGAGTAATCCCGTAATACAAAATCTGAACCTCCATAATAAAGACTATTTATCGTAAAATCACGACGTTGCGCATCTTCTTCAATAGAACCAAAAATATTATCTTGTAATAGCATTCCATTTTTAGTTTGCTGTAAAGGGTAATTGTTGCTATTTACATCATGATGACCACGAAAAGTTGCGACTTCAATAATTTCATGACCAAATATAATGTGAGCTAAACGAAAACGACGTCCAACTAAGCGACAATTATTAAATAATTTACGTATCTGCTCTGGTGTAGCATTAGTTGTAATATCAAAATCTTGTGGCTTTTTACGAAGTAATAAATCACGGACACCGCCACCAACTAAATATGCCTCGTAACCAAATCTATTTAAACGATGAAGTACCTTCCATGCGTTATTACTAATATCTCTGTGAGCAATGTTATGCTTACTACGAGGAATAACTGTCATTAGGTACTTTTTCTTAAGTAGATTCCTCGTAGTTATTTGATCAAGATCTTTATCTTTAACAATAACTTTACTTTTATAGAACAAGATCTTGCGGAAAAAATTGATAACTCGAATAAAAATGACATACCTCAATAGTAATAAATAAAAAATTAAATAATAATAAAAAACCTAGCCTGTCATTTGCTTTTCACGTATTTCAGCTAAAGTTTTACAATCAATACATAAATCAGCTGTAGGTCGCGCCTCTAAACGACGAATACCAATTTCTTCATAACAGATATCACAGAAACCAAAGTTTTTATTTTCGATTTTATTCAGAGTTTTTTCTATTTTTTTTAGTAATTTACGTTCACGATCACGGTTACGTAATTCAAAACTAAATTCTTCTTCTTGTGCTGCTCTATCAACAGGATCAGGAAAATTAGTAGTTCCATCTTGCAAATGAATTACAGCATGATTGATTTCATTTTTAAGTTGATGTCGCCATTCTATTAGGATCTTCTTAAAATGAGTTAACTGATTAATATTCATGTACTCTTCATTTAATTTTTCTTTGTAATGTTCTAACCCAGCATTGGCGAGAATGCTTAAGGGTATCATTTTATGTTTCTGTCCTTCTTGCATAATGCTTCTCCTGTATTTATATGTATACTATGTTCATATATTTTATCAAAATTCTAAATAGAAAAAATTAAATCGTTATAACTAATAAATAAAATATAAATTAAAAAATTACTTTTATTATTAGTTTAGAAGTATAGCTAATTATCTTTACTGTAATATGTTAGTGGCTATAACATGGCGATAATAACTATTTTGATAGTCTATTAAAAATCTGTTGTGCTAGCTTATGTTTAGTAGGCAAATAATTTTAATTTAATAGCTAACTTATAACTCTCTACTAGAAATAATCTAACTATAGCAATAGGTATATATAGTATTTTTATTAATATATTTAATATTTATAATCTAATATATAGCACAAAAATAATAAGGCTAACTTAGCTAAAATAGCTCTACAGGTAATTTATATTTATCTCCATTAAAAATAATATAAAATAAGTATAATAAAATCTAGAATAATCTATATTTAGTATATTGTTATATACGTGTTATATCAAATAGATTATTAAAGATAATGGTTATGTTAAAATAAAGGCTAAAACAGTTTAGTTTTAAATAATCTTATAAGAGATCATGAGACTGTTTACTATGTTAACAAATAGGATGCTAAATTTACATTTAGAATTAATATTTAAACTTATAGGTATCACTACTATAATCTAATTTAAATAAGTTATAAAAAACAGAAAAATAATATCGTATTATTAATTTATATAAAGCGTTTTAACTTAATCTAATTTATATCTAATAAAATTTTAGACTTGGAAAACAAATAGGAAAGCATTAAAATACTATCTCAGTTTTTAATATTGTATCTTAAGTATTCTAGTATTTATAGAATACATATTACTTATAATAATAACTATTGCTTTAGGAAGTTTAGGTATTAAGTTTTAGACTATTTTAGGTATAGAAAATATTATAATTAATATTATAATTAAAAATATCAATAATTAATAACATCTCTTAGCGATATCTAATAAATTAATACGTATTCTAGTTGCTAGAATATAAATTCTAGAGTCTATTCTAAAATTTTATAGCAAAATTTGATGTAATTAAATACATGATAAATACTTTGAGTATTTTACTAGATATTAAGTATCCTGTATTAATAAGTATTAGAATAGTTCTCTATACTAAGCGAGTATGCTATTTATTGTATCTATTTAACAATAATTTTATTAGATAATAAGTAATGTTTAATTTATTTAATTTACTATTTCAGATTATTATTTCTATATTAAAGTATATTGCTGTTTATGTGTAGACTAGAGCTTATTTTCTTTTAATAGCTAATACATGTTAATAAAATATAAATAGATAAATAATCTTGATATTATGCAAAAATAAATTATTAAATATTAAGTATTAAGTATTAAGTATTAAGTATTAAGTTATAAGGTTGTTATTATAATTTTTAAAGAGATCCAACAATATATTATAAGTAATAGTAAAATATTATATAAAATAAAAGGTATAATAGATTAGATCTCATTATAGTGGAAATTAATAAGACTATTTATGACTAAAAATAAGTTATAACTGATATAAAATTAAGAGATATAATTCTTCTAAGAATATTATAATAAAAATTATTACAGTAAGCAGATTCTAAAATAGAAAAGATAATTAGTTGTAAATTCTACTATTAAATAATAGTTTAATTAATTAGCTAAAACATTATTAATTTTTCTATGATAGCACATATTTATCCTTTTGCACTTCCTTTCTTGAATTTCTTTTTCTAAATTTAATCCTTAATATTTGTATATTATGTAAATATAATACTTAAAATAGTTAAAGAAAAGTGTTCTAAGTAATCCTTTAGTAACTAAGTTTGGATTAATTTAATTATATATTTACAAAGGGATATTTAATGTAAAAAATATTAAATAGAATTACAGTACCATAGATATTACCTAAACAAAATGCTAATAGAGATAAGTTAAATAACTATTATAAGTCGTTATAAGTAATTATAACTAGGATCTATAAAACTAAGTAATTAATAAATAGCTATTAATGTAATAAAAGTTATAACCTTACTGATAGGTGATAGTTAATTTAATAAGAAAGATAAGTAACTATTATTTTATTTCTAAATACCTTATATATAAGTAGTAAAGAAGCTAATATTAACACCATAATTTAATTTTTTATAATTAACTAATTAATAGTTATTTTCTACATTAATTATAAATTGATTACTATTCTTATAATATACATTATAGTATAACTATACTGGTAGTCAATAAATTAAGTTAAATAAGACTAATAATAATTTAACTATAATTCTAGAAATAACAATAAAACTTATTGTTAAAAGATCTTTAAGAAAAAAATAGAGCCTAGCTCTAAAAATAATATTAAGATCTATAAATTCTAATATTAACAGAAATTAATTATATAATTAAACATGAAAAATATAATTAAGATTCTGTAGTATCTTATATAATTAATAGCAAAATACATAGTAATATATTAATATTTTTAAAAATAAAAAAGAACTAAAAATATTAATTATTATAGTAATTTATAATATTAAATTATAAGTTTAGACTCTAATAAATTATTATATGCCTACATATTACATAAATAATGATATTTACTAATAGTAGTACATTAATGTTAAGTATATTATAACTATCTTTAGTTATGTGTGATTACTAAAGATAGTTATATTTTTGTAAATATAAACTTATATTCAATATATTATTATATTACATAATTACTAATTAATATTTTATAAAATATATAAATTTTAATTAATTTTTTTATTTATTATTATAGAAATAGTATAATAAGAATTATCAAATATTATTTAAATTAATAAAAATATAAAAAGTTTTATTGAGAAAAGATATATCTTAAAAACTAAGCAATCGTTAATAAAAAAGTAAAGCAGTTACCTATATAACTTTTATTAATAAAAGACAATTTAATTTTAGATTACTTAGGACTAGTAAAATTTACTTAAATATAATATTACTTAAAAAATAAAATAGATTCTTTAATACTAAAAAATAACTTAATAATAAGTTATTTACTTAGCATGTGTTAAGTAAAAATACTATTAGTATAATTAAATAATCTAAAATTATATTAGATTATTACTAAAATAGATAATAGTTTAAATTAAGATATAATCTGACTATAGTAATTTATAGCATGAAAATTAGATAAATAGTTTTTGGAAAGCTTGATATTTATAAATAAAACATTAATTATTACTTCTTTTTTAATTTTTTGATCATATTACTTGAAACCATTTATTATCACCCCAATGTAGCTAACATTGTTTTATTTATTAGGCTTAGATTGAGGTAATTTAATAAATATGAAAAATCAAGAAACTCGTGGATTTCAATCTGAAGTCAAACAATTACTTCATTTAATGATCCACTCACTTTATTCAAATAAAGAAATATTTTTGCGTGAATTAATTTCAAATGCTTCAGATGCTGCTGATAAATTACGTTTTCGTGCGCTTTCAATGCCTAAGCTCTATAATGGCGATACCTCATTACGAGCTCGCGTTTCAGTTAATAAAGAAAAACGTACGTTAACTTTAAGTGATAACGGTATCGGTATGAGTTATGATGAAGTAATTGATAATTTAGGAACTATTGCTAAATCTGGTACTAAAAATTTCCTTGCATCTTTAGGGTCAGATCAAGCTAAAGATAGTCAATTAATTGGTCAATTTGGTGTTGGCTTTTATTCTGCTTTCATTGTAGCAGACAAAGTTACTGTTCGCACTCGTGCTGCTGGCGAGCCAGCTGATGCTGGTGTATTTTGGGAATCTACTGGAGAAGGTGATTATACTATCGCTACCATTTCCAAAGAAGATCGAGGCACTGAAATTATACTTCATCTACGTGAAGGCGAAGATGAGTACCTTGATGATTGGAAAATACGTTCAATCATTAGAAAGTATTCTGATCATATTGAGTTACTAGTAGAAATTGAAAATAAAACAAAAGTAGAACCAGAGATAAAAGTTAAAAAAAATAAAGATACAGAAATAAATAAAGAATCCATCACTAATACTACAGAGACTAATAGCATTACTCAAGATTCTTTAATAACTAATACAGAAGAAACAGTTACCTGGGAACCAATTAATAAAGCTAAGGCACTCTGGCTTCGTAGTAAAAATGAAATTAAAGATGAAGAGTATAAAGAATTTTATAAATATATCTCTCATGACTTTAATGATCCATTAATTTGGAGTCATAACCGTGTAGAAGGTAAGCAAGATTATACTAGCTTACTTTACATCCCTAAACAAGCACCTTGGGATTTATGGAGCCGCGAACATAAACACGGGTTGAGACTTTATGTGCATCGGGTATTTATTATGGATGAAGCAGAACAATTTTTACCTAACTATCTACGTTTTACTCGTGGTTTAGTTGATTCAAATGATCTGCCTCTTAATGTATCACGAGAACTTTTGCAAGATAATAAAATTACACAAAATTTACGGAATGCATTAACAAAAAGAGTATTAAAAATACTGATAAATCTAGCCGAAAAAGACAATGAAAAATATCAACAGTTCTGGCAACAATTTGGTCTAATCTTAAAAGAGGGGCCAGCAGAAGATCATGTTAATAAAGAAAATATAACTAAATTATTACGTTTTGCTTCAACGCATAATAATAGTTCAGAACAAGTTGTCTCTTTAAAGGATTATAAGGTACGGATGGCAACTGAACAGGACAAAATTTACTTTATTACTGCTGATAGTTATACTGCTGCTAATAGCAGTCCACATCTAGAATTATTCCGTAAAAAAGGAATTGAAGTACTACTATTATCTGATCGTATTGATGAATGGATGATGAGTCATTTAACTGAATTTGAAAGTAAAGCATTCCAATCTGTTAGTCAAGTTGATGATTCATTAAAAAAACTAGTTGATGAAGAAACTCCTGAACAACAAGCAGCAGAAAAAGCTTTAGCACCTTATATTGAAAGAGTAAAAATATTATTAGGCAATAGAGTAAAAGATGTACGATTAACATATCGTTTAACAGGGACACCAGCTATTGTTACCACGGATAGTAATGAAATGAGCACTCAAATGGCTAAATTGTTTACTGCTGCAGGTCAAAAAACACCAGAAGTAAAATATATTTTTGAGCTTAATCCAGAACATGAATTAGTTAAACATGTTATTAACATTAAGGATGAAGGTCAATTTGCAGAATGGATTGAATTATTTTTTGATCAGGCATTATTAACTGAAAGAGGTGCATTAGATAATCCTGGTCAATTTATGCACCGCATGAATAAATTACTATTAAACTGTAATTTTTCTTAATTACCTCCTTACTAGCAAGAGCCGTGGCTATAATTTTTATAAATCTCCCATGGCTCTTTGTTTTAGTTTATTAAAAAATTTAAATATTATATTCTAAAATCTTACATAGAATAGATCTTGTTATTTTATCATATTAGCTATGCTTGTATGTAATGATATAGTTAAATATATATAAATTTTCTTATAAAATTTATCTTGTATTAAAGATTTTTTTGTTATCTGATAACATGATTTTTTATTTATATAAACTATATAGTTATTAAACTTTAGTACTTTAATTTTAGAGTATTCGCTATAATCTTATCAAAACTCTACTATATAAAATTACATAATCAAAGGGATTTATATAATGCGTATTATTTTGCTGGGTGCTCCAGGTACAGGAAAAGGTACTCAAGCTCAATTTATTATTAAAGAATATGGTATTGTACAAATTTCCACTGGCGACATGTTACGAGCTGCCGTTAAGATATCTTCTCAATTAGGCCTACAAGTAAAAAAAAATATAAATGAAGGGAAATTGGTTACTGATAAATTAGTTATAGCATTAGTTAAAGAACGCATAAAACAAGATGATTGTCGTGATGGCTTTTTGCTTGATGGGTTTCCTAGAACTTTACTTCAGGCTAATGCTATAAAGGTTATAGGCATTAAGATTAATTATGTACTAGAATTTACGGCGCCTGATAAAATTATTATTGAACGTATTACTGGCCGTCGTGTTCATATTGCCTCTGGTCGTATTTATCACATAAAATATAACCCACCTAAAATTAAAGATAGAGATGATATTACTGGCGAGCAACTTAGTATTCGTAAAGATGATCAAGAAGAGACGGTGCGTAAACGCCTAGTTGAATATTATCAACAAACTAAACCTTTACTTTCTTATTATCATCAAGAAGCAAATCAAGGTAATATTTACTATTATAAACTTGATAGTAATCGTAAAATTAGTGAAATTAACTCTGAATTAACTATGATTCTTAGTAAATCATGTAATGATTTTATCTATTTTAAATAAATATAATTAAAGGTTATAATTATTAAAAATTATTATAAAAAGGTTGTCGTAAGATAAAATGATAGTTATCATTACTTATTCTATTTAATTTAAGATTTAATCATACAGGCTTGGTAGCCGTGTATTATACAATAAATAGCAAAAGAGAGGAATTAGGCATAATGCATAATAAAAAAGTTGGTGTACTGATAGTTAATTTAGGTACGCCTGATGCACCTACCTCTCTTGCTATCAAAAATTACTTAGCACAATTTCTTAGTAATCGTAGAGTTATTGAAACTTCTCCTATATTATGGTGGCCATTGTTACATACAGTAATTCTACCTTTTTATGCACCTCGTCTTGCTAAAATTTATCAATCTATTTGGATGAAAGATGGATCACCATTATTAGTTTATAGTCAGCGTCAACAAAAAGCATTAATAGCACGATGTTTACCGTATATCTCTATCGAGTTAGGTATGAGTCATGGTTCACCCTGTTTAATTAAGGCAACTAAAAAACTTTTATCACAAAACTTAACTAAGCTTATCATCTTACCGCTTTATCCGCAATATTCAGCTTCGACTAGCGCAGTTGTTTGGGATACTGTAGCAGATATCTTAAAAAAATATCGATGCTTGCCATCTGTTTATTTTATTCGTGACTATGCTGATCATCCAGCCTATATTGATGCTTTAAAACAAAGTATTGAGCGCTCATTTAAAAAACAAGGCCAACCGGATAAATTAATTATTTCATTTCGTGGCATTCCTAAATGTTATATAAAAAAGGGTGATACTTATCCTGAGCGTTGCGAAGATACTTATCATGCACTTCATAATGCTTTAGCCTGGCCAAAAAATAAGATGATCATGACGTATCAATCACGTTTTGGCTATAAATCTTGGTTAACGCCTTATACAGATAAAATTTTAAAAAAATTACCTGTTCAGGGTGTAAAACATATTCAAATCATATGTCCAGGTTTTTCAGCTGATTGTTTAGAGACTTTAGGAGAAATTAAGCAGCAGAATCGTGAAATATTTATAAAAGCAGGCGGCGAAAAATTTGAGTATATACCAGCATTGAATGATGAGCCAACGCATATTGATTTGTTAGAACAATTGATTACTATGAATACAAAATAAAATATTAAATAAGATAATTAATCATTGATTTTTTATAAAATATTTATATTAGTATATATGTCAGTATAGTAAATAAATAAAATATATTATATTAATATAAAAAATAAAAAATTTAAATAATATATTAGTAACTACAAGTTAATGATAGTAGCGTATTTATTAATTTATTAAAGCAATTCAAAAACTGAATTACTAAACATATGGAAAATTTTTTATAATTATTTTATTTAAACAAATAAGTCATATAAAGATATAATTATAACTTTTAAAAAATTTAAAAAAAATAATTAATTTAGAACATATCTATAATTAAGTAGTTCCATAATTATTGTAATCTAATATTAAGAATAATTATATTAAAAATATATACTATACATACTAATTAACTAAAATAGAATATAAATGAATTAATTAATATTTCCTATTTAATATTTTTAAATATTCTAATACTACTATAAATAGTAATTTTTCTATAAGTAATTCTTTTACTATTATTTAGTAAATTAAATAAAACTAATAAATAAAAAAATTTATGTCTAAGAGTTTATTTTTAAATCTTCTTAAATATTTTCTAATAACTTATTAAAAACCTATTAATGCATCCAGAATCTTTTTTAAAATCAATTAATTCTGCTATTTTCTGGCGAGGATCTAGTAAATTATTAGGTCTAGCTAAACATGTTATTATTGCTAGTGTTATTGGCTTAAGTGCTAAACTTGATAGTTTTTTTATAATGACGGCATTACTAGGTATTTTAGTGCTTTCTTGGGGTGAAATGATTGATATTATAACTGTACCTCATATGGTACAAAGTTGGCAAAAGGGAGATACAAAAGAATTTAGAAAAATTACATCAGGTTACATGACACTTACTTTATTAGGATCTTTATTATTAGCTTCGCTTATTTATTTTTTTCGAGACAAATTACCGTTACTGGTTATTGGTTTTGAAATGGAAAGAGGGCAGCTTCTTATTGATGCTGTACCTTGGTTATTACCAGTAATTATTTTTTATACCCCTTTTCGATATATTGGTGCTGTTTTACGTGCTAAACGACAATTTTCACTATTTTATAAAGCTGAATTTTTATTAGCATTAGTTACATTATTATGTTTAGAGTTTTTTAATCAACAGCCTAATGTTTTATTTTGGTCTTATAGCTTTGGTGTAATGGTAGCATTTTTATATCTTCTTGCAAGGAATTGGCGTTTTTTTCTACCATTAGGCAATCCTTTTTCAAGTACTATACGCCAATCACTAATATTAGCACCAGGGCTCTTTATTTTGCAAAGTGTACAATATATTTATGTTTTAACTGATCAAATATTTGTTTCATTTTTGCCTACTGGTATGGTCTCAGCACTATTCTATGCTACGCTGTTAATTTATTTACTACCTACTATTATTAGCTTAGATAGCGCTTTTATTACTATTATTTCAGAGCAAACTGATAAACAAGAAAGAACAAAAAAATTAAATAATTTACTATCATTAGTAATTTTTTTTAGTTTAGGAGCTACTCTCTTTATATTTGTAGCAGGTAAAAATATAATTACATTATTACTTGAACGAGGCTTATTTACAGCTATAGATACTCAAAGTGTTACTTTTGCTGTAATAGCATATAGTAGTGTTATTTTGCCTTCTTTTCTTAATAAGCCATTCGATCAAATTTTTCAGGTGGAACGTAGAATTGGCTTGATAGTGCGTCGTACTATACTAGGTTTTATAATTAACTTAATTTTAAATACTATATTTCTTTTTATTTTGCATTGGGGGTTATTTGGTATTGCACTTTCTACTTCAATTAGTTACTGGGTAATGCTATTAACTAGTTTACAAGCATTAAGAAAAATAGGTTATCCAATAAATTTATTACGAGCATTAAAATGGGGGGGTTGGCTTACGTTATTTTTAACTATAGCTTATTTTGGCTGTAAGTTTATTCTTATTTATTTTTCTAATAATTTAGTAATATTAGTTTCATGTGCTTTATTAATTATTAGTGCTTTATTTTTAGCAGTACTATTTTACCAAGGTGAAGAAAAGAAACCAATAAAAACAGTTATTAAGTATTATAGAAAATTTATTCTAAAATAAAATATTATGATTTTAAAGATTATTAATAATAATATTTTATAGCTATTAATTTATAAATTAATAGCTTATTTAAGAAATAGTAATAATAATAAAAAAAATAACTTATTATGTATAATATAGTTTATTAAAAAATTAATTACCTATATAGATGTATCTATAAATATTTTAATAAATATTAACTATGCTGTTTTAATTATAATAAATACCTAAATAAGATTATTATAAATTTATAGTAATAAAAATTTTAATTCTATTGCTATAAATAAAAGATCGTAAATAATTATATATAATATTAAGGATAAGATTATTAGTAAATATATTAATATGCATATTAATAAAATTTTATAACTATTTTATTTAAAAACAACACTAACTATCTAAAAATAAATATGTTACTATTTGAATAGTAATAGCATTAATTATTAAGATTTAATTTTTAAATTTAAAAAAATTTATGATTAGTAATCAATTAGTTTAGCTTGTAATTATAATTACAAGGAATATATTAATAAATATTAAGAAATATTATTTTAATTTTTTACTATTAAAGATTATAAATCACGTATTAGTTTAATTTATATAATATAAAAAGATTAATTATTAAATATTAAAAAATTTTTTTACTTATATTTTTATTAATTTTTTAAGATTTTAGTTTGAAGATATAAATTTGTTAGAAATGCTTAAATATTATTTAAAAATAAACATAGGATAACTACATTAAATAAAGTTTTTTATCTAATAAAATAATTATTAAGATAATTATTTTATCTATAATAAATTTATTCAATATATTAAACTAAGTAAGCAATTAATTCTTTAATTTAATCTAATTTTAGGAAAAATAAAATTAGATTAAATTTTATTTTAACACAATTAATTTATTTAAATATATATTTTATACTATAGAATAATTTACATTAATATATTTTATAAGATATAAAAAAGAATATAAAATATTTTTTAATTTAGACAGGATTCTATCTTTTTAACTATATATTTAATAATAAGAAATAATTGAATTATTATTCGTATTTTAGGTAATAGATATTAATAAATTTATCTTAAAATTAATTTTCATAAAATCATAAATAGTATTCATGTTATACTAATATTTTTGGATCTATATCCTATTTTATAATATAAAGAAATGATATGAAATATAAAACAGCATATAATATTATGCTTACAACACTTTTATGTGCTTTTTTAAGCATTAATAGCTTTATTTTTAATCCGATATATATAGTATTTTTTATTATTTTAATTTTTATTGCCATGTTTATTTTAATTAGTGGTAAAATAAATATTTTTTCACTATTTACTATTTATTTTGCATTATTATTTTTTTTATTTCAAATTTTAGGAATGTATTTTACAGATAAAACAGTTACTTATGTAGGAGGTATTAATATTTTATCTCCACTTTTGATGATGTGTTCAATATTAATTAGCATAGGAATTTCAGAAAGTATAAATAAATTAAAAGAAATTGATAGAATAAAAATATACAAAAACACTTTTACAATTGCAATAATATTTTTTTTAATTGAATTTACTACTAGATTGGTAATTGGAGATAATAACAAAGAATTTATATATAAGTTTAAAGATAGTTTATTTTATTTTGATTCTAATTTCACAGGTTTAGTTATTATGTCTATGCTATTTTTAATAGCATATCTAAACATTAGATTTAATTATAAAAGTAAATTAAATAAATTTATTTTTTTTATGTTAGGAACATTAACATTTTCACGTGCTGTAATTATTACGATGTTAATAGGTAGCTATGTCTTTAATAACAAAGAAAAATATAAAAGAAGATCAATATTTATTTGTTTTAGTGGGTTAACTTTATTTTTATTTTTAGTTAAATTTTATATTTTTAATGGAATTAATTATAAATTAATTGATAATAGTTTTAACTCTAAATTCTATATTATAGAAAAAATAATTAATTTTTATAATCATCAGTCAATAGGTACAAAATTATTTGGAATTGGTCTAGGTAATTCAGAAAAAATTATTGGTATTTTTGCGCATAATATATTTACAACCTTTTTTTTTGAAATGGGGGTTATTGGTAGTTTTTTTTTATTTTTTATATTTATTTATCTATAAAAATATCAAAAGGTTTTTCTTTATATATCTGGATACCAACATTTGTTGCTGGTATTTCTTTATTTAGTGTTTATTCTCCTTTTTTATTTATTATAAATGCCATTATATGCTGTGAAGAAAAATTAAAAAATAAACACAAATAAAGATATATTTTTATCCATTATTTATAATATAGATAAAATCTATAAAATCTATAAAATCTATAAAATCTATAAAATCTATAAAATTTTAAAAATTTATTCACTAAAAATATTTTTATTTAAAAAATTTATATATATTTAATAGAGTTTTATTATTGTTAAATAACAATTTAATAAAATTAGATAGGTGGTAATAATTTTTTTTATATAACGAAAATTAAATTTTTTAATAAATAAAAGTTTTACTTAGTTTATTATAAACTAATTTCAATATCACAAAAGAAATAAAAAATTTTTTTAAAACTACTAAGTCTTGTAGATATTAATTTTTAATATAGTTAATTTACTATGTAACCCCTAAAATCTTAGAAAGCATTAGTTATATTTTCCATTACTAAAGATTATCATCTATTTTCTAAGTATTAAATTATAATTTTATTTTAAAATATATAAATTTATAAATAATTATAAATATGATAATTTTATAAGCTAATATTTAGTCCATCTTATAAAAATTTTTATTTATAAAAAAGATTTATGTACTTTATTAAGAATAGATATAATTATTTTAAAATGGCTTAAATTATTTTAATTTTTATGTTTTATAGCATTAATATATAAAATAAAGTATTTATATAAAAATTTTTAGTTAGACCAACAGTAGTATTATAAATAGAATAGGAAATTCTAAGTGAAAAAAATTTGTTTATTAATAGAAGATATAACTAAGTCTGGTGGTACTGAACGCGTTATTTCAGTATTAAGTCAGTACCTTAATGAATTACCTGAATTAAAGATAGAAATAGTATCTATTAAAAATAAAAATAAAGAACCTTTTTATAAAATAAATGGTAATATTTACTATTTAGATCAAATTAAATTATCTTACCTAAAGGTTGTACAATTTATTAAAAATAAAAAATATGACTCTGTTGTAATTATATCTATGAGACGTTTATCTATTTTTATGACACTTGCTCTTAAATTTTTAAATTTTAAACAAGAAATAATTTTAAGTGAACATACTTCTTTTAATTCTTTACCTATTTTCATAAAAATATTAAAATTAATTGTATATAATCTTTGTACTAAGATTATAGTTTTAACTACTCACGATAAAAAAGTAATCTCTAAAAAATTATTTAATATTAGTAAAATATATTCAATAACTAATATATCTCCATTCTCTACGCAACCAATTAATTTATCACCATCTAAAAAATTTATTGCTATTGGTCGTTTAAATAAAGAAAAAGGATTTGATCTATTACTAAAATCATGGTTCTATTTTAAAAAAAATAAATATAGTGAATTTTTGCTTGAGATTATTGGTTGTGGAAAGGAAGAAGCTTTTCTTAAAGATATAGCACTTAAATTAAATATACATGATTCTGTAATTTTTTCTGGTTTAAAAAGTAATATTTCTGAAAGTTATTCAAATGCTTATGGTATTTTAATGACTTCTCGCTACGAAGGATTACCAATGGTTCTTATAGAGGGTCAGTCATTTGGTATTCCTTGCATCTCTTTTGATTGTTTAACTGGGCCTAGAGATATTATTTGTGATAAAGAAAATGGATTTCTTGTAGAAAATGGCAATATTCTTGTATTTAGTGAAAAAATATCTTTGCTTGCAAATGATATAGATTTAAGAAATAAGATGGCTGCTAAAGCATTAGAAAATGCAAAAAGATTTTCTTTTAATACAATTGCTTCTGATAATACAATTGCTTCTAAATGGCTAGAAGTTCTATGTGGGAATATAGTTTAATTTTATATTTTATTAATATTATATTATATATTATATTTTTATTTAATTATAATTTTATCTATTAACTATTATAGGTAAAACTAACTAATTAAAAATTAGTAATTTTAATCTTATAATTAGAAATTAATAAGATGTTATCTTTTAGTGTGCTAATTTCTTTATATAAAAATGAAAAACCACAATATTTAAATGATTGCTTATCAAGTATTGCTAATCAAACATTAACTCCTAATGAAATTATTTTAGTTCTAGATGGATCAGTAGGAATTGAGTTAATAGAAGTTATATTTAAATGGCTTAAAATTATTCCTATAAAAATTATAAAATTAAGTAAAAATGTTGGTTTAGGTCAAGCTCTTAATATTGGATTACAACAATGTAAATTTGAATTAGTTGCTAGAATGGATACAGATGATATCTGTTATTCTACAAGATTTGAAAAGCAGATTAATTATATAATAAAATATCCTAATATAGCAGTATTAGGTTCTAATATATATGAATTTAATAATAATATTTGTAATATTAGAGGAATTAGAACAACCCCTTCTTCATATGAAGATATAGTAAAATTTTCAAAAATTAGAAATCCTTTTAACCATATGACAGTTATTTTTAAAAAAAGTATTATCCAAAAAGTTGGAGGTTATCAACATCACTTATATATGGAAGATTATAATCTTTGGCTTCGCGTAATCTCAAATAAATACTATGTCAAAAATCTTCCTAATATTTTAGTATATGCCCGTGTAGATGATAAAATGATTTATCGTCGTAGGGGTTTAATTTATATAAAAAGTGAATTTAAAATAGCTATATTAAAAATGAAATTAAAAATTCAAAATCCTTTTTTATCATTAATTACCTTTTGTCTAAGAAGTTTATTGAGACTTTTATCAGTAAGATATATTTCTTTAATTTATAAAAAAATTCGTAGATATAATAATAATTTAAAAAGTTAAACACGCTTAATAAGTTTAGATATTTTATAACTAAATCTAAGATATAGATTTAAGGAAATTATTTATGTATTAAAAATAAATTAAGTAGTAAGTAAAATATTAAGCATTTAATATTATATTCTTTAGAAATATATTTCTATTTATAAAAAATTACATAAAATACATAAAAATTTAATTAAAAAAATAAAAAAGCAAATATATATAGCTATATTTATGTAAATTTTTAAAAAATATTATACTAAATCTACAAAGTAGATCGTAAAGCATTACATATTAATGTTTTACAATCCATTCCTATTTTAGCAATGTTATTAACTAATCGACTAGCTTCCTGCGGCTTATAACCTAGAGTTATTAATGCTAATATAGCCTCAGTTTTAACATCTATATTTGATACTTTTGCTGGTTTATCTATTAGTAAAGTATTTCTATATTTATTAAATAGCTTATCATGTAAATTTTTAAAACGATCTTTCATTTCGACTACTAAACGTTTTGCTGTTTTTTTGCCCATTCCAGGTAGTTTAATTAAATTAATAATTTCCTCCTTCTCTACTGCGTTAAAAAATTCATATATTGACATACCAGATAAAATTCCTAGCGCTAAATTAGGTCCAATACTATTAATTTTAATTAGTTCACGAAAAATAGTATGTTGCTGTTTATTATTAAAACCATAAAGTAACTGTGAATCATTACGTACTATTAATTGAGTAAAAATAATTACTTCTTGCCCTAAATTAGGTAACTGACAAAAACATGTCATAGGTAACCTAATTTCGTAGCCAACACCTTGAACTTCTAATAATATTAAGGGGGGCTCCTTCTCTAAAATAATACCACTAAGACGTCCTATCATACCGTCTCTCTTTGAGATAATACTGGATTAAAATGACAATAAGTGATAGCTACTGCTAAAGCATCAGCAGCATCTACCTGAGGATTAGTAGGTAATTTTAATAAAGAACGTACCATATACTGTACCTGATTCTTGTTTGCTGAACCTATACCAACTACTGTTTTTTTAATCTGTCGAGTAGCATATTCAAAAACTAGTAAATTCTGATTTACAGCTGCAACTATAGCTGCCCCCCGTGCTTGACCAAGTTTTAATGCAGAAGATGCATTTTTTGCCATAAAGACTTGTTCAATAGCAAAAAAATTTGGTTGCTGCTGAATAATAATTTCAGTGATACCAGCATAAATTAGCTTTAATCGGATAGATAAATTATCTAACTTTATACCCTCTACTTGTGTATGAATACATCCACTATCTAGATAACTTAAGCAGTTTTGTTGTTGATGAATAACACCATAACCTGTAATACGAGAACCAGGATCAACACCTAAAATAATTGCCATAACTAGCATTTTCCTTTGGCGTTAATTATAAAAGATAATTATAATGTAGCAGTAATTTTATTGGAAATTTTACCATTATGATAAACTTCTTGCACATCATCTAATTCTTCTAGAATATCAATTAAATGTAATAGTATCGACATAGTATGCGTATCTAAATCTACTTTAACTGAAGAAATAAAGGATATTTCAGCCATCCGTGCTTTTAAACCAGATGTCTCCAATATATCTTTTACTGAATTGAAATCCTCCGGTGTAGTAAGTACATCAATAGTTCCATCATCATAAACTATTATATCATTAGCGCCTGCCTGTATTACTAGATCTATTATCATTATTTTATTTTTATCAGACGCATAAGATATTACTCCCTTTTTGCTAAATAAATAAGCTACCGAACCATTAGCACTTAGATTACCTCCGGTTTTGGTAAAAGCATGCCGTACTTCAGATACTGTACGGTTATGATTATCACTTAAGCACTTAACCATAACTGCGACACCACCAAGAGCATACCCCTCATAGATAATATCTTTCATATGATTATTTTCGTTATTACCAATACTACGAGCAATCGTACGATTTAATGTACTACGTGTCATATTATTCAGTAATGCTTTATCAATAGCGGTCCTTAAGCGTGAATTTATTGTTGGATTATTACCGCCTAATTTAACAGCAGTTACTATCTCACGTATAATTTTATTAAAAATTTTTCCACGTTTAGTATCCTGCATAAATTTGCGGTATTTAGTATTTGCCCATTTACTATGACCAGCCATAAAGATCTCCAAAAATAATTTTTCTAGAACTCAATATTATCATCGATAATTCCAGGGTATTTATGACTCATCTAGCTCCTTCATATTTTTCATTACTAACGTATTAATTGATAGTTCTTGTAATAAATAAGTACTAGCAAAATTAGGCGCTTCTGTTAACAAACAAGCAGCAGCAGTAGTTTTTGGAAAAGCGATTACATCACGAATATTATTACTTCCTGTTAGTAACATTACTAAACGATCTAAACCAAAAGCTAAGCCTGCGTGCGGTGGCGCTCCATATTTCAGCGCATCAAGTAAAAAACCAAATTTTTCACGTTGTTCTTTTTGATTCATTCCAATAATAGAAAATACTTGTTGTTGCATTTCACTATGGTGAATACGCACTGATCCTCCACCAACTTCATAACCATTAATTACCATATCATAAGCATTAGCTATAGCAGCAACTGGGTTTAACTTAAGTTCAGTTTGTGTTATTTCTTTAGGTGCAGTAAAGGGATGATGTATAGCGGTCATACTTCCAATTTTATTACCCTCAAATAAAGGAAAGTCAATTATCCATAAAGGAGCCCAGCTATCTTGTTTAATTAATTTCATGTCAATTGCTAGTTTTGCACGTAGAATCCCCATTGCATGGCTAACTATTTTAAAATCATCTGCAGCAATAAATAAAATATCATTATTCTCAGCTTTAATACGTTCCAGAATATTTTTTAATATATTAGAATTCAAAAATCTAACAATAGAACCTTCGACGCCATTTAATCCAGCTTTATGATTATTTATCTTCAACCAAAATAAACCTGAAGCACCTTGTTGTTTTATAATTTTAGTATATTCATTAATTTTTTTACGAGTAATTTGTGTTCCATTTTTAACGCGTATTACGATTACTCGCCTTGCTACATCATTAACGTAATCTGCAAAAATTTTGTAATCAATTGAGGTAACTAAATCAGCTATGTCAACTAGTTCCAATGGATTACGTAAATCTGGTTTGTCAGAACCAAAACGACGTATAGCTTCAGAAAAAGTGATAACAGAAAAAGGACCAAGATTAACTCCTTTAATTTCTTTCCATAATTTACAGATCAATTCTTCCATTAAATAACGGAGCTGTTCAGCATTCATAAAAGAAGTTTCAACATCAATTTGGGTAAATTCAGGTTGACGATCAGTACGTAAATCTTCATCACGAAAACATTTTACAATTTGATAATAACGATCAAAACCTGATATCATTAATAACTGTTTAAACAACTGCGGTGATTGTGGCAAAGCATAAAATTTACCTTTATTTACTCGACTTGGTACTAAATAATTACGAGCACCTTCTGGTGTGATTTTAGTGAGCATCGGAGTTTCAATGTCAAGAAAATCATGGTTATCCATAAAATGGCGTATAAAATGAGTAACTTTAGCGCGTATTTTTATTTTCTGTGTCATTTCTGGACGCCGTAAATCTAAATAGCGATATTTTAAACGAGACTCTTCATTATTAATCTGCTTATTATCTAATGGGGATGATTCGCTATAATTAATAATATTAAGCTCCTTAGCAAGAACCTCAATTTCACCAGTTAGCATTTTTTTATTTATTTGTTTGCCAATACGTGCCCGCACAGTACCTATTATTTGAATACAGAATTCATTGCGTAATAATAATGCCTGTTTAAAAACATGTGGTTGGCTCTGATCAAAAAATACCTGAACAATACCTTCTCGATCGCGCATATCAATAAAAATAGAACGACCAAAATCACGATAACAATTGATCCAGCCACATAAAACAACTTCTTGATTAATATGGGATAAATTTAATTGTCCACAATATTTAGTGCGCATATCTTACCTTTTAAACTATTTTTTAATGAAGTTACCGAAAACTATTTTATTTATTTTTGCTAATTAAAAATAACTTTGTCTTAGTTTAATTAATAGCTAAAATCAAAAACATTTTTTATTTTTCTGTTATTTTGTTAAGTCTTTATATAAGTAATATAAAATTTTAAGAGTCTATTAAAAATTATTGTAAGCAAAGCTTTGTAGAAGGCATAAAGCATGGTTTCTATCTTATTTATATTAAAATTTTTCTTGCTATTAGCGCATATAAAACAAAAAGTTACTAAAATAAATTATACTTAAATTTGTAGAATAAAAAATTCTTATTATAAAAAGTAAGAAAGACATTAAAGTTAAGTTATGGAGTCTAAAATGATTAGTTCATTTTATATTATTTTAAGTATAATTTTACTGATTAAGTTTTCATTGAATATAGTAAAACTTAGAAATCAATACCAGGTAACTTATGGTGATGGTGGTTTTTCTAAATTGCAAATTGCGATTACTGTTTATAATAGTGCTGTGGAATATATTCCTAGCGCACTTATTTTACTTATAATACTTGAGATGAATGGCGCAGAAACTTGGATAATTCATCTTTGTGGATCAATATTAATAGTCGAACGTTTATTGTATTTTTATTACTTGCACTATATTGGTAATAATCAAAAAAGTTTTACAATTAATACAATTTATATTTCCCTTATACTTATAGTTATAAGTAATATTTATTATATACCATGGAATCAGTTCTTTAATTTACATTAATAAAATTTTTTATTTCTAGGTTAAATTATTATAGATAATTTATTATATGCTACTTTTATTTAGTTATCTAATTAGTGCTAAATTAATATTTATCATATGAAATTAAGTTTATTATTAATAATAAAGAAATAGACCATTTTCATTATTAATAATTCATTATTATAGCACATACTAATATACTATTTCTTTTGTTTTATCAATGAGAAAAACTTTGTTTATGGAAATACTGCAAGCTTCACCTGCCTTGTCAATTTTTAGAATCACTAAACTACTATCTTGCTGTCAAGATATGCAATTACCAGTACGTGATATCTATGCTGAATATGTGCATTTTATTAACCTTAGTGCGCCATTGAATACTGAGGAAGATACTAAATTACAACACTTACTTAAATATGGGAATGTTTTACCTAAACGTACAGTATCAGGAGTTTTACGTTTAGTGACGCCTCGCCCTGGCACTATTTCTCCTTGGTCCTCTAAAGCTAGTAACATTGCACATAATTGTGGTTTATCTAAGGTGCTACGTTTAGAACGTGGTATTGCTTTTTATATTCAAAGTAGTGAGATGACATCTAATCAATGGCAACAACTAGAAACGATATTGCATGATCGGATGATAGAAACAGTATTTAATGAATTAACACAAGCAAAACAACTTTTTTCTTATCGTTCTCCTAAAACATTACAATGGATTGATATTACAAGAAAAGGACGAAAAGCATTAGAGGAAGCAAATAGTCAATTAGGTTTAGCGCTTGTAACAGAAGAAATAGACTATCTAATGTCAACTTTTACGACCCTTGGACGTAATCCAACAGATATTGAACTTTATATGTTTGCTCAGGCTAATTCAGAGCATTGTCGCCATAAAATTTTTAATGCAAATTGGCGAATTGATGGAGTTGACCAGCCATATTCTCTATTTGATATGATTAAAAATACATTTAAACAAACGCCAGATTATGTGTTATCTGCTTATAAAGATAATGCAGCAGTAATGCAGGGCTCTTTAGTTGGACGTTTTTTCGCGGCACCACATAATCACATCTATGGTTATCATCAAGAAGAAGTACCTATTTTAATAAAAGTAGAAACCCATAATCATCCAACAGCAATTTCACCTTGGCCAGGAGCAGCAACAGGTTCTGGTGGTGAAATTCGCGATGAAGGTGCAACTGGACGTGGTGCTAAACCTAAAGCTGGATTAGTCGGTTTTTCAGTTTCTAATTTACGTATTCCTAATTTTGAACAACCTTGGGAAGAAAACTTTGGTAAACCTGATCGTATCGTAAGTGCACTTGAAATCATTACTAATGCACCTCTTGGCGCTGCTACTTTTAATAATGAATTTGGTCGACCTATATTACTCGGTTATTTTCGTACTTACGAAGAGCGTATTGATAGTTATAATGGCAGTGAGTTACGTGGTTATCATAAACCGATTATGCTAGCAGGAGGAATGGGTAATATTCGTGCTAATCATGTAGAAAAAAGTAAAATTAATTTAGGTACAAATCTAATTGTTCTTGGCGGAGCAGCAATGAACATTGGTTTAGGGGGTGGTTCAGCCTCTTCAACAATTTCTGGTCAATTAAATATTGATCTAGATTTTGCTTCGGTGCAGCGAGCTAATCCAGAAATGGAACGTCGTTGTCAGGAAGTAATTGATAGTTGTTGGCAGTTAGGTAATTATAATCCTATCTTATTTATTCATGATGTAGGGGCTGGCGGCCTATCAAATGCAATACTAGAACTAATCAATGATAGCGAATGTGGTGGATGCTTTGAGTTACGGAATATCCCAAATGACGAACCTAGTATGAGTCCATTAGAAATTTGGTGTAATGAATCACAAGAGCGTTATGTATTAGCAATTGCATCAGAGCAGATGAAATTATTTGATGAAATTTGTAGTCGTGAACGTGCTCCTTATGCAATTATTGGAAAAACAACTAAAGAAAAAAATTTACTAGTAAAAGATTATAATTTTAATAATCAGCCAATCACTATGCCATTAAATATTTTATTAGGTAAAACTCCTAAAATACGACGTGATGTTATGCAATTACAAGCACATAGTAAGCCATTAGAACGCGTACAGATTAATATTACTGATGCAATAAAAAGAGTCTTACATTTACCAGCAGTAGCTGAAAAAACATTTTTAATTACTATTGGTGATCGTACGGTTACAGGTATGGTTACACGTGATCAGATGGTAGGTCCATGGCAAATTCCAGTAGCAGATTGCGCTGTTACAAGCGCAAGTTTAGATAGTTATCATGGTGAAGCTATGTCTATTGGTGAACGTGCTCCTGTAGCTTTATTAGATTTTGCTGCTTCAGCTCGTCTTGCTGTTGGAGAGGCGTTAACTAACATTGCTGCTAATCAGATTGGTGATTTAAAACGCATTAAGCTTTCAGCTAACTGGATGTCCGCTGCAGGACATCCAGGAGAAGATGCTGGATTATATGCTGCAGTACGTGCTATTGGTCAAGAACTTTGCCCTGCTCTAGGGTTAACTATTCCAGTCGGAAAAGATTCGCTTACAATGAAGACTAGTTGGAAAGAAAATAACGAGTATCGTGAAATGATATCACCACTATCATTAATAATCAATGCTTTTTCCCGTGTAGAAGATGTTCGCCGTACTATTACACCACAACTACAAATTGATTGTTGTGAAAATGCATTATTATTAATCGATTTAGGGGCAGGGCATAATGCATTAGGAGCTACTGCATTATCCCAAGTTTATCGTCAATTAGGAGATAAACCTGCTGATGTGCGTAATGTATCGCAGTTAGCAGCTTTTTTTAAAGCTATACAGATACTAATTACCAATCAGTATCTATTAGCTTACCATGATCGATCTGATGGTGGCTTATTAGTAACCCTAGCAGAAATGGCATTTGCTGGTCATTGCGGTATTGATATAGATATTCAATCTTTAGGTAAGGATTATCTTGCATCATTATTTAATGAAGAATTAGGCGTAGTAATCCAGGTACATTCTAAACAGCGTGCAATGGTAGAGCAACAGTTAGCTCATCTAGGTTTAGCAACTATTGTACATTACTTAGGAAAAGCAGTAATAGGTGATAATTTTATTATTCGTCATGGTAATGAAATTATATATCAAGAGAGTCGAATAAAGTTACGCTGTTGGTGGGCAGAAACTACCTGGCAAATACAGAGGCTTCGTGATAACCCATATTGTGCGGATCAAGAACACCAAGCCAAACAAGAAGAAACGGATCCGGGTCTTAATGTTAAACTAAGTTTTGATCCTAATGAAGATATTACAGTCCCTTATATTACTCAGCAAATACGCCCTAAAGTAGCGGTATTACGTGAACAAGGCATAAATTCTCAGGTTGAAATGGCTGCTGCTTTTTATCATGCAGGTTTTGATGCTATTGATGTGCATATGAGTGATTTATTAAGTGGTAGAATCAATTTAAATCCTTTCCAAGTGGTAGTCGCTTGCGGAGGATTTTCTTACGGTGATGTTTTAGGTGCAGGTGAAGGTTGGGCTAAATCTATTTTATTTAATAACCGAGTACGTGATGAATTTACTGCTTTTTTCCAACGTCCGCATACTTTAGCATTAGGTGTATGTAATGGTTGTCAGATGATGTGTAATTTACGTGAACTAATTCCTGGTACGGATCATTGGCCAAATTTTAGACGTAATCTATCCGAACGTTTTGAAGCACGTTTTAGCCTAGTTGAAGTGGTTGCAAGTCCTTGCTTATTTACACAGAACATGGCAGGCTCACGTATACCTATCGCCGTTTCGCATGGTGAAGGAAGATTAGAAGTACAAAATATGGCACAACTAACAATGTTACAACAGCAGAGTCAGGTAGTTATGCGTTTTGTTGACAATTTTGGCCAAGTTACTGAACGTTATCCTGCTAATCCAAATGGCTCCATACAAGGTATTACTGCAATAACTAGTAATAGTGGTCGAGTAACAGTTATGATGCCTCATCCAGAACGGGCTTTTCGTACTGTTAGCAATTCCTGGCATCCATTAGAGTGGGGTGTAGATGGTGCATGGATGCAAATGTTTCGTCAAGCACGCAAAGAATTAGGTTAGTATTACTATTTATTAGTTATATAAAAGCTATTAGTATTAATACTAGTGTTTGTCTATTAGACTATATTTAATATAGTAAAATATCTAGATTAAAATTATTCTATGATTTCAATCTTGCTTAATATTATTTAAAATAGCACTAGTTATTACGGTGCTAGTTTTATAAGATAAAGTAGCTGAAAATTAGTTTATATTTCCTAATATATTATTTTATGTTATAGCAACTAGTTAATAATTACTAGAATAAGATCTTAATCCTGTAATTTAATTCCTAATTTTCCAACTATTTCTCATTATGTAATTATCTACACTTTTTTCTAGCATAAATTAAAGTTAATAATTTTACTATTAGCTAAATCCTAGTTACTAGTATTATACTAATAAGTTATTAGTATAATACTAGATGTAGTTATCTAATTTAGAAATCATATTTTTTTATTTTAATATTGTGTATAATTTAGTTAGTCATGATATTTCTTAGTATGTAACTAAAGATTTTATATCAAATGTATTAAATACACACAAATCAAGAACTCACTTTTTTTAAAAGTATTAATAAAGTATTAATAAATACGGTATATATTATAAAGATATGATCTGTATCATATTCATCATTAAGAAAAAATTTTTCATTTTTCTTTTCTTGTGTGATCTAGAAATTAAATTCTTATCATACTATCTTATTATAACTAATTAAAGATTATATTTATAATATAAATTTCAATAACTAAACCTTTTTAAAAATTAATACTTTTACGCTTATGTAAGTATCATTAATAATATCCTAAATAAGAAGATTTCTATATAATATAAAAGTAATAAATAAAGATGCTAAAAATAAAAAAGCCACTTAATTAGTAACAAATACAATTTAGCTTAAAAATAATAAAATATTTAATATAGCAGATAAGTACAAACAAATAACAGTAGTTAAAAAAATTTAGATTAACTAAAATTATAAGATAAGTAATAATTATATACTAAAAAATAATACATAATATCAACGTATACTTATTAATATTACTAATGAATATTATTAATAAAAGATATCATAATTTTAGATTATTAAAGGGTTTTATGTATAAATATATCTTATAATTAAAATAGTAATAGATATAGATTACTTAGGACTAGTTAAATTAATTTAAGTTTAATATTACTTAAAAAAATAAAGAAAAAATTCTTTAGCACTAAAAGATAATATAGCAATAAGTATTAAGCTAACATATATTGAACAAAAACACTATTATTATAGTAGAAATTATATAAGCTATTTATAAAATAAGCATTATTATATTAATAATAATTAATATTTATTAATAAAATTATATTACATGGCACTTACTGTAGTATGTAGTATATAAGGATTATAAGTATAATATAATATAAAATTTGTAATAGATAATAGTTTTTGTAAATAATCTAATTAAATTTAAGCGATAACACGTTAGACATATTTACCTTTGGAGGTAATATGAAGTTTGAGTTACAAAAAACTGATGGGCATGCTCGTCGTGGTCGCTTGATTTTTGAAAATGGGTCAGTAGAAACGCCAGCATTTATGCCAGTTGGTACTTATGGTGCGGTAAGAAGCATAACACCAGAAGAGGTTAAGGCCAGTGGTGCACAAATTTTATTAGGTAATACTTTTCATCTTTGGTTACGTCCAGGCCAAGAAGTTATTAAAATGCATGGTGATCTTCATAATTTTATGCAATGGCATGATCCAATCCTAACTGATTCAGGTGGCTTTCAAGTATTTAGTCTAGGAGCAATGCGCAAAATAAAAGAAGAAGGCGTTTATTTTAAGAATCCTATAAATGGAGATAAAGTATTTCTTAGCCCAGAAAAATCTTTAGAGATACAGCGAGATCTAGGTGCCGAAATTATGATGGTTTTTGATGAATGTACACCATATCCAGCTAATTGGAACTATGCTAAGCATTCAATGGAATTATCATTACGTTGGGCTGCACGTAGTCATCATCAACATTTTAATAAATTAAATAATAAAAATGCATTATTTGGTATTATTCAAGGAGGTGTATATCAAGATTTACGTGATATTTCGCTATATGGGTTGCAAAATATTGGCTTTGATGGTTATGCTGTGGGCGGTTTAGCAGTAGGTGAACCAAAAGAAAAGATGTACCGTATCTTAGAGCATATTTGTCCACAGATTTCTCAAGACAAACCACGTTATTTAATGGGGGTTGGTAAACCACAGGACTTAGTTGAAGGGGTACGTCGTGGTATTGATATGTTTGATTGTGTTATACCAACACGTAATGCGCGTAATGGTTATTTATTTGTCTCGGAAGGAATTATTAAAATTCGCAATGCTAGATATAAGAAAAATGAATCTAAGCTAGATAAAAATTGCGATTGCTATACTTGTTGTTATTATAGCCTTGCATATTTGCATCATCTTAATCGCTGTAAAGAAATATTAAGTGCTAGGCTTAATACTATTCATAATTTACGTTATTATCAACGCTTAATGACTACTTTGCGTCAGGCTATTGAAAAGGGTATATTAGACAGTGTAATTACAGAATTTTATAAGCAAATTAAAAAATCTGAATTAAAAGTTTAGTGCTGTAACTATAGATTTTATAGCTAGAATTAAATAAATAATAACTTCTAATTACTAGTAAAATTTTAATTAATATTTAATATCAATATAATATAAGGTTACATTAATGAGTTTTTTAATTTCTAATGCTATTGCTTCTGTTGGTAATCCAACACAAGGAAGTACGTATTCTATAATAATTACAATGGTAGCATTTGGTCTAGTTTTTTATTTTACGATTTTACGTCCACAACAAAAACGAACAAAAGAACATAAAAAATTAATAGATTCAATTACTAAAGGAGATGAAATTTTAACTACAGGTGGACTGCTAGGTCGTGTTATAAAAGTTACAGAGATGGGTTATATTATTATTGCACTCAATGATGCTACTGAAGTAATGATTAAACGTGATTTTGTGGCTGCTATTTTGCCAAAAAATACTATAAAAGCATTATAAGTTTTAATTTTTTCCAAAAGGAACTACTGTGTTAAATCATTATCCTTTATGGAAGTATTTGGCATTAATATTTTTGTTATTTATTAGCTTGCTATATGCGCTACCTAATCTTTATGGTGAAGATCCTGCAGTACAGATTACTGGTACTCATAATATCATTGCTAATGAAACTAGTTTAAACCAAGTTCGTAACTTGCTAGAAAAAGAAAAAATAGTAAGTAAAGCTATTACACTTAAAAAAGGTATTATTCTTATTTGCTTTAAAGATACTGATGCTCAATTACATGCTTATGAAACATTAATGGTAAAATTAAGGGATAAATATATTATTGCATTAAATTTAGTACCATCAACACTATCTTGGTTAGCTAAGTTAGGTGCCAGACCAATAAAATTAGGGCTTGATTTACGTGGTGGGGTCCATTTTTTGATAGAAGTAGATATGAATTCTGTATTAAATAAGTTACAAGAACAAAATATAGATAGTTTATGTTTTGCTCTACGTCAAAAAAATATTCCTTATACTTCTGTGTCTAAGTTTAATAACTTTTATGTTAATCATAGTACTACTATTAATTTTGCTAATAGTACTACACGGGATGTAGCAATAAACTACCTGTCATCTCATTATAATAATTTAGTAATAAGTAAAAATGGAAGTCAAAGACTAAAAGTATTAATGAATAATGAGTATTTACGTAAAATACGTAGATCTATATTACAACAAAATATTAGTGTTCTACGTAATCGAGTTAATCAATTAGGAGTTACAGAACCTTTAATACAGCGCCAAGGTGCTAATCGTATTGTTATTGAATTACCTGGTATCCAGGATATGGTACGCGCTAAAGAAATCCTTGGTGCTACTGCTACACTTGAGTTTCGTTTACAAAATACTAACGTTAATGTTAATGCTGCAATGGTAGGGCAAGTGCCAAGTAATTCAGAAGTAAAAAATACTCGTGAAGGACAACCAATTATTCTATATAAACGAGTAATTTTAACTGGTAATCATATTATTAATTCAACTTCTATAACTAATGAATACAATCAGGCACAAGTTAATATTTTATTAGATAATGAAGGCGGATCGATTATCTCTAATTTTACTAAAGATAATATTGGCAGACCAATGGCAACTTTACTTATAGAATATAAAAATAGCGGCAAAAAAGATACTAATGGACATATAATTTTAGTTAGGGAAGAAAAAGTGATAAATGTAGCAATTATTCAATCGCGTTTAGGTAATAATTTTTGTATTACTGGTATTGCTAATCTGGTTGAAGCACAACAGCTTTCATTATTATTACGAGCCGGCACTTTAATTGCGCCTATTCAAATTATAGAAGAGCGTACTATTGGTCCTGCTTTAGGAGTACAGAATATTACCCAAGGTCTAACTGCTTGTTTTTGTAGTTTGACTACATCAATTATTTTTATGGTTTTTTACTATCGTAAATTTGGTTTAATTGCTAGCAGCGCTCTACTTATTAATTTAGTACTCATTGTGGGTACAATGTCACTTTTACCCGGAGCTACATTAACCATGCCAGGTATTGCTGGTATTGTATTAACGTTAGCTGTAGCTGTTGACGCGAATGTGTTAATTAACGAACGAATAAAGGAAGAAATTAGTAATGGTAGATCAATTCAGCAAGCTATACATTATGGCTATAAAGGTGCCTTTTCTAGCATTGTTGATGCAAATATAATAACATTAATTACAGCAATAATTCTTTATACATTAACTACTGGTTCAATTAAAGGTTTTGCTATTGCTACTATTATTGGTGTATTAACTTCAATGTTTACTACTATAGTTGGGACACGTGCTATTGTTAATCTACTTTATGGTGGCAAACGTATTAATAGGTTATCCATTTAAGGAATAAATAGTGATACAAAATTATACTATTAAACAATTAAACTATAATCGTAAAGTAAATGATTTTATGTGCTGGAATAATATAGTTTTTAGTATTTCTTTATTATTAATGGTAGCATCCATTACGATCATATTAACCCGTAGTTTTAACTGGGGATTAGATTTCACAGGTGGTGCTATTATTGAAGTTAATTTAAAAAATCCAATTAATCTTAATGAATTACGTAATACGCTGCAAAAAAAAAGTTTTACTACACTAATTATTCAAAATTTTGGTAGTACACATAATATCATAATACGTTTACCGCTAATTAAAAGTTACTCCACAATGTCTTCTGTTGCAAAATTTTCTACTATAGCTTCTTCTACTACTATTAATACAAGTCAGAAACTAGGTAATGAAATTATTACTACTATAAATAATTTATTTGATAAAAATGCAAAAATTAAACGTATTGAATTTATTGGGCCTAGTGTAGGTAATGAATTAATTCTAACAGCTGGTATGGCATTACTAATTGCGCTACTCTTCATTATGATTTATGTCTGCTTTCGCTTTGAGTGGCGGTTAGCATTAGGTACAGTTATTGCCTTAGGTCATGATATTGCTATAACCTTAGGTATTTTATCTTTATGTAGAATTGAGATTGATTTAACTATAATTGCTTCTTTGATGTCAGTTATTGGTTATTCATTAAATGATAGCATTGTCATTTTAGATCGAATTCGTGAAAATTTTCGTAAGATAAATCGTGGTACACCATATGAAATAATAAATATATCATTAACACAAACGTTAAGTCGCACTATTATGACCTCATTAACTACTTTAACAATGGTGTTAATACTGTATATTTTTGGAGGGACTATGCTAAAAGGGTTCTCTTTAACTATGTTAATTGGAATTTTTATTGGAACAATTTCATCTATTTATGTAGTTTCTGCATTAGCTTTAAAATTAGGAATAAAACGTGAAGATTTGCTACAACAAAAAGTTGAAAAAGAAGGGATTTAATTAGTTTTTAATTTTTTTAAATATTACTACTTATTAAGATGAAGGTTCTTATAAGTAGGTTATCAATAATAGTTTATTATATTTCCTGCTTTTTATAATGGATTAAAAGAATTATTAAGCTTTTTATATTAAGATAATACTTATTACTTATTATTTAGTAAAAAACTTTTATAGTTAATTAGTTTATAAGATCTATATTTTAATTATTTTATTATTTTTTTTCTAAAAAATTTTATGTATAAATATAATTCAAAATAAGACTATTTTCTAAACTATATTAATAGATTAAATATAATTTTCTTTATATTAAAAGACTAACTTTTAATATAAAGAAAATTATAGATATTATAATAATTAAAGTTTATATTTTAATAAATTAGTAAATAATTTTTCACATTTCTTTTAATAATTATTAAAATAACAAAAAAATTTTTATATAAGTAAAAAATAAAAAATTTTTATAAAGGTATTTATTTTCAATTTAATAAAAAATTTAAAATAAATAAATGAAAATATTAAAAATAATTTAATATTAAAGCTATTAAGTAATATATATAAATATAAAAATTTAACATTACATATTATTATTAATTAATACATAAAAAGAAAAAATAGTAACCAGTCATAAAAATATAAAAAATAAAAATACAGAAATTAAGTAATAAGACAAAAAATAAAAAATTAAAATTTTTATATTATTAAATACTTAGATAATAAGATAATTTCAATATAAATTCTTTTAATAGTGTAAATTACTTAATTAATAAATATTAATAAAAAAGTAATCAGTAGATATAAAAAATAAAGATGTAAGTTTAATATAACATTACATCAATTAGTAAATTATGTTATTAATAACATTAATAAAAATAATTTTTATTAATAATTTTATAAATACTAATGAATAAATTTATTAATCTTTTTAATACTATATCTAGTTTTTTATATACCTATACATTATTTAGATAAAATCTTAACTAAATTAAAAAATTAATATTTTTTGTTAAAAACTTTTATTTAAAAATATAAATATATGATCTAGTCAACATATAATAAGAATTATATAAACTAGTTATAAAAATAATAATAATATATTAATGTAAATAACATTAATGTAAATAACATTAATAGTATATTACTTTTGTAATATTATATTATCTATAGATAATATAATATTTAACGTAACTATATAACTTAGAAAGTAATATAGCTTATTATTAATAAGATTTTACAAATAACTATTAATAATAGTAGTATACTATACTAAATATTTTATATTATAATAATGTTTTACTATCATTAATAGTAATCTTTTATCTATAATTTTATAAAAAGATTATCTATTAATAAAATACACACAAATATTAATATATTGTAGTATAAGGATACTATATTTTCTAAATAAAATTCTAAGCATAAACTTAGTTATTATAAATATCAATTTACCTAACTAATTTCTCTAGCAATAGTGATTATTTAGGATTATAAATTAATTTTTATCTTATATAATAGTAAAATTATAGATAATTATTTTTTTAATACAATAAATATACTATTATCGAAAGTATATTATACTTATTAAAAGTAAATTTTTTATTAAAGGTAAAGTAGTACTTACATTTTTTTTAAAATAATTTTTTTGACCAATTTAATTTAGTATTTAACGTATTAAAATAACTATAATTTTTAGGATGAATAAGATCAAGATGACATTTACTACGGCTAATCTCTATATATTCACCTTTTCTAATTGGTAGAGTAATCTGACTATCACAAGTAATTTCTAAATCATTACGAAAAATTTTTAAACGGATAATACTGCTATTTTTAATAACTAGCGGTCTTGCTGATAGAGTATGTGGAAACATTGGCACTAATACAATAGCATCAAGAGTTGGCGTTAGAATAGGGCCACCAGCAGAAAGTGAATAAGCTGTGGATCCTGTTGGTGTAGCAATAATTAATCCATCAGAACGTTGTGAAAAGGAGAAGTAATTATCAATGTAAACTTCAAATTCAATCATTTGTACTCTTTTACAGGAATGCAAAATAACTTCATTAATTGCTGTACTAGATTTTTTATAACAGTTTGTATGAAAAATATTAACTTCTAATAAAAAACGTTGTTCGCTCAAATATTCACCTGCTAATACTTCAGTAAGCTGCTTTTGAGCAGTGTCTGGGTCTAAATCAGTTAAAAAACCAAAGTTACCTCTATTGATACCAATTACTTTGATATCATATTTAGCTAACTCTCGAGCAGAACGAAGCATATTACCATCACCACCAACTACAACCGCTAAATCTGCATTTTTACCAATATCTGTTAAGTTACCTACAGTAGTATTTCTTAAAGCAAGATCTTTAGCAATTTGCTCTTCAACAATAACCTCATAACTTTCAGATCTTAGCCAATGATATAGTATTTTATGTGTATCTAACGCAGTCTGTTGGCGTGGATGCCCAAGAATACCAATACAATTAAATTTTTTTGTTATTATTGGTGTTTTTCTCACAGGAATTTTTTCTTCTTTTAACATTGTGATTAATTCCCTTGAATCCATTATTTTAATCCCCATAATAGACCAACTTAGGAGATTAATGCTAAAAAGCGGAGATATCTATGAAGAATGATAATAAAGAACAGAAAACATCTATCGATAAAATATTAACAGAAGAAAATAAACAAATAATCGAACAACAAGCAAGCGAAACATTAAAAATTAATGATATTGCAAACCAACGTATTACTGAGCTAGAAACTAAAATTACCATGCTAGAAATAGAATTAGCAGCAGCTAAGAAGAGCGAACGTGAAAGTCTACCTCGTAAAGAAGCTGAAATCCAAAATATTCGTCGTCGCGCAGAAAATGATATCGAAAAAGCTAAAAAATTTGCATTAGAAAAATTTTCTAGTGAATTATTACCAGTAATTGATAGTTTAGAAAAAGCATTATCTTTATTAGATGGATCGAATAATGAACTTTTACCTATGATTGAAGGGCTTAAATTAACACTGAAGTCTTTATTAGATACTATGGGAAAATTTGGCATTGAGATAATTTCAGATATTCAGATACCATTTAACCCAGAGTATCATCAAGCAATGAAATTATCTGCATCTAACGAAATACAGTCAAACTATGTTATGAAAATGATGCAAAAAGGTTATAAACTTAATGGTCGTTTATTACGACCAGCAATGGTTGAGGTGTCAAAAGGCAAAGCAGAAATTTAACACTTTTTCGTGTCATTAAGGCACTGTTAAAAGTGCCTTTTTGTAATGTTATCCTAAACTAATAATCTTAGTTACCAGTTTATTGGTGATAAATTATACTCTTGTAATAATTGGTTTGTTTTCGAAAAATGCTTACAACCAAAAAATCCACGATAAGCAGATAAAGGTGAAGGATGAGCTGCTTTTAGAATAAAATGACGTTTTTTATTAATTATCTGTCCTTTTTTTTGTGCATGAGATCCCCATAATAAAAAAATTATACCTTCTCGATATATATTTAATACGTCAATAACTCTATTAGTAAAAATTTCCCAACCAAGATTTATATGAGAACATGCTTTACCTGCTTCAACTGTTAATGTCGTATTTAATAATAATATACCTTGTTGTGCCCAGTTTTTTAAATAACCATGATTAGGATATGTAAAACCTAAAATATCTGTCTTTAATTCTTTATATATATTCATTAGCGAAGGAGGGATAGGTATTCCAGGTAATACAGAAAATGATAAGCCATGTGCTTGGTTTTCTCTATAATAAGGGTCTTGCCCAAATATAACTACTTTAACTTCTATTAAGGCAGTAAAATGGAAAGCGTTAAATATATTTTGCTGCTTAGGATAAATTATTTTACCAGTATCAAGTTGTTCTACTATATAACTTAATATATTTTTAAAATAAGGCTGTTGTTTTTCCTGACTAATAACATCATACCAAGTAAGAGCAATCGACATACTAGAGTTCCTTTACTTTAATTAAATAGTAACCTTTCTGCAATAATACTATTAGCATACTGATATGTTTAATTATTAATAATTAAAAAATTATATAATTATTTTTTAAAATACTAACATAAAAATAACTTATTTTTATGTTTATTAAACTATTAATAATTAACATTTTTTTAAAAAAATACTTTAAAGGTAATTTATTAAATATTATTTAATACACATTAAATAATAAAAATATAATTTTTTAATTTTTATGAATGAATTATATTTTATTTTAGCCTATTATTTATATAATTAGATATAAATATTACTATTATTTATCATACGAAAGTTTCTTTATTAAGTAATAGTATTCTAAACACTATTACTTAATCATTTATACTCGCCATATTTTTAATTAAGTTATTTATTAAAAATATATTTAGAATGATTACCAGTTATCTTTTATTATTTAAAAATAAACATAAACTTTATATTTTTATATATTTTCTTCATCTAAGTATAACTAAATAATATTTCAAATAAATTCTTAATTTTTTATAACTAACTCTTAAGATATAATTTAACTATTTAGACGTATTAATTTACATTATTTTAGTTTAAATTTATATGGCTATTTTATATATAGTCTATACAATTCACTTATTTTATAAACTAATACTTTTATAAGAGTATAGTACAATTTTATAATATATTAGATAAGTGCAAATAAATAATAGATAGTCAGAAATTAGGTTATGTTTAGAAGATTATTTATTAATGATCCTCAAACATTTACAATAGTATTGTAGATATTTTTTTGTTAATTAAAATTATAAGATAAGTAATAATTATATATTAAAAGTAATATAAAGTATCAGCGTATATTTATTAATACTACTAAATGCTATTTAAACCGACAAAACATAAATAGTTTTATTCAGAAAAGACATACTTTAGTACTAAAAAATAATACGATAATCATAAGTTATTGATTAGCATAAATTAAATAAATATTATTAGTATAATTAAATAATCTAAAGTTATATTAGATTTTTACTAAAATAGGTAATAATGATTTGAATTAAGAAATAATCTAACTATAGTAATTTATAGTATGAAAATTAGATAAATAAGAGTTTTCGAAAAGATTTAATGTAAGGATAATGTCATGCTTATTTTTAAAATTGCATTACCGGTACCACTAGCTCAAACTTTCGACTACCGATTAGATAGTATTGCAATATCCCCTGTTGTGGGTGCCCGCGTAAGAATTCCCTTTGGTAATCGTAAAGCTATTGGTATAGTAACCGGGATCAGCACAACTAGTATATTACCTTATGAAAAACTTAAATCTATTGAGGCTATTCTAGATGGTCAAGGACTATTTCCTATTAAATTATGGCATATTCTTTGTTGGGCCGCTGATTATTATCATTATCCTATCGGGGAGGTATTATTTCATGCATTACCTATCTTATTACGCCAAGGAAAACCTGCTTTATTTATGCCATTATATCAATGGGTTATTACTGAACAAGGAAAAGCAATACCTCTAGAAAACCTAAAATCTGCTCCAAAACAACAACGAGCACTTGCTGTTTTATTACAACAACCACTTTACCATTATCAAACTAATGAAATGGGACTAACGTCTACTGTCTTAAAAAGTTTAAGAAATAAAAAATTAATTAAAATGTGTAAGCAAGACAAAATAAATACTAACTGGCATTATCAATTTTTATGTACAGGTAAGCGTTTACAACTTAATAACGAACAAGCAGCAGCAGTAGAAGCTATAAGTCATGAGAATCAACATTTTGTTGCCTGGTTATTATCTGGCGTAACAGGTTCAGGTAAAACTGAAGTCTATTTAAGTATATTAGAAAATATTCTTTCTCAAGGAAGACAAGCACTAATTTTAGTACCTGAAATTAGTTTAACACCACAAACTATAGCACGTTTTCGTGAGCGCTTTAATGTACCTATAGCAGTACTACACTCAGCATTAAATAACAGTGAACGATTATTAGTATGGCTACGAGCACGTAATGGCGAAGTAGCTATTGTTATAGGAACTAGATCAGCATTATTTACTCCTTTTTCACAACTAGGTGGAATTATTATTGATGAAGAGCATGATAATTCATATAAACAACAGGATGGTTGGCGTTATCACGCACGCGATCTTGCTATATTTCGGGCGCGGGAAGAAAATATCCCTATTGTTATGGGGTCAGCAACACCAGCATTAGAAACATTATATAATGTACAGCTAGGAAAATATCGACAACTTACTTTATCTAAACGCGCTGGTAATGCTACAGTTGCTAACCATTATTTAATTGATATAAAAGGATTATATCTTAAGGTTGGACTTTCTAAACCCTTGCTAGAGCAGATACAAAATCATCTAAAAGCTAAGAATCAAGTTATGTTATTTCTTAATCGTCGTGGTTATGCACCTGCTTTACTTTGTCATAAATGTGGCTGGATTGCTGAATGTCAGCGCTGTGATCACTATTATACTTTACATCAAAACCAACAACATTTACGTTGTCACTATTGTGATAATCAACGATTAATAATGATACAGTGCCCAGAATGTAACTCTACTAATTTACTTTCTGTAGGTATAGGTACTGAACAATTAGAAAATAATTTACGCCCTTTATTTCCTAATACACCTATTACACGAATCGATCGTGATACAACTAATCGTAAAGGATCATTAGAAAAATATTTAAATGATATTAACCAAGGAGGGGCACGTATTTTAATTGGCACACAAATGTTAGCCAAGGGGCATCATTTTCCAGATGTCACCTTAGTAGCTCTATTAGATGTAGATGGCGCATTATTTTCAGCTAATTTTCGTTCATCTGAAAGTTTTGCTCAACTTTATATTCAAGTTTCAGGTAGAGCAGGGCGATCAGGAAAACAAGGAGAAGTTTTTTTACAAACACATTATCCTGAACATCCTGTGTTACAAATTTTATTACAACAGGGTTATTTAGCTTTTGCTAAACAAACACTAATAGAGCGACAGAGCGCATTTTTACCACCTTATACTAGTCATATAATCGTACGTAGTGAAGATCATGATAACCAACAATCAATGTTATTTTTACAACAATTACGTTATTTATTAGAATTAAACTCCTTAAAAGATGATATGCTTTGGATCATGGGACCAATAATGGCTTTACAAGCAAAACGAAGTGGGCGTTTTCGTTGGCAATTATTAATCCAGCATCCTTCACGTTATCGATTACAGCAACTAGTGAGTTACTTACAACCATTAATCGTTAAGTTGCCACTTGCTAAAAAAGTTAAATGGGCATTAGATGTTGATCCTATAGATAATTAATTATTTTCATAAAATTTTATATATAATAAATCTATAATTTATTATATAGATTAAAAACTAATAATCTTTAAAAGATAAATAATACTTATACTAAAAAACTTAATTACCTACAATATAAAACTTAATTTTTATCTAGAGTAGATATATAGTAAAAGACATATAAATTAATTATGAAAATAAATATAACATGTTAATACTAATTGACAGTTATTAATAAAGTAATTATATTACTTAATATTTATTATATTAAATATAAATAAATTTAAATTAGAAATTTTTATAAAAACAACAATATAATATTAGCCCTCTACTTTCTTATAATTTTATTTAAATCAGATTATACATCCGTATTATAAACATATTTTGTATTATACTAATATATAGAATTTAGTTTATGATAAAAAAATTAATTATTAACAATGTATTACTTAAAATTTAATCGGACTCAGTGGGCAGCTTTACGTCATTTAATCCCATTTACATTAATAAAAAAAGAATTTATTAATCTTCAAGAGATTAATAAAAATTTATTACCAGAAGAAGTAGCACAAATTTATCTTCCTTTATCATGCTTACTTAATTTTTATATTAACTCTAAATTTAATCATCAGGTAATGCTAAAACAGTTTTTAGGTAACTATAGACAAAAAATTCCTTATATCATTGGTATTACTGGTAGCGTTGCTGTTGGTAAAAGTACCGTTGCACGTCTATTACAAATATTACTGAGTCGTTGGCCAGAACATCAATGTGTTGAGCTTGTTACTACTGATAGTTTTCTTTATCCTAACAAAGTATTACATGAACGTGGTTTAATAAAAAAAAAAGGTTTCCCTCAGTCCTATGATATATATAATTTAATTAATTTTATTACTAAAATTAAATCAGGAGACCATCAGGTAAAGGCTCCATTTTATTCGCATCTAATGTATGATATAGTACCTAATGGTAATAAGTTTATTAAACAGCCTGATATTCTTATATTAGAAGGATTAAATATATTACAAAGTTGGATAAATTATACTAATAATTTAAATTATATATTTATTTCTGACTTTATTGATTTTTCAATTTATATCGATGCGCCTGAGAATTTATTAAAAAACTGGTATATTAATCGGTTTCTTAGATTTAGACAGAACGCATTTACTAATCCAAATTCTTATTTTTATCATTATACTCTATTATCAGAAAAAGAAACAGCTAAAATAGCCGACCAATTATGGGATGAGATAAATGGACTAAATTTAAAGCAAAATATTTTACCTACCCGTAAACGTGCTAGCTTGATTATAAAGAAAAGCGTTAATCATGTAGTAAAAAGTATATGGCTCAGAAAATGATCGTGATTTTGTTATAATCGCGATACTGTCCCACCATTAGTAAAATAAGTCTTAATGCCTGCAAATATAGATTCAGCTATCTGTTGTTGAAAATAGTTAGTACGTAATTTTCGTTCTTCCTCAAGATTACTGATAAATGCGGTTTCTATAAGAATAGATGGAATATCTGGTGCTTTTAGCATCGCAAATCCTGCCTGCTCAACACAATTTTTATGTAATTTATTAATCTTATTCATATAGTTAAGTACTTCTTTACCAAACTTTAAACTATCTTTAATAGTTGCAGTTTGTAATAAATCAATTATCGTATGATCTAAATAGTGATCACCGCTCTTGCTAACTCCACCTATCTGATCTGCTTCATTTTGAGTTTGTGCTAAAAAACGTGCTGCAGTACTTGTTGCGCCTTTAGTTGAAAGCGCAAATACCGACGAGCCTTTAGCTGAGCGATTAGTAAAAGCATCTGCATGTATAGAAACAAAAAGGTCGGCACGCAGCTTACGTGCTTTAGCAACACGAACGGTTAGAGGGATAAAAATATCTTCATTGCGAGTCATATGAACTTGCATATTAGGTTCTTTCTGTATCAGCATCCTTAACCGACGGGCAATCTGTAGCACAATATCTTTTTCACGAGTTTTATTTTTACCGATAGCACCAGGATCTTCTCCACCATGTCCGGGATCAAGCATAATAATAATTGGTCTATCATGACCTACTTTACCTACTGATGATGATTTATCTAGCAAAATATGTTCTAAATTATTTCTGTTATAATCTTTTAATAAAGCTAATAGTGGATCATCTTTTGTTGTTGTGCTAGTAACTGGATAAAGATCAATTACTAAACGATAGTTAAATTTTGCAATAGGTTTTAAGGTAAAAAGCTGTGAATTTGTATTTTGTTTAAGTTTAAGAATAAAACGTAATGTATTTTTATTAAATTGACCTACTCGTATTTGCTTAAGATAAGGATCAACTGATTGAACTTGACTATTTATTTTCTTAAGCGCTTTATTTAAATATAAACCTTCGATATCAATAACAATTTTATTTAGTTTAAATAAAGAAAATTGCTGGTATCTAAGAGGGATATTTGATTCTAACGTAATCCGCGTATAAGTTGATGAAGGCCAAATCCGTACTGCAATAATTTGCGTAGGGGTAGCGAACCCAATTTTGCTAACACTAAGCATCCAACATGCTGCTATAGCCTGTAATAGACGGCGACACTCAGGATTATAAATTAAATTTAACATGATACTCCTAAGGTCGTTATTACATTAGTTTTGCTTCTTACTAATTTTACTATTATAATTTAGTAAAACTTATTACTTTTAATATTACAGCATAAAATTATTAATAATTTACACAAATCTATTACTAAGTGTTTTAATAATAAAAATATTAAAAAATAATTTTTTACTATAATTCTTTAATTAATAAATTATTTAATAACATAATAAATATGTATATTCCTTTCAATTTTATTCGTTACTAATACATTTATAATATTATTAACTAATTTAAATAAAAATAATATTAAGAACTTTAGTATTCTCTATTAATATAGTAAAAGTGATTTAATATAATTAATATTTAAATAATTACCTTTACTGTTTTTATTTTTTTCTATAGTGTTTAATATTCCTATTTGAGGTCTTAAACTACTAGATACTCAATAATTTTATGCATTACTACTCTTTTATATAGATGATCATCTATTAGCTAGTAAAATGCTTTATTAATTTTGCTTATATAATTAAAAAATTATCATATAAGTTAACAATATTAAAATTTTTAAAATATTTAGTATTATTTTACTATTAGACTAATTGCATTGCTAACTATATATTATAAATTCAATGTTATATGATACTTACAATCTTTATGTGTTTATAGTTAATAATATTTTGTGTACTCTATAGTTTTATATAATAAAGTTATAGTTTCATAGAAGGCTAATATAGCTAATAGTAAATTAATACCATAATATAAGTTTATATTATGGTATTAATTTATAGTTAAGGGAAATTAAAGATAGTTTACTAGATTTATTTATTACTTTCTTATAGTATAAATTACTAGTTTTATGTGTTATTTTAAAAATATATGTTAAGTTAGACAACTATATTGTTGTTTACAAATTACTTTATAATATTATATTAATTAGTTAATAACAAGATGTCTATAAGATTTTGTTAATACTTTAGTGTTAAGATCTTTACTGAATATATATAGTACTTATCTGTTATAAATTAAGTTAAATAAAGTGTTTGATATTAATAAATACTAGCTTTCTAAAACTTTTCATTAACATGGTCTTATTCATTAAATAATTTTTATTATAAAATATTTTAATTAAATATTACTTAGTTTTAATTTTACTAGTTATCAATAATTTTTTTAGAGGCATTGTAGTATGAGTTGTCCAGTCATTCAACTCGCAAAACAATTAATTAAACTTCCATCGCTTAGCCCAGCAGATAAAGGTTGCCAGACGTTACTGACGGAACGTCTAAAGCAAGCTGGTTTTAATATTGAGCTAATGGATTTTGCTGATACTAAAAATTTTTGGGCATGTCATGGTCAAAGTAACGAGGAGACATTAGTTTTTGCTGGACATACCGATGTTGTGCCTATTGGTGATGAATGTGAGTGGATCAATCCACCATTTGATCCTACTATTCGTAATGGAATACTTTATGGTCGTGGTGCTGCTGATATGAAAGGTTCACTAGCTGCAATGGTAGTTGCTGCTGAACGTTTTATTGCTACAAAACGTAATCATAGTGGTCGTCTATCGTTTTTAATTACTTCAGATGAAGAAGCTAAAGCAACTAATGGTACAATAAAAGTAGTCCATACGTTAATGAAACGTAACGAACGATTAGATTATTGTTTAGTTGGGGAGCCTTCTAGTATACGATATGTTGGTGATATAATTAAAAATGGTCGGCGTGGTTCTATAAACGCTAACTTATTAATACATGGTATACAAGGGCATGTTGCTTATATTCATCTATTAGATAATCCAATTCATCGTATACTACCTATTTTACAAACACTATTAGCCACAGAATGGGATTCAGGAAATCAATTTTTTCCTGCTACTAGTATGCAAATTACCAATATACAGGCCGGTAATGGAAGCAGTAACATTACTCCTAATAAGCTATTAGTGCAGTTTAATTTTCGTTTCAGCCCAGCATTAACTGATACGTTAATTAAAGAAAAAGTAGAAGCATTATTAACTAAATATCAGTTAACTTACGATATTGATTGGGTGATTTCTGGTCAGCCATTTCTAACAAAAAAAGGAAAGTTACTTGAAATAGCAATTAAAGCTGTAGAGCATCATAGTAAAATTACACCACGATTACTCACTACTGGGGGCACATCTGATGGTCGTTTTATTGCTTTAATGGGTGCGCAGGTAATAGAACTTGGGCCTATCAATACTACTATTCATAAAGTAAATGAATGCGTTAAGGTTGCTGACTTACAATTACTAAGTCGTATTTATCAGTGTATTATGGAAAAAATTCTTAAATAAATTTCTTATATAAACTACTATATAGTGTAAATTTAATATTATGTGATACTTAAAATCTTCATACGTTTATATATAATATAAAATAACTACGTATCTAGTGCTTTAATTTAATACCCTACGTAATAATTTTTCAAGAAATTTAATGAAGATTATTTAAACCAATAATTTTTAGACCTATTTAAACTTTTATATTTGTTAATTTTATATGAAAAAATAATTTTAAAATATTTATTAATTTTTTTATTATACATAAAAGTATAACTACATTTTATTTATTTTTTCTTTGTATAACATAGTTAAAAGATTTATAATATATTTTAAATATTTAAATAAGATCTTTTTTTAATGATTACTACTTTACTATTATAGAAGTTATATTAAAAAGGTAAAGATATGGATTTCTTAGGAGATATACTTTGGTTAAAAAATTATTGGTGGTTAATATTAATTTTATTAATAAGTATTATTTTAAATGCTATCAAAGAATTATATCAGCTTGATTATAAAAGTTATCTAAAAAATAAACCGCAATTACCTCTTAATCGTGAAGGTAATACTAAGTTGGATAATAATAAAGATTCAAAAGTTAAATATGATAGAAATAGTCTTATAAGTTAATTTAAATAAATTCGTAATAAAATAAATTAACAGTAATATTATGTTACTATTTTTACGGAATGCTTTAACTTAAGCTATTTGTATTTCATAGGATTAAGATTCAGGTAATAAATAGAAAATATATAATATTATCATATTTATTTAGTAATAATTTTATTATATATTAAATAAGGTTTAATTTGTTTAATCCACTACTGTAATTTTAGTATTTTCTATACTACATATATTATTATTTGTATATATGCTAAGATTTATTTTCTTTTATAATTATAGATATTAGTAAAATTTTAATAAATAAGTAATCTAGATAATTATGCAGAGATAAATTATTTATATAATAAATGATAGTTATAAGAATCTTTTACATGGACCCTGCTATAAAATTAAAGACCTAGTAAATTAAATAAATAAACAAAAGGTATTTAAAAATTAACCTAGTTTTTTATTATGCCTATCTCTAAAACCAATACTCTTACTATTACGTGAGTATTACTAATAATATCCTGAATAAAAAATCTCTGTACAATATAAAGCAATAAATAAAGATGCTACAATAAAAAATTCGTCGCTTAATTAGTACTAAATATAATTTAGCTTAAAAAATAATAAGATATTTAATACAGTAGATAAGTATAAATAAATAACAGTAGTTAAAAACTCATATGTATTTAGGTAATTATTTATTAATAATTCTTAAGTATCTATGAGAACATCATAGTTATTTTTTCTATTATTTAAAACTATAAGATAAGTAATAATTATGCATTAAAAAGTAATATACAGCATTAGCGTACACTTATTAATGTCACTAAATACTGTTTAAACCGACAAAAAACATAAAGAGTTTTATTAAAAATAAAAGATATAGTTTAAAAACTAAGTAATCGTTAATAAAAGTAAAGCAGTTACCCATATAACTTTTATTAATAAAAGACATTATAATTTTAGGTTACTTAATGGTTTTATATATAAATATATCTTATAATTAAAATAATGATAGATATAGATTACTTGGACTAATAAAATTCATTTAAACTTAATATTACTTAAAAAATAAAGAAAAAAATTCTTTAGTACTAAAAGATAACCTAATTATAAGTTATTAAACTAACATGCATTAAATAAATACCATTAGTATAATTAAATAATCTAAATTATATTAGATTTTTATTAAAATAGGTAATAATAATTTAAATTAAAATATAATCTAATTATAGTCATTTATAGCATGAAAATTAGATATAAAAGTTATAAAAAAGGTTAGTATATAAAAACTTCTATATTTAATAGGTATATCCTAAGTCTTAAGGTAAGTGTTTGTTTAATTATTTTACTTTATACATATAAATTATTTCTTCGTTTTATAATAATTTTAAATATTTTTCTTAGATCATATTACAAGTAAATTATTTTATTATGAATTACCTTATGATAGGTTTATAAAACATATAATTATATAAAACTAATTAAATAATTTATTATGTGACATCCTTTTTAGTCATTCTAATATTTCTAAGTAATTATAAGTAGTATTTTATATTTATATTTTATACTCATTACCACGATGGAATATAATAATTACTTAACTTTTTATCAAAATAACTAGCTTTAGTATATCGTTAAATAATAAAATTATATCATTAAATAATAAATTTAAAATATCTAATATTAGTGTTTAATTTATATATCAAATATAGGAATAATAACTTCTATAAGATAATTAACATTTCTAGTCTTCTAATTAGAAGATGATAAATAAATTAACTTATCGATTTTATTTTTAATACATAGATACTATCATATTTTAAAAACTGATTAATAATGTTTATTGATAACTTTAATATTATTACTAATATTAACAAGTAAAATTACATACTAGTGCTTAAAACACTACATAATTTATCAATTAATCCATAATTTTAAGTTATTAACTTTTAGTTTAATAACTATACTTTTTCTATTTTTGGTATGGGTAATTTTTTAATTAATTAACTAATATAATATTAATTATTAATTTTTTTGGTAAGATTATTAAATAATTAAATATAAATATACGATAAATATTTTATTTAAAACTAAATGTATACTATACTTTATTAGTAATATGCATATCTATAATTAACAAGGAATAATTAATATAAAAGCAATTAATTTTTTATAAAATTACTAGTACTTATATACGTATATCTAATAATTTACTTATTCTTATAACTAGATATTAAAATAGTTTGATATAAATTTTTTAGGTCGTAGTCTGAGAATATAACTTGTATTCTTGCTAAAATTAGGCTTTTACCCAATAGATATTTGCTTCTTATTAAAACAAACTTAAATTTTTATGACTACTGTACTTTTTATTCTATATGTAGTATAAGTTATAGAATTATAATTCATAAATCTTTTATTACTGATAAATATTAATTTTTTAATTACTAAAACACTTAGATTAAAAGAATATTATACAATAACTCTAAAATATACTTTAAAGTATATAAGAATATATAATAAAATATCCTGTTTATGAATGCATCAAAATATTATGTTTTTAGTTAAAATAACTATGCTATAAGCAAAAAAATTGAATAATGAAGTAAATTATTTTTGCTAATATTAAGAAAAAAATTTATAAATCCTCAAAATATGATAGTGATTACTAGCAATTACTAAATGATTATTATAGATAACTAGTTTTTTGCACAATAATATTACTATTTTTGGTATATCCTATTGATAAATAAAGCGCACTAGATTTATAGTTAGGTACTACTTTAAGTAGATAATATTAGTTCTAATAGACTAGATTCCGTTTCTATAACTGAATTATATGTACATTACGGCTTATTTTTATTGAACAGGCAGTGCGTAAGGTATCATAATCAAAAAATTTTTAAGAAATTTTATTAAAAATAATTTAGAATATTATCTAATAATATATAGGCTTACAATATCTAGGTGTACTAGGAAGCAAATTAATAAAGTATGGAGTTTTATTTAATAGAGTTTTTAGCAATACGTATATAACCTTAGTTACTAGATAATAAAATTATCTTTTAAAAACTTTACTAAGTTAGTATTATGATTAATTAAAATTAACGTGATATGTTATCTCAGATATTGTTTAAAACAATATCATAATTAGATTTGTTAATTTTTTAAAATTTGTTATTCACAATCAAAATATTATTTATGTATTATATTAAATAATAATTTTTTTGTATAAAACATCAAAAGGTTAATTAATCAAAAATAATTTTACCTAAATTTTTTAGAAAATAGTGTAATGCAATACATACACCATAATCTTCGTTAATTAATATATGTTTTTAATTTAGTAAAACGTATCTTATAAAATTTATCTAAATTAGTATAATAAATACTAAGATACCTATTATTCAATTATTAGATTATTTTTGTTATTGTTTCTTATAGTACTTGTTTATCAAAAAACAATTAAACTTAGTTTTTCTTAATATGAGTGCTTCTTAATTTATTATAACTTTATTAATTTTAGTATTAGTATTTAAAAACTAACAATTATCTTGTTATATTAACGTAATCTCTCCCTACCTAAGATAGGGAGAGTAGGTAATAACAATTTAATCATCAAGAAAACTGCGTAGTGTTTCAGAACGGCTTGGGTGACGTAGTTTACGTAATGCTTTAGCTTCAATTTGGCGAATACGTTCACGAGTAACATCAAATTGTTTACCAACTTCTTCTAAGGTATGGTCAGTATTCATATCAATACCAAAACGCATACGAAGTACTTTTGCTTCACGAGCAGTAAGACCCGCTAGTATATCATGAGTTGCTGAGCGTAAACTTTCAGAAGTTGCTGACCCAAGCGGTAACTCTTGTATTGTATCCTCAATAAAATCACCCAAATGTGAATCTTCATCATCTCCAATCGGAGTTTCCATTGAAATTGGTTCTTTAGCAATTTTTAGTACCTTACGGATTTTATCTTCTGGTATTAACATGCGTTCTGCTAATTCTTCTGGTGTTGGTTCTCTTCCTATTTCCTGTAACATCTGGCGTGAAATACGATTAAGTTTATTTATTGTTTCAATCATATGTACTGGAATACGAATAGTACGTGCTTGGTCAGCAATTGAACGGGTAATTGCTTGACGAATCCACCAGGTAGCGTAAGTAGAAAATTTATAACCACGACGATATTCAAATTTATCAACTGCTTTCATTAAACCAATATTACCTTCTTGAATTAGATCAAGAAACTGTAGGCCACGATTAGTATATTTTTTAGCAATTGAAATTACTAAACGTAAGTTAGCTTCTACCATTTCTTTTTTTGCACGCCGTGCTTTAGCTTCACCAATTGACATACGACGATTAATATCTTTAGCTTGTTCAATAGTTAAACTAGTCTCTTCCTCAATATAGCGTAATTTTTGAAGGTTACGTTTTACTTCATCAGCAACGTTATGCAATTTTTTAGACCAGCTTTTACCCATTTTTAAAGCATTTTCAAACCAAGTTTCACTAGTTTCGCTATTAATAAATAGAGTAATAAAAATTTTCTTTGGCATTTCGCATTGATCAACACAGAGTTTCATAATAATACGTTCTTGGGTACGAACACGATCCATCATTAAACGCATATTATTAACAAGATAATCAAATTGCTTTGGTACTAATCGGAAATGTTTAAATATTTCTGAAAGTTTTAGAATTTCAATAATAGTATCAGCGTGGTTACGACCATTTTTTTTAATTTCTTTCCTAGTATTTTCATATTGTTCACGTAGTTCACTAAATTTTTGTTGTGCAAGCTCGGGATCAATACTGTTATCAGTTTCAGTATCATCATTATTATCTTCATCATTCTCATCATTATCTACTATTTCTTCAGTAGGTAATTCAGAACCAATATGAGTAGCGGTCGGTATTATATCTTCTTGTGCATCCGGATCAACAAATCCAGTTATTAGATCAGATAGTCTAGCTTGATCAGAAGCAATACGATCGTACTGTTCTAATAAATAAGTAATAGCTTCAGGATATTCAGCAACTGAACATTGTACTTGATTAATTCCTTCTTCAATGCGTTTGGCAATATCAATCTCACCTTCTCGTGTTAAAAGTTCAACAGTACCCATTTCTCGCATGTACATACGTACAGGATCAGTTGTTCGCCCAATTTCAGTTTCAACACTAGATAACACTTGTGCTGCTGCTTCTACAGTATCATCATCAGTATCAGTGGTATTTTCGGCTAACATCAAATCATCAGCATCAGGTGCTTCTTCTAACACTTGTATGCCCATATCATTAATCATCTGGATGATATCTGCAATCTGTTCAGAATCAATGATGTCTTCCGGCAGATGGTCATTGACCTCAGCATAGGTCAAATAGCCTTGCTCCTTACCACGAGTGACAAGTAGTTTTAGCTGTGACTGCGGGTTTTGTTCCATAAGACGGTATCCATGCTTGCGAGTAATATTTAGGTTGGTGTTAGCTAGTAAAGTTGCCAACAATAACATTTGGGTTCTGGATTACCGCTACCTAATCTAGCGGTTAATACAGAGGATTATCCTTATATTTATCAATAATTAGATTATTATATATTTCATTTTTTTCCTCGCGCCTCATTGATTAGACGAACTTCTTCACGCTCTTGAGCATTTAAGCCATGCGTAGTACGGGCGCGGGCAATTAAAATTTCTAATCGTTTTTCTAGTGCTGAATCAAAAAGATGGTTTAACGCATCTTGAAAGGTTATTTCAATAATTTCTTCTACCTCTATTATATTCCAAGTTGCTAATTTTTTAAGTTGCTTACTAAATTTAGCGCTACGATATTGCTCTAGAAGTTGACCAGTATTTAAACCTGGCTGGGTAAGACAAGTTTTTACCAATTCAGTAAATAAGGATAAACCAACTAATTTCGTTTGTTTAATACCTTCTAATGATGGTACTAGTGTTACCAGATGTGGATATTGTAATAGCAATGCAATAAGTATACGTATAGTTGTTAATTTTAACTGTGGCTGTAGGTAGGTATTAATATTTTTAGAGCGCTTAGGTATTAGTTTATCTAAAAGATAATCATCTAGAATACCTAATTTATTACCTAATTGTTGACGCAAACAGAGTCGTAATGTTTCTCCTGGTACTTGAGCGATTAATGGTAAAGCTAAGGCGCTTAGTTTAGCGCGCCCATCAGGATTACTTAGATCAACCTGTAGTATTAGTGTTTCAAGCAGGAACTGAGAGAGTAGCGGCGCCTGTTTCATACGTTGTTGAAAGGCTGCTTGCCCTTCTTTACGTATTAGAGTATCGGGATCTTCACCTTCAGGTAAAAACATAAAGCGTAGCTGACGTCCGTCATTTAAATAAGGAAGCATTATTTTTAATGCTCGCCAAGCGGCGTCCCTTCCAGATTTATCGCCATCATAACACCAAATAATATTATCTGTGATGCGAAATAATAATTGAATATGTTCAGTGGTTATTGCTATTCCAAGTGATGCAACTACATAATGAATACCAAATTGCGCCAAAGCTATTACATCCATGTATCCTTCAACGACTAATAAACATGTTAGATTAGACTGTTTAGTTAACGCTTCATATAAACCATAAAGTTGGCGACCTTTATGAAAAATTTCTGTTTCAGGTGAATTTAAATACTTAGGTATATTATTACTAAGAACACGACCACCAAAAGCAATGATACGGCCACGTTTATCACGGATTGGAAACATAATACGTTCACGAAACCTATCATAGTTATGTTCCGTACCATTCTGTGCTACTTGACTATGTTGCATACTATTAACCACTAACATGCCAGTTTTATTTAATATTGCACGATTTTCCTTGTTATTGCCAAAATGTTTTATTAGGTTATTCCAACCAGCAGGAGAAAAACCAATAGCAAAGCGCTGGATAATCTCTTTACTTAATCCGCGTCGCTTAAGATAGTGGTAGGCAGAGCTTGCTGACGGACTATTAAGTGATTGTTGATAAAACCTGCCTATTTGTTCCATCAATTGATAAATATTTTGTCGTTGCTGGTATTCAATGTAGTTAGCAGCAGTTCTATTTTCATAAGGCACGGTCATTCCGTTGATAACAGCTAATTCCTCAATACTTTCAATAAATTGTAATTGATCATAATTCATAAGAAAATCTATTGCATTACCGTGAGCACCACAACCAAAGCAATAATAAAATTGTTTATCACTATTGATAGTAAATGAAGGTGTTTTCTCATAATGGAATAGACAATGCGTAATATAATTTTTACCTTGTTTCTTTAATTTTGCCCGAACCTTAATTAGATTAACAATATTGGTACGGGCTAGTAACTCATTAATAAATATGCGTGGAATACGTCCAACCATAATGCCTTTATTTGCCAGTTTGCTAAAATAACTTTATTTATAGTTTACTAAACGAGAATAAATTATATTTTCCTATCAAAGAGTACGGCTATATTTCTTGTATAATAAAACAGATAAAGAATAATTAAATAATAAAATTTTTTGCTTTTAAAATCAATATAGACGAATACGACGCATAGCTTCACGAGTAACTTGCTTTATTTTACGTTTTACTGCAGAAGCTTTAGCTCGTTTCCTTTCAGTAGTAGGCTTTTCATAGAACTCACGACGACGTACTTCAGATAAAACTCCTGCTTTTTCGCAAGCACGCTTGAAACGGCGAAGAGCCACATCAAAAGGCTCATTTTCACGTACTTTAATTATTGGCATATACTGTGATCCTTGGTAAAATCAATTTATAACTAATTTTAGAGACTAGTTATCTTTTAAAGATATTAAGAAATTTTACTGCATTAGTAGTACTTTTGTAAAGTACTACTATAGATGTTCATACTAAAATATAGTTAATTGTAGATAACTAACCTATAATAAATTATATGATAATATTCTAAGTATTCTATTTTAAAGGTAAAGTAATATATTTATTTACTTTTTAGGTTACAGTAGTATTATTTGCTTATAGTAATCTTAGTCATGTAATACCTGTAAATTACTAGAATTCAATTAATTACTATCTTAGTATAACTTAAAAAAATTTATTAAATATAAACTTCTTATAAAATTTCCTGTGCGCTATAAGTGATATACTAAAATTCTGTATTATTAGTATTTATAATTCTCTTGTACTTTGTATATGTACTAGGTTTCTACGTATTATGTATTCTAATTTTTAAATACTTACTATAATTCGTAAGAAACTTGATAAGGTAAGAACAATGGGAAAAATAAAGTGCGTTTTAGGTATAGAAACTTCCTGTGATGAAACAGGTATTGCTGTATATGATGGTGAAAAAGGTTTATTAGGTAATCAATTATATAGTCAAGCAAAATTACATGCTAATTATGGCGGCATTGTTCCTGAATTAGCTTCCCGTGATCATGTACGAAAAACGGTACCACTTATCCAAGCAGTACTACAAGAGGCCAAGCTTAATAGTAAAGATATTGATGCTGTTGCTTATACTGCTGGCCCTGGACTAGTAGGTGCATTATTGGTAGGGGCAACTGTAGGTTGCGCATTAGCCTTTGCCTGGCAAATTCCAGCAGTACCAGTACATCATATGGAAGGTCATTTACTTTCTCCAATGTTAGAAAATTTCGCACCATCATTTCCTTTTATTGCATTACTAGTTTCAGGAGGACATACTCAACTTATCAGTGCAACAGATATCGGCAGGTATCAACTTTTAGGAGAATCTATAGATGATGCTGCTGGAGAAGCTTTTGATAAAGTTGCAAAATTATTAGATTTAGATTATCCTAATGGTGCCATGTTATCATGTTTTGCAAAACAAGGAAATGCAAAACGTTTTATATTTCCGAGACCTATGACTGATCGTCCTGGTCTTAATTTTAGTTTTTCTGGTTTAAAAACATTTGTAGCTAATACTATTCGTACTAATAACAATGAAAATCAAACTCGTGCTGATATTGCGCGTGCATTTGAAGATGCAATCATTGATACACTAGCTATAAAATGTAAACGTGCATTAGATCAAAGTGGTTTAGCTCGTTTGGTAATTGCTGGCGGGGTGAGTGCTAATCATACACTTAGATCTAGGTTAGCTGAAATGATGCGCCAACGTGGTGGTGAAATATTTTATGCTAGACCGGAGTTTTGTACAGATAATGGTGCTATGATTGCTTATACGGGATGGGTTCGGTTAAAAACTAATTCAGATATAAAGAATGATCTTAATATTACTGTAAGACCTAGATGGTCATTATCAGAGTTGACTTATTAATAGGTAATATTATTTAATTAATGAACATCTTATATTTATAAAGTTATTCTTCATAAGAATATCCGTATCTACAGGTAGAAATTTTTGAGGTATAAAATAATATTTTTTGATATACCTTAAAAATATTTTTAACTAACTTTAGTTAAAGTTATTAACATAATTTAAGCTGCTTAATTTAAATTATAGAGAAAAAGAGGTTATATTAAAATTTTATAGATCCAAATAAAATAAATAAAGTTTAAAAGATTAATTTAGTTCTTAATATAAAATAGATAAACAAGATTTTTATACTACATTCTAAAAAATTGCGCTGATTTTTTATATATTTTTTTAGAGTAGTAGATTATTTTTAAAATTCAAATTTATCTTTATTTCTAACTTTAATTAAAGTTAGATAAAATAATCCATTTATATTATAATATAAATAAATATATTTCATAAAAAATATTTTATAAATAAAAATTTTTGAATATATATTATTTAAATTTTTTTGATAGTATAAATAATAATAAAAAAATTAAGTAAATATTATGATAAATAAAAAGAATTTTTTAATAAGTAGAGACTTATAAAAAATTACAAGATTATCTTAAAATAATTATAAATATTAAAAATATAAATTAAAGAAAAATGCTCCGCAGTAATTCTTATATTTAAGGACTAATGCGTTAAAATAATTTATAATCTTACTTCTAAATAAGGTTTATGATATAAAAAATCAATTAATGTTATACTAATTAACAATAATCTCGTAACAATCTAATTAAGCTTATAAAAGAACTTGAGTGTATCATAAAGTATATTATTGGGTTTAATTTTGCTAATTTCCTATATGTTATACTAGCATATAATTTTTGCAAGTTTCTTAAAACCAAAAAAGAAATGTAAATCACCTAATATAATACCAATATGTTATACTAATTTGCAAAAAGCATAAACAATTAGAATAACTTTTTATAAATAGTAATAAATGATTTAATCCTTCTATAAGATTTCTAGTTTTAGGAAACAGAGAATACTCCTCAATGGATATCATATTTATTAAACAACTCTGTGTTATGACTACTATTGGTGTTTATGATTGGGAACAAAGTATTCGCCAGAAATTAATTTTTGATATTGAAATAGGATCAGATAACCATAAAGCTGCTATTAGTGATAATATTAAAGATAGTTTAAATTACGCAGAAATTAGTAAGGTTATTTTACAATATGTAGAAAAAAATAGTTTTGCTCTAATCGAACGGGTTGCGAATGAGGTTGCTGAGTTATTATTAACACATTTTCACTCGCCTTGGGTACGGATAAAGGTTAGCAAACCAAATGCAGTACCACAGGCTAAGTATGTTGGGGTAATTATTGAGCGCTGCTTATATTCATGCAAAATATTAAAATAAATACATAAAAGACATTTTTATAAATAAAGAATTATTAGTTAGCACTAACATATAATTTAATATTATATTTTATGTTAGTTTTAATTTACCTAATAAGATCACATATTTGTTTTTTAAATTTAATAATATTGATTATTTATACTTATTTTTAGTTATATATTAACTAGATATAATTAATTACTGTCTTACCGTAATAAAAAATTTATTAGATATATGTAAAAAGAATTTCTTATGTTTTCTAAGAAAAATAATTAAAAATACGTAACTAAAAAATAAGAATATATACAAATAAAATTATTAACTTTTAGTATATAAAAAATTTACATAAATACTTAAAGTAATAGTTTAATTATAAAAATATACTTAAATTATTTTTTTAATATTGATTAATCTTATGAAATTATAAGTATTGTAATTAAGTGTAATCTTAATAAAATAACAAGATTTATTAGGTAATATTATTTAAATTTATAAAGATAAAGTAGTATAATTTAAAAATTTATGCTAAAATAAAAATTTTTTTATAAAAATTAATCTGTTAATCTTTAATTTATGTGTAAACATTTTAATTAGAAGATGAATATCTTAATAACTTAAATTCAAAAAATAATATTATGTAATAGTTTATAATAACTATTATACTTAAACTTATATTAAAAATAGATTTTTTTATCTACTTATTTATTTTTTTAATTTATTTTTTATTAAAATATTAAAAATCATGTTAACTAATATGAAAAATTATTTTTGGTCTTTTCCCCATCGAACTAAAGCTAGTTGGCGTTGATGTTTTAGTTCATCCATAATAGCACTACCTTTTAAGCCACTGGTAATTACTGCTTGTACTGATATTGCTTTAGCTATACGAAAAGCATTACGTAAATAATCTCCCTGAGGGTAAGAATTATGTTCAAACCCAGCACGCCCACGAGCATCAGCTTCACTAATTATAATCATTTGATATAAACGATATGGCTTACGCCAAGCATCAATTGCGTCGAATAATTTTAGTAAGGTTTTAGGTTTAAAATTATTAACTATATGAATTAGATCATGATATTTTGCTGCTAATTTAGCTAACTCACGTATTGAAGCTGGTACTTTTAAACGTTGACATAATTGTTCTACTAACTTTACTCCCATTAAATTATGACCATGATGATGAGGCCAAAATTCTTTAGCCGTTAATCCTTTACCAAGGTCGTGGCATAATGCTGAAAAACGCACTTCTATTTGCGTACTTAAACAAGCAGCAATATCCAGTGTCATTAATGTATGAATACCGGTGTCAATTTCAGGATGCCATCTGATAGGAGCGGGTACGCCAAATAGTGCATCAATTTCAGGGAATAATACGGCTAGTGCCCCGCAATCACGTAATATCTGAAAATACTTATGTGGACTTTGGCTTATTAATGCTTTTTTAGTTTCTTGCCAAACCCGCTCTGCAACTAAATTAGATAACTCGCCATTATTAACTATTTTTATCATTAGCGTAAAGGTTTCTGAGGCAATAGTAAAACCTAAATGCGCAAAGCGTGCGATAAAACGTGCTATTCGTAGTACACGTAGAGGGTCTTCAATAAAAGTATCAGAAACATGACGTAACACACGATTAGTAAGATCTTTTTTACCTTGATATGGATCAATTAATTTATTATTTGTATAATCACGAGCCATCGCATTAATCGTAAGGTCTCGTCGATATAAATCTTCTTCTAATGTAACATCAGGTGCTGCATAACAGGTAAAACCCGTGTAACCATGACCAGACTTATGTTCCGTACGTGCTAAAGCGTATTCCTCACGAGTAATAGGATGAAGAAAAACAGGAAAGTCTCTTCCTACTTGTTGATAACCTAAAGAAAGTAATTTTTCAGGAGTTGCATTAACGATTACCCAATCTTTTTCACTAATTGGCAGATTTAATAAACTATCACGAACAGCACCACCTACTAGGTATATATTCATAATTTTACTCCTTAGAAACTATTTAAAATCTCTTATATTTGTTAAGACTTTATTAAATATATTTTAAATATTTATTTTTTGTCTATTTTCTATTTTTAGAATATTAAAAAAATTGGAATAGGCAATAATAGTAAATTTAATTTACTCATTAATTTCTTATAGTTAAAAATAAGATATATAATGATTAACTTAATATTTACTATTTCTAGTTATATTATTGCTACACATAAACTATTATAAAATAATTATTTATTATCTATAATTAATTAAGAATATTTACTTTTATACTATTAGATGAGTTATATTTACGTAGTATATAAATTATAGTTTTTATTGGTGTTACATAATTACTTAGTTTAGATAATAAACTGAACTAATTAAGAGGTAACTGGATGATTTAGTTTATTAAATTATGAATTAAATGATAATTATCATCATAATTTATATTAAATAAGTGAATTTATTATTACTTAAGAAGTTAATAGTGTATTATTAGTTACTAAAATAGTTCTGTATATAGCTAACAGGTAAATAAAAAATTATATATTTTCTTCTATAATTACTTTAAGTAAAATCTAACATTTTAGTATAATACTACATGCGTATTTCTCTTAATATATATATGTTTTTTTACTTTAAACTATATTTTAGTAGTAATTGCGTAGTTTATTTTCTAATTTAATACTTACATCTAATTTTCTATTAAAATAATATTTTTGATAGAAAATAACTCTAATATATAATAATAGGTACTATAATATAATCCTATAATCAATATAGGATAACTTTATTAAGAATCTTCTATAATTAATATTAATTTAGATTATAGTTAAAAAACTACTTATACTAGTAGTAGTGTGCTAATACTGATATATACCTAAAATATTCTAAAATAGCTAGGTATTATTAGTTAAAATATTACTAGTTAAATTGATAACTACTGCTAATAATCACTTGTTTTATGATAACTATATTTACAATGCTTTATATTAATATACTAATAAAAAATTAATATTTACTATAAAAAATCTCTATCTCAGTAAAAATTTTAGTTATTTATTTTATTAGAAGTATATTTGTTAGGCTTACTCATAACTTGAGTAAATTATTATACTATTTGCAAATTTTAGTTTTTAGTTATATAATTATAATTATAATTATAATTAAATTATTTATTTGTCTTTTGCATGAGTTTAGATATATTACTAAATAATAATTCAGTATTAAAGAAAGTTCTTTTAGTCAAATTTTAGATTTAATTTTTTATTATTATAAATTTTAAGTAGCTTAAGTATATTATTTCGTATTTATTATTTTTTTACTTTAATACTATAAGATAACTTATTTTTTTATTTAATTAATTTTTTATAAAAAATAACTTTTATAAAATAAATTTTCATAGAGATTATTTTATAATAATACGAGTTAGATCGTACTTTAAATCAGTAATAATAGTAATAGCGAGTTTGATTTTAATGTAATTAATGAAATATAGATAGCAAATAAACCGTAATTATATAAAATTAACTAACTTATTTTTTATAACTTAATTTCATTAATGTAAACAGGTCAAACCGAAGTATTTTATTTTATAAAAATAAATAATATAACGCTAATTATTTATTTTTATAACTTTATTCATATTTATTTATATAGTTCCTAAAATGCCTATCTTAGTAGTAAGTTTATATATATCAGCAAGTTTTAATTCTTTTATTTATATCATTAATTAATACTTTCTATACTAAAGTAAATTACTATATATGTTAAGATTTTTTTATTTAATAGGTAATACATGTTACTTAAATATTAATGGATAGTCATCTTAATATTATATATAAATAAATTATTTATGTATCATATGTTAAGTTATAAGATCTTTATTATGTTCTTAACTTATATATATTTATAATTATTTCATAATTAATAGTAATTATTAGCATAATATCTTAAATTTAAATTATTTAAGTTAAGTAATATATATATTTTATGTATTAATTGTAGTAACTAGTTAATAAATGCTTTTATAACATACTAATAGGCATATTTAGAAGTACTATATATTTCAAATAGCCACTTAACAGATGTTACTAGATCTAATTATCAATACCTAGATCTTATATAATTTGCTTAGCTAGTAATTTTATTACTATCAGATTATGTCTAATAATTATTTAATTACTCGTAATGCTGGGTATTTACCTTTTTGTTTTCGTTGTGACTCATAATCATCGGATAAATTATTATTAATTTTTTTAGACGTATTATTAATCAATATTAACTTATGGAACGCTGTTAAGTTTTTATTATTAATATGAGATAGATTTATCGCTGCTGTTTCTATGTTAGTATTATATGAGTCTTCTAACCCAAATTCCATGCCGATCCCATTTTCTTGGGCATAGATAGCTAATACTGCTTTTATTGGTATTTTTATATGAAATGGAATATGGTTAAAGCTTGCTTGAAAATTTAGTTCAGTATTACCTAATTTTAAATTTTCTACTGCTTTAGTGCTGATATTTAAAATTATTCGTCTATTATCATTAGTTTGCTTTTGAGGAATTTGTATATGAGATTGCGTAGTATCAACTAATATATAGGGAGTATATTTATTACTAATTAACCAATTATAAATTGTTCGTAACAAGTAAAAGCGATGTGAATATATACTTATTGTTTTCATAAAAAATTGTAACCTTTTGGCCGCATTTCACGTTCAGCTTCAGTTAATGAGTCTAGAAAACTTTTGCGTTTAAAAGTACGGCTCATATAGTTTTTTAGCTCTTTAGCACTTTCTTTGCAATTTATTAAATTATCAATTTCAAGCACTTTTAAGCGCCATAATAGTGGAACTAGAAAACAATCAACTAAGCTAAATTCATGACTCATAAAGTAAGAAAATTTTTTAAAAGTTGGTGCAATTTCTAATAATGCTTTACTTAATTGTTGACGTGCTACTGTTGCTTCCTGAGTATTGGCTTGTTTGATTTTAGTTTGCAATGAATACCAGTCATTTTTTATACTATACATTAGTAAACGACTTCTAGCACGGGCTATTGGATAAACTGGCATTAAAGGTGGATGTGGATAACGTTCATCTAAGTATTCTAAAATATTAAGAGTTGGATATAATGTTAGATCTCGTTCTATTAATGTAGGAACAGTACAAGAAGGGTTAAGATTACGTAAATCTTGTGATGGATTATCGAGGTTAACCTCCTCAATTTGAATACCGATACCTTTTTCTGCTAAAACAATACGTACTTGATGACTAGAAATGTCGGTTGGATCAGAAAACAACGTTATCACCGAACGCTTATTAGCAGTGATACCCATAAAAACCTCTAAGTTAGCCTGAAATATTAAAAATAAACACATAAATAAATGATAGTTTACTAGATAATTAAAACCCGGCATTAAATACCGGGTTTTAGTATAAACTTTATACTGTAAAAAATTAACGCTTAGAAAATTGTGGACGACGGCGTGCTTTACGTAGACCTATTTTTTTACGCTCAACTTGACGTGAATCACGTACCACAAAACCAGCATCACGCATTGCGCCACGTAGATATTCGTCATATTTTATTAATGCACGAGTGATTCCATGACGAATAGCTCCAGCTTGACCTGAAATACCACCACCTTTTACAGTTATGTATAAGTCAAATTTTTCTTCCATATTTATAAGTTTTAACGGTTGACGCACTACCATGTGAGCTGTTTCACAACTAAAGTAGCTCTCCAGAGAACGTTGGTTAATTGAGATTTTACCACTGCCCAGTCTAGCAAAGACACGGGCGCAAGAGGTTTTGCGACGACCAGTACCATAATATTGATTTTCAGCCATTACTATAATCCCAATTAAATATTTAAAACTTGCGGTTGTTGTGCTGCATGTTGGTGCGCGCTACCTGCATAAACTTTAAGTTTACGATACATTTTACGACCTAAAGGCCCTTTTGGTAACATACCTTTAACCGCGATCTTAATTACCCGTTCAGGGCAAAAAGCAATCATTTCTTCAAATGTTGTTTGTTTAAGGCCACCTACGTAACCAGTATAACGGTAATAAATTTTTTCTTTACGTTTATTACCTGTTACTATAATTTTGCTCGCATTTAACACAATAATATAATCACCAGTATCAATGTGTGGAGTATATTCCACTTTATGTTTTCCACGTAAACGGTGAGCTAACTCAGTTGCAAGACGACCCAATATTTTACTAGTAGCATCAACAATATACCAGTTACGTTCTAAAATTTCTAGTTTAGCTACTAAGTGACCTAAAATTATTCCATTCGCATCAACAACAGACCAATTATGTTTTATAGCTCTTGGGTGTGTGAGTTGAATAATCATTTTATCATTTTTATTGATAATAGACCAATCATCATGGTTTATTATAGTTCCTGGTTTTGCAATACGAGCTACTGTTTTTCCACTAGAATTAACAAAATACCAGTGATAATATTGTGTAGTGTTGCTACTTTTATCGATAATATTTTTATAGTTAATACTAGTTATATCAATAAAATCATGTTTATTACTAACATCTCTCCATTTTACGAGACGACCAAGAGTCTTATTATCTTCACTAACAACATACCAGTTAAGAGTATCTGGTTTAGCTGTAAAAGTTTTCATTAAACACTACCTAATTAATAAGTTATATATTAGTGAATATTCAATACATATAACTTGAGATTCACAGAACTATCTTATTTAAGAAATTATTATTACTAATAATCTAAAAACTTATATAAAATATATTATATCTGTTAATATACCATTAAAAATTAATCTAATATCTTTATTTATTCTCTTTATTAGACTATTTGCATATTTGTTATAGGATGTAATACATATTACGTAATACTAAGAATTTTTATATATATTATTATATTCTAAGTACATTGACTTTATATAATAAATAATGATTTATAAGATTTGTTATACATAGTAAACTGATCATATCTTTATAGGTTAACACGGTATAACTAGTTAATAAATATCGTGCACTATATTTTAATTTTATTTATACAATAAAACTATTTCTTAAAAAGCTTACTATATAGTTTCTGAAAAAACTATATTAATAATATAGAATTATAGAATTATAGAATTATAGAATTATAGAGAACTTAACTATAAAAATCGAATTATTTTTATATAAAAGTATTAATCAAAACTAACAGAAGACTTTTGTAAACCTTTTGTTTATTGTATTAAGCTAAGAGACCTAGAATATAGTAAAATATAGTATATGATGTACAAGATATCTTGTTGTTTTATTTGAATAAAATTATAAGAAAATATCAGGTAAATACTGCATTATTGTTCTTCATGAAATATTTTAATTTAAACCTATTTATACTCGATATAATCAAGAATTAAGAATAAGTAAGAAGATACATAAAACTTATATTTTTATACTAAAAGTTATTACTATTTATACATATTAAATTTTTTTAGTTCAATGTTAACATATTCTAGTAAAATCTTAATAGATAAATAATCTTAATATTATGTAGGAATAAATTATTTATATACTATATATTGAATTACAAGATTCTTATTATATAAAAGTTATAAGAACTAGATAAGTAAAATTTATAGCTAGTATTTGTAAATACATATTAGATTTAAGAAATATGTCAGGTTTGTATTATTCTATATTTAAGGAATATGTGGTAATCTAAGATATTTTTCGCTTTGCATCTCTTGTAAACGCGATAAGCACCTCTGGTATTCTAATTTAAGATGTTTTCCTTGATATAATTTATGCATTGGAACTTGTGCAGCAATAATAAGTTTTACTTTATGTTCGTAGAATTCATCAATTAACTCTAAAAAACGTCGCGCATGATTTTCTTCATTATGCACTAATGTTTCTACTACTTTCATACAGGGAACATTATGTAATAATACTGTATGATATTGTTGTGATAATACAATATAATCTAAAAAACTACGAGCTTCTTTACATAAAACATGAAAATTAATTGCTAATATTCCTTCGGCTCTACAGATTATATGCATTGATCGGTGATTAACTTGCAACATGGACGATGATTTTTCTTTAGTTCCAGCTAATTTGATAAAAAACTGTGTCATTTTTTGTTCTGTTTGATGATTAAGAGGTGTTAAATATAAAGGCATTGAAGTTAATGAACGTAGACGATAATCAATACCAGCATCTACATTCATAATCTCACAATATTTTTTTATTAATACAATAGCTGGTAAAAAGCGATCTCTCTGTAAACCATTACAGTAAAGATTATCTGGCGGTATATTAGATGTAATGACTAAAGTAATCCCTCTAGCAAAGAATGCCGCTAATAACGTTGTTAATAACATAGCATCAGTGATATTTGAAACAAAAAATTCATCAAAACAAAGCACATCAGTTTGAACTTTAAATTCATCTGCTACTTTTTCTAACGGATTTTCATTTCCCTGAAACTTAGTAAGTTGCTGGTGAATTTGTAACATAAAATAATGAAAATGTAGTCGTAGTTTGCGTTTCCCAGGCAAGTTATAAAAAAATAAATCCATAAGCCAGGTTTTTCCTCGACCAACTCCTCCCCATATATACAACCCTTGAATAGGTTGATTAAGCAAAGCAGATTTTTTTTTACCTAGTAAATAAGTTAAACATCTATATAAAGTGTTAGGTGTTTGTGGTATATTTTGGCGATGGATAATCTGTTGATAAAGAGCTTCCAGACGAGTAATAGCCATATATTGGCTATCATCTGAATAAAAACCATCAATGTTTAAGGCATTTTGGTAAAGTGAGATAAGAATGTTTGATTGTATTTTTATCAATAATTAAAATTCCATTAAAATAATAGCAATGGTTATAGTAACTAATTAAATTTACTGTAAAGCCTAACTACATATTTATAGATATGCACTATTAATTTTATGCTATCCTGTACTAGTAGTTCTTATATATTTACATATATGCTATAGTTATTTTACTTTAAATATCTTAACTTAATAGTGTTTCCTATAGTCCTGTAAGAATTCTATGGAAAAAATTTTATTAAGCAACTAAATTAACAAAGAAATTACTATAACTTAGAGTATATATTAATTCGATAATAATTAGAGTTATAGTAATGTGCTTTAATGATAATAAGTTATGTTAATGATAAAAAATAAAATAAACTAAATAAAAATAAATTAAATTTAGAAGTATACTCTAAAAAATAATTAATTATTTTTTCTTTTATTACTAAATTGCTTAATAATATAACGCATGATCACTATTAATATTAGTATATAATAAAAAAATTTAGATATCTATTATTAAATTTATCGTTATAAAATAGTTCTCTACATTATTAGATTATTGAATCTAAAGTTTATAAGGATAAATCTTTAATAAAATTATTATTACGTAACTGCCCTTAGTATTTACCACTTTAACTAAGATCTTTAATTATGCCTATTTATAATATATACTAATTTTTTAGGCTTATTAGAAATTTACTATATATTTATCTATATTAAAAACTCTTTACATTTTAGATACCTTAAATTTATAGTTTTTCTATATTTTTACAATAAATCTATTATTTAATTTTGTAATAAGTCTATTATTAAAGATATTAACTTTTATTTACAAAAGTAAAAAAGACTTATTTATTATAATATTAACTATAAATTAATTATAAAACAATTAATAAAATTATATTAATAAATATTTGTCAATAAAAATAATTATGTTACATAGCATCTACTATATTGAATATAAATAAAATTTTAGACTTAAAAAACAAATAGGAAAGCATTAAAATACTATCTCAGTTTTTAATATTGTATCTTAAGTATTCTAGTATTTATAGAATACATATTACTTATAATAATAACTATTGCTTTAGGAAGTTTAGGTATTAAGTTTTAGACTATTTTAGGTATAGAAAATATTATAATTAATATTATAATTAAAAATATCAATAATTAATAACATCTCTTAGCGATATCTAATAAATTAATACGTATTCTAGTTGCTAGAATATAAATTCTAGAGTCTATTCTAAAATTTTATAGCAAAATTTGATGTAATTAAATACATGATAAATACTTTGAGTATTTTACTAGATATTAAGTATCCTGTATTAATAAGTATTAGAATAGTTCTCTATACTAAGCGAGTATGCTATTTATTGTATCTATTTAACAATAATTTTATTAGATAATAAGTAATGTTTAATTTATTTAATTTACTATTTCAGATTATTATTTCTATATTAAAGTATATTGCTGTTTATGTGTAGACTAGAGCTTATTTTCTTTTAATAGCTAATACATGTTAATAAAATATAAATAGATAAATAATCTTGATATTATGCAAAAATAAATTATTAAATATTAAGTATTAAGTTATAAGGTTATTGATGTATAAAATAATTTTCCTAAAAATAAAATAATTTATTAAATTTTAAAAACTTATTATAATAAACTCAAAAATAATATAAGATGAATTAAAATAACTAAAATCTTTAAAATTGTTTTAAGAAAAATAAAAAGAGAGTATGGATAAATTAAGAAATTTTTAGTAAAACAATATTATTGATAGTGTTACTACTAAATTGTATATAAATATAAATAAAAATATAGAAAAATATTCATTATTTTTAAAAATAAAATAGATATTAAAAAAAATCTAAAAAATAAATAACTAAAACATAAAATACTAAAAATTACAAAAAAGAATTTTTAGTGTTATTTAATTTTTAAAAAACTACATGAAATACAATAATAATTTAAATAATACTAATAATATATGTTACTGAATTTTTTATAACACTTATAAAAACTACTACCACATGGTTATTGATCAATTAAAATAATAAAATTATCCTATTGCATTATAAAAAATAAGGTATAGCTAATCTTGTTAAGTTAATTAATATTTAAAGTAGATAATTACATGAAGAAAAAAATTAACTAATACTATATTTTCACTACAAAAAATAGCGATAAAAAATTTAAATAATTATTATTATATTGTATAGTTTTTAAAAAAATTAATGGTAAATTTTAAGATTCTTGCTATCTAAAAATCTAGTCTAATAATAAAACTAAAAACTAATATGTTCTTTTAATCATCTTAGAATATCTTACATTAGGATAAAATTAGAGTTTATATTTATATCTAAAGTAAGATAGAGATATCTATCTCTATAAATATATTATTTATATCGTAACTAAGTAATATCAAACACTTAAGAAGTGTATTCTAGTATACTGAACTATACAAGTTTTACTACTAATATGTAGTATATTAATTTTAAAAAAATAAACTATACTATTACTTATAACTTAGGTAACTATTAGGTAGCACTATTAATTTCTATAAGGCTATATCTATACTTTAAATTTAATTATGAATTATTTCATGTTTTTAGTAAAAATAATATTTTTTATTTTTTAAGATAAAATCCAAATTTTAATATATTTATTAAATAATTTTTGAATATTAACTAATCTTTGTGCCTATTTAATTATCTAACTTATTTTTTTAGAAGATATATCTTAGATAATTGTTATTATTAGCTATGATTATTGTTTTTTAATATATTTTAGGTATTATGTAAATTACATAACGTTAAGATAAAATCCATAAATATTAAATATTAAATATTAAATATTTTGATTTATTTTTTATAATATTAATTTAATTAACTTAAAAAAGTTAATTGTTATAAACAACCTATTATTAGGTAAATACTTTCTATAAGTATTTTTCTTAAATAAATAATTTTTTATATTTTATATATATTTTTATAAATTTATAAGAATACTACTTAAATAATTTATATATTTAGATAATTTAATAATTTTTTGTGTTTGTTTAATTATTATTATATTAAAATTGGTGGAGCTGGGGGGATTCGAACCCCCGTCCGAAATTACTACGCTTTCGGTACTACATGCTTAGTCCAATTATCATATTCATTAATTAGTTGTGGATGGACACACTACTAACAAACTAGCTTGATTAAATTTAACGCTTTAACCCCAAGCAAGGTATTTTACGCTGTCTCTTTTAAATTTGACCTCTCTTAATCCCCGTCCTAAGAGCGGAGGCTAGGGAGAAGAGGGAACCTTCAGTTTTTTAATCTGATTAAGCTGCCATAGCAACAGGTTCGTGTATTGCATCGTTTGCAACTATTTTTTTACGGTTTTTTACGAGGCCACCGCACCTCGGCATGCACCTTAGGGTTCGCTAATCTCGTCGAATCCATAATCAGCCCCAAAAAAATCTAATTAGTAAAATCTAATTAAGTAAAATAGAACTTTATGTACTTAATTTAGTTACTTAAAGCTAATATTTTTCATAATACGCGCCTTATTTGTAAGCCATTCACGATTTTTAACTATCTCTCGTTTATCGTGATCTTTTTTACTTTTAGCAACACCAATCTTTATTTTACTCCACGCATTTTTCCAATACATAGAAAGGGTTATTATGGTATAACCTTCACGATTAATACGTCCAAACAATGAATTAAGTTCACGTTTATTAAGTAATAGTTTCCTGGTTCGTGCTGGATCATAGTTTAAATGTGTAGAAGCAACGCTCAACGGCGTAATAGTTGCGCCTAAAAGCTGGGCTTCACCATTTTTTAATATTACATAGCTATCACTAATATTAACCTTCCCTGCACGTAAAGACTTAACTTCCCAACCTTGTAGAGATAATCCTGCTTCAAATTCTTCTTCAATGAAGTAATTATATCGCGCACGCCGATTTTGTATAACAGGTGCAGAACTAAATTTATATATTTTTTTCTTTATCATAACATTTATTATTATACTATATATTAATAAGTAAAATAACTTTTTATTAGATGTTAACAATTTATATTAAAATACATATTAGTATATTCTATTAGCGAATTAACGCTATTATTTAGTAGCTTTAGATTCTATTAGTATTTATATTATAAATTAGGTATATTAAACTAGTATTATTTATTATGGAATAAACGTATAAATTAGTAAATAATGCACTCTTTTATACTGAATTTTTTATCTAATTATATTAGTGCTCGTGTAATTAGTACTAGTTATCTTAGAGGTTAGTTAGTACTATATAAGTTACTAAAACAGAAATAAATAAAACATTGATTACATGTAATACACTTATATAACTATAAAATTAATACAAAGTTAATTAATAGTCTTTTCTGTAAATTTTTAAGAGGATAATATTTATGTTTTTATTTCTAAAGTCTATAACATAAAGTTATATTTTAATTTTAATTTTACTGTATACTTACTATATTTAAAAGACTAATTATTAATTATAATATCTAAAAACTAAGACGTATTGTTCAATTAAGCGCATTAATAATACTAATAATCCATTAATGCATAAGTAGATAATACCAGCTGCAGCAAATGCCATAATGTCATAAGTACGACCGTATATCATTTGACTATAACCCATTACTTCCATTAATGTAATAGTATAAACTAATGAAGTACTTTTAAATATTAAAATTACTTCATTAGAGTATGAAGTAAGTGATTGTTTTAATGCAAAAGGAAGTAAAACCCGTAAAGAATGCGTTCTTGTCATACCTAAAGCAATACAAGATTTCCATTGACCTTGAGGAATAGCTCGTACTGCACCATAAAATAACTGAGTGCTATAAGCGGCGCTATTTAACGTAAGTGCTATCATAGCACATAACCAAGGTTGTGATAATAAATTCCATAACCATGGATGTTCATGAATTGATGGAAATTGTCCTGAACCATAATAAATTAAGAAAATTTGAACTAACAGAGGAGTACCGGTAAATAGTGTGATATAAATTTTTACTAAAAGTGCTAATAATGGTATTTTAATAATACTTCTTGACATAAAACTTATCATGGAATAGGTATCTTGTTGTATATTTATGTCATAAAACTCATTACGTTGTCGTAAAAGATCTATTGTTAAAATAATAGTAAATAATACAGCTATCAATAAACCAAGCAGTAGTGATGTTATAGTTAATGTTAGATTAATTTGTAATCCTTTTATTATTTGAAGTAAATATTCAAACATCAGTTAATTTCCGTTCAAAATTTGTAGTATGAAATTCAATCCGTTTAATAATATATTGACTTATTAAAGTAATTACTAGATAAATTATTGCTACAATAAGATACCATGTGAAAGGCTCCTGTGTACGAGTAATAATACTCTTAGTTTGTAACATTAAATCATTAATGCCAATTAATGATACTAATGCGGTATCTTTTAATAATACTAACCATTGATTACCTAAACCAGGCAGTGCATAACGCCACATTTGCGGCATAATTAGCCGAAAAAAAATCACAGTAGGCTTAAGAGCTAGTGCTTTAGCTGATTCCCATTGGCCAATTGGTATAGCTTTTAGTGCACCACGTAGAGTTTGTGAAGCATAAGCAGCATAAAGCAAAGCTAAAGCAATTACCGCACATAAAAAAGGATCTACTTCAATATTATCAATATTTAATTTAAGTAGTAATTGAAATAAATAAAAATTTAATGTAAATCCATCAGATAACAATATAAATAACTGAGAAAAACCAAAATAAATAAAAAGAATTACTAAAATTTCTGGCAGTCCACGTAATAGCATTACAATAAACGTACTTATATAACGAAAAAATCGCCAACGTGAAGACTCCCAAACAACAAATAGCGTTGCTAACAATAAACCAAGAATTAATGCACAAACAGCAAGACAAATGGTTATTCCTGCAGCATTAATTAAAGACTGAAAGTTATTCATATAAGCATATCCTAAACTATTTATTGCTTAAACCACTTATTATATAAAATTTGATAAGTACCATCTTGTTTTACTTGTGCTAAGGCTGTATTTAATTTATTTAGCAACTCAGTATTATTATAACGTACTGCAATTCCTAAACCATTATTAAAATAATTAGCATCAGTAACTTTATCACTAACTGTAACTAAAATATTAGTATTTTTTAACCACTCATTCACTATAGCAGTGTCGCCAAATACTGCATCTAGACGATTATTTTTTAGATCTAGAATTGCATTTTGATAACTGTCATAGGAAACAATGGTAATTTCAGGATATTTATCCTGTAAAAATTGTTGATGAGTCGTACCATTTTGTACACCAACACGTTTATTATGCAAAGAACTAATATTAGTAATTATATTTTTCTGCTTAAGTATCTTACGCGTAATAAATAGTGCAGAATTTTTATAATAAGACTTACTGAAATTAACTTGTTTTAAGCGCTCAGTAGTAATATCCATTCCTGCAATAATTGCGTCAAAACGATGAAATTTTAAACTTGGAATTAAACTATCAAATGTTTGATTAGTAAAATCACAAGGAATACCTATTTTTTTATATAAAGCTTGTACTAATTCAATATCAAAACCCTGTATTTTGTTATTAGCACCAATAAATTCAAAAGGTGGGTAAGAAGCTTCTGTTGCAAAATGAATCGGTTTAGCTGCAAAAACAATAAAATTAAAATTGGCAATAAATATAGTAATAATTAATTTTTTCATCTTGTATTTTTAATAAATATCAATGTGATAAATAATAAGCAAAAGCTGTAGTTTTAGGGTTAATAAAGTGCCTAGTATCACCTTGCTCTATTATATGTCCTTTTTCCATATAAACTATTCGATTAGCAATTTTACGTGCTATTTCAACTTCGTGAGTTACTATTACCTGTGTGATCCCAGTTACCGATAATTCAAGAATAATTTTTACTATTTGTGCGGTTATTTCTGGGTCTAATGCTGCAGTAGGCTCATCAAATAATAATACTTGAGGTTTCATCATTAGCGCACGAGCAATTGCCACTCGTTGCTGTTGACCACTAGAGAGATGATCAGGGAAATGTTGAATAAAATCAGCTAAACCTAAACGATCTAACAATTTTTGTGCACGTTCTTGTGCTTCTTTTTTTGATAAATTTAATACTCGACAAGGCGCTTCTATTAAATTTTGCATGACTTTAAGGTGTGGCCATAAATGATATTGTTGAAAAACAATACCTACATTACGGCGTAATTTTTGGATAGCAATTGCTTTTAGATTTTGGTTAAAATTAAATTGGCTACCCGCAATTGCTAATGATCCTGAACGTGGTATTTCCAATAAATTTAGTACCCGTAATAATGAACTTTTACCAGCACCACTAGGGCCTAGTAATACTAATATTTCTCCTGTAGGGCAATTTAAGGTAATATTAAACAATGCCTGATGAGAACCATAGTAACAATTAATAGAGTTAAGTTGAATATTCATGCTAAAAATCTAAATAATTAATAATTTTAATAAGAGTAACTATTATTGAATAATAATGCAATTTTTGTGTATTAATTACAATATAATCGTATGAAACCATTATTAAATTTTAATGTATATAAAAAAGATTTATTAATTTTATTAAATTAGAGGTATTTATATTAAATAATCAAGAAACACAGAAATTATATTGGCAGTATTTACTATATAATATGTTATATAAAACCATAAAAAAGTTAGTATTTAATATTTTATATTAAACTATTTTTTCTATTATTATAGAATTTTTATAAGGTTATAATGTTATTATTAGATATAATTTTAATGATTTATATAGAATATAAATACTAAATTCAGAAAGATTTATATATAAAATAGTTAGAATTCTTAAATATTTATCAGTTAAAAAATATATATCCATAAGAATATATAGTCTAACAAGTTAATAGCTATCTTAATAAGTTTTAATCTAAATTCAATTATATTTAATATTTTTTATGTTGTAACCTTACATTTATTATTTAAGAATATCTTTTCTAGTTACTTAATATTAAAGTTTATTAATGAGTGCGAAAGGTTTTAAATAACTTTAAAGAAGTATATGTAATCATTTAACGTCCTAATTATATCGGAGAGTTTGTAGTTAGTAAATACTTTATTATTAATGGTCATATCACACTAAATATTAATATATTTTAATTTTTTATTAACATATATGATCTTATTATTAGTTGGATACTTAAAAAGTAATAACATTAAAAATAATATAGAAGTATTAATATAATATAGATTAAAATACAAATTTTTTTATAAAAAATTTCTATAGTTAAATACTATTAAAAGCTAAAATTTATTAAAAAATATCTAAATATCTACTTAAGAAAATATTCATCTAAAAATATTAAATTTTATTTAAAACAGATAAAACCTATTTATATACTAATAGTTAACTAGATTTTTTATAAATTACTTAGTTACTGTTAAGATAGTATATTAATAATTAATATTACTAATTTATTATAAATAATAAATAAATATACTGAATTAAATAAAAACTTTTTAATAGAAAAACTTATAGAATAAAATAAGATATAAGAAAAATAAAAAAGAAAAATAAAAATTAAAAACTAAAATTTTTTATTAAATCTATGTTATTTTGTAAATAAATATTAATTTTTTATAAATTTAGTATTTTAATAAGAACCATATAACTAAGAGCGTACTCAAGTGATACACTTATTTTTAATATATATTAGTAACAGATTCTTTATATAACTCGTTTACGTAATAAGAATTAATGTTATATGAAAATTTTTTAATGTTTGTATGTACTATATTGTAATTACACTATAAATATTTTATTTTATATAATAAATTATATTTTTTAAGTAATTTATTATTTATTTTTTATTTATTTTATAATTATAACTAATACTAATAAAAAACTCATAATTAGGTATATCTTACAGGTAAATGGTTAGAAAAAGTAGTAATAATAATGTTTGTTGTACAATATGTTCAATACTTTCTTTGAATTTTGCCAGATGTGCAATACCAAGAAGTAAAATAAATTCTTCTTCATTTAATTAATTACGTAATAGACGATAAGTAATAGCTATGTAAAGATCAAAGATATATCCTAAATTAACAAGCTAAAGTATTATTTTTTAGTTTCCTAGTAATTAATAGTACTATAAACTAAGTCTTTTAAGCGCTAAATCTTACAATGAAATAATTCTTTAATGCGTGACCAATTATTTGGTAAACTAATATCTATAGTACTAGATAAAACAACAACCCGTTTAGGTTAGGCTGCCATTGTTGTTTGTTAAAACGTAGTACAGTATCGTTAGCATTAGTGGTAGTAATAAAATGATTAATGGTGCCTAGTAATTTTATAAGCAGTCCGTCAGTTAAATTATTAAATTTACTACTAGGTACAGATATAGCTAATTATTTATGTACTTTAATTAGTAATTGTGTTATTATCTTAAAGTAATAACAGATTTATGTTAATAATCGACTAATGTTAAATTTATTAAATTAAGATTAAATATTTCCTTAATCTATATATCATTAAAAGTATCCTAACTAATGTTTAGCAAGTATCAAAAATCACTATTGATAGCAATCATATAAATATTATTACCTAAATTAAAAATAGTTTTTCTATAATGGATTAATTTTACTATGAGTATAAAGGATTGCAATATATATATTTTTAAACCATAAAAAGCATAAACAATAGCTACTACAGTATTACTAGATATTACTATTAAAATAGTAATAGAATAATTAGTTAATACTCTTCAGTTAATATCTGTACTATAAAATGGGCACTAAAGTCCTTAAATTCTAATGTAGGGATATAAAATAATTCTAACACCGTAATTATTTTAATTTTCTTCTATAGTGATCAGGAACGTAGTAAACATAAAGGCTGCTTTAACTTTTTTGGTTATTACCTGTAAAATTATTTCATCGCTGATAAAAACAGAGAGCATATAACTACTATGAGTAATAAAATTCTATTTTAATAGATACTCAATTTTTATCAAGGTAAATTCAGGTATTTCTAATAGAAATAACCTCTGCTGCTTGCCAATACCCTGTTACAATACTTCCATAAAGCTAACATGTTACGCATGATTTTTTAAATTATATAATTTTATGCCTTATCTTAGTAATCGGGTACCTTTTTATTTAGACAACAAATATGAATAAAATCTTCCTGTTATTTTATAGATAGACTTCTTACAGACAGTACGTAACACATTTTATTGTTTCTTTATCACGAGAATAGTAAACATAGTTAAGCTAAAACTAAAAATCTTATAGATTAAAGCGCTTTTAGCTTGTACAGCAACCTGACGTGCCTTAATAAAATTAAGTAGCAATTCTATACAATAAGGTTCAGCAATAACATCTTCATTAATTTAATAGCTAAATTTATATTTTACTATGATAAGCATGTATAAAATTAGTAAGATGACATCCATGATTTATATAGTCTTAAATTTTATATTTTCTAGTAAAATATCACGTGCAATGGCAGTAAAAATTTGAATTCTTGGATAAATTATTACTCAGAACTAATCTAAATTAGGAATCTATTTGATAATACTGCCGTGTTTTTCTAATATTAATTGTATCTACTAAAATAACAGGAGATAATATTGTTATAGTAAATATCGTTAGAGATTATTCCTTTTAATATACCCATCATAGTAAGGAGTATTACAGTATCTAATTGCTAGCTACAATATTTATTCAGTGCCATCAATGCTGCGCTACTATCAAATAAGCGCTTAACCTAACTCAGATCTAATTAGTATGTTTTTTTCTGATATTATTTTTACTGTTATAGTTTTATTAATTTTTTGGCAAAATCTCTACTAACATTAATAAATGATATTTTTTGTATTTCTTATGGTATTTTAGCCAAAAAGTAACATGTATTAAATAAGCTAGATTTATTAGCTATTTTAACTATAATATAATTATCTTCCCTTCCTAGTAAACTGCCATTGATAGTTGATACTGTAGCACCTAAAGTATTAAAATCTACGATGATATTACTTATTGATACTAACGCAAAAACTCTAACCATAATTATTTTTCTTATTTCTAGGATAAGATACGCAAAATGTTGGTAAAATTCCTGTAACAATAACATTATTACCGACATTATAGCCATATAATATTATGGGTAAGGGTTTATAATAATGACTGTAAAATACTAATATATTTTTATTATTTTTAACTTTATATAGCAGATCACTACTATCAACTGCTTTAATTTTTACTTAACAGCAACCTTTTTCAATGATACCATCATAACGTAATACTTTACCCTGTTGCCACGCTTTTATTATTTTTTTATTAAAATTCTTATCTAATGATAGTAAACGATCCAAAAAGGTTACTGCATTTCAATATATATTAAAGCTGGAGGTAATATAGATTTGATAACGATATCACATAATTCTGATTTATAACCTACTTCTCTATAAATAATTAATAACTTATAGGCAATATCTATGCCTGATAAATCATCACGCGGATCAGGTTCGGTGTAGCTTTGTTTTTGTGCTACTAGAATAGCAGTAGACAAGGTCATACCTCTTCATCTAGTTGACTAAAATAAAGGAAAGTGAACTAGATAAAAAACTATAGAATCGCTCTAATTGATCACCAGTATTAAATATATTTTGCAAATTTTCAATAACTGATAAGTTAGCACTAATATTAGTATCGTATAGAAATTTATGGCAAAATAACGCTGCTGTCCTTCGTAATTGATAGTAATAATTCATTGAAGCAACAGTATTTAGCTTTTTATTTACTGTTACTACATGACAACCTGTAGCTAAAAAAAATTGATATATTGCTTAGTAATAGTCTCACTAGAGGTATAGTCAACAATGACAGGATTTAGTAAGTAATTTATTTTTATTAGTTGAATTAATTAGTTCATATTAAAAAGTTGTAGAGAAAGTTTGAGCTGTTCTCTCCAGTTAGCTAAATTAATGCCTCTAATATCTATTAATATACTTTTAGAATTAGTTATACCATATGCTCGTAAATCAATATATTTTTATTTTAACTAACGTTGTTGATGATAAATTTACTTAATTAACGCACTACTAATACCATCAGCACCAATAACAAAAACTTTAATTACTTGATCAGCATTAAACATCACTTGATGACAAATACGCATAGCAGTAGTTGCCATATCGTTATTGATTACTGCAGAAATAGAACGTTTAGAAAAACCTTGTACAATAGCAATAATATTAATATTAGCATGTTCTAGTGCAGAGAAAAAGCGGGCAGAAATATCATGTTGTACACGTATACTATCCCCGATAATTGAAATAATACTAAGTTTCTCTATTATTGTTAATGGATTTAATATTCCCTGTTTACGCTCTAAATAAAATTCTTCTCGCAAAGCTTTATCTGCGCGTAATAATTCACTTTGTGGCACACAAAAACTTATGCTATATTCAGAGGAAGATTGTGTTATCAAAGCTACGGAAATACCGCTATGTGATATAGCAGTAAATATCCGTGCTACCATGCTAACCATCCCTTTAATACCTGATCCAGATACATTAATCATTACCATGTTACTAAGATTAGTAATTCCTTTCACTAAATAACCATCATTACTTTTTTTACTACTAATTAGAGTGCCAGGTGCCTCTGGATTAGTAGTATTTTTAATTAAACAGGGGATTTTAAATTGAGAAATAGGAATAATAGTACGTGGATGTAAAATTTTAGCACCGAAATAAGATAACTCCATTGCTTCTTGATATGATAATGATTGTAGTAATTTTGCATTTGGTACTATCTGTGGATCACAGGTATAAATACCGTTAACATCTGTCCAAATTTCACAACTTTCTGCTTTTAAACAAGCAGCTAGTACTGCAGCTGAATAATCAGAACCATTACGACCCAGTAGTACTAATTCGCCTTTATCATTACCTGCGATAAAACCTGCCATTAAAATAATATGATTATAGGGTATTTTTTGTAAATTAATACGTAAAATTGATGCCGCAATATCAATAGTAGAACCAAGATAGTGTCCATGTGCTAGTAAGTTTTCAACAGGATTAACAATAGTGACAAAACAATTTTTTGCTTGCAATAATGCTGCCATAATGGCAACAGAAAATTTTTCACCATAACTAATAATAGCAGCATTAATAGCTGCTGGGCATTGTCCTAGCAAAGAGATACCATGTAATAATTGATTAAGTTGATCAAATTCTTGTTTTAGTAAGTTACTTAATGGTTCTTTAGCAAGTTTTGGTTGTGCTTCAGTCAGATTATATAATAAATTAAAAAAAAAATTTTGCATCTCTCTAATCATTAAAGAAGTGTCTTGTTTAGGTTTTGCGATAGCGCTCTCGATCATTGCAACAAAGTTATTAGTTATTTTTGCTGGCGCAGATAATACGCTTGCAATTTGTTCTTGATCTGCCCTGTCTTTAATAATCTTAGCAACAGACATAAATTGTTTTGCATTTGCTACTGAGGTTCCGCCAAATTTCATTACTCGCATTTCTATTTTCCTATATTAATTTAAACCACGAGTACCATGGCATTATTAACCTGTAATTTATAACTAATTGATAACTATATGCACTATTAATATTAGATAATATAAAAATCAGTATATATTTCAGGTTATTAATTTTTATATTAATAACTATAATTCATATTAATTAATATCTATCAACAAAATAGTTATATTATATAACTCCTTAATATATATACTAATAATATTACAATAATCAGCTTACAATAAATATTAACTAGTATTCATAGGACTGTTATATATTCATTATTTACTTTATATCTAAATATTATTCTAATAATTTAGGATAAACATAAGTATTTTTACTAAAATATATATTTATATATAATAATTTGACTTTCTATTATTCCATTGTACTACTTATAATATAATAAATAAGTTGTGCTTTTATTTTATTAGCAATTTTAGGCTATAAATATATAAATTCTATATGTTTTAATCACAAAATATAAATTAATTACTCGTAATATCCTAGGGTACTTTAAAACGGAATATTATGATGTTTATAAACTAATAATAATATAGAAATACATTCTATTTTGTCTAAAATTTTATTAATTTATTTATAGAAAATATTAATCTACCATATAAGATATGTATTACTAGCTCGAAAATTACGCAAATAAGCTAGTATTATTTTAATTTTTCTAACTAACTATAATAATATAATCAATAGGATTCTTGTTTTAAATTTATATAAAATATATTAGCAAATTATTTAATACATGCTAGTATAGCTGTTTATACTTATAATATATTTTTGTAAACTATAAATTTAAATAAGTCCTGTAAAAAAACTAAAGTGAATAGAAAATTATAAGTTTAATAACTAAAGATTAGGTATTAATAATCATTTACTAATGTAACTTACTAATAAAAACTATAAATTATCATATAGCAAACTTCACGCTATCTTATATTCTTAAATAAATTTAACTTTTACGAAATCTTAGGCGCAATTCAGTCTTGTAATAAATTATTAAAAACATAGTATGAATTTAAATTTAATGATTATACTATTAATATTCTTATCTACTATATACATAAGAATTTTGAGTTAATGTTTAAGTGTATTAAAAATTATTACTACTGTTTTAGTATTAAATTAGTTTCTATTATAACTAATAAGATATATTATAATATTTATGTTTTCCATTAAAATATAATAAATAAGTTTTCTAACTTATTCCATATTATGCTGTATACCTATTAATTATTTTTATGATAGCTATACCAGTAATAAAATATGTTTGTATCTAAAGAATATTTTTTAATATTACTGTAAAACTAGTACCATAAATTATTTCTCTAATATCTAAAATATTAATAATAAATTTTTCATAATATATCTCTTTAATAATTCTCTTTTAAATCTTTAATAAATAATAAAAAAATTAAAGCATATGGCATATAATAATATTTATTAATATGCAGTAAATAAGGATTATTTAAATAAAACCACAAAAGATTTAAGTTATAAATTAGATTTAAAAAATTATTATTAAATTAATTCAAGCTAGTTAAATAGTTAACTATTAAAAACGTAATACTTATATTAAAGTTTGAAAATATTAATCTAAAAGAAAAAAATTAGTCTTTATTATATATTTCAAGATTTTCTATTTCATTTTGATAATACAATACCTGAGCATTATCACGGTGTAATAATACAAGAGAATCTAAATAATTCTGATTAATATCTTTAGTAATATAATTACCATCAAACACTGAACACTCAAATTCAGTAATATTAGAATTATTATCTTTTACCGCATTAATAAGATCAGCTAAGTTCTGAAAAATTAATTCATCTACACCTATTAGCTCTCTTATTTTATTTACTTCACGACCATACGCAATAAGCTCATTGACATTTGGCATATCAATACCATATACATTAGGAAAACGGATTTCTGGTGCTGCTGAAGCAAAATAAACTCGTATTGCACCCGCATCACGTGCCATTATTACAATTTGCTTTGAAGTAGTGCCACGTACAATAGAATCATCTACTAATAATACTTTTTTATTTTTAAATTCTGCTCTATTAACATTTAATTTACGACGTACTGATTTATGGCGTTCCTGTTGGCCTGGCATAATAAAAGTACGACCTACATAACGATTTTTTACAAATCCTTGACGATAGGGTTTATCTAAAATACGCGCGATTTCTAACGCGATATCACAGGAGGTCTCAGGAATAGGAATGACTACATCAATGTCTAATTGTGCCCATTTATCAGCAATTTTTTTACCTAGACTCTGTCCCATACGAACTCGAGCGCTATAAACAGAAATATTGTCAATATAGGAATCTGGGCGAGCAAAATAAACGTACTCAAATAAACAAGGATGATATTGAGGATTAGAAGCACATTGATGAGTAAATAAATTACCTCTTTCATTAATATATATTGCTTCACCTGGTGCAAGATCACGTAACAATTTAAAGCCTAATGTATCAAGAGCAACGCTTTCTGAGGCAACCATATATTCAATACGACCATCTTTTAAAATATAGTTACCCATTACTAATGGTCGTATACCATTAGGATCACGAAAAGCAACCATGCCGTGACCAATAATCATTACTACGCAAGCATAGGCACCTTTTATCAATTTATGAGTTTTAGCTACAGCAGTAAAAATATCCTCTTCTGTTAAAGGATAATTCTGCGAATTATCTAGAGCACTAGCAAAAATATTTAATAAAACTTCTGAATCAGAAGTAGTATTTACATGGCGACGTTTTTTTTTAAATAAGTATTCTCTCATTTCTTTCGTATTAGTTAAATTACCATTATGAGCTAAGGTAATGCCAAATGGGGAATTTACATAAAAAGGTTGTGCTTCTGAAACGCTAGTACAACCAGCCGTTGGATAACGTACGTGACCTAGTCCCATAGTGCCCTGTAAATGCAACATGTGATGCATTTCAAAAACATCCTTCACTAAACCATTAGCTTTACGTAAATGAAATCTATTATTAGAATCAAGAGTAACTATGCCAGCAGCATCTTGTCCACGATGCTGAAGCACCATTAAAGCATCGTAAATTAACTGATTCACTGGTGTAAAACCAGCGATACCAACAATACCACACATATTATTTTCCTTACTAACGTTAATGGATTATTATAAGGTTACGTATAAACTTTATTGATCCTATAAAAAATTTGACGTATTATGTAAGTAGTTAAAGAACCATTTAATTATATAATTAAATTGTGGGATTAATTGTGATTTTTTCCATTCTATACTTTGCGTAAAATCAGTAAAGGTATCTATAAAAAATAATATGATGGTAACAATGAGAATACCACGTAATGCCCCAAAAAATACACCAAGAACCCTATCAATTTTTAATAATCCAGTACGGATAATCAGACGACTCATCAATGAATTAATAATAGCACCAATAATTAAGGTAGTTATAAATAAGATAATAATAGCAATACCATTACGAATTACTTCGTTTCTAAAATAAGTAAAATATACTGTAAGATATAGATAAAAATGATGAGTAATAAAAAATGCAGATCCCCATGTTATAAGTGATAGCGCTTCATAGAAAAAACCTCGAATTAAACTAATCAAGGTTGAAAATAAGATAATAAAAATAATAGCGTAATCAATCCAGACCATAAAAAGACTTTAATATTTTTACCTTACCATTGAGGTTATTAAGAGTATTGAGTTTATACAATACTGTCTATAATTTCTTTTTAGAATTATTTACTTCTAACATAATATAGATTATTTATTAGTATGGATAATAATGGTAGTTAATAACCTAACAAGTATAATTTTACTATAATACTATTTGCATTAATAATATTATTCAAAATACTAATTAGTCACATAAATAGTACCTGTTTAGATTTTTTTATTTTATTTATAAGCTTGACAGAGTCAATTATACTCCATAGTTACTATATAGGTAAAATTAGTTAATTAATAAATATTCTTATATTAATTTTTTTGCAAAAAAAATTAAGTTTGGGTATTAACTTAATAATAGTAAATAAATTCTTCTAATACTTCTTTTATTATTAAATAATATTGTTAGAATTATTATTCTTCTTATAAAAACCAAAATAATAGCACTAACCAAAATAATTCTTAAATTAACTCTTAACCCTATTTCATAGCTAAAAATATTAATGCTTATTATATTAATAAATCTCTAATTTTCAATTTTATAGTTATTAAATTGTTTTTAATGCTGTCATAACAAGAGCAACGGTACGGAAGGATCCAAAAACAATAACAACATCCTGTGGATCTGCGTCATGCATTGCTTGATGCCATGCATGAATAACATTATTAAATAAATAAGGCGTATTTTTATTTACATTTTGTTTTGGTAAATATTGTGTTAACCATTCCACGGATGCGCCATGTAAATCAAATAATGATGCACAGTACCATTTATCAACTTGTTTAGATAAACAATTAAGAGTTGCTGCAATATCTTTAGTATCTAACATCGCTACAACAGCACGTACTTTACCTGATCGTTCTGGTAATTTAGCGAGTTGTTGGGCTAAATAAGAAGCAGCATGAGGATTATGAGCAACATCTAGGATTAACATAGGTTGTTTACTAAAAACTTGAAAACGTCCTGGTAAACAAGCAGTCTGTAAACCTTTATGAATAGCTAATTTGCTGACAAAAAAAGTAGAGTAATGTAGCATTGCTAATGCTGTCGCAGCATTTTGTAACGGTACTTTAGGTAAAGGTAAATTATCTAATTGGTATGAACCACTTCGCCAGTGCCAACTGCTATCTTGGCGACTAAATTGCCAAGCATCATGATAACGATAAAGCCTAGCTCCTAACTTTGCGGCAACTGTTTCAATAGAATAAAGTCTCTCAGGTTCGCCTACTATTGCTGGTTTATTATAACGAAATATACCTGATTTTTCACGCGCAATACTTTCTTTATCAGCACCTAACCAATTAGTATGATCAAGACCGATATTAGTAATTGCAGCAATATCAGAATTAATAATATTAGTAGCATCTAAACGACCACCAAGTCCAACTTCTAAAATAACTACATCAAGCACTGCTTGTTTAAATAGATATAACGCTGACAAAGTACTAAATTCAAAATAAGTTAATGAAATATTACCACGTACCGCTTCAATCTTAGAAAAAGAATGACAATGTGTTATTTCGTTAAGCTCTTTTCCTTGAATACGTACACGCTCTGTATAACATAAAAGATGTGGTGAACTATAGACCCCTACCCGTAAACCAGCAGCAAGAAGAATTTTTTCTAATACACAACAAGTTGTACCTTTACCGTTAGTACCAGCAATAGTAAATACATAAGTTGCAGGTTTTAACAGTTCTATACGTTCGGCAACTTTTTTAACGCGTTCTAGACCTAAATCAATTTCCTGATTATGTAATAATTCTATATAGGATAACCAGGTTGCCAAAGAAGAAGTTGATTTAGGTGAAAAAGAAGAATTATTCATTTAGCATTACTGCAAACTGTTTAACGTTAGCAACAGTAACAACCGGCTGTGGTTTATGGGTAAGTTTAGATAAGAGACTCGCTAGGATTTCTCGCATTTGTAGGCGATGCACAATCATATCAATTGCTCCTGTTTCAATTAAAAATTCACTACGCTGAAAACCAGAAGGTAATACTTCTCTTACTGTTTGTTCGATTATCTTAGGACCAGCAAAACCAATTAACGCTTTTGGCTCCGCAATATTAATATCACCTAGCATTCCTATACTAGCAGAAACACCTCCCATAGTTGGATTAGTTAGTACCGAAATATATGGTAAACAAGCTTCTTGCATCCTAGCTAGCGCAGCACTAGTTTTTGCCATTTGCATAAGTGATATTAATACCTCTTGCATACGTGCGCCACCACTAGAAGAAAAACAAACCAGCGGACAACGATCTTTTAACGCTTGCTCAACCGCACGCACAAAACGCGCTCCAACAACGGAACCCATGGATCCTCCCATAAAAGAAAACTCAAAACAAGCTACTACGAGAGGCATAGAAAATAAAGTTCCTTTCATAACAATAAGAGCATCTTTTTCATTAGTTTCTTTTTGTGCCGCAGCATATCTGTCACTATATTTTTTAATATCTTTAAATTTCAAAGTATCCTTTGGTGTAAGTTCTTTTCCTAGTTCTATCATATTATTATCTCTATCTAGAAAAGCTAGCAAACGTACACGTGCAGAAATATGCATATGATGGTTACATTTAGGACAAACTTCTAGATTATGTGTTAATTCAATACGATAGAGAATTTTTTCGCAACTATCACATTTAGTCCATACCCCTTCAGGAATATTAGCTTTACGAGAGAATGCAATTTTATTAGTAAGAATTCGTTCAATCCAGCTCATTATTAATTTCCTAGCATAATATTGCTTATGAAATTATTTTAGATATATTAGTTTCATAACACAAATTATAGTTTTATAAAAGGTTTATTTTTGCTGTATTGCTACGTACTAATATTTATAATTTTTATAAATACTACCTATAAAAATCTTTATTTTTGCTGTTAGTATTTATAAGATTATAAATCTTACCTAAAATAAGTCTGGTAATATGATTTGAAATAAAGGTCACTAAAAAATTTTTTACTAAATATGACTATTGATATAGTTAAGTGTGTTATCTGTAACTAGAAATACTATAAAATACTCATAAGATAAATATTAAAATGATTATAAAATAGAATACTACTAATAAGGCTAGCGATATGTAATAATAAGCCTCCTAGCAGGAAAGATATGGCTACTAACTATCTAATAAAAGAAAGTTAAAAATATAATTTAAAATTAAAAGCTATATTATATTACTGATTTTACTAAATAAATATAAACACATAAAAATTTAATTAATCATTAAATTTATAATTTTTTGTATGTTACTTTTAGATCAAATATTATTCTAATAGATTTATGTGTAATCTACTATATGGTGTAAATTTAATATCACCTAATACTTATAATTTTTATGTACTTTTATATTAATAAAAACTATTAATGTAATAGTATTTTAATTTTATATAATAAATACTAAATTTAAAGAGTTTAATGAATTAATTGTTACTACCTTTCCTCATAAAAAAGGGTACTGATGTGCTTTGTGGTAACATAAATCTCGTTGGATAATCAACACCTACTAAATATAGGCCATCTGCTTTTGCCATTTTAATAGCCTGAGTTTGATCTTTTAGTGTAAGTAACTGTACTAACCAATCCTCATTTTTATGACCCACACCAATTTCTATTAAACTACCAACAATATTACGTACCATATGATGCAAAAATGCATTAGCTTTAATGTCTATTATAATATAATTACCATAACGACTTACTACAATATGTTTTATTTCCCGTCGTGCAGATTTAGCTTGACATTGTAATTTTTTAAATAAAGTAAAATCATGCTCTCCTAACAAATATTGAGCTGCATGCGCCATTTTTGATGTATTGAGTAATTTTGGATAATGAGTAACCTTATGTATAAGAATCGCAGGACGATAATGGTGATTAAAAATAATATAATTATAGCGTCGAGCATTAGCACTAAAACGAGCATGAAAATCTTTAGTAACATTTTTCATCCAAATAATAGTAATATTTTCAGGCAAATATGCATTAGTCCCTATTATCCAAGCAGATTCTTTACGTAAAGCTGTAGTAATAAAATTAATTACTTGACCTGTAGCATGAACACCTGTATCAGTGCGCCCGGCACAAAATATGTTTATTAATTGATTAGCAATCTTGGATAAAGCCGTTTCAAGACATTCCTGTATGCTTATATTTTGTTTTTGACGCTGCCAACCATGATAGCCATTGCCATTATATTCAACTCCTAAGGCAATATTATAGTATTTAGACATGCTACTTAAAATTATTCCAGTTAAATATTAAAACTTAATTATCGTAAAGGTCAGTGCTAGATGTATCGTTATATTAAGCATATAGAGATAACTATTCCTATCACTCTTAATAGTATTTTGTAAGTTATAGAATCAATAAACATATATTATACAATATACAATACTATTATTAAATTATACATTATATATCAAGTTATTTAATTATCTTAATTTATTTTCATCTAATATTTTATAAAATCGTAGCAGATTAAATTTTATAGAAGGATAACAAATAGAATAGTTTCTATAAATTATATTTTTATATTTTATAATAATTCTGGAGTAATTATTATTACTAAATGTATTATCAAAGCATTAGTGTTGGTTAATACTAATTGTAGTGTTGGCTAACCTAATAAATTCTTTATAATATTAATACATTAAAATAAGATTTTATATAATATGTTTGTTAACTAAAGTTTTTATTTTATGTTTTAGTAAAATACTGTTACTTGATAGATAATATAGAAACTCTTTTTGTGTCACAAGTAGAAACCTAATCTTTCTAATAAACTTATATAGCCTTATTTTAGAAATCATAAAAAATTACATAAAATGCTGGAGGCAATATATAATACTCTGTATAATGCCACGGCAATATTTTGTCTTTTATCCTTTGCTTTGGTGAGATATTGCCCATGTTACGAATTTTAAAAGAAGCACTAACCTTTGATGACCTTCTTATAGTTCCTTCCTATTCAACTGTTTTACCTAAAAATACAAAACTCGAAACTCAATTAACCCAAACTATTAAATTAAATATTCCTATGCTCTCTGCAGCTATGGATACTGTTACCGAGTCTCGTCTCGCTATTGCATTAGCACAAGAAGGTGGTTTGGGTTTTATTCATAAAAATATGTCTATTGAACGACAGGTTGAAGAAGTTCGACATGTAAAAAAACACGAAAGTGGCGTAGTTACTGAACCACAAACTATTACCCCAACAACAACTCTACGTCAAGTAAAAGAATTAATTTGCCGTAATGGTTTTGCTGGCTATCCTGTAGTTACTAAAGATTGTGAACTAGTAGGTATCATCACTAAACGTGATGTTCGTTTTATTACTAATTTAGATCAGCCTGTTACAGCAGTTATGACATTAAAAGAATGCTTAGTTACTGTTAAAGAAGATGAATCACGTGAAGTTATTTTTCAAAAAATGCATAAAAAACGAGTAGAAAAAGCTTTAGTTGTAGACGAAAATTTTCATTTAATTGGTATGATTACTGCTAAAGATTTCCAAAAAGCAGAAAATAAGCCGAATGCTTGTAAAGATAAAATGGGACGTTTGCGTGTTGGTGCTGCTGTTAGCGCTACTATTAGTGATGATAATGAAAAGCGAATTGATGCACTAGTAGCAGCAGGTATTGATATTTTATTAATTGACTCTTCCCATGGTCATTCAGTAGGTGTATTACAGTGTATTAGTAATACACGCACTAAATACCCTAATTTACAGATTATTGGTGGTAATGTTGCAACTGCGGCCGGTGCGATAGCACTAGCTGAAGCTGGCGTTAATGCAGTAAAAGTTGGTATTGGTCCTGGATCAATTTGTACTACTCGGATTGTAACTGGTGTAGGTGTACCACAAATTACTGCTATTTCTGACGTAGTAGATGCGCTTACGAAAAGAAATATTCCAGTTATTGCTGACGGTGGAATTCGTTTTTCTGGTGACATTGCTAAAGCAATTGCTGCCGGGGCATCTTGTATAATGGTAGGATCAATGTTAGCAGGAACAGAAGAGTCACCAGGTGAAATTGAGTTATATCAAGGGCGCTCATTCAAATCTTATCGTGGCATGGGATCACTAGGAGCAATGTCTCAGGGATCATCTGATCGTTACTTTCAAACTAATAATACAGCAGAAAAACTAGTGCCAGAAGGTATTGAAGGTCGTGTTCCTTATAAAGGCTTACTTAAAGAGATTATTTATCAGCAAATGGGAGGGTTACGTTCATGCATGGGGCTAACAGGTTGCGTAACTATTGTTGAGTTACGTACTAAAGCAAAATTTGTTCGTGTTAGTAGGGCAGGTATTCAGGAAAGCCATGTACACGATGTGACTATTACTAAAGAATCACCTAATTATCGTATAAGCTAATTTGGATATAGTAAAATGATAAAAAATATTCACCAGCAGCATCGTATTCTTATTCTTGATTTTGGTTCTCAATATACTCAATTAGTCGCACGCAGAGTGCGTGAGATTGGAGTTTATTGCGAGATATGGGCATGGGATGTAACTAAAGAGCAAATTTATAAATTTCAGCCAAACGGTATTATTCTCTCTGGTAGCCCGAAGAGTACTATAGAAGATAATAGTCCACGCGCACCAGAATATGTATTCACCGCAGGTATTCCTGTGTTAGGTATATGTTATGGTATGCAGACAATGGCGTTACAATTAGGTGGAAAAGTATCAAGTTCTAAACAACGTGAATTTGGGTATGCTCAAGTTGAAATTAAAACAAAGTGTATTTTAACTGATAATCTTCAGGATGCCTATAGTCCTGTTCGCCATTCATTACTAGATGTCTGGATGAGTCATGGAGACAAAGTAAGTATGATTCCACCAGGATTCATTACTGTAGCTAGTACGGATAACTGTGACTTTGCTATCATTGCTAATGAAATAAAACATTTTTATGGTGTACAATTTCATCCAGAAGTTACACATACAAAAAAGGGGCAACATTTATTAAAGAATTTTTTATTACATATCTGTCATTGTGCAACATTATGGACATCTACCAATATTACTGAAAATATAATAAATAATTTACGTAAAAAAATTAAGACTGATCAGGTTATCCTAGGTTTATCCGGTGGCGTTGATTCATCAGTAACAGCTATGTTATTGCATTACGCGATTGGTAAGCGCCTGACTTGTGTTTTTATTAATAATGGTCTATTACGTACAGGAGAAACAGAGCAAGTACTAGCAATGTTTGGTGATCAATTAGGCCTTAATATTATTCCTATTTCTGCTGAGGATCGTTTTCTAGAAGCACTATTTGGTATTAATGATCCAGAAGAAAAACGTAATATTATCGGACGGATATTTATTGAGGTATTTGAGCAACAAGCAAGTAAACAAAAAGGGGTTAAATGGTTAGCACAGGGTACTATCTACCCTGATATCATTGAATCTGCAGCATCAAGTACTGGTAAAGCACATGTTATTAAATCTCATCATAATGTAGGTGGTTTACCGAAAAATATGAAGTTAGGGTTAATTGAACCGTTAAAAGAACTTTTTAAAGATGAAGTACGTAAAATTGGTTTAATGCTTGGCTTGCCATATAACATATTATATCGTCATCCATTTCCTGGTCCAGGTCTCGGCGTTCGCGTATTAGGCCCAATAAAAAAAGAATACTGTGATTTACTACGACACACTGATTCAATATTTATTGAAGAACTACATAAATTTGATTTATACAATAAAGTTAGCCAAGCTTTTACCGTTTTTCTGCCAATACGTTCAGTTGGTGTGATGGGTGATGAGCGTAAATATGATTGGGTTATTTCTCTACGAGCAGTAAAAACTATCGATTTTATGACGGCACATTGGGTACATTTACCGTATGATTTTTTAGGTCATGTTTCTAATAGAATTATTAATGAGGTAAAAGGTGTTTCTCGTGTAGTATATGATATTAGTGGTAAACCTCCAGCAACAATAGAGTGGGAATAATAGATAAAAAAATTTATGAATAGCAATCATTTAGCAAATATCAAATAGATATATTTAAAGATATAGTTAATGTAGCCTATTATTTTGTATACTTACTTTATATAGCAAATAAATCCATAAACATCTATATTATTATATAATAATAACTAATAGATACAATTAATCACTAATATATTTAAGTATGATAGTAATAATAATACTATTACCAATACAATTGAATTGTAATAAACTATTAACTAACATTCATTACTAGCCGTTTAGATTAATACAATTTTATTGACTAATTTTAACAAATACATTACTAGAGAGAATTATTAATAAATTAGCATATTTATATATTAGTATTATGCTAATAACCTTTAATATTTTATGCTATATTTAAAAATTCAATGCTATATTAATCTTAATTTACGCCTAATATTACTAATACTCGAGTACTCAAAGAATAGATTATATCTAATACCTACCTTATTTATATCATAATAACTTGCATAAAAATAAAAAATTATAGTTATTATTTTAGTATTTATGATAGCATCATAGTTATTTTTGTTAGCTAAAACTATAGAATAAGTAATAATTATGTATTAAAAAATAATATACAGTATCAGAATATACTTATTAACATTACTAAATACTATTTAAACCGATAAAAACACAAAAAGTTTTATTTAAAAAAACATATCTTAAAAACTAAGCAATCGTTAATAAAAAAGTAAAGCAGTTATCTATATAATTTTTATCAATAAAAGATAATCTAATTTTAGATTACTCAAGGACTTTATGTATAAATATCTATTACAATTAAAATTGTAATAGATATAGATTACTAGAACTAGTAAAATTTACTTAAATATAATATTACTTAAAAAATAAAATAGATTCTTTAATACTAAAAGATAACTTAATAATAAGTTATTTACTTAGCATGTGTTAAGTAAAAATACTATTAGTATAATTAAATAATCTAAAATTATATTAGATTATTACTAAAATAGATAATAGTTTAAATTAAGATATAATCTGACTATAGTAATTTATAGCATGAAAATTAGATAAATAAGAGTTTTAGAGGAGATTATTAAAAAATAAAGTAACTACTGTTTTTAACATTAGTTAAACTAGTAATAGCAAACTAGAATAAATTTTTTTAAGAAATAAGAACAAGAATTATTATATTTTTTAGGTATTATTTTTATCTTTTACAATATTATTGTAATTTACTAATTTTAAATTTTTTACTATGAACAGATAATTTAATAATAAATCATATTTTATATAGCATTAGTTTATTATTATTTTATAATATTATAATTTTTAAATTTTTTAATATTTTTGCTTAAAAATAAAATAATAGTTAATAGTTAATAGTTAATAGTTAATAGTTAAGTTTATTAGTACGAACAAAATACTACACTTTAAAAGTGTTATTTTATCGTACTAATTAAATTATCTATTGCAGAAAATAACATAGCATTCTATTATTATGTATATATTCCCACTATAATTATTAATTTGAGACTAGGACTAATGAACGAATTATTAAAAACACTTAACAACGTGCGTACTTTACGTATTCAAGCACGTGAATGCGGTCTTGAAACATTAGAAGAAATTTTTGAAAAATTACGTACTATTCTTGAAGAACGCCGTAAAGACGAAAAGAAAGAAAGGGAAAAATCCGAAGAACGTACACATAAAAAACTTGAATATCTTAAAATGTTAGCCGCTGATGGTATTGAGCCTGCTGAATTATTACAGAGCACTGTATTATCTAAAGATATAAATAAAAAACAACGTATACAACGTCCACCTAAATATAAATATATTAATGAAAAAACTGGTGAAAGTAAAACTTGGACTGGTCAAGGACGTACTCCTGCAGGGATTAAAGAAGGACTTAAAAAAGGTAAATCACTAGAGTACTATCAGATTAAGTGATATTATGTTATTTGTTTTTACGCGATAAAGTAGGCTAGCTTAGTTAAGAGAGCGCTTTATCGCGCTCTATGAATTTTATCTTTTAATTAATTTTTATTTAAATTAGATTTTTTTTATTTTTTGTTAACTATTCAGCTGATATATCTATTGATAATATAATAAATAAATTTTTAGCATATAGTTATCTAGAAAATATAAATTACGGTTATTAAAATAATGAATATTTAAATTTATTTTTTAATATGATAAAATTAGGTATTTAGTAATTCTAGTATTGAGTATAGATAATTAATATTTAGTCTTCTACAAAATAAAATCCTATCTTTATTAATTAAAATTTTTATATTATTTTCATAGAATATCTACTTAAATACAATTAAGTACTTTTATATATATCATATATATAAAGTTTAAAAATAAGTACTAAAGTATAAGTATTTTATTTTTTAATTAGCAGCTAAAGTACTGAAAAATAAATTGTGTTAATTTATATTTTTACCAATTATTAATGTCTTAATTAATTTATAATAAATTAACTTAATGGCATTATTTTAATTATTCTAATTTAAAAAAATAAGAACCATTATAACCATAACTAGAATAGATGCAATTATAACCTATACATAAACATAAGTTAATTCTTTAACTTATTTTTTAATATAGCACTAAATAATTTAGTTAGATTAACTATTTTATGTATAAAGTTAATTTAGTGATTAACGTATAGTTAGCTATATATTTAGTTTATTTAGTATTATGCATATCTATTAATATTATGTTATTATAATTAAAACACTTACATAATTTATAGATTAACTTAGATATTTAATTATCATCATTACTAATAATAATACATTCTATATATTCATAATTAGAAGCTACTAATTATTATTTTAATAATATGTAGCTTAATATTATATTAAAAGAATTTTGTTAATTACATTACTGTATAATTGTTTTTTATTATAAGATAGTCTTTATCTACTTTATCTACTAAAATTATTAATTTATTAATTATAATTTTTATGATTATTTATGTAATTAACCATAATTAAAACTACCTACATAACATATTGCAAATTAATAATTATTTTTATAAATATATGTTAATAGTAATTAATGGATGCTAGTATCATACTACTAGTTATCTAGCTTATAGAAATATAATCAAATTACGTAATACTATTACGTGTTAAAGAGAATAATGTTAATTTATAACTATTTATATAACTACTTTGTAATTTTGCTATTTTTAACATTAAAAATTAATATAAAATATATTATGTTCCACCTCTTATAATACTGTTACTTAAACTAATTCTAAATAACCAACGTTAAAAACTATTGTTTTCATAATTTTATCTTAAATATTAAAATCTATAACTATCCAGCACTATAAAATGGTAAGACTATATTAGATAATCTTTTAAAATATATAGAGTTACTAATTATTAAATTATAACTACTTATTAATGGTAAATATTACCTTATAATTATAACCTTATAGAAAAAAGTTATAGAAAAGTACTACACTTTTTTTCAAAGTTATCTTTGAAGTATAAAAGATTTGACTATAAAATATTGTCATAAACACGCATATAACATTCTCAAGGTATATAATTTTGTTACCTACTTTAGGTAAATTGTATTTAAAGCATTTAATAGCATTCTATTGTCTAGCTAAATTTTATTTTTTCCAATATTAATATTGGCTTATAAATTAGTAAAATTAGACTAATATTTTTATGTTTAAAATAATAATATTCAAGTAATAATAGGGTTAGCTATAAAATTATGTATGGCATAATAATTTATTTAACTGTTTTAGCTATTCTTTATTTATAGTGAATATTATTTTTTATTTTACTAAATACTATTATTAGATAATATTAAATAATACGTGTAATAACAGGTAGCTAGTAAATTACTATTATTAGTTTTAATAATATCTAAATAATTAAATATTACTTAATTATATTAAGTAACGTAGTAATATTAAGTGCTAACCTCAGCCATTTTGTAGTAATTAATTATTGATAACTAATTTTTTGTATTAAACTATCATTTATTATGATACTAAAGTTAAGTGGTAATTATATTACTTTTTATAATTACTATGCAATTAACTTTAACTTTAATCAAATTTATTTTTTAAAGATCGCAGAAACAAATAAACTAGAACAAAAACAAGTTAATACTAACTCTTATAAATATACAAGATTTATTATAAGTTTTAGTAAAATATCACTAATTTCTAAGCATAATATTTGAATAATATTTATTATATTACCAATTATAAAAATAATAAATACTAAAATTTTTTATCTCTTATATTAATAGATATAGGTTAAATTTAATTCTGCTAATTCCTATGCATAGTTAAATCTAAAAGAATAGATCTAGCTTAGCTTAGCTTACTGAGTTATTTTAATATTTATTATTAATCATTTCATAATATACAAAAGTATTAAGTAAACTAAAATAACTAGATAATACTAAATAAAAACAATATTATCTTACATAATTAATTTTTTATTTATTAATTATCCTTCTACTAAGAATTATTTTAGTATATTTACTATAAGTAGTAACTTAAGATGAACACTTATATTTATTATAATTTAGCATTCTTTTAAGAAGTAATTATTACTATTATTTTATTGATTCAGCATATTAAGATACAATCTTATTTATTTTAATAATTAAATATTAAAAGTCATATTTTATATTAAAAATAAAATTTTTTAAATTATATAACTGTTATTAAAATTAATTTTAATAACATAAAAAAATTTATTATTAGCAATAATAAATTTAAATCTAACGTGTCACTAATCTTCATTGAATTTTTCCATTAAATTTTTCTGTAAAGCGATAATAAAATTAATTTTTAGTAAAGTTATTAATATAATACTATAATTTCAGTAATTATTTTAGCTATGATATAGAAGTAATTACTAATTAAAATTACTATATAACATACTAATAAATTTTTATTTGTTATTTAGTACATAAATTTATTTACATAAAAATGGTTATAAAAATGAAATTTGTTTCTTTTAATATTAATGGGTTACGAGCCCATCTTCATCAACTCTCAGCAATTATTATACAGCAACAACCTGATATAATTGGTCTACAAGAAACTAAAGTTCATGATGAACTATTTCCCTTAAAGGAGGTTAGCCAACACGGATATCACGTATTTTATTATGGACAAAAAGGACATTATGGCGTTGCACTATTAACTAGACAGTGGCCACTAGCTATACGACGTGGCCTCCCTACTGATGCTAATGATGCACAACGCCGTATTATTATGATTGATTTGCAGACACCAAGGGGTATTTTAACGATAATTAATGGTTACTTTCCACATGGAGAAAACCGTAACCATCCCACTAAATTTCTAGCTAAAAAAAAATTTTTTGATGATTTACAAAATTATTTAGAACAATATTTTTCTTATAATTCTCAGATTTTAATTATGGGAGACTTAAATATCAGCCCAACAGAACAAGATATTGGTATTGGTGAAGAGAATCGTAAACGCTGGTTACGTAGTGGAAAATGTGCTTTCTTACCAGAAGAGCGTAACTGGTTAGCTCGTTTACAAAATTGGGGTCTTATTGACACTTTTCGTATAAAACATCCTAGATACAATAATAAATTTTCCTGGTTTGATTATCGTTCTCGTGGTTTTGATAAAAATTGTGGACTACGTATTGATTTGTTGTTAGCAAGCCATTCCTTAGCGAAATATTGTATTGCAACGGACATTGATTATCATATTAGAGGTATGGAAAAACCATCTGACCATGCTCCCGTATGGTCAGAATTTATTTTTTAAAAACTAGTCAATTTACTATTGTTAAATAAGTAAATTAACTCTAATATGATTTAATCCTATATATTATAAAATAATATACTATTTATTATTTATAATACTATAATTTAGTATAACTTTAATTTTTTAATAAATACATTAATAAATATAATAGTTACTATTATCAATATTAATTATTATTAAGTTTTCTAAAAGCTTTATTAATAATAAAACTATAAAGTCAATGTTTTATATTTAATCTAGAAACTGCTAAAACAATAGAATATAAAATAAAACATAATAATATTATTCTTTATTAATTTTAATACATCTTCTATCCATAATACTTTTAGTATTTATTTTTTATTAAATTTAGTAAATTAATATTTTTATTAAGGATTTTTATTAAAATATTCACTAATCTATTAAACACTAAAGATAAAAATTTATTATACTTAGTATATTAAATTTTTTATAACATAATTATTAAAAACTGTATAAAATCTTACTAAAAATAACTTTTAGTTTATTTATGTTAATACTGTTTATAAGTCTACTATTAATTATTAACTATATAATAATAGATAATATATAAACTAGTATTTTACTAATAAGTTTAGAATAAATGTAATAAATTTTAAAAAATATGTTTAAAAGATAACTTAATAACATCTAATAAATTATTTTAGTATCTAAATTATTAGTAGTACATAATAATTTAGGTCATGTATAAAGCATATGATTCTAGTTATAACTAATAAAAATTATATAAGTAAAAAATATGTAAGTTATGTTTGCTATTTAATTAATTTTTTATAGATTATTTCATTTTTTTAAAACGTGATAGTAGTATACTTTTCTTTTCTTCATTATATTTTTTTATTACTAAATAATGCTTAAAACCTGCTATAATAAGAAAACGTACTATTATAGATTTATTTCTAGCAATCTATAATTAAAAGAAATAATTATGAAATTACATATCTATATTAAATATCTTAGATATAACTTTATATTAGATTATAAATTTTTGCTTTCATATAAAATATGAAGTTAAATTAGTTTTATTAGTAAATAAAGTAAGAATAATAGCATTATGTTTGTCTGTTCATTATCTTAGTAATAGTTATAGTATTTATTATTAATTATTAATAGTGATAGCAAAGTAGATCGATGTACTCAATAATATTGAGTTCTTTTTAGTATTTATCAAAATGCTTATTAAAAATAATAATATTATAAGTAAAAACAGGTAATTAATTTGTAATTTTCAACTATAATACTAATAAAAAGAAGAGTAGTATAGTTTTTAGTTCTCTTTTATTACTCTATAAAGTAATTCATACAAAATATCTAACATATAATTAATAATACATTTTATTAATGACTATACAAGAATAATTTTTTCTTTATCTTTATAGTTTTTATTAGAGTTGTTAGGTTAACGTGGATAATAAAATACTCTTGTATAATACCTATATGCATATAGCTTTAAATAAATTTTTTAAGACAAAATTTTAATTTTTATTATGATATACTATCAATGATAGTAGTATAATTAAGAGATTGTGGATCTAAGTTAAATTAATATCATTTAATTAATTTGCTTATAGTTATGTTAATATAAATGAAGTAGAATAAACTTGCTATTACAACATGATATTTTTACTATTAATTTAACTGCAAACTAATTTAATTTATTGATTGAGCAATGATAAAATATTCTATTATATTTAGAATATTAATTCTAAATATTAAATACTTATGTTTACTAGTAATTATCTTTTATAATTTAGATCATTAATATAATTTATATTAATATTTAATATGATAGCTTTTAAAGCACATTGAGTTACTTATTTATATCTAGTAATAATTAGAGATACTGTTATTTAACAAATAGGTAAGTTAAATAATAACTAGTAGATTTAACAATTATAATAAGTATTAAGTATCGTTTATTATAATAAATCTTTAATAGACTAAGTTAGTCTTATAATAATTATGATAAGTAATAAAGTTTTTATATAACTTATATTACTCTTATACTACTCAAGTAAATAATCAATAATTATATATTAACTAAGTTTTCTAATAATAAAAAGTTACATGATTTAATCTAAAAATTACATAAAAATTTAAAAATTAAGTAATAAATCTTAATTAATTTTTCTGATAATAATTTTTATTAGGGTTAAAATGGTATACATTACTAGTTTAGTATTAAAATTACTAATCAAAAAAATCAATAAAACAGTTAAAACTAATATTTATTTTAAAGATGATTAGGATATAATTAGCTGTTAGATTTATATTGGAGACTATATGTGCATTTTGTGGCGATTTATTGCTAGCATTATTAAGCATACATGGTATTTGTTAAATTTTATTAGAGAATTTTTTCTTAATTTATTTTTTATTTTATTAATTTTAATTGGTATTAGTCTTTATTTTCAATTTGAAAAAAAAACTACAAATTCCACTAATAGTGCGCTATTAATTGATTTAAGTGGTATTATTATCGACAAACCAATTATGAATGATAAATTACTAGAATGGAGTCGTGAACTACTAAGATCTTCTAGTGCTCATTTGCAGGAAAACTCTTTATTTGAAGTGGTAGAGAAAATTCGCCAAGCTAAGACTGATAATGATATCACAGGTATTGTATTATCATTGAATAACTTTATTGGTACAGATCTATCATCATTACAATATATAGGTAATGCGTTACATGAGTTTCGCAAGAGTAATAAACCAATTTATGCTATTAGTGATAGTTACAATCAAATGCAGTATTATCTAGCTAGTTTTGCTAATAAAATTTATCTATCACCACAAGGTTCAGTTGGACTTAAAGGTTTTTCTAGTAATATTTTATATTATAAATCATTATTAAATAATCTAAAAATTACAACTCATATCTTTCGTGTAGGTAGTTATAAGTCTGCAGTTGAACCAATGATTCGCGATGATATGTCTTCGAAAGCACGAGAAGCGAATAGTCACTGGATAAAAGGATTATGGCAAAATTATTTAATAGAAGTAGCTTCTAATCGCAATCTTAGTAAAGAGCAATTATTCCCAAATATGGCTACTGATATTATTAGTAAATTACAAGCCGTTAATGGTAATTTAGCTCAATATGCGTTAGATCATAAACTTGTTGATAAATTAGCTTCTCGTTCTACTATAGAAGCTGAATTAACTGATATTTTTGGTTGGAATAAAGAAAATAAAGATTTTAACTTTATTAGTATCTATAACTATCGAATAAAAGAAAAGTTACAACAAAATAACCAAATAGCAGTTATTCTAATAAATGGTACTATTATTGATGGTTTACAAATACCAGGTAGTGTTGGAGGAGATACTGCCGTTGCACAAATCCGTCAAGCACGGCTAGATCCTAAAATTAAAGCCGTTATCTTGCGAGTAAATAGCCCAGGTGGCAGCGTTAATGCCTCTGAAGTTATACGCTCAGAGTTAGTGGCACTTCGTGCTACAGGTAAACCATTAGTAGTCTCTATGGGTGGAATAGCCGCATCAGGTGGCTATTGGATTTCTACTCCAGCCAATTATATTATTGCTAATCCAAGTACTCTTACTGGTTCTATCGGTATTTTTGGTGTAATAAATACTATTGATAAATCACTTGAGAGTATTGGTATCCATACTGATGGAGTAGCAACTTCACCACTAGCAAATGTTACTACAATAAAGGCACTTCCCCCCGAGTTTAGCCAAATAATGCAAATGAATATCGGGTATAATTATCAAACTTTTATTAATTTAGTTGCTACTGCTCGGCACAAAACACCTAAACAAGTAGACCAAATTGCTCAGGGCCGTGTATGGATGGGATCAGATGCTAAAAATAATAACTTAGTTGATCAATTAGGTAATTTTGACGATGCAGTAAAAAAAACAGCTGAATTAGCTAATCTTAATGATTATGAATTGCATTGGTTTATTGATCATAATAGTTTAAGTAATATGATTTTAAATCAAATTAGCATTTCAGTAGAAGCAATATTACCTACTCCATTATTTATTATAATAACCATGATAAAAGAAAAAATAAATTCATTTAATCAATTTAATGATCCACAAAACTGTTATGCATTATGCTTAGCTTGCGGCGATCTTCATTGATAAGTTTTTAGTTTATCATGTCTAGCTTATGAGGTAACTAAACTTTAGGTCTATTCTAATTTTTTGATTTAATTAACATTCTATAAATAAATTATTATTATAATTCCTATTTACTATTCATTATTATCTAACTATTAGAGCTGAAAATTATTATAACATAAATATTTATAAACTATTCTTCAGTTCTATTAGAAATCGTTAGTAGAATATATAAAGCTATGATAAATGTTATATAACATAATAACTTTTATTAATAAATATTAATTTATCACTAATATGATAGTATTATTTTTATAATTAATTTATAAGTCATCTATATAAATTAATACCTCTTAACTAGAGATATTTTTATACTTATTACGTATTATTTAAATAATTTATTAGAATAGATTAAATATCCATTTATTCTCTCTTTATTATAAAAGAGTAACTATGTTTTTTATTTACCTCTATTATCTAAAAGTTTCTTAAGAAGATTTAGAATAAATTATAAGTGAATAGTAAAGTATAAAGTATTATAATAATGAATATTGATAAGATTCTACTTATGCTTATTAAGGTTTTTATGGTTTTATTTACTACTTTTGTATTCATTAATATATAGCGGATGGAATATAATGGCTATTAAAATAGGTATTAATGGGTTTGGTCGTATTGGTCGTATTATTTTCCGTATTGCTCAACAATATTCTCACATAGAAATAGTTGCAATTAATGATTTATTAGATACTGATTATATAGCTTATATGTTGAAATACGATTCTACACATGGTTCTTTTAGCGGTAGTTTAAAAGTAAAAAATGGTGATTTAGTAGTTAATAATAAAATTATACGTATTACCTCTGAAAAAGATCCTGTTAACTTAAAATGGAATGAAGTGAATGTCAATGTTGTAATAGAAGCTACAGGGCAATTTCTTACTAATGCGGCTGCTCGTAAGCATATTATGGCAGGAGCTAAAAGAGTAGTACTCACTGCTCCCCCTAAAGATGATACACCAATGTTTGTTATGGGAGTTAATCATAAGACTTATGCTAAGCAGGAGATTATTTCTAATTCTTCTTGCACTACAAATTGTCTAGCTCCATTAGCAAAAATTATTAATGATAAATTTGGTATTATTGAAGCATTAATGACAACAGTACACGCAACTACCACGACACAAAAAATAGTAGACAGCCCTTCCTGTAAAGATTGGCGTAGTGGGCGCGGTGTATTACAAAATATTATTCCTTCTTTTACTGGTGCCGCTAAGGCAGTAGGCAAAATAATTCCTGAACTCGCAGGAAAATTAACAGGAATAGCTTTTCGCGTGCCAATAGCAAATGTTTCCGTTATCGATCTTACAGCGCGCTTAGTAAAATCTACAACCCATAGAGAGATCTGTACGACTATTAAAGAAGCTGCTGAAGACAAAGACAAACTAAAAGGAATTCTAGGATATACAGACGATGAAGTTGTTTCTAGTGATTTTAATGGAGAACAATTAACTTCAGTATTTGATGCTAAAGCTAGTATCATACTAAATGATAATTTTGTAAAACTAATTGCTTGGTACGATAATGAAACTGGTTACTCAAATAAAGTACTAGACCTAATTACCTATATTAGTAATGCAGATATTTTTAAAAATTAGAGCGGGAATCTACAACTTAATTTAAATCAAGTTATAAGAAAATAAAAGCAAACATTATATTCTTGTTCTTAATAAATACTTTAAATTAAACTATTAATTATATAATCTTAAATTATATTATATTTTATTGAAATAAGTAAAATAGTTTAAATTAAGATGTAATCTAATTACAGTAATTTATAACATAAAACTAGGTAAATAAGATCTTATAAAGAGATTTAATAAATATTTGTTCTAACCTGAATAAAAATACCTAGTATAGTTTTTATGAATTAGTATGTAATATAATAGGAACCCTAGTTGCTAATGCGCACATGAGTTCATAACTAATAGTATTTGCTGCTGCAGCAACTATATCAATTGATAGGTTTTCTCCCCATAATTCTACATCACTATTAATATCTGCTTTAGGACAAGGCGTTAAGTCTACGGCTAACATATCCATAGATACCATTCCTATAGTATGAGTTAAAAAACCATCAACAATAATAGGCGTACCCTGTGGTGCATGACGAGGATAACCATCAGCGTATCCACAAGCTACAATACCAATACGCATAGTAGTTTTAGTTTGACAAAAATTACCATAACCAACATTAACCCCTGCCTCTAAAGTCTGTACAGCTAATAACTTTGAATATAGGCTCATTACAGGACGTAATCCTGTATCATTAAGAATAGTAACATGGCCGTTAGGTGCAGCACCATAAAGAATAATTCCTGGGCGTACCCAATCATGATGTGTCGATGGATGCCATAAAATAGCAGCAGAATTTGCTAAACTGCGTTCAGCAAGAATACCTTTACAACTTTTCTTAATAAAAATGTATTGATCTTGTATAGTTTTAATATTATCAGCACTACTAAAATGACTCATAAGCGTTATCTTGTTAATATTATTATTTGCTTTTGCTTCTTGCCAAATTTTATATATAGTTTCACCAGAAAATCCTAAGCGATTCATTCCACTATTTAATTTTAAATAAATATCTAATGGCGCTTTTAGCTTTACCTTTTTTAGCATAGCTAATTGCCAAGAACTATGCACTGTTGTGGTTAAATGATACCGAATCAATAACGGTAAATCCGACGCTTCAAAAAATCCTTCTAATAATAAAATTGGTTTTTGCCAACCTTGTTCACGTAGAAAAATAGCGTCATTTAGATCTAACAGAGCAAAACCATCAGTCATAGCTAAACTTTGCCAAACATGAGCTAGACCATGTCCATAAGCATTAGCTTTTATTACTGACCATATTTTAGATTTTGGTGCATAATGTCGTACTATCTTTAAATTATTACTTAAAACAGGAAGATTTAAAATAGCATATATTGGACGTGGCACGATACTCCTTAAATAAATATGACACTATTATCTATTTAGATAAACACTAATAAAAAGTACGGCAAATTTTTATTAGTGTTTATCCCCTACTAAATAACTCTATTACTTTTATTATAAATTTACAAAAATCTATGATTTATTTATAATCTATACATAAAACTATTAATTAATAGTAAAACTCATAGCTAGTTATATATTTTATGATTTAAAAATCATAACGCTTTATCTTATTATAAAGTTCTTCTAATTTATTTAAAATCAAATAATAAATATAATTATCCATATATAAAACTAATATTTTAAAAATACTATAGTCTAGTATAATAAACACCTTTACATTATTTTTTATATTTTAACTATTACTAAAATCTTTTATATTTTATCTAGGTTTTTAAAAAATATTATCTATTAAGAACAAAAAAATATTGACATATTCTATCAATAAGTTCTTAAATAAGTATAGCGTACTAGCTTATCTAACTTTGCTAATATTTTAAAAATATTTAAAATTTTTGCTTTGCTAATAAAATAAATCTAATAAGAACTTTTTCTAAATACTTTTAATAAGATATTTTTAGTGAAACCAATAAAATTTACGCTTTTATAATTATTAACTATGATAGCTTGTATGATGCTTATTATTATATTAATAGTATCATTATACTACATAAGATATAGCTTAAAAAGATCTATCAATTATTAAAAAATTCTATAAAATTAGAATTTACTATATAAAGCTAAAGTACTTAGCTTATACAAATAATAATATAAGAATAATTATAAATATCTAATTTTTGCGTAATATATAGATAATGAATGAATTTATTTTCATTAGAAATAAAAGAATTATTACATAAAACATAAAGATATGTTATGATTTTTAATTAATGCATTAAAATATATAATAATTATAAATTAATTATTATATTAGGAATAATTCTTGAGCTAATAATTTTTTATTTCTATTGTGTAATATTAATATAATCATACATTATAGTATTTGTGAACTATATATTTGTTAGATATTATTATATCATTAATAAGTATTTTTTATTAATTTACTGTTGTGTTATGTTACTATTTTTTATAGATATATAATTTTAATAAAAATGTTAAATTAATCTAATGGCATATATTTTACCATATTTAGTAATTGTAATATTTTTATTATTTTTTCTATATAATTATTAAATACATTTATTATTTATAGCAATTACTTACTATAAATAATAGTAATTTATGTCGTTTAGTATATAATGCTAATTATTAGTAATTTTTTAATTTATTTATTAGTTAGTATATTAATTTTATGAACTAATAAATAAAATCAAAAAACTTAATATTTTAAAATACTAATTTTTAGCAACTATCTTAACTAAATTAATATTAGTGCTAATAAATTTATTCAAATTCTATTAATCGTAATAATGAAATAATTTCTACTCTTTGTCTAATATTTTAATCTAAAATTTTTATAGTAAACATGATACATTTTATATGTATCATAATATAAATTTGTACTAAGTTAATAACTATTAAAATATTAATACATAAAAATTTATTTAAAATTTATTATTTTTACTAAAGACATTAATAGCTTTATATTTAATATTTAATATATAAATAATTTATTCTTGCATAATATTAAGATTGCTTATTCATTAATATTTTACTAACATATATAGTTATTAAAAAAATAAACTACAACATATATACAAATAGTAATATATTTTACTATAGTAATACAAATCTAAATTAGTTGATTATATAACTTTATTTAAATTAGGTTAAATAGTACTATTATTAGTAGTAATATTCATTACTAGTAATAGTTTTTATTTATAGAAGATAACTAAGATAAAAATAAGTTTTATAGGTACCTTCAATCCTGATAAATCATGATAGAATTATCTAACTTAGTTTATACTGAGCAATTATAATAAACGACCACAAGGATTACTATTATGGGGTTTCTTACTGGCAAACATATTCTTATCACTGGTGTAGCGAATAAGTTTTCTATTGCTTATGGCATCGCACAGGCAATGCGACGCCAAGGTGCTGAATTAGCATTTATCTATCAGAATAATCAATTTAAAGGGCGTGTAGAAGAGTTAGCTAATAAACTAGATTCAAAATTAACTTTTCCTTGTGATGTTACAAAAGATGCAAGTATTACTGAGCTATTTAAAAAATTAAAAGAAAAATGGCCTGTATTTGATGGTCTAGTACATTCTATCGCTTTTGCCCCTCGCGATCAACTTTGTGGTGATTATGTTAATACTGTTACCCGCGAAGGTTTCGCTATCACGCATGATATTAGTTCTTATAGCTTTGTAGCGATGGCGAAAGCCTGTCGCCATATGCTAAAAAAAAAATCAGCATTGTTGACATTAACATATTTAGGTGCTGAACGTGCAATTCCTAATTATAATGTAATGGGCTTAGCAAAAGCATCATTAGAAGCAAATGTACGCTATATGGCAAATGCAATGGGACCACAAGATATCCGCGTTAATGGTATTTCAGCAGGACCAATACGTACTCTGGCAGCATCCGGTATTAAGAATTTTCGTAAAATGCTAAATTATTATGAAGTTATTACCCCAATATGTCGCACTATAACTCTTGAAGATATCGGTAATCCCGCTGCTTTTCTCTGTTCTGATCTTGCAGCAGGTATTACTGGTGAAATCCTGTATGTTGATGGTGGTTTTAGCATTGCTGCAATAAATGAATTAACACTAGAATAACAAATTCTATTAAATTGTTTCATAGATAATTCTATTTTTGTTTACTTTTTTATAAGAATAACCCTAGTTTAGGACGAATTATTAAAAATTTGTTCTAAACCTTTTCGTTATGATTAGATAAAATAGTTATAATTTCAAGTCTATTGTTAACAACAATATATTAATAATCATATAAATTCTTAAAATTATTTACAATTTAAATCTTAATTACTTCTGCTAAAATAACGTTTATTTTATAGCAACGCGCTTATTACAAAATATTTATCATTTTTTATGATACTTGAAGCTGTAATTTTTACTTTGTATTCAAAACTAATCTCATTAAATTTTTTATTATCTATAATATTTAATATATTAATTTAAGACTAAGTTTTAAGGTAAAGTAATATTAAATTTTAAATTTATTTTAGATTACAGAGTAAGTTTAATTGAACCTCTTCAAAAACTCTTATTTATCTAATTTTTATGTTATAAATTACTATAGTTAGATTATATCTTAATTTAAACTAGATTATCTACTTTTATTATAAAAATTCTTTATTTAGGATATTTTTATTAACTTATTTAAATAAATGTTAATTTATAAGAAGTTCTATTACATCTTAAATATTTTAGCATTTATAGAACAGATATTATCTATAATAATAACTACCTACTTTAAGATACCTTAAATATTAAGTCTTAAACTTTTAGGTATGGAAAATATGATCATTAATATTATAATTATAAGCACTAGTAATATAAATTAACTATATCTATAAAATAAATAATAGTAATAATTTTTAGTTAAAAAAATATTTAAAATATAGATTACTATTTAATAAATAGTCATTATTATGCGAAATACTATTTAAAAACTACTGGTAAACCAATCAATATTTATTTAATAGTTTATAATAGTATTATCACTGTTAAAAAATTATGGAGATTGTTATGTGTTCTATTTTTGGGGTACTCGATATTAAAGGAAATGTAAGCCTATTACGCACTAAAGCTTTAGAGATGTCACGTTTAATGCGTCATCGTGGTCCTGATTGGTCTGGTATCCATGTTAGTGACAAAGCTATTCTTGTTCATGAGCGTTTATCTATCATTGATATTAATACTGGTGCCCAACCGTTATATAATGCTAACAATACTCATGTTTTAGCTGTTAATGGTGAAATTTATAATCACCAAACACTACGTCAGCAACATAGAAATAGTGGTGAATACTATAAATTTCAAACATACTCGGACTGTGAAATTATTCTGGCACTATATCAGAAAAAAGGAAAGCAATTCCTTGATGATCTACAGGGCATGTTTGCTTTTATATTATACGATAACATAAAAGATGCTTATCTTATTGGTCGTGATCATCTAGGCATTATTCCACTATATATGGGATTTGATAAACAAGGTAATAGATTTATCGCTTCTGAAATGAAAGCACTTGTTCCAATTTGTTATACTGTAGAAGAATTTCCACCAGGAAGTTATTTATGGAGTCAGGATGGTGAGATCCAGCGATATTATGATCGTGATTGGTTTGATTACAATAAGATTAAAGATAATGCTACCAATGCTGATACTAAAATACTACAGAGTACTTTAGTAACTGCGGTGAAAGCCCATCTAATGTCTGATGTTCCTTATGGTGTCTTACTGTCAGGAGGGTTAGATTCTTCTATTATTGCAGCAATTAGTAAAAAAATTATTGCATGTCAAATAGAAAATAAAGAACACAAGAATGCCTGGTGGCTACAGCTTCATTCATTTGCTGTAGGTTTAAAGGGATCACCTGATCTAGCTGCCGCACAGAAAGTAGCTGATAATTTAGGTACTATACATCATGAAATTCATTTCACTATACAAGAAGGGCTTGATGCTATCCAAGAAGTAATTTTTCATATCGAAACCTATGATGTAACTACTATTCGAGCATCAATACCTATGTATCTTATGGCACGTAAAATTAAGTCTATGGGTATTAAAATGGTATTATCAGGCGAAGGTGCTGACGAAATATTTGGTGGTTATTTATATTTCCATAAAGCACCTAATGAGCGAGAATTTCACGAAGAAACAGTACGTAAATTATTTGCGCTACATATGTATGATTGTGCACGTGCTAATAAAGCAATGTTAGCCTGGGGTATTGAAGCCCGCGTCCCTTTTCTTGATAAAAATTTTATTGATGTAGCAATGCGTATCAATCCACAAAAAAAAATGTGTGGTAATGGAAAAATAGAAAAATATTTACTACGTAAAAGCTTCTCATCTTACTTACCAGGTGAAATTATACAGAGACAAAAAGAACAGTTCTCTGATGGTGTTGGCTATAGTTGGATTAATTCTTTAAAAAATATAGCTAATAAACAGATTAAAGATAAGCAGTTAAAAAATGCGTATTCCTATTTCCCTTATAATCCCCCAATATCTAAAGAAGGCTACTTATATAGAGAGATTTTTGAAAAATTATTTCCTTTAGCGAGCGCTGCGAAATGTAGTTCTGGAGGACCTTCAGTAGCGTGTTCTTCCGCTACAGCTATTGAATGGGATCAATCATTTAAGGATATTGATGAACCATCAGGTCGTGCAGTAGGTATTCACCAGTCAGCCTATAAGTAAAAATTAATATTAATTATATTAGTAAATAATTATACTCGTTATTATTATATATTTTTTAATATTAATGGGGTAATTAATAGGTAATTTTATTAAAAATAATATGCAGTATTATCTATAATTATCTCTAAACTAATAGAGTATAAGAAAGTTATTAAATTAATTAAGGTATATAGAAATTTATTTAAAGAAAAATAAAACTGTAGATCAGTAATTTAAAAAATATGGCTGGGATACCAGGATTCGAACCTGGGAATGCCAGGATCAAAACCTGGTGCCTTACCGCTTGGCTATATCCCAATTATAACAAAAATAAACTTCAATTCTGGTGCGGAAGGCGAGACTCGAACTCGCATACCTTACGGTGCTAGAACCTAAACCTAGTGCGTCTACCAATTTCGCCACTCCCGCAAAATAGTGGCTACGACTGGATTTGAACCTGTGACCTCAGCATTATGAATGCTGTGCTCTAACCAATTGAGCTACGTAGCCATATTATATTGTATCTATCACTCTAATATTACTAAGTATAATTATGCGGATATGCTTGATTTACGTCAACTACTTTTTAATAAAAAAGTAAAATTAAAGTTAATTTAGCTAGTAAACATAATAATAAGCTGAATAATTAATGATAAAGCTAAATACATACTATAAAATAGATTTTTTAAGATATCTAAAATAGATTATCTAAAAAATCAAATTAGATATAGATTAAAGTACTATTAAATACTTTTAACGTAATATCTTATTTTAATATATTAAATAAATATATAAAATAAGATTATAGTTAACTTATTAGTGGATAGCCAATAAATATTATTTAATAAATATTACAAAAATAACTTATTAAATTTTTTTACGCCATAGTAAATAATATATTATTATTGATATAGTGATAAATATCAATATATCATTACTATTTTATAGATAACTTATATAGCTCCTATTTATAGTATTAATTTTGTAACATTGATAATAAATAGTTATATTTTATATTTTATATTATGCTTTTGTTGTTATTCAACTAAATTAAGTTACTGTTTAATTATATGAAATTCTCATTCTAAAGATGACATAATCTTTTAGTATTCCTTAATTCTATAACGTTAATAGCAGTATTAAATTTTTTATTAAGATAAAAAAATAACTTAAAATAATAATATAATTTATTTAATTGAGCCTATTATTATTTATGTTATACTAATAAATTTTTTATTTATTAGTATAAATTAATCCCTAATTTTAAATACTATATTAGAAATTAATATAAACTAAATTAAAATTTATATTAAATATAATAAATGTAGAATAAATAAAATTTATTATAATTATCTATTAGTTTTTTTAGTAAAAAAGACTTTTTATCTATTTTTATTTATTTAACAAGTAGATAGTAGTTATTAAAAAATTATTAATAATCTAATCGTGTATTTTTTATTAGTTTAAAAATATATTAACTAAATATAATTCTTGCTATAGATATGCTTTAGCACTTTTATTTAAATTACTATTATATAAATTTGATTAATTCTTAAGTTATTTTATAACGAATTTAAATTCTAGTATTATTATATATTTTGATCTATTACATGTTATTAATTTTGATAAAATAAAAAAGTAAACAGTACTATATCTATAAAACTACATAGTTTGTCTTTAAAAATATAATCTTTCATATAAGATAAAGTTTTTATCCTATAATATACATGATAATTAGCGGATAAAATGTTCACGATAATAAGCTAATTCAGCAATTGAATCATAGATATCCTCAAGTGCTCGATGATTATTTTTTTTTGTAAGTCCTTTAAGTATATTAGGCTGCCAACGACTAACTAGCTCTTTCAAAGAACTAACATCTAGATAACGATAGTGAAAGTAAGCTTCTAAAATTGGCATGTAATGGAAAAGAAAACGACGATCTTGTCCTACGCTATTACCACAAATTGGTGATTTTCCTTTAGGTACCCATTTTTCTAAAAATATAATCGTCTGTGATTCAGCTTGATTTTCAGTAATTTTACTTGTTCTTATTAAACTAAGTAACCCGCTATCGGTATGGGTTTTAATATTCCAATCATCCATCATATTAAGTTGTTCACTAGATTGGTGTAATACTAATTCTGGCCCCTCAGCAAGAACATTTAGATTAGCATCAGTCACGAGGGTAGCGATTTCGATAATACGATTTTTCTGTGGATCAAGACCTGTCATTTCTAAATCTATCCAGATTAGATGATTTTCATTTTTTGTCATAATAATTTTACCTGCATAAAATATGAGAACTTATTCTTAATTTTCTTGAGCAATCCTTATATATAACAACTGTTAAAAGAATAAATAAAAAATTAATTCATATAATAATATATATTATTATATCTTTTTAAGATTCCCTAAATGATAAATATAGAGTCAAATAAGAAATGGTAAAAAATAAATCAATTAAAAACTAATAACATTGAGTATAATCAAGTCATTAGTAATGATTATATAGATAACTTATTATTAAATATTTTATTCTTTAGCAAGGTATAAAAGATTATTATTAGTTGTTTTAATTAGCGTTCTAGTATAAATACTAATGATAGTATACAGTATTGCGTTGTATATTAATCATATTTTCTTTTATCTGATAACTAGTAGTGATGTGGCATAAGTGCTACGTATTGAGTAGCAAGAAACAATTCAGGCAAAAGATATTATTGATAACATTTATCTATGTACTTCTATTTTAATACATCCTAATTTTTATAATAGTATAAAATCGATTACTGCTAATATTAATCAAATTATTATTTTTTTGCTATCTTATTTAAATTATTTGTTAATATTACTAATCATTACTTAATAAGTTTTAAAATCTTGAAGATAAAATCACTAATTCTATTAAATGATATTAATTTACTAAGTTTATGCTAGTTATAAACAGGTTAGTAGTATCATGGTTATCTCATAATATATAAATTATTCTATATTCAAAATTTCTAGTCTTAATAGAGAAAAATGAAGGTTTTTATTTAAGTATTAACTGGGTGTATCAGTATTTTTATTAATTAATTAGAAATTGGTAACTCTAGTCTATTAGATAACTCGTCACCTACTGTTAAAAATAAATTTTTTATTAATATAATTTCATATAACTCAAATCTATATTAATACACTAATATAGTATCATGTTTATATATTTTTAACAGATAGTGATTTAGTTAATTAACTTAATATATATAAATTTAGTCTTTGGTATTTAATGTCATAACAAGTAGCTTAAAAATTTATTAAGCCTCTTAACTATTTGAGACGCTATAAATTTTGTAATTATTGTTATCTTAATAATCTCAACTGTGCATTACATAAGTTATTAAGCGTGGTAATATTACTAAATAATATATTAATAATTATTATCGTATATTAGATGAATTAAAATAAATTAAGACCTAAAAATTATTTTTTAATAGCTAGTATTTGTAATTAATAGTTTATAATAATAAATTTTTTACAAAACCATAGTTTACTATAAGGTTAAGATATCTAGTATACAGTAATTTTTTGATAACTTATAAATTTTCATGAGGTTTTTATGTTAAAATACATCAAAATAAAATTTCAATATTTACTTCCTAAACAATGGCTAACATTATTAGCTGGATGGGGGGCTAATAAACAAGCAGGCTGGCTAACTCAGTTAGCAATAAAAATATTTAGTCGTTATTATAAGATAGATATGAAAGATGCAGAGAATCCTGAATTCTCGTCTTATCATTCTTTTAATGAATTTTTTATACGCCCATTTCATGCTAATGCTCGTCCTATTACTACTGGTAATCAAGTATTAGTCCAACCAGCTGACGGCATTATAAGCCAGTTAGGTACTATTCATAATGAACAAATTTTGCAGGCTAAGGAGCATAATTATAGTTTAGAAGCATTATTAGCGGGTAATTATCAATTAGCAACAGAATTTAAAAACGGGAAATTTGTTACTACTTATTTAGCACCTTATAATTACCATAGAGTACATATGCCTTGTTATGGTATATTACGTGAAATGATATATGTTCCAGGTGATTTATTTTCAGTTAATCCGTTAATAACAGCTAACATTCCTAATCTATTTGCTCGTAATGAACGGGTTATCTGTATCTTTAATACTACTTTTGGTATCATGGCCCAAATTTTAGTTGGTGCAACTTTTATCGGTAGTATAGGAACAGTTTGGGCAGGTAGCATTACCCCACCAAGAAAGGGTATAATACGTCGTTGGACTTATCCTACTTCAGTCAATGATAAAGGGGTTATAGTATTAGAGAAAGGACAAGAAATGGGACACTTTAAACTAGGTTCTACGGTAATTAATTTATTTGCAGAGAATAAAGTTTATTTAGCTGTACAATTAAGTAATGGTTCTATTACTCGTATAGGCGAACCATTAGCAGAAGCAATTATGCTAACAGCAATATCTTAATATAAGGTAGAATCATGAAGTAACGATAAAAAGAAAACAAGGAATTATCACGTGCGTCTGATAATAATATGTATATTTACTCTATTATTTACTATAATAGCTCAGGCGACAACTCAGGTTAATGAAGCACAGCTTAAGCAAGCTGTGCAACAGGCATCATTAAATACCAAGACACCTAATCACGCAGAAATTATTCAGGCATTGCAAGGTGCGCTTAATTGGTTAGAAGAAGCAAAAGAATCTAAAAATAAATCTATTCAATATCAAGCTATTATTAATAATTTCCCTAAATTAATTATAGCATTACAAAAAAAAATAATAGAAGAAAATAATAAATCACCACTAGTATCTACTACTCTTACTACTAATGAACTTGAACAACAAATCCTTAAAGTTAGCAGTAAACTATCAGCTTTAGAACTCCAGATGCAACAAGAGCAAGAACGTACAAGAGAAATTAGTGATTCTATTGTATATATACCATTACAACAATCAGAAACACGACATATTCTTGCTGAAATTAAGCAACAACTCCAGTCTTACAGCAATTCAATGACACCCCTAGCACAAGCTAAATTTTATTTATTACAATCAGAAATTGTAGCTCGTAAAGCAACGATTAATGAATTAGAGTTATCTCAACTTTCTGCTAATAATAGACAGGAACTTTCACGGATACGTATTGAGTTATATAAAAAACGTTATGAACGTATGGATGCATTATTGCAGGTTTTACGTAATACTATTAATAATCAACGACAGCAGGAAACAGAACAAGCATTACAACACACTGAGTCATTAGTAGGACAAGGAATTAATTTACCAGTATCTATTAATAACCAGTTACAAACTAACCGTACGCTTTCTTATATACTAAAACAACAAACCCAGCGAATGAATATAATTGCAGCTTCACAGCGTACAGTTGCAGCACAAACTTTACAAGTACGTCAAGCGCTAAATACTATTTGTGAACAAGCGCGATGGATTAATGTATCTCCTGCTTTAGGAGAAACCCTAAGAATGCAGGTAGCTAGATTACCTGAAATGCCAAAATCTCAGCAATTAGATCGTGATATGGCTCAATTACGTGTCCAACGGCTTAACTTAGAAGATACTTTAGAAAAACAACAACATAAAATGAAGTTTATCCAAGATAATGGAAAACCACTAACTATTGAACAACAACGTATTCTTTATGCGCAATTAAGTACACAGCGTCAATTACTTAATGTATTACTATCGGGTTATGATACCCAAATTTTAGAGCTAACTAAACTTAAAGTAGCAGATAGCCAGTTAGTAGATGCGCTAAATGAAGTACGTGAAGCTGCACACCGTTATTTATTTTGGGTTGCTGATGTTAATCCACTGTCTCTTTCCTATCCGACTAATGTTGCTCGCGATCTTGCTCGTTTATTCTCTCATGAAACTTTGTCACAACTCAGTGGCGCTTTAGTAATGATGATGACTAATAAACAAACAATAATCCTAATTGTTGGTGCGTTATTTTTTATAGGATTTAGTATTAGCTCTCGTCAACATTATTATGAATTTCTCGAACGGACAAATAGTTGCCTTGGTAAAGTTAATCAAGATAAATTTTCATTAACATTACATACAGTATTATGGTCAATTCTAATAGCGTTACCATTGCCAGTATTATGGGCGGTGCTAGGTTATGGTTTACAAAATACCTGGTTTTATCCAATTGCTGGAGACATTGGTATTGCTGTTACTGCAACAGTGCCTGTATTGTGGATATTTATGATAAGTGGTGCTTTTACGCATCCTTATGGTTTATTTATTGCTCATTTTCGCTGGCATCCTACACAAGTTGCTAAAGCAATGCGTTTCTATCGCATGTCAGTATGGTTAATCATTCCACTAATGATAATTTTAATTACTTTTGAAAATTATAGTGATCGTGAATTTGCAGGTACCTTAGGACGATTATGTTTTATTCTATTATGCATTGCACTTAGTTTGGTAACTAATAGCTTGAAACGTGCTGGTATACCGTTATATCTAGATAAAGAAGGTCATAGTCAGAAGAGGCTAAATTATACATTATGGGAACTATTACTATCTGCCCCTTTAGTTGCAGCGTTAGCTTCAGCACTGGGTTATCTTACTACCGCTCAAGAGTTACTAGTACGTTTAGAAACTTCAGTTGCTATCTGGTTTTTTTTACTAGTTATTTACTATATTATTCGGCGTTGGATGTTAATTCAACGCCGACGTATTGCATTTGATCGCGCTAAGCAACGCCGTGCCGATATTTTAGCACAACGGGCACGTGGAGACGATGAGAATGCTTTTAATATTAATCCTGAAATTTCTAACGAAACTGAAGAGCCTATGATTAATCTTGATGTAATTAGCGCCCAGTCACTACGATTAGTTAGATCAATTCTTACTATGATTGCTTTAGTTTCTGTTATTGCTCTATGGTCAGAGATTCATTCTGCTTTTAGCTTTTTAGAAAACATTTGTCTTTGGAATGTAACTACTACACTTAATGGAATTAAAAGTATACAGCCAATTAGCATAGGATCAATATTAATTGTTGTTTTAGTTATAATTGTTACTACTCAATTAGTACGTAATTTACCAGCATTACTAGAATTAGTTTTATTACAACATTTAAATCTTGCTCCTGGTACAGGTTATGCTATTTCTACTATTACTAAGTATCTATTAATGTTACTTGGTGGCATGGTAGGTTTCTCATTATTAGGTATTGAGTGGGCAAAATTTCAATGGTTAGTTGCTGCTTTAGGTGTTGGTTTGGGTTTTGGTGTACAAGATATTTTTAATAATTTTATATCTGGCCTAATTATTTTATTTGAAAAACCGATTCGTATTGGTGATACCGTTACTGTACGTGATTTTACCGGTAGTGTAACAAAAATTAATACTAGAGCAACTACGATTTCTGACTGGGATCGTAAAGAAATCATCATACCAAATAAAGCATTTACTACGGAACAATTTACTAATTGGTCGTTATCAGATCCAATTACTCGAGTAGTTTTAACTGTTCCAGCACCTATTGAAGCTAACAGTAAAAAAGTTACTGAAATATTATTAATCGCATCACGTTGTTGTTCATTTGTACTGGATACGCCAGCACCAGAGGTATACTTAACTGATATACAGCAGGGGATTCAAATCTTCGAATTACGTATTTATGCTGCTGAAATGGGACATAGGATGCCACTAAGGCATGACATCCATCAATTAATACTTGCTGGATATAAAGAACATGGCATTACTTTACCATTCCCTACTTTTCAAATGAATATAGATAAACTTAGTTATATGAGTAATTTATTTTCTAGTAAAAATAATAATAATTATATTAAGGATAACTTATAATTAAGATTATATAAAATTTTAGTAAGTACCGTAAATTTTAGTTAAATATAGCGTTACTACAGTATACTTAATTATATAATTTATACTTTTATCCAGCCTTTTCTAATAGGAAAGGCAAAATAAAGGTGATAGATATTAAATAAATATTGAGTGATACAATTACCTAATAAATACCATATTACTTGTGACAATAAACAACCTATAAGCCCAATAAAGAATGCGCCAAGCATATCTAATGGCCAATGAATACCAAGGTAAATTCTTGACCAAGCAATAGCTAATGCAATAATAATTAAACTCATACCAGACCATAGTCTATGCCAAAATAAAAAAGCCAGTGCAAAAGTAAATATTGCGCTACCATGGTTACTTGGAAAAGAACTATCAGGAACATGAACTAAAAAAATATAACCAAAATCTTCAACAAAAGGTCGTTTATGAGGTAGTAGTTGACTAATAAATATAGAAAATAACATTGAAAAAACTAAAGCAGTAGCTGTTTTAACAACTAGTTGACGTTGTAATACTATATTATTTGCAGTTCCCCATAACCATATGGCAATTAATGATAAAGGAATAATAAAAATAACATATCTAGCAAGTATAATAGCAAATATAATTACCTTGAAATTAGATGTAGGAGTAGCATTAATTAAAGTAAAAAGAAGATGATTTAATTGTTCCATTATTAACTCCGTGATTATTATCATAATAATGTTATTAATAAACCTATTATATAATTTATTATATAATGTAAATTTAGTGTAATATATAATAGTAATTATTTATATACTCTTATATGATAAAGATCACTTAACATTATATACGTTAGCTTTAAATGTTATAATATAAAATTAAATAAATAAGAATTATAAAGAAACCTATTATTAAAATACATGATGATTATTATTAATTTATAATGAGTTATTATAATTATTAATAATAGAAACTGACTTTAAGAGAATGCTATATAATTAGTTTATATAATATTAAAAATCAATATAATAAAAATTAATTCTATCCTACTAGGATAGAATTAATTTAATAAAGATTAAGTTCATAACATTAAATAGATTAAAGATAAATATTAAGAACACGAATAAATAAATTATTTTTTCTTATTATATATTTAGCTAATATCTATAAATTTGCTTAAATTAGAAAGATACACTAGATTAAGATACAATTAATGCAATATTATATCTTAACTTAGGATTTAATTATCATATAATTCTGTAGATCTATTATATTGATAATGAATAAATTAATTAGATCTAAAAGATATAATAATTATTAACTTTAGTTAATATTTAAATATTTTTACAATTATAACATTAAAACTTAGTACTATACACACTATTAGTATTAATGTTAACCTTCAGGTATCTTAAGTAAACTAGAATAACACTATCTTATAGTGTTATAAAAAAATTAGAACTATATCTAGCTAAATATAAATTAGTAAATTTATCTTTTAATATAGTGATTACTAAAATTATCTGAGATTTTGTATGTTCTATTTTTTTAGACTTTTACTATTTTTCAAGTATGTTAGAAAAAAATTTTTTAACCTATCGTAGAAAAAGATAATACTAATATTACTAAAATAAAAAATAATTATTGTTAGCTAGTAGGCATGTAAGCAATGTGTATAAATTCTAAATAAGATTTTCACTTTTTCTTGAATTTTTTATACTGTCTAAGTATAGTTACATATTACTTTTAGTGTAAATAAATAGTTCCTTGTCTCTATGAAGTAGTGGTTAATTCCCTAATCAAGGAGGCTGAATAATCCGTAAGGAGCACAATTCTATGCGTCATTATGAAATCATTTTTATGGTTCATCCTGATCAAAGCGAACAGGTTCCAAGTATGATCGATCGTTATAGCGCTATCATTAATAAATCTGCTGGTCAAATTCATCGTATGGAAGACTGGGGTCGTCGTCAAATGGCTTATCCAATTAACAAATTGCAGAAAGCCCATTATATTTTATTAAATATTGAAGCTTCACAAGAAGCAATTAATGAACTAGAAATGAATTTCCGCTTCAATGATGCTGTTATTCGTAATATAATTATGCGCATTAAAAATGTAGTAACTGAAGCATCACCAATGATAAAAACAAAAGATGAACGCCGTGAGCGTCCTAACTTTATTGTAGAACATAATAATGAGGTAGACATTAGGGATCCTAAATAGTAAGTACCTTAATGATAATTAATTAGGTAATGCTTCTATTATTTGCCAGCTATAAATGGTTATTAATCACATGTATTAATTTATAGTATAATGATTGATATTCAGTTAACCATGTAATTTTTTTGATTACTATTGGAGTGTAATAGATTAAATAAACTAATTCTATATGCTAAGCAAATTAAATAAATAAATTCTGGAGATTAGCTAAATGTCACGTCATTATTACCGTCGTCGTAAGTATTGCCGTTTTACTGCAGAAGGTATTAAAAAGATTGATTATAAAGATATCAGCATGTTAAAGAATTATATTACAGAGAATGGTAAAATAGTACCAAGCCGTATTACTGGTACTCGCGCTAAATTCCAACGACAGCTTGTTAGGGCTATCAAGCTTGCACGTTACTTATCTTTATTACCTTATACTGATAGTCACTAATAATTAAGTTATTTATAATGACTTTAATGAGGATAAAGTAATGGAAATCATTTTACTTGAAACAGTAAAAATTAATTCAGCGAAAAAATTAGGTATGTTAGGTGATCGAATTAATGTAAAAACTGGTTATGCTCGTAACTTTTTAATTCCACAAGGAAAAGCGGTGCAAGCAACCAAAAAAAATATAGAAAATTTTGATATACTTCGCACTAAAATTAAAACTGAATTAGCTAAAAATATAGCTAAAATTAAAGATCGTATTCATGAATTTGAGAAATTAGGTAATGTTACGCTCAAAGCAAAAGTTGGGGTAAATAACAAATTATTTGGTTCTATTAGCAGTAATGATATTGCGCAAGCAATAAATACAGCTGGTGTTTCTGTGAATAAAAAAGAGGTACGCTTAAAAGATAAGTTTTCTATACGTAGCTTAGGTGTACATGAAATTCGCATTCAAGTAGCTCGGGATATGTCTGTACAATTAACGGTAACGGTAATTGCACAGGAATAATCGTATTATAAGTATATTTATGAAATTATAGCATTAAATATAGCTGTAGCAATATATTTGCATATATGAAGATAGTAAAATATGTAAGTGTATTTATTAAGTAACATATAGGACTAACTTATTAAAACGCCAGCTCAGTGCTGGCGTTTTAATTTATTCTAGCAATTTTAATCTCAACAACTTAAAAAACATTAACCTAGGATTTTATAATGTTAAAAATTTTTAATACTTTAAGTCGCATAAAAGAAGAGTTTAAACCGATCCATGCAGGAGAAATTAGCATGTATGTATGTGGTATTACTATTTATGACTTATGTCATATTGGGCACGGACGTACTTTTGTTTCTTTTGATATGATCGTACGTTATTTACGATATTTAGGTTATTTATTGACTTATGTTCGAAATATAACCGATATTGATGATAAAATAATTACACGTGCTACTGAAAATAATGAAAATTATCAGCAACTTACTACAAGAATGTTAACAGAAATGCATCGTGATTTTAAAACATTAAATTTGCTATCTCCTGATAAAGAGCCACGAGCTACGCAATATATTAAAGATATTATTATTATGATTCAGAAATTAATTGAACGTCAGCATGCTTATATTGCAATTAATGGTGATGTAATTTTTGCTGTGGATAGCGCTCCTAATTATGGCTTGCTTTCTCGTCAGGATTTAGAGCAATTACAAGCAGGGTCACGTGTAGAAGTAACCGACGCAAAACGTAATCCAATGGATTTTATATTATGGAAAATATCTAATTTTGGTGATCCAAGTTGGGATTCACCTTGGGGTAAAGGGCGTCCTGGGTGGCATATTGAGTGTTCAGCAATAAATAATAAAGAGTTAGGTACATATTTTGATATTCATGGTGGTGGTGCAGATCTTATATTTCCCCATCATGAAAATGAAATGGCACAATCTACCTGTGCTCATGGTAATTCTCATGTTAATTATTGGATGCATACAGGCATGGTAATAATTGACAAAAATAAAATGTCAAAATCGTTGAATAATTTTTTTACCCTTCGTGAGTTACTTATTAACTATGATGCAGAAACTATACGTTACTTTTTTATGTCTGTTCATTATCGTAAAGAACTTTGCTATAACGTAAAAAATTTAAAATTAGCACATGCAGCTCTTGAGCGTTTATATATTGCTTTACGAGGCACAGACGTTAATGCTGTCGCTGCTGGAGGTAAAGATTTTATTAGACGTTTTCATAATGCAATGAATGATGATTTTAATACACCAGAGGCTTATTCTGTATTATTTGATATTGCTCGTGAAGTAAATCGTTTGAAAAAAAAAGATCACGTAGCTGCTAGTGGGTTAGCTATAGAATTACGTAATATGGCGTCAGTTCTTGGTTTATTAACACGAGACCCAGAGTATTTTTTACAAAATCATAGTCAGATTGATAATTATACAATTAGCAAAATTGATATATTAATTAAACAACGTAATACTGCTCGCAAAAATAAAAATTGGGCACTAGCGGATTCTATTAGATGTCAGTTAGATGAGATGAATATAATGCTAGAAGATGGACCACAAGAAACAACCTGGCGTTATAAATAAATATTAAAAAAATTTATTTTTATTTAACAGAGTATAAAGTTATTACTTTACATACTAACCATTAATCTCCATAAAAACGTATCAATTATATAATACTAACTAAAGTATAGATAAAAACTGGAGAAATTAATGCCTCGAGCTAATAGAAGAGTACAGCAAATACGTTCTATAAATTTTACACGTTATTATACAAAATATGCAGAAGGTTCGGTATTAGTTGAACTTGGAGACACTAAAGTATTATGCACTGCTACCATAGAAGAAAGCATTCCACGTTTTCTTAAAGGCCAAGGGCAAGGTTGGGTTACAGCTGAATATGGTATGTTGCCACGTGCTACCCATATTCGCAATCCTCGTGAAGCAGCTAAGGGCAAACAAAGAGGGCGTACACTAGAAATTCAGCGTCTAATTGCTCGTTCACTACGCGCTGCCATTGATCTTAAAAAACTTGAGGAACGTACTATTATAATAGATTGTGATGTACTTCAAGCAGATGGAGGCACTCGTACAGCAGCAATCAGTGGTGCTTGTATTGCATTGTTTGATGCATTAAATAAGTTACTTAAAAAAAATAAGCTAAAAACTAATCCACAGATTGGATTAGTAGCAGCTATTTCTGTTGGGATCGTGGAAGGTGAAGCGCGTTGTGATTTAGAATATGAAGAAGATTCTATCGCTGAAACTGATATGAATATAGTAATGATTGAAGATGGCAGAATAATTGAAGTACAGGGTACAGCAGAACGCAATCCATTTAGTCAAGAAGAATTATTAACATTACTAGAATTAGCTCGCAATGGTATTGCAACTATTTTTGAGGCACAAAAAACAGCATTAAAATAGTAATTTTATTAAGGCTTACTTAAAATCTCTATAAGTTATACCTAGATAAAGAAAAACAAGCAAAAGTATAATTACGTGATACATAAAAGTTATCAAATTAATATTTGAGTCTATTTTAAGCGAAATATCCACTATATAATAAATTTAGAATAAATTCTAAGAAAGGAACACATTTTAATGCAAGATTATCAACGCAATTTTATTGAATTTTTACTTCGTAAACAAGTTTTAAAATTTGGTAAATTTAATCTAAAATCGGGACGAGTTAGTCCTTATTTTTTTAATACTGGATTATTTAATACTGGAAAAGATTTAGCAAAATTAGGGCGTTTTTATGCAATAGCTTTAATGAAAAGTAATATTAAATTTGATTTAGTATTTGGGCTTGCTTATAAAGGTATTCCAATTGCTGCTACTACTATAATTGCATTAGCAAATGATTATAAACGAGATATTTCTTATTGCTTTAATCGTAAAGAAACTAAAAATTATGGAGAAGACGGTAATTTAGTAGGAAGTCCATTACAAGGAAGAGTAATGCTAATAGATGATGTAATTACCGCTGGCACCGCAGTTCGTGAAGCAATAGATATTATTGCTACCTATAATGCCTCATTAGCTGGTGTAATAGTTTCCCTAGATCGACAGGAAAGAGGTAATAGTAAAATATCAGCCATAGAAGAAGTTAAGCAGAATCATCATTGTCAAGTAATTTCTATTATCACTTTAAATAATTTAATTAGTTATCTTAAAGAAAAATCTGATATGACTGATAACTGGAGTGCTATAGAAAATTACCAAAAAAAATATGGAATAATAAGTTAGCTCTCATAAAATGATAAATAGTCAGTTTAATAGTAAAATACTTGATAACTATTGCAATTAATTATAGTTAAAGATTTATAGTAATAAACTGATAGCCCAGGAGTTATAATAATGAATTTTAAAGGTATTACTTCCCAAGAACTCGCTACCTATGGTATCGAGAATGTTGATGAAATTATATATAATCCAAGTTATGCATTATTATTTAAGGAGGAAACTTCTTTAAGACTAGAAGGCTATGAACGTGGTATCGTTACTTCATCAGGCACAGTTGCTGTTAATACTGGTGTTTTTACTGGTAGATCACCTAAAGATAAATATATTGTCCGTGACAATATAACAAATAATACCCTATGGTGGGCTGATAGAGATAAAGATAAAAATGGTAATAAACCGCTAAGCCAAGAAACTTGGCAGTATTTAAAAAGATTGGTCACTCAGCAATTATCAGGAAAACGTTTATTTGTTATGGATACTTTTTGTGGTGCTAACTATAAAAATCGCCTGCAAGTTCGTTTTATTACAGAAGTTGCTTGGCAAGCCCATTTCGTAAAAAATATGTTTATTCGTCCATCTTATGAAGAACTAGCGCAATTTAAAGCTGATTTTATTGTAATGAATGGCGCAAAATGCATCAACACTCGATGGAAAGAACAGCAGCTTAATTCAGAAAATTTTGTAGTTTTTAATCTGAATGAACGTATGCAATTAATTGGTGGTACTTGGTATGGTGGTGAGATGAAAAAAGGTATGTTTTCAATAATGAACTACCTTTTACCTTTAAAAGGAATTGCCTCAATGCATTGCTCTGCTAACGTTGGCAAGAAAGAGGATGTTGCTATTTTCTTTGGTTTATCTGGCACTGGCAAAACAACTCTATCTACAGATCCAAAACGTAAACTACTTGGTGATGACGAGCACGGCTGGGATGATGATGGTATATTTAATTTTGAAGGAGGTTGTTACGCTAAAACTATTAATTTATCAGAAAAAGCTGAACCAGATATTTACCATGCTATAAAACGTGATGCGTTACTAGAAAATGTCGCGGTACAGATAAATACACAAGTTGATTTTAATGATAGTTCAAAAACCGAAAATACTCGTGTTTCTTACCCTATTTATCATATAAAAAATATTGTCAAACCAATATCTAAGGCTGGACATCCAAAAAAGGTAATCTTTTTAACAGCCGACGCTTTTGGTGTTTTACCTCCAGTTTCTTGCTTAAATATAGATCAAACTAAATATCATTTTTTATCTGGTTTTACTGCTAAGTTAGCGGGTACTGAACGAGGTATTACTAAACCTACTCCTACTTTTTCTGCTTGCTTCGGTGAAGCTTTCTTACTTCTTCATCCAATACAATATGCAGAAGTATTGGTAAAACGAATGCAAGCAGTAGGCGCACAAGCCTATTTAGTTAATACTGGATGGAACGGTAGAGGCGAGCGTCTTTCTATTAAAGATACTCGTGCTATTATTGACTCTATTTTAAATAATGAAATTGATAAAGTAACTAGTTTTACTACTTTACCAATCTTTAATCTTCAGATACCAACGATGTTACAGAATATTAACCCATTAATTCTTGATCCACGGAATACGCACGTATCTTACAAAAAATGGCAACAAGAAGCTGAGATTTTAGCAAAACGTTTTATCATTAATTTTAATAAGTATACTGATACATTAGCAGGGAAAGCATTATTTTCTGCTGTGGGTCCAAAAATAGACTAAATCTAATCAAAAACTGGATGGTACCTTTAAATTCTTTAGTTGGTACCTCCCTAAATTAAATTATATAAAATAAAATATATACGATATAAAAAGCTATTAACGCAGATACTTTCATATTAATTACAATAATTAGTCATAGAAATAAAAATATTATTAGTTAAGATTATTAATCCTAACTTAATATTTATTAAATTTTAATATAATATTTTTAAATAAATCTAGAATATAAACTTTAATTTTTTAATACATAATGCATAATTTGTTTTTTTATTATTCTATACATAGGAAAAATTCTATTATTTCAATAATAGCTTTATTAATTATTAGTTTTAGTTTTTCCTGTTGTAAAATACTACTTTAGTTTTTATTTATGAATGGTAATAATGAATTTTATTAAAAAATTAACTTACTGTTAAGAAAATCTTTAATAGAGTTCAATTTTTTATCTATGTTAAATAATATTTTATTAAAATACTGTATAACAGAAAAAAATTCTAATTTTTAGAATATAAAATAATATCTATATATTTATTGTATTTGCTATAAAAAATATATATACTATAAAATAATTAGATTATTTCTTTAGTTTTAAGTTATTCAAAACAAAATATAGATATCATAATATCATAAAATATTCTTTATCTATAAAATATTTTATTTTAAATTCTTTTTAAATTTAATAATTTTATATAAGTGTTATTTTTACATAAGTAGTATGATTAATTATTTATATATAATTATATTATCAATAAAATAAACGATAAAGAAAGATATATAAAGTACTTCTATTCTTTATTTATTAAAGTTAGTTAGTCAATTTGAATTATTTTAGATTCTAATTATTAATTTAGAAAAAAATTACTTTAATAATATTAAAATTTTTAAGTATTTATTTAACCTAAATTTACCTGAAATATTATTCAGATAATATCTAATTAAATAAAACAGATTACTAGCAATTTACCTTTTAAAACTATATTAATTCTTAGTATTCTTAAAATATTTACTGAAAACAGATATCTTCTATTATTATAGATAATCTATAAACTAGTATTTAATACTATATTTAAATAAACAGGATATAATAGTAAAATATATAAAAGAAAATAGTAATAATAAATTCGTTTATTATACATAATAAATATTTATAATTTTATTTAGAATAAAAATCTAATAGATAGAATTTACATAAAATATTAAATAATAAAAATTATTTTAACTATACAATATAAAATATTATTTTTAATAAATTAACATATTTTATAAAGAAAGAATATATTTTATTAAATATGATATCAGCGTTTAATTATCTATTAAAATAATTAATTTTTTCTACCTAATTAATTTTTCTATCTAATTAAAATCATTATAATACTTTATTCTGTAACATAACTTTATATAAGTAAAATACTTTCTTAAAGCTTATTAAATTATATTAATAAAAAAGAAATAATAATAGAGCATTAAATATTTACATTAAGTAAATAAAAGAGTTAAGTTAACATTAACTAGACTATTTTATTTTTATCTATAAATTAATTATGCTATTTTCAGAATTTATTAATATAATATATTATATTTATTAGTTATACATTTTGATATGTAAAATTTAAAAATTTACTTATACTATAATTTTAAAATTTAATGAATCTCTTTCAAAACTCTCATTTATCTAATTTATTAGATTATAAATTACTATAGTTAGATTATATCTTAATTCAAACCATTATTACCTATTTTGATAATAATCTAATATAACTTTAGATTATTTAATTATACTAATAATAATTCTTATCTAATATATGCTAGCTTAATAATTTATCATTATTAGGTTATCTTTTAGGGCTAAAAAATTCTTTTCTTTATTTTTTAAGTAATATTAAGTTTAAATAAATTTTACTAGTCTTAAACAATCTATGTTTATCACTATTTTAATTGTAAGATATATTTACATATAAAACCTTTGAATAACCTAAAATTATAATATCCTTCATTAATAATATTTATTAGTAATGTTACTAAGTATACGCTAATACTATATATTATTTTTTAATATATACTATTATCTGTCTTATAGTTTTAGCTAACGGAAAAATAACTACGATACTTTTGTAAATGTTTAAGAATTATAGTAAATAATCATCTAAACATAACCTAGTTTTAACTATTATTATTTATTTATACTTATATACTATATTGAATATTTTTATTATTTTTAAGCTAAATTGTATCTGTTACTAATTAAGTGACGATTTTGCTTTTGGTGTCTTTATTTATTGTTTTATATTATATAGAAATTTTTTCTTGTTTAGAAGATTATTGGCAATACTTACATAAGAGTAAAAATATTGATTTTTAAAAGAAATATAATTAATTAGAAGGTGTTATTCTAAAGTAACTTTATAATAAGTAATAAAGTTTATAGTTATAATTTTTGTTAATAACTTTAAGTTTTATATTTTTTATATTAGTTATTTATGCTAGTTATATACTATTTAGGTCATATTAGGAAGCACCTAATTACTAGAATAATATTATATCTATGCCATATAACAAATAATTAAATTGCATGTTAGTCTAAAAAGATTATTTTAATAATTTTTTATGTAATATTGATATTTTTCGAAGCATTACTTTAATATATACTAGCAATCTTATTTTTATTTTTTAATTTAATAAATATTAACTGATCTTAGAGATCTTATTATTGATAAAGGTAAAATACTAATATAGATAAATAATTAATAATCCGTAGTAATTTTACTAAATAATAAAAAATTTATTTATTATAAATAAATAATGTAAAATATTACATAATAATAGATAATTTTTATTTTTTTACAGACATTTTTAATAAATAATTTATTAATAGTTTTATATTCAAAAATCTTTCTTATAGTTTTAGAAATTAAAAGTAATTTTTTACCTAGTTTTCTAGTATAATTAAGAATTAAAGATCTATAATAGTTGATGTAATAATATTAATTACCTATGATTATTATTGTTTACTCTACATAGATAAATAAAAATATACGCTATATTTTTATTTATCTATACTTAATAGGTAATAATATTTACTAATAATATTACTTACTAATAGTTATTATTACTAATTTTTTATTAATCTTATCTTTTTCTAAATGTTTTATTATAATACAGAAGAAAATATCAATGTGCATACTGTAAATTTATATATAATTAATAATTTATTAGTTTTAGTAGATATAATTATTACTATAATTATAGTTATAATGCCTAATTAAATATTAATAAATTATGGTTTATATATTTTAATGTTAGTAATATAATAAACTTTATATAGCTCTACTGTAGTAGTACTTAATACTTCTTTTGCTGAAAGTAATTTTTTATAAATTACTCTAAGATATTTTAGATAATATAGATATGGACTAATTAAATTAGATATTATTTATTAATATAAATAAAATTTGTAATATTCATTACATTTAATATATTTATTAATAGTAAATAGACTAGTAATATATAATAAAAAATTACATGCTATGATATTGATCTAAATAGTATTTATTAATATATCGTAATATTAGTACGTTACTATCTAAACATAATATTAACATTACGAGAAAGTATATTATAGTATAATGAGTATTTGATATTACTTGTAGGGTATGTTATTACTAATTTATATCACGCTAAACTATTACTTATTATAAATATTATATAATAGAATAAAAACCTTCTTTAACATACTGTTAATATACAACCTTTAATTGGTTTGTGACGCACTTATAATAATCTAAATAAATTAAATCAAAAATTATTCAAACTAATATTATAACTCATATTATTTTACTAAAAAGATTTCTATTATTATAAGCTATATAGCATTAATTTAGCGTTACATAATACTCGTAATTTTTATATTTATACGTGTGGACTACAGTTAGTGATGTCTTAAATATATTAATTTCTTATCATAAATTATAACTTTATAAGAAACATAGTTTATTGGTACCCTGAATGACCAAAACCATTAGTACCGCGTTCGCTATTAATAAATTCTTTAACAATATTAAGCTCAACCTGTACTACAGGTACTAATACTATTTGAGCAACACGATCACCAGGTTTAATAGTAAAAATTTTTTCACTACGATTCCATATAGATATCATTAATTGTCCTTGATAATCTGAGTCAATTAATCCTACTAGATTACCTAAAACAATTCCATTCTTGTGACCTAATCCAGAGCGAGGTAAAATCATAGCAGTTAAGTTACTATCATTAATATAAATCGCTAATCCAGTTGATAATAAAGTAGTTTTTCCTGGTGCTAAATCTAATGCTTCATACAAGCAAGCTCTTAAATCTAGTCCAGCTGAGCCGGAAGTTGCATATTTTGGCAAAGGAAATTCTTTACCTATTCTAGGATCTATAATCTTAATATCAATTTTTTTTTTCATAGTTGCTAACAATTTTATTTAATAATGATAACTGATAAAAGATAGAATGTATTAGTATTATTTTTTAAATCTATTTTTAAAAAATACTATAAGTATAAATAAGATCTAAACTTTTTATACTAATTTTTTGTTAATTATATTCTTCTATATTATTAATTTTAATAATAAATAGACAATTATTTACTATTACTACTATACTAGCAATAGCATTTATAATTTTTAATTATTTTTTAGCATAACTTTTTATTCTATTTTTTAATTTTTTTATCTAATACTATATTTAATATAATAAATAGTAATGCTGTATTTTTTAATATATTAATCACATTAATATATTTTATACTTGACAATACCAATAAATGTATCACCTAGTAATAAATATTGCCTTTACTAAATATTTTACTATTGCTTGAGTAATAGTAAAATATTTTTTCTAAACTTTAGTTACTAATGTAATATACTATAGTCAAGTGCTTATATATTAGTTTGGCAATAACTATAATATTTAATTTTCTAAGCGTTACTTATTAAAATAACTTAATACTAAAGTAACCTTTTTATAACATTGAAACATTTAACTAAAATTAATATTGTTATAAATTTAACTGTTATTACCTATTCCTATAGTAAAGTCATGCAACTTAATAGACTTATAAATTAGTCTAATTAACATTTAGTATGCATGCTAAATCTATTAATTTATTGTAGGATAACTAAAATAAAAACAAAAATAACTAAAAAATATTTTTAATAGATTATTTATCATACTACGGAAAGTAATAAGTATTAGTAAATTAATATTAGTTAGCGATATAATAAAATCAGGTTATTTAGAATTTAATATACTTTATTTCTATTTTTTAGTTTGATTGAAAAATTATTAGTAAAAGTATAATCCTTAACTTCCTATAATACAACTAACATCTAAATTTAGACATTTATAAGCAATAATTCTTTAACTATTATAAATATAATATGTTTATTAATAAACCGGTATAGTTACCTATAAATCTTATTACTATAGTTTTCTTTATTAAAGAAGAAAAATAAATATATAAGTACTTTGTATATCACTATTAATTAAATATAGTATTAAAAGATCTTAAAAATACTGAATAATATTATATATAGCATATAAAAATTATAGATGTGGAGATAATTTAGCTTTATACTATCTCGAAAAAATTTCTAAAATTTAAAATAATAACACTAACTGATATAGAATTATTAGCTATTTTTATATACTAAAATATTAGGATTATACGTATTAACAATAACTAAAAAACTAGTTATAGAATTTGATTAGTTAAATAGCCTAATATATGTTAATTTTAAAAAAACTTTGTATTTAAAAATAATAATAAAAAATCTAATTATACATAGATTTTAAAATGTTAGAACTAATAAGTTTCTACTTTTTCTTTTTAGTAAAAGAAAGTATACCATGTAATATTAAAATTATCTATGGATATTTATAACATATTTCTTTTAAAAATCAATATTTTTACTCTTATGTAAGTATTGCCAATAATCTTCTAAACAAGAAAAAATTTCTATATAATATAAAACAATAAATAAAGACACCAAAAGCAAAATCGTCACTTAATTAGTAACAGATACAATTTAGCTTAAAAATAATAAAAATATTCAATATAGTATATAAGTATAAATAAATAATAATAGTTAAAACTAGGTTATGTTTAGATGATTATTTACTATAATTCTTAAACATTTACAAAAGTATCGTAGTTATTTTTCCGTTAGCTAAAACTATAAGACAGATAATAGTATATATTAAAAAATAATATATAGTATTAGCGTATACTTAGTAACATTACTAATAAATATTATTAATGAAGGATATTATAATTTTAGGTTATTCAAAGGTTTTATATGTAAATATATCTTACAATTAAAATAGTGATAAACATAGATTGTTTAAGACTAGTAAAATTTATTTAAACTTAATATTACTTAAAAAATAAAGAAAAGAATTTTTTAGCCCTAAAAGATAACCTAATAATGATAAATTATTAAGCTAGCATATATTAGATAAGAATTATTATTAGTATAATTAAATAATCTAAAGTTATATTAGATTATTATCAAAATAGGTAATAATGGTTTGAATTAAGATATAATCTAACTATAGTAATTTATAATCTAATAAATTAGATAAATGAGAGTTTTAAAAAAATATATAATTTTTATTATAATTATAAAATTTTTAGTAATATCTCTTAATAACTAGCATCGTATATTTCCTATGAAAAATTATTTGCTAATATTATTTATAGTATAAAAGTTTGTCTACGAGTAATTACATAGAGAATATTAAATTTAATGTAATAATATTAATTATAGTTTGTAACTACCTATCAGGATAGAATATTATATTACTGAATATAGTTATATATAAAAATATTTTTGATATTTTATAAGAATATTAAATGTTTTAAAGATTGAGTGTTGATATTATCAGGCGTATACTATGTAAATTTTAAAAATTCTAGTTTTAATATAAAGGAATTATTTTAGGTATTTTAATTTATTAACTATTTCTTATTTAATTAAATTTTTACAAAATTATAATGTAAAGAGTATATATTAAAGTATAGTAGACTAAGTATATGTGGTAAAATATATGAAGATTGAGGATGATTTCTAATCAGGATCTATATTACTAATAAAAAAATTAGTTTTAGTAATCTTTGGTTTTTAAGTAGCCTTAAGTTTTTCGTAAAAGTCCTGCTATAAACCTAAATAAGATGTGATATCCCTAAAATATTAGGCGTAATCTAGTTTGATTTTTGGAGAAATAAATATGTCTAAAATCTGTCAACTTACCGGCAAACGCCCTATGAGTGGTAATAAACGCTCTCATGCAATGAATGCTACTAAGCGACGATTTTTGCCTAACTTACATCGTCATCGTTTTTGGGTTGAACAAGAAAAACGCTTTGTTACTTTACGTGTATCTACTAAAGGTATGCGGGTTATTGATAAAAAAGGTATTGAAACAGTTTTAATTAACCTTGGTATTCTTTCTAATTCCACAAAGAAAATTTTTGAAAAAAATATTAAGGAGCTAAATTATGGCTAAAAATACTCGTGAAAAAATTAAACTAATTTCTTCTGCTGGTACTGGGCATTTTTATACTACTACAAAAAATAAACGTACTAAGTCAAAAAAATTAGAATTAAGGAAATTTGATCCTACTATAACTGTCCGTCGACACGTATTATATAAAGAAGCTAAAATTAAGTAGTTTTTTAATATAATTACTACCTAATTAAATTTTTTATAAAATATAAAATAACTACTACATAAATATAAGTACATAAAAATTATTATTATATAATTTTGTTTATATATCATAAAAAAGTTAAGTAAGAGGTTTATTTTATTAGCATTGTTGTTTAATGTCATTTATATTGTAATATTATCGTTTCTGCATTAATAATTAAAATAATTACCTATTTTCTATTTAATAGACATCTTTAATATTATTACTATTGTTTTTAATTATTATAGATATAGAACTAGTTATAGATGTATTATTAAATAATTATTTTTAAGTTTAATCTTATATCTTAAATATATTTTTATTATTAGTAATGATGCTACTTGGTTATCTTTTTTGATAGCTTCAGTAAAGGCTGTTTATTATACCTAATAATATTAGGTTAATTATGTTTTCGATTATTTGTGTCTAGGTTATTCTAGATATAAGATTTAATCTTATTAAAATTATTCTTAAATAATTACTAATATTTTAATAATATATTAAGCAATATGTTTTGTAACTATACCTCTTTAATGTTCTAAAAAAGATTTATATAGAATATTTTTTATTAAATTATAGATCTATATAGCACTTAAGCATATTTTTTATCATATTATTAAAAATAATTTTTATTATTTTAGTAGATAAAATTAAGAACTAAATTATTTATATTTAAATTTTATTTAATCTACTTATATCTAATAAACATTAGAATAGATAAATTATTTACATATTAAACATTAAATTTAAAATTATTGCTATATTATTAAGATCAGCTAATTATACACAATTAGCTGATTTAATTAAATAGTATAGTAACTAATTATGAGAACTCTAAAGTTATTGTCTCGAAAATAACAGTAGATTGAGTAAAATACATTGATTTAAAATCATAAAAAACTAAATAATAATAAGTAATTAATTGATAAATAGTAAAAGAAAAGTCGTTTTTTATCATCTATTATTTAGTATAAATAATAATAATTTTATTAAATTAATTTACTTTTTATTTATAACCACTTGAATTTAAGGATTAAGTTCATCAACAAAAATAACTGCGCGTCCAATATAATTAGCTGGTGTCATTTCCTTTAGACGTGCCTTTTCTTCTTCAGGTAGTGCTAAATTTTCAATAAATTGTTTAATATTGGTGTTTCCTATTTTTTTGCCACGAGTTAATTCTTTTAATTTTTCATAAGAATTAGCGATAGCATAACGACGCATTACGGTTTGAATTGGTTCAGCTAAAACTTCCCAGTTATTATTTAATTCTTTTTGTATATAAATCTCATTTATTTCTAACGTACTAATACCTTTTAATGTTGCTTGATAAGCAATTAGAGCATAACCTAAGCCAACACCTAGGTTACGTAATACAGTTGAATCTGTTAAATCACGTTGCCAGCGTGATATGGGTAATTTATTAGCTAAATGACCTAATATAGCATTAGCTAATCCTAAATTACCTTCAGAATTTTCAAAATCAATCGGATTGACTTTATGAGGCATAGTTGATGAGCCTATTTCATTCTTAATAGTTTTTTGTTTAAAATAATTAAGGGCGATGTAACCCCAAATATCACGATTAAAATCGATTAAAATTATATTAAAACGGATAATACAGTCAAATAATTCAGCAATGTAATCATGTGGTTCAATTTGCGTGGTATAAGGATTCCAATTAATACCAAGAGATGTTACAAATTCATTACTAAATTTATGCCAATCAATATTTGGATAAGCTATAATATGTGCATTATAGTTACCGACAGCACCATTTATTTTTCCTAGAATTTCTACTTTTTTTAGTTGATTAAGCTGTCGCTGCATACGGTAGACAACATTAGCAAATTCTTTACCAAAGGTAGAGGGGGTAGCTGGTTGACCATGTGTACGTGATAGAAGAGGTATTGTGCGATATTGTTTTGCTAGTAAGGTAATTGTAGTAATAATTTCTTTCCACATAGGCACGATTTTATCAGTACGAGCATTATGTAACATTAAGGCATGGGATAAATTATTAATATCTTCAGAAGTACAAGCGAAATGGATAAATTCAGACACACTCTGTAATGCTGGGATAGTATTTATTTTCTTTTTTAAAAAATACTCAACAGCTTTTAGATCGTGATTTGTTGTTTTTTCAAAATTTTTAATATCTAAAGCATCTTGTTCGTTGAAATTTTTAATAATACTTTCAAGATTATCATTAATTTTCTTATCAAAATCAGGTACTTCTTTAATTTCTTTACAAGATGCTAATTTTTTTAACCAATAGATTTCAACTTGTACTCTAAATTTTAGTAAACCAAATTCACTGAAAATTTTACGTAATGCACTTACTTTATTATTATAACGCCCATCAAGCGGAGATATAGCAGTTAATGGGGATAATTTCATTATAGGTACTCCTAATCATAATTAGTAACAGCAGTTTTGTAAAATTCCATCTTAACAACGAGCAAGAATGCTTTGTATCTGCTTAAGCAAGTGATGACGAGAAAACATTAACTGCCAACGACCTCCGCCGCGCTGTTTCCAAAGAACTGCAGAACGTATACCAGCTAATAAAGTTGCACGTATTTTATCTTGGACTAATTGATTTTTTAACTTATCAGGATTACCAAGAACTTGAATTCGAGCACCAAGTGGACTAATAACATCAGTATAAATTGATGCTAGCAAACTAAACATAACATCAGTACCAAGATTAAAATGTGCTAATTGTCGATCAAGTTGGGAAATACGTCCCCCTAAAATATTTAGCGCAGATTTATTAGTGCTTAATTTTCGTTCAAGCACCATAATACCAAGAGCATAGCGAATAAGTTCAGTAGATAGGGGTTGATGATTTATATTTAATATACATTGTAAAGTTTCTAATCCGATTTTAAGTGCAACATCATTATTACCATAGACAGCAAGAGTGGAAGGAGGGTCAATTTGCAATAAACTATTTAATGAAGCATGCAAAGCATCTTTATCACATATGCCTTCATAAGCCAACTGTTGAACTAAACGTATAGACTGACAAAGACCCGATAACGCTAAGGTGATGTCATAATAATTTTTTACCACGATTATTCCTGTAAACGTTCTTTAATAATACTGCCACCAAGGCAAATTTCACCTTGATAAAAAACAGCAGATTGACCCGGTGTTACAGCTGCAACAGGGTAATCAAAATAAACATCAATATCTTGTATGCCCTGTATTTGAGTATCGTATGAATTAGTAATATAAGGCTTAGTAACCTTTGATTTAATGATAGGTTTAGGCATTATAGTACAGGGGATATCTTGTTGACGATAGCGAATTTTTACTGTGCAACGCAATGGCGTAATCAAAGGTTGAGGATTTATTAAATGTAACTGTTGAATAATAAATCCCTGTGACATTAAACGTGGGTGTTGTTGTCCTTGTGCCACCAGCAAAATATTTTCAGCAATATTTTTATCTACAACATACCAAGGATCTTTATTTCCTTTTTGGATCCCACCAATCCTTAAACCTTTACGTTGACCTAGGGTATGATACATTAATCCTTCGTGTCTCCCAAGATTTTTTCCATTCACGCTAACAATCGGACCGGGCTGAATAGGCAGATATCGACGAAGAAAATTTCGGAATTTACGTTTACCAATAAAACAAATACCGGTTGAATCTTTCTTTTTTGCTGTTGCTAAACCTTGTTGCTCAGCAATACGGCGCACAGTAAGTTTTTTTAGTTCACCTAGTGGAAATAGACTTTTTACTATTTGGGATTGACTAAGTGTATAAAGAAAATAGCTTTGATCTTTGTTATTATCTAAACCTCGGAGTAGGTAACTCTTACCATTAATATCTTGTTTATGACGCACATAATGACCTGTTGCAATATAATCTGCACCTAAATCTTCGGTAGCAAATATCAAAAATGTATTAAATTTAATTTCTTTATTACATAAAATATCTGGATTTGGTGTGCGTCCTATTTGATACTCTTTTAAGAATAAAGTGAAAACATTATCCCAATATTCTGCAGAAAAATTAACAGTATGTAATTTAATGCCTAATTTATTACATACTGCTTGTGCATCTTGAAGATCCTTTGTTGCTGCACAATATTCTTGGTTATCATCTTCTTCCCAATTTTTCATAAATAGACCAGCAACTTGATATCCCTGTTGCTGTAATAGATATGCGGAAACAGAAGAATCAACACCACCAGACATACCAACAATAACTTTTTTCTGGTTATTATCTAACATATCAATCTCATTAACTTAATTAAAAATATACAAAATTATAGTACATAAAATATTAGATTATATCATATTACTTCTTAAAATACATTACTAAAAGAGTAAGTTATAAAAAGAAGAATAGTTTAAATTATTATTACATCAGCTTACTACAAGATAAATTGATAAAAATAAGAAAATTATTTACTTTATTAAAGATAATTACATTGAAATTTATATTGTATATATGATGAAATACGCAGTAGATGTTATATTTAAAAAGGCGTATTAAAATAATATAAAAAGTCTACGATGAAGATTTATACTGGTAAAAATTAAATATTATAAAAGATAGTATTTTATAATATTTAAAAATCACTAGCCACTTAGTAAGAAAAGAATCTAATTATTAATTGTTATTTTACATAAATTATTTAATTCATATATCTTTATATTCTATATAGCTTGTTACTAACAAATGAATAGTATTATAGAATTTTTCTATAATAAAACAAAAATTACTTCATATATTTTTATAAATCTATAATTTTTAGCATTAACCTTATTTAAAGTAAAGCACCAAATATTTATTATATACAATAATTTAGTACATAATTTAGCATAATTATAAATTAGTAACTTTAGATTTAAGGATAGCGTTATAAAAATTTACTAAAGGTACATTTAAAGACTAGAATTATTGGTTAGTTTACAAAAAATTTTTGTGATGATATACAAATAAAAATTCTTATATTAAAACTAAGAGCATAAATACTAACAAAAATATTATTATAAAAACTATAGTTCTTAGTACTTTTTTATTAGATTTTATTTTGTTTAAAATACAATGTTATTAACTATGTATATCTTAATAGTAATTAAATTTCTGATACCTTAACAAGTATAGATAAAAGTTTAATATTTTATTTGAGCTAAATATTAAGCCTAATTATATACAATCTAAAGCTACTTATAATACAACATTAAAGTATAGTAATTAAATAAAATTAATTTAGGTTTATTATTTTTCTAATAATAATTTATATTAAAAACAATAATGTTAAAAACTTAATCTTAGATAACTATTAATTAATTTAATACTTATTATAGTAGTTACTTATAAATATATTTGATATTAATATTATTAAATTTTAATTCCTTAGATCATTATTAGTTATAAGAAACTTGACATAAACTTATTAATAATTTTTTGTAATACTCTAATAATCTAACTAATAGACACCTTATTTCCTAAAATAGAATAACTAATCATGGACTCAGTATAAAAAATGCGTACCACTACTATATATCTTATATTCTTACTACGATACCATTAGTTAATGTTATTACTGATTTGAATATAACATCCTTAACTAATAAAAATACTAATGCAGGAATTAATAATACTAAAGAACTAGAATTACTCTTTAATGAAGAGGTGCAATAAAATTATGAATATATTATATATTATACAAAAATTATATATTTGGTTCTTAGGTATTATTTTTTTTTTATATACCCTAGTTATTATACCTATTTTTGCTATGACTACTCAAGATTTACAAATACGTCTAAATAAAATAACTAGTTTTCATGCTACTTTTTCACAACAAATAACTAGCGCTGAAGGTACAATAATGCAACATGGAAAGGGAGAATTATGGATAAAACGTCCAAATTTTTTTAATTGTCAGATGATATTACCGGATAAAAACGTATTAATTTCTGATGGAGAAAATTTATGGTTTTATAATCCATTTATCGAACAAGTAACCGTAAATTGGTTAAAAGATACAATAAATAATACACCATTCATGTTAATTATACGCAATAACTCCTCTGATTGGCAACAATATAATATTAAACAACAAAATGATAATTTTAAATTAATCCCTAAAACACCCAATAGTAACCTAAAACAATTTAAGATTACAGTAACGGCTAACGGAGTTATTAAAACTTTTTCTATTATTGAACAAGACGGTCAACAAAATACTTATTTTTTTAAAGAACAATCAAATAATAACATTAATACTAATAAATTTAAATTTAATTTACCAAAGAGCGCAACATTAGACGATCAGCGCCAATAAATAGAATGATATGCGCTGCTTGTAATTAATAAAGTTTATAATTTTAATAAAAGTTAATAAAATATTTTATCTTATATGGGATCTTTATTGTGAATATAGTATTGATTATCTCTAAAAAGATTAATAACACTTACCTAAAGGCTATACACATAATATTTATTTATAATTATTTTATTTAAGTTAGCGCTATTAAAAGGTAGATTACTAAAAAATTAACATATTGACATTATTAGTTTAATAAGACAAAAATAATTTGGTAAATATTACCAATAACTTAAAAATATATCTCTATTTTTAGAGCTAAAACAATAGGATAAATAATGCTAGATCCTAATATGCTGCGTAATAATCTAGATAAAGTTGCTGAGAAACTAGCTCGCAGAGGCTTTAAACTTGATATTAATTTATTACGGATACAAGAAGAACAACGTAAGTATTTGCAGGTTAAAAAAGAAAATTTAGAAGCAAAACGTAATTTGGATTCAAAATTAATTGCTGCTGCTAAATTACGTGGTGAAGATATTAAATTATTATGCCTTGAAATGAATAATTTAAGTATACAACTAAATAAGGCTAAAATAGAACTTAAGCAATTACAAAAAAATATATCTGATATTGCTTTATCACTTCCTAATCTACCTGATGATTCAGTGCCTGATGGTAAAGATAAAAAATATAATAAAGAAATTAGCCGTTGGGGTAAACCCTATAAGTATAATTTTAAGGTTAGAGATCATGTTGAATTAGGTAATATAATGGGTGGACTAGATTTTGCTGCTGCTGTTAAATTAACAGGAACACGTTTTGTAGTTATGAAAGGGCAAATAGCCCTTCTGCATCGTGCTTTATCACAATTTATGTTAGATCTACACACTAGCAAAGAACATGGTTACCAAGAAATTTACGTTCCTTATCTAGTTAATCATACAACTCTTTTTGGGACAGGACAACTTCCTAAATTTGGTCATGACCTATTTTATAGCAAAGCTTGGACAGAAGATGGAAAGAGTGATTATGCATTAATTCCAACAGCAGAGGTACCATTGACTAATTTAGTGCGTAATGAAATTTTAGAAGAAATAGCTTTACCATTAAAAATGACTGCATATACTGCTTGTTTTCGTTCTGAAGCGGGTTCTTATGGTCGTGATACTAGAGGTTTAATCCGTATGCATCAGTTTGATAAAGTAGAATTAGTACAGATTGTTAATCCAGCAGAATCTATGATAGCATTAGAAGAATTAACCTACCACGCTGAAAAAGTTTTGCAATTATTAGAGTTACCTTATCGTAAAATATTACTTTGCACAGGAGATATGGGCGTAAATTCCTGTAAAACTTACGATTTAGAAGTTTGGTTACCTGCCCAAAATATGTATCGAGAAATTTCATCCTGTTCTAATATGGGTGATTTTCAAGCACGTCGTATGCAGGCGCGTTATCGTAAAAAAAATAATATGAAATCTCATCTAATCCATACATTAAATGGTTCTGGATTAGCAGTAGGACGTACTCTGGTAGCAGTACTAGAAAATTACCAGCAAGCTGATGGTTGTATTAAAGTTCCACAGGTATTACGATCTTATATGAAAGGTTTAGAATATATTGGCTAATAAATTAATAAAATATTAGTGTTTAACTAATTTTAGTTTTTATCTATAATTCTATAATAATAAACCTAATCTATATAATAAGTATTATTAACACAATTAATATTGTAATAAATTTATACATTTTTTACTATAATATCTAAGTCTTAACTCATAAAGAATCTATTAATAATTTATTGCTTAATATTAGATATCTTTGAAAACTAATACTTTCATGAAAGTATAATACAATTTTTTAATACATTAGATGAGTATAAATAAATATAATAATTAAAATTTAGATTGTGTTTAGATAATTATTCATTAATAATCCTCAAGTATTTACGATAGAGTCATAGTTATTTTTTTATTAACTAAAATTATAAGATAAGTAATAATTATGTATTAAAAAGTAATATAAAGTATTAGTATATGTTTATTAAGACTACTAAATACCGTTTAAACTGACAAAAACATAAAGAGTTTTATTTAGAAAAAAGATATAACTTAAAAACTAGTAATCATTGATAAAAAAGCAAATTAATTACCTATATAACTATTTTTAATAAAAAATATTATGATTTTAGATTATTCAAGAGCTTTATGTATAAATATATCTTACTATTAGAATAGTAATAGATATAGATTACTTAGGATTAGTAAAATTTATTTAAATTTAATATTACTTAAAAAATAAAAAAAAATTTTTTAATACTAAAAGATATCATAATAATGATAGTTATCAAGCTAACATGTATTAAATAAAATACTATTAGTGTAATTAAATAATCTAAAGTTATGTTAAATTATACTAAAATAGTTAATAATAGTTTAAATTAAGTTTATCTTTATTTGATACTATAAGTACTACATAAAATTTTTTATTATAAAATTTTTTCATCTTCTTCTAAAGAATGAACTGAAGAAGTATTAGTAGTACCACTTTTTACTAATGCACCTGATACCATAATAACAACATCCCTTTGCTTAGCAAGCCCGCTATTTAAAGCAGCTTTTTTACCAATATGATAAAAATCATCAGTAGAAGCAATTTCATTTATATATTGTGGCATAACACCTTTAGTTAATATTAACTGACGAGCAGTTAGTTTATTTGTTGTTAGTGCTAAAATTAACGCTTGTGGAAAGTATTTACGCACTGATTTAGCTGATTTGCCTCCTTTAGTCGCAACTACAATTAAAGGTGCAGATAAATTTTTAGCCATTTCAACTGCACCACGACAAACTGCCTCGGTAATGCTTACATTAAGCTTATCGTCTAATGACTCAATACGACTTTTCATGACTCGATCAGTACGTTCACATATAGTCGCCATAATAGCAACTGATTCTAAAGGGTAACTTCCTTTAGCGCTTTCACCAGATAACATTACTGCATCAGTACCATCTAAAATAGCATTTGCTACATCACCAGCTTCCGCACGAGTAGGTCGTGGATTTTTTATCATTGAATCAAGCATCTGAGTTGCAGTTATTACTACCTTGCGTGCACGATTACATTTTTTAATCATCATTTTTTGTGCAAATATAACTTCTTCAGGTGGAATCTCAACACCTAAATCACCACGGGCTACCATTATACCATCTGATGCTGCTAAAATTTCATCAAAATTATTTAAACCTTCTTGGTTCTCAATTTTTGAAATAATTTGAATATATGTACCACCATATTCTTGCAAATATTGACGTATTTCTCTTACATCAGACCCTTTGCGAATAAAAGAAGCAGCAATAAAATCAACTCCTTGTTTACAACCAAACTGTAGATCACGTTCATCTTTTTTTGATAAAGCTGGTAACTTAATAATTACACCAGGTAAATTGATTCCTTTGTTTTCACCTAAATAGCCATTATTTTTTACTTGACATCGGACAAAATTATCTATTATTTGAATAACTTCCATCCTAATTAAACCATCATCAACTAGCACCGTATTACCAACTTTCAGATCAGTTGCAAATCCTTCATAAGTAACAGCAACTATCTGCGTATTACCTACTACATTTTTATTAGTAGTAAAAGTAAAATATTGTCCCGTAACTAAAGGTACATCTTGCCCTTTTTCTAATTTCATAGTACGAATTTCAGGACCTTTAGTATCAAGTAAAATAGCTACTTTTTTGCTATTTTTTTTCATTACCTTACGAAGATTATTAATACGTCTACTATGTTCCTTATGATTACCGTGAGAAAAATTTAAACGCATTACATCCATACCAGTATTTAATAACTTAGTTAGCATTATTTCAGATTCAGTTTTAGGTCCAATTGTACAAACAATTTTAGTCTTTTTCATGTCAAATTTTTTATAAGTTAAGACAAATAGTATATTAACTAATCTGCTAATTTTTATTTAAGTTAATAAATAAGAATTTAAATTATTTTTGATAATATCCATTGCATATTAGAATTAATAATATTTAGATTAATTAAGTAAAAAACTTTAGTATTAAGCTAAGATTATAAAGAATTAAACTACATAAAAAATAAAATCCTTGGTGCATTCGAGTGGACTTGAACCACTGACCCCCACCATGTCAAGGTGGTACTCTAACCAACTGAGCTACGAATGCGCTAAACATTGCTACATCACTAATATGGATTAGTCATTATGAATACTAACGATCTAATTCTTTATTCTCAAGAATAATTAAGTAATTTTACTAGCAGCCTATTTAATTAATGAACTTTTACTTATTCTATTATTTCATTAATAAACTTCCTGTAAAACTGCAGCATAAGATTCTAATAAGCTACACGCTGTAAAATAAACGCTTCAGATTGTTTTTGTAGCCAACAAATACGCCAGAATATCATAATTGCAGCAAAGGTTAATCCAATTACAAAACCAATCCAAAAACCACAAGGCCCCATTGCTGGTAACCAATAATTAGTTAATCCTAATATATAACCACTAGGTAAACCTAATAACCAATAAGATACAAAAGTAATAAAAAATATTGATTGCGTATCTTTATAACCTCGTAGCACGCCACATCCAATTACTTGTACTGCATCAGACATTTGATAAATAGCAGCTAATAGCATTAAATGGGACGCCATAGTAACTACTGCAGAATCTTTATTATAAAGTAAAGCAATCTGTTCACGAAAAATAATAGTAAATAACGCTGTTAATGAGGCAAAGATTAAACCAACAATGATACTAGTATAAGCTGCAATCTTTGCTTGAGCTACCTTTCCTTCTCCTAATCTATGACCAATAAGAATAGTTGCGGCAACACTTAACGACATTGGTAACATAAACATTAAAGAACTAAAGTTAAGCGCAATCTGATGGCCCGCTACGGCTACCACGCCTAAAGGTGAAACTAATAAAGCAACTACAGCAAATAAGGTTACTTCAAAAAACAAAGCAAGTGCAATTGGTAAACCAAGATTACTTAGACGTTTTATTACCTGCCAGTCAAGAAGAACACGTCCTTTATTTGATTTAATATCCTTCTGAGAACCTGCTTGCGTGATGTACCAGCGTGCCATTAAAAACATAAGCCAATATACGCTTGCAGTAGCTACGCCACAACCTACCCCGCCTAATGGTAGTATCCCAAATTTGCCATAAATAAAAATATAGTTAATAGGTATATTTACTAACAATCCGATAAAACCAATAACCATACCAGGTTTTGTTTTTGATAATCCTTCACACTGATTACGTAAAACTTGAAAAAATAGATAACCAGGAGCACCCCACATAATAGCACGAATAAAACCTACTGCTTTTTTAGCTAATATAGGATCAATATTATCCATCTGATAAATAATATGATAACTATTATACATTATTGCCATAATTAATATAGAAATTAATAAGGCTAACCAAAATCCTTGGCGTACCTGGTGAGGAATTTGATGATGTTGTCCAGAACCATTTAGCTGTGCAATTGTAGGTGTTAAGGCTAATAGCAAGCCATGACCAAAGAAAATTACCGGTAACCAAATAGAAGTTCCTATAGCGACAGCAGACATATCAGTAACACTAACTGAACTCGCCATAATGGTGTCAACAACTCCCATTGCTGTTTGCGAAACTTGAGCAATAACTACTGGGATGGCAAGAGCCATTAAATTTCGTGCCTCAACGCTATATTTTTGCACTTATATACCTACTTTAAATGATCATAATTAATTACGATCTACTGTTACTAAAAATTATTTTTAATATCTTATATTAAGCTTAATCAATCATTTTTATGAATGCTAGTTAAATATTAGTTAATCCTCTTTGTACTTTAAGAAAGTATATTATGCGAATATTTATTTAACTACTACTCTATAAAATTATTACTTATGATAATCTTTTACGCTCTATTTTATATATAACTAAGAGGTATTAATTTTATGTTTACCGGTATTGTTCAAGGTATTGCACCAATAGTTACTATTCATCATGCAATTAATTTTCGTACTCATACCCTAAAATTTCCGTTAACTATGTTACCTGGTTTAACATTAGGCGCTTCAGTAGCACATAATGGCTGCTGTTTATCAGTAACTGCTATTAATAAAGATTTAATTAGTTTTGATTTAATAAAAGAAACACTCCTTACTAGTAATTTAGGCCAACTAAATATTGGTGATAACGTTAATTTAGAGAGAGCAGTCAGATTTGGTGATGAAATTGGCGGTCATTTAATGTCAGGTCATATTATCTGTACTGCAGAAATTACTAAAATTTGTACTTCAGAAAATAATTATCAGCTTTGGTTTCGCATTGCCGATAAAAAAATAATGAATTATGTATTATATAAAGGATTTATTGCTATTGATGGTATTAGCTTAACTGTGAGTAAAATAAAGGATCATCATTTTTGTGTTAATTTAATCCCAGAAACCCTAACCCGAACAATATTAGGAAAAAAATGCTTATCTGATCTAGTAAATATTGAAATTGATTCACAGATACAAGCTATCATTGACACAGTAACTCGTATGCAGTCTACCCCATCATTTTAATGATGTGGGTATAATAAACTAAGTCTAATGAATATAAATGCCTTGTATAGCAAATTATATACAGAACATAAATAGCAAAATCTTTTATTTTAGTAAAGATAATTTACCACCAAAAATAAAAAGTAATAACTAGTTTTAGTAAATTATTAAGTAAATAGAAACTATTAGCAATATCTTTATATAGCAATACTTATATAGTAGTAAAGATCTTATAATTTAATATTTGATATATAAATAATTTATTTTTACATAATATCAAGATTACTTATCCATTAACATTTCGTCAACATGTATTAGCTATTAAAGAAAAATAAGTTCTAATCTACATAAACAACAATACACTTTGGTATAGGAAATAATAGTCTGAATAATAAATTAAATAAATTAACATTACTTAGCATTTAATAAAACTATTACTAAATAGATAGAATGGTATTCTTGCTTAGTATAGAGAGCTATTTTAATACTTATTAATACAGAATACTTAATATCTAGAGTAGAAGTATTGGAAGTATCTATCACGCATTAAGGTATATTAAATTTTACTATAAAATTTAGTATAGATTCTATAATCTACGTTTTAGTAACTAGAATACACTAATTCATAAAATAATGGTTATTATTATAGGTAATATGTATTCTATAAATAATAAAATATTTAAAATACAATATTAAAAATCGAGCTAGTATTTAATGCTTTTCTGCTTGTTTTTAGGTCTAAAATTTTATTTAATATAAATTAGATTAAGTTAAAACGCTTTATATAAATTAATAATGCGTATTATCTTTCTGTTTTTTGTAATTTTATTTAAAATATATTATAAGGATAACGCTATATAATTAATTTATAAAATATTTAAGGTAAAAATTACTGTTAATATTTAATAAACTTTTTTAAAATCTTAATAAAAAATACAAAAAATTAAAGTACATATAATCTCTTATTAAGATATAGGTATGAGGATTTTATATGCTAGATAATGTAGTATTTAAGTTTTAAAGTAGGTTTAAAAAAGATTTAATAAGAAAATTAAGTTTATATAAAAAATTATATCTAATTAATTTTAATAACTAGGCATATAAAAATTTTACTATTATCTAGGTATTATTAAAATAGACAAAATAAAAAAACCAATCTATTTCTTAATATATTATACTAAATAATATTTATTATAATATATACCTTATAATTTATTAGAGATATCTATTATGTTATTAAAATATCTCTAATAAATTAAAAATAAAATGTAGTTCTTTGATTATAAATATGCTACTTTTTTATTTATACCTCTTATTCTTGTTTTTAATAAATAATTTATCTAGTTGTTTTTATTAATTTTTGAAAAATCTATTGTAGATATAACTTTTATTTTAAATTAGAATAAAATTTTTTGTTCTTTATTATTTTCTAAGTAAAATACTATAATTCACGAAAGACATAAGTTATGTATTATATACTATAAATTACTATTAGTAACAAAAAAATAAGATAAATAAAACTATTAAAAAATTAATTTTAAAATTAACTATAATCTTGTATTTAGATAGTATTAACTTTCTTTATTATCTTCTAGTAATAGCAAATACTTAACTGATAGTTTGCTAGTACTTGTTATAGTCTTCATTGTAGTATTATTTAATTATGTACAAATATTTACTATAAACTAATAAAAATTAGTTTATTACTATACAGTTATTATACTCAATAATAAATTTATACATAAAAAAATAACACATTCATTGATTAGATAAGTACTTTGTCTAAAAAATTAAAATATATTCTTGATTTGATTTATTAGTCAATTTCATGTAAATATTTAATTACTAAAAGAATACTAAGTAATAACAAATAGATAGTAAAATACTATATTGTTTTTATTATTATGATTTTATTTTAAATAGTATAGTATTAATACTTGAATAAACTTAAATAAATTTTAATTTGATAACTATTACCTTATTATTTATAATAAATAAATACAATATTAAAATTTTAATCCTGTAAATAATTTTTTATAAAACTAATTAAATATAGCTAAAATTTTTTATAATCTTCTTGTAGTTATATTTTTAGTTTATAGTATAGATTATATAATTATTTACAAAAATAAATATAACATATTGATGTTAATTAATATTTTAATAAATATAATTATTTTTTATGTATTAAGTTATAAGGTATTTGTTATAGTATTCATTTATATTCTATTAGATTATAGAGTTTAATTAGCATAATTATTAATAACTATGCCAATTATTTCTAATAAATTATTACTATATTTTCTAGTATATAAAAATTAATACCTATAATAAAAAATTTTTTAAAATATAAATATTTTTTATTATAGGTATTAATTTAGTTTAAAAAATATATAGCTATCTAATTTTTTATACAGAAAATATAAGAATTAGAATTGTTTATATATCGTACTGATTTTTATATATATTATTAATTTTAATTTATAGATAATAAATATTGGAAAATAAAGACTAAAAGTAGTTAATTTTTAATTTATTTTATTTGTAAAATAAAAAAATTTAAACTAATACTAAGTATAATAGCATCTTATCTTTATTCATTATTGTCCACTTAATATTCTTGCGGGGTTAATTTTGCTGGCTCTTTGAGCAGGATACCAACTTGCAAATAAACTGAGTAATAGAACAATTATTAATACAAAAATTACATCAATTCCATGTAATTCAGAAGGAAAAAAATTAATAAAATAAATTTTTCCTGAGAAAAATTGATGGTCTAATAATTTTTCTAATCTATTAATAATAGATGTTAATTGTAAAGAAACTAGGCTACCTATAATAATGCCACTGACACTACCAATCAGTCCTGCCAATACGCCATACCAGATAAAGATCATGCGGATTAAACTGTCTGTTGCTCCTAAGGTGCGTAATACTGCAATATCACAACTTTTTTCTTTTACTGTTATCACTAAAGTAGAAACAATATTAAAACTGGCAACACTGATAACTAGTATCATTGCTAAGTACATCATAAAGCGAATTGTCTGAATATCACGATAAATATAACCATAAGTATTAACCCAGCTACTAAAATTAACATAAGAATGTGTTGCTTCTGCAGCGTTACGTGTCAATTGCTGAGCATTAAAAACATCGGTTACTTTTATTTCTATTCCTGTTATATTACTTCCCATTTCTAAATATTGTTGTGCATCCTCTAAAGGTATAAATGCTAGACTATAGTCTAGCTGACTACTAAGTTGAAATATACCAGCTACTTGTAAACGAATACGCTTTGGTTGTGGTAATTTTATTGTAGATTTATGATTTGAAATCATTATTGTTAACCATGAACCTTGCGTTACAGCTAACGTATTAGCTAAATTTTTTCCTAGAATAATTTGCTGTCTACCTGCATGAAAATAATCCCAAGCATGGTTAAGTACAAAATTTGGTAATGCACTTAGTTTTTCTTCATATTTTGGATCAACACCTTTTATCTGTATTGCTCGTAACTGTAAGTGGTGTTCTGCTAAACCAGTAAAATCAATATAAGGTGCAGCAGCAATAATTCCAGTTACTTGCTCAATTTTTTTTATAATAGTTGACCAGATACTAATTGGTTGTTCTAAAAAAGTAATTTTACCTTGTGGAATTATTGCTAAAATCCGATTTTTTAGCTCACGTTCAAAACCATTCATAGCACTCAGTCCAATAATTAATACTGCTACCCCTAACGCAATCCCTAAGGTAGATATTACTGAAATCAGCGATACTATGCTTCCATTACGATTTGTACGAGAACTAGTACTAAAACGTAGCGCTACTGTAAGAGATAGAGGTAAAGTAAACACTGCTATTTTTTCATTATAGTAGGTAATTGTAAGCAACCATCACGCATTTCAAGTTGCCTACTAAACTGCTTTGCTAATGATAGATCATGAGTAACAACTAAAAAAGCAGTACCATAATTAATATTTAATTCACATAATAAATTAAAAATACTATCTGTAGTATACTGATCTAAATTACCTGTAGGTTCATCCGCTAATACCAGCGATGGATTATTAACTAAAGCACGTGCAATTGCTACTCTTTGACGTTCACCACCAGATAATGCATAAGGACGATGCTGACTTCTTTTTTCTAATCCAACCGCTACTAATATCTTCCTTGCCTTATTCTGGGCAATAGTCTTATTATTACCAGCAATTAATAATGGCATCGCTACATTTTCTAGTGCAGTAAAATCTGGTAGTAAATGATGGAATTGATAGATAAAACCAAGCTCAGTATTACGTAATTTTGCTCGCGCACTACAGGATAGTTGATTAATAAAATTATTTTGATAAATAATCCTACCAGAAGTTGGTGAATCTAAACCACCTAGTAGATGTAATAATGTGCTTTTCCCAGAACCAGAGCTACCAACAATCACCATCATTTCTTTAGTTTGCATAGCAAAAGTAATATTATGTAATACATCAGTATGTAACGAGCCTTCTTGATAACTTTTACATAAACTTTCACATTGCAATAAATTTTTAGATTTTAGTAAGCGTTTACATTGTAACTTTTTTTTGTATTGAGAGAAGTAATTATTCATAGCGTAATGCTTTAGCGGGTTGAATAGCAGTAGCACTCCAAGCAGGATATAACGTAGATAATAATGCTATTAAAATTGCTAATAAAATAATTAGCGCTACTTGTAATGGATTAATAACGACAGGTAAAGAAATGCCATTAATTAAAAAATCTAAAAAAGAAATTAAAGTTGACAACTGACTAGCTAATATAACACCGACTACTGCTCCTATAAATGCACCAATAATGCCAGTGCTAGCGCCTTGTATCATAAATACACTCATAATTTTTCCACGACTAAGTCCTAGAGTTTGCAAAATAGCTATTTCACCTTGTTTTTCTGTTATTAATAATACTAACGAAGTAACAATATTGAAAGCAGCTACTGCAATAATTAAACTTAATAATAACCCTATTATATTTTTTTCCATATGTACTGCTTGAAAAAGATCACCTTTATATAATCGCCAGTCTTTCCATAATACTCCTATAGGAAGTGGATGTGCCTGTAATCTATCAATTTGTAATGGTTGTAATAAAAACAATCGCCAGCCAGTAATATTACCTAAAGGATAATGCATTAAGCGTGAAGCATCTTGCTGATTAAGTAATAGTTGATAATTATCAACTTCACTATTAGCAGTAAAAATACCACTAACATTAAATAAACGTTGGCTAGGAATACGCCCCATTGGAGTAAGCTGGCTAACACTAGGTACTATTAGACGAAGGCTATCTCCCGGCTTAACATCTAATTCTTGTGCTAGTTTTATACCAATAATAAGGTTGTATCTACCAGGCTGTAGGACTTCTTGGCGTACATTTACAAAATAATTAGCAAGTGGCTCGTATTGTTGTGGATTAATGCCTAAGATTACTCCTAACCCGACGCTATGTATACTTTGCAAAATTACATCACTAGTAGTTAATGGAACAATTTTATTAACACCTCGTAGTTCTTTCAATGTTGAAATAGGTATTTTTTGTGGATCAAGGAACCCCTGTTTAGTGGTTATTAATACTTGAGGTATTAGTTGTAAAATTTTATTTTGTAGATTACTTTCAAACCCATTCATTACAGATAGCACCATAACTAATGCTATTACCCCAAGCGTAATACCTATGGTTGAAAACCACGAAACAAATCGTCCAAAACGGTCAGAAGTACGCCCACGTATATAACGTAAACCGATAAATAATGTAACAAATTGATACATGAAACTAAATAGATCCTATTTCTAGTGCTAATTAATTTTTAATAATAAAACTAGATTAATTTTATTAAACCAGCTACTTTTATATATGCAAATTTTATTAGAAAATGCAAGTTTTATTATAAAAATTACATAGGTCTACGCTCCTGCTAACTTACATACTAAAATGAGTTTTTTGTTAGTGTTTATGAAATTTCTTTATTAAATTTTTTATTAAATTGGAATTATTTAATTACTTATGCCACTACAAATAGAGTATTATTCATTACCTAAACATAGTAAAGGTATGCGTCAACTAGGTCAATTAGTTGGCGCTGCTTATGCTATTGAATGTGCAGAAATTATTGATCGCTATACTGGATTAGTAGTACTAATTACTGCAAATATGCAAAGTGCACTACGATTACATGATGAAATTCTACAATTTTCTACACAACCTATTTCTATCTTTGCGGATTGGGAAATTTTGCCTTACGATAGCTTTTCTCCACATCAAGATATTATTTCCTCTCGCTTATCTTGCCTCTATCAATTACCAACAATGGATTGCGGTGTTATTATTTTACCGATTAACACATTAATGCAACGTGTTTGTCCTTATGAATTTCTTCGTAGTCATATACTATTAATAAAAAAGGGGCAATATATTTCCCGTGATAAATTATGTACTCAACTTAAACAAACAGGCTACCATAATGTTAATCAAGTAACTAAACACGGTGAATTTGCTATCTGCGGAACTTTATTAGATCTATATCCAATGGGTAATAAAGAACCATGTCGTATTGATTTTTTTAATGATAAAATTAATAGTCTACGCCTATTTAATGTTAATTTACAAAACACATTATCAGAAATAAAACAAATTAATCTATTACCTGCCCATGAATTTCCTACTGATAAGGCAGCAATTGAATTATTTCGTTATCAATGGCGAGAAAAATTTGAAGTACGGCATGATGCAGAACATATTTATCAACAAGTTAGCAAAGGTATTTTACCTATTGGTATTGAATATTGGCAGCCACTATTTTTTAATCAACCTCTACCAACGTTATTTAGCTATTTACCAGAAAATACCTTATTAATTAATATAAATGATTTAGTTACCCCTGCTACTATTTTTTGGCAAGATATTAACCAACGTTATCAGAGTCGTCGAATAGATCCAATGCGTCCTTTACTTGCGCCTAATGAATTATGGCTTAATATAAATACAATTTTTTCTCAACTAAAACAGTGGCCACGTATACAGCTAAAAAGTGAAACACTAATAACTAAAAATACTAATACTAATTTGTCTTACCAACCTTTACCAATATTAATAATGCAGGCTCAACATAAAGCTCCTATGAATAATTTAGATTGTTTTAGTAAACAATTTAACGGTAGTATAGTATTTTTAGTAGAAAGTGAAGGTCGTAAAGAAAACTTACAAATACTATTAGCACAAATAAAAATAAATCCAGTAGTAATTAGTCATCTCTCACAAGCAATAAAACCTGGGCATTATTTAATGACTGGTACTGCTGAATGCGGGTTCCTTAATACTAAAAAACAACTTGCATTAATTTGTGAAAATGACTTACTTGGTAAAAGAATAAATCGTAGACATCAAGATAATCGATATACTATTAATACAGATATGCTAATTCGTAACCTGGTAGAATTAAACCCAGGTCAACCTGTAGTGCACTTAGAACATGGCGTAGGACGTTATCTTGGGCTAATAACATTGGAAACAAGAGGTATTCAAGCTGAATACTTAATACTAATTTATGCTGGTGAAGATAAGCTTTATGTTCCTGTTTCCTCTCTATCTCTTATTAGTTATTATTGTAGCAGCACAGATGAAAATATACCGTTACATAGGCTTGGTGGGGATACTTGGAATCGAGAACGAAAAAAAGTAGCAGAAAAAATACGTGATATTGCTGTTGAATTACTAGATATTTACTCTCAGCGCGCTGCTAAACCTGGCTTTAAATTTAAAAAAAATAACAAACAATACTCTCTATTTTGTCAAGGTTTTCCATTTGAGCTTACAGTAGATCAAGAACAAGCTATTCATGCCGTATTAAATGACATGTGTCAACCATTAGTTATGGATCGATTAGTATGTGGTGATGTTGGTTTTGGAAAAACAGAAATTGCTATGCGTGCTGCATTTTTAGCTTTTATTAATAATAAACAAGTTGCAGTATTAGTACCTACAACCTTATTAGCACAACAGCATTTTAATAATTTTCGTGATCGTTTCGCTACCTGGCCAGTACAAATAGAAATGTTATCCCGCTTTCGTAGTCTTAAAGAACAGCAAATTATTTTGCAAAAAATCAGTGAAGGTAAAATCGATATTATCATTGGTACACATAAATTATTACAAGCAGACCTACATTGGAAAGATTTAGGATTATTAATTATCGATGAAGAACACCGTTTTGGTGTTCACCATAAAGAACGGATCAAGTCTATGCGTACTAATATAGATATTCTTACACTAACTGCTACGCCTATCCCGCGTACACTAAATATGGCAATGAATGGAATACGTGATTTATCAATTATCACTACACCACCTGCACGACGTCTAGCAGTAAAAACTTTCGTGCAAGAATATGATGCTTTTATTCTACGTGAAGCAATTCTTCGTGAAATATTACGTGGTGGACAAGTTTTTTATTTATATAATAAAGTTGAAAAAATTGAACAAGAAGCAAAAAAACTTGCAAAATTAGTTCCTGAAGCAACAATTGCTATTGGTCACGGGCAAATGCATGAACGAGATCTCGAGCGAGTTATGAATGATTTTTATCATCACCGCTTTGACATTTTAGTTTGTACTACTATTATTGAAACTGGAATTGATGTTCCATGTGCTAATACAATTATTATAGATCGAGCTGATCGCTTCGGCTTAGCGCAACTTCATCAACTACGAGGTCGCGTAGGACGTTCTCATCATCAAGCTTATGCCTATTTACTAGTTCCTCAAGTAAAACAAATAACTAATAATGCCCAGAAACGTCTTGAAGCTATCGCTTTATTAGAAGATTTAGGTGCTGGTTTTGCGTTAGCTACACATGATCTAGAAATTCGTGGTGCAGGTGAATTATTAGGTGATAACCAAAGTGGTCAGATTACAACTATTGGTTTTTCTCTTTATATGGAAATCTTAGAAAATACAATTAGTGCGTTAAAAGCTGGGCGTGAACCCTCGATAGAAGACCTGCTTCGTCATCAAATAGAAATTGAAATGCATATGCCAACATTACTACCTGATACTTTTATATCTGATGTCAAGATTCGTTTATCATTTTATAAACGTATTGCAAATGCAGTAAATAACATAGAGCTGAATAATTTAAAAGCTGAGCTAATAGATCGTTTTGGGTCTTTACCTGATGTTGCTCTCTATCTATTGCAGATAGCTTCATTACGGCAACAAGCACAAAAATTAGGAATAAAACGGATTGAAGGTAACGAATATGGTGGATTTATTGAATTTGGCATAAACAATCATATCGATCCTAATTATCTAATTAGATTATTAAAACATCAACCACAAACATATCAGTTAGAAGGACCTGCAAAAATTAAATTTATACAAGATCTTAGTGATAGAGCACAAAGATTAAAATTTATTAAAGAGTTATTATTAATTTTTGAACAGCACACTATTATAGTATAGTAAAAATAAAATAAAGAATAAAATATATATATTTATATAAAGGTAACAAAAATATAATAAGCATTACTTTTAAAAGTAATTTATTTTTTAGTAGCTAAGATAATTTTATTTAAAATATATTTCATAGTATACCTATATTATTTATAGTATGTATTATAAGTTAAGTAATTTAGAGTATTAACCACGCTATCTAAAAAACTAACTATTAATTTATGTAATATAAATTTTTATAGATAACTTTAATTACAATAAGCTAAGAGTATTTAGAATTCTATTCTCTCTTATTATTACTAATAGTAACGAGTATCTCTTAAACATAATCAAGAATCTTTTAAGTTAATAGGTCCATTATCTGACCAAATAATCTCACCTGTTTGTACTAATATTAATTGCATATCAATAATCGGTGCTTTACTATCACCTTTTATATCACTATAAAGTACATATTTTGTATTAATATAACGAGCTAAACTTACTGCTTTACTACGTGATCCTAAACTATCTTCTTCAGATAACCCTAATGTTCGTTTTGCTTTTGCTAATTGATAGTTTGAAACAAGTATAAATTTTTTATTCGAGATCAATACTTGATGCAATGCTTCTGTTACTTTATCAGCCTGTAATTTGCCATTAGTATTATTTTTTACACTATCCAATAATAATGTACTACCTATAGTTATATTATTTATATTTAACATTTTCACCATAAATGGTTCTATATTAGCAACCCAATTTATCGATTTAATTTTAGGCATTTGTAGTACAGTATCTGTTGTTGATGATACAATTTTAGGAGGAGGTAATAGTTTTAATGGTTTAATTACTACTGGCAATTGTAATCTATCTGGTGGTTGTAATGGACAACCAGTCAATATTAAAATGACTAGAACTATAAACAAATACCTTTTCATTTATTTTATCCTAACTAAAACTATTTTAGAATATACTATACTTATTAATATTAAGTAAATATAAGCCTTAAATACTATTATAAAATAAATAAATGTTATAAAATAAATATCACTAGGTTAATTATATAATTGAATTATTATCTTCTATTTTACTATATAGCAATCATTTTAACTTTATAAATAGCAATCAAATCAATTCTTTATCATCTATACTAATAAAAATATTACGTACCTACCTTATAACTTGGTTTTATTTACAATAATAATGATAATCATAAATATTAAATCACCAGAGATAACATTCTTATTAAGAACGATTTATAAAATTGCTATCAGTAATATCACTCAAATACCTATAGTTAACATTGAAGACTTTATAACTAGTATTTACTACTAATTAATAGTAATATTTTTTAAAATACCATAATTATATAATATAACAAACACTAGTATTATTAAAATTCTTGTAAAAAAATATTTTGCAATATAAATTACTTATTAGAGGATGCATAAAAGATGCTTAGAAGCTATTGCTAAGTTATTTACTAACGATAATTTATTATAATTATAAGCTTAGTGTTTATTATTCTCATCAATTTTAATAGTAGCCCCTAGATAACAGCCACCAATTAGATGCGCATGAATATGATAAATTTCTTGACAAGCATTACGATTACAATTCATAACTAATCGATAACCATCTTCTGCAATACCTTCATCTTTAGCAATTTTAGCAGCAACAGTGATTATTCGCCCTAATGTAGGCTCATGTTCGTAAGTAACATCATTGAGAGTGGGAATAAAAATATTAGGAACAATTAAAATATGAGTAGGTGCTCGAGGTCTAATATCATGAAATGCCGTTACTAACTCATCATGATAAATTATACTAGCAAATTTAGTACGTTGTTTGGCATCTTTTTTGGCGTTTTGTATAATTTTACTAAAAACTGTTTCTTTATTCATAATAGTATTTCCTTTTTATTAAAAAAGTAAAGAGTTTACGTAGTATGAGCGACAGATTCTATTTTATTAAACTTAAATTTATAGGTATTATTTAAATAGGTTACAGCCTATTTAAGATATAATTATTACTACGAATATATTCATCCATATCTGTTTTTAAATTATCAGACTTAGTACCAAAAATAGCTTGAACACCAGAACCTGAAATAATAACACCAGTGGCACCTAGTTTTTTTAGACCAGATTGATCTACCTTAGTAATATCTACTACCTTTACCCGTAAACGAGTAATACAGGCGTCTAAATTAAGGATATTATTTTTTCCACCGAAAGTAGCAACCAGCGCAGCTGATATTTCGCTATTATTCCTCATAGTTTCTTTGTATAACTCATTTTCGCGACCTGGTGTTTTTAGATTTAATTTAATAATCAATACGCGAAAAATAAGATAGTACACAAAGCTATAACAGATACCTACTATAGGAAATAGCCAAATTTGGCTACTATTACCACTTAATATAATAAAATCAATTAATCCATGAGAGAAACTTATTCCGTTACGCATGCCTAAAAAAATACAAATAGGAAAAGCTAACCCCGCAAGAATTGCATGAATTATATATAAAACAGGAGCTACAAACATGAAAGCAAACTCGACTGGCTCAGTAATACCAGTTAAAAATGCAGTTAATGCAGCAGAAATCATTATACCGCCAATCTTTACATAGTTTTCGGGGTTAGCTGAGTGCCAAATCGCAATTGCTGCGGCAGGTAAACCGTACATTTTAAATAAAAAACCACCTGATAATTTACCAGCTGTTGGATCACCTGCAATATAGCGTGGTATATCGCCATGGAATATTTGTCCTGCTGTATTAATGTATTCGCCAATTTGCATTTGGAAAGGGACATTCCAGATATGATGAAGACCAAATGGAAGTAGTGCACGTTCAATAATACCGTAAATAGTAAATGCAGTTATTGAATTTTGGTAAGCCGCCCATTGTGAAAAAGTTTGCATTGCTTTGCCTATTGGTGGCCAAATAAACGATAACCCCCCACCTAATAAGATAGCAACAAAACCAGAGATAACAGGAACAAAGCGTTTTCCTGCAAAAAAACCTAGGTATTCAGGTAATTTAATACGATAGAAATAATTAAATATATAGGCCGTAATCATACCAGCCATAATACCACCTAATACTCCAGTGTCAGATAAATGCCTATCGGAGATTTCCTCTCCTGACATATGCAAAACTAGTGGAGCAACCACTGAAATAGTTTTTACCATAATATTATAAGCTATAACAGCAGCTAGTGCAGATGCACCATCATTATTAGTAAATCCTAATGCAATGCCAATAGCAAAAATTAATGGCATATTAGAGAATACTGAACCACCAGCTTCTGTCATAATATGAGAAACTACAGTAGGTAGCCAATTCAAATTAGCTGAACCTATGCCTAATAAGATACCTGCAACAGGTAATATAGACACTGGTAGCATTAGCGATTTACCTACTTTTTGTAGGTTTGCAAATGCGTTCTTAAACATAATTAAATGTACTCCTAATTGGCATTAAAATAATTTTTTATTATTCTTTATCGATTCCTTACTATGGAAATAGGTTAACTAAAGTATCTTTAATATTTTTCTATTTTTATAGAAAATAAAATAAATTACTTTTTAGTATTTAATAGTATTCATATTTCTTTAAATAAATAGTAAAAAATATGAAAAATTATTAATTTCAGTAATTAATTATTGAATAAATATTTGTGCGATTGATTCATGTTAAATAATACTTCATTAGAAGTCTTTTAAATGAAATAGTTTAATAAAATTATTTGTTGTTATTTCTGCCAATGTTTCTATAGTAATACCTTTAAGTTTAGCAATATATTCAGCTACTTCCCGCACATAAGCTGGCTGATTTTCTTTTCCCCTATAAGGCACTGGTGTTAAATAGGGCGAATCTGTTTCAATAAGTAACCTATCTAACGGAATATAATTTATAACATCTCGTATTGATTGGGTATTACGAAAAGTTATAATACCTGAAAATGATAGGTAAAAATTTAAATCCAATAATTTACCAGCTATAGTCTGATCTTCCGTAAAACAATGTAATACACCACCACAATCCTGAACCTGCTCATTTTGTAAAATAGTAAGCGTATCTTCACACGCATTACGTGTATGTACAATAACTGGTTTTTTTAACTGACGCGCAATAGCAATATGCCAACAAAACGACTCCCATTGTCGCTGAAGATTATCTTTTTGGTAATGATAATCTAATCCAGTTTCTCCTAATGCTAACACGTTACTAGCAGTAGCAAATTTTAATAATTGTTGATATTCATATTTTTCTCTAAGGTTAAGTGGATGTACTCCACAAGAAAATGCAACATTTTTACGATCACCAATAACAGTTATCATAGTTTTAAAACTAGATAACGTTGTACCTACAGCTAAAACAAAACCAACATCACGTGCTGCTGCTTTAGCTAGCACATCATCAACACTATCATGCAAATTTTGATAATCTAAACAATCAAGATGGCAATGAGAATCAATTAATAACATAATATATAAACCCATTTTATAGTGAAAAAATTATAATAGGCTCATTATAAAAGAGAATGAATTACATAAACTTTATAAATCAATTTTAAATTTTCTCCATTACGTTTAATAAAGAAGAAAAACATAAAGAGTAATATACTATTTATAAAATAAAAGAAGTTAATTGTTATTTGAGCATATTTTGATAAATTATTTAATAAAAAGATAACAAGTATAATAAATTTCAAATAAATTATAATAGAGTACTATAAATTCTCCCAGTTAAGTAATTGTTCGGTTAGCAATAATTCTCGATTAATACCAGTAATTGATAATAATCGATGACTACAACGTAACCATTGGTCTGTTAATTTTAATAACGTTTGAATAGATCTCCAGTATGCTAATAACTGCACTAAAGATTGTTGATCCTGATTAATAATAAATCTACTGCATCCTTGATGCCATTTTAATGCATCAATTAATAATGAAATTAACCAGTATAAACGTTTGTCAATATCATCATGATTTAACTGTGGTAAAAATGATAATATATTACCAGATGAAAGCGTATCGACTAATACAGAACAGTACGTTAATCGGCGTTGCCATTGTTCTGGTTGTAGCAGCTGTTCAGCTTTTAAGGGTGCTCCTGCACTTAATTTAAGTGCTGTTAAAATAGTAATAGGTTCTGCCGAAATCCTACTAGTTAACCACGATAAACTCAAGTTTATATTTGGATTAGTAAGATAGTAATATAAACAACGACTACGTAATGTTGGTGATACACAATATGACTGACAACACTGTAATAAGAAATAAATTTTTTCGGGAGGTTCTTCTAAAGTTTTTAATAATGCATTAGTAGCAATATCAGTTAATAATTCAATATGAGGCAGTACTACAATTTTATTTTCTCCTTGTTGTGCATGAGTATGTAACTTGTCTATTACTCGTCTAATTGAATCAATACCTAAACTATTTTTATCTTTTTTTGTATCTAATAAATAATAATCAGGATGATTATTAGTTAGCATTAACCGACAGCTATAGCATTGATTACAACTTTTTTCATTTTTTCTTTGTTGACACATTAGCCATCGACTTAATCCATAAATTAACGCATCTATACCATTTCCACCAATATCATATAATAATAATGCATGATGATTATGCCCAGTCATATACTGATTAATTAATTGCCGATAAGGTACAGTAAGCCAAGGATACCAGTTCATTTAAATAATATTATCCTATTTAGATAACCACTCATTTAGTATAGTTTTAATATTTTCATTAACCTGCTGAATAGATTGAGAAGCATTAATAGTTTTAATACAACTATCAGTTGCTACTAATTGCAAATAACGTGCACGCGTACGTTCAAAAAATGCTAAAGATTCCTGTTCAATCCGATCTAATTTACCTCGTAAACTAATTCGCTCCAAACCATGTTGCGGTAATATATCAAGATATAATGTTAAATCAGGACGAAAAGATCCTAATATACCATCACGTAATGATGTCATCAACCACGGGTCAATACCACGCCCACCACCTTGGTATGCCTGTGATGAAAGATCATGACGATCACTTAATACCCAGGCTCCGCGCTTTAGTGCTGGTTTAATCACCTTTTCAACTAACTGAATCCGTGCAGCATATAACATTAAAACTTCTGCCTTATTAGTTGGTGGGTCACTATTAGCACTTTGTTTTATAAGTGTGCGTAATTCTTCTGCTAACGGCGTTCCACCTGGCTCCCTAGTAATCACTATATCGCTAATTCCGTGAGTATTTAGTATCTGAACTATGGTATTTTTAGCAGTAGTTTTTCCTGATCCCTCCAAACCTTCAAGAACGATAAATTTATTGCGTATAATTTTTTTATATATCATCCCTTTGCTCTATATTATTATTTTTTAGTGACTAACTATAAAGATGTACTACATAATTTTAATCAATTAAATTAGTATCAAATTGTGGTTAAGATAATAGTTTTAGTAAAAAAATCCTGACATTACTGTAGTTATATATGTAAATAATAATTTATTTATTTATTTATTTATGTAGTATAATATACTATTTATTATTAATTCTTTAAGTAATCGTTTATAATTACATGTATCTTAAGAAGTTAATAAAAAATTATTATTTTAATGTATTTATTATTAATAGTTATTTAGATAATTAATTAGTTAATAACTAAATTATTTAGCATATTATAGGGTAAAGATTTATTCATACTTATTATGCCTATGTTGATATTCATTATCTACTAATGTAAAACTAAATTATTAATACTAGCAGCATAAAAGAAATAATTCTTATATTATTTTTTAATAGGTATTACTTAATATAAACATAAAAATAAAATAAACATAGCATTTAAAAAATAATTAGTATTAATAATATTAATACTATGTAGTTTTATTAACTAATTTATTATATTTAAAGATATTTTATTAGTAATTAAAGCTAACATTATAATTTATTAATAAAGTTTAATTATTCAGCTTATCTATTATAAGTAGATATTCTTTTTAGTAGTAGTTAAAAAATCGATCTACTATAATAAATTTTTATTATTATAAAACATTAGTAGCATTTAAATTCTTAAATATTTGTTCTAGATAGCTAGTAATACTTAGTTGAGTAGCACGTAACCAAATTCGTGGATCATAGTATTTTTTATTAGGTTTATCTGCTCCTTCTGGATTGCCTAGTTGATTTTGTAAATAATCTTTATTTTCTTGGTAAAAATTTAGAATACCTTTCCAAGTAGCCCATTGAATATCAGTATCAATATTCATTTTAATTACACCATAGCTTACTGCTTCTTTAATCTCTTCTGTACTAGATCCAGAGCCGCCATGAAAAACAAAGTTTAAACTATTAGGTGATAAGTTAAATTTTTTAGAAACATAGTCTTGAGAGTTTCGTAAAATTTTTGGAGTTAATTTTATATTACCTGGTTTATATACGCCATGTATATTACCAAAGGCTGCTGCAATAGTAAAATTTGAACTAATCTTATTTAATTTTTCGTAGGCATATGCTATATCTTCAGGTTGTGTATAGAACGTACTATTATCTAAATAACTATTATTAATACCATCTTCTTCACCACCAGTACAACCTAGCTCAATTTCTAAAGTCATGCCTATTTTTGCCATACGAGCTAAATATTCTCCACAGATCTTGACATTTTCTTCTAGTGATTCTTCTGATAAATCAATCATATGAGAAGAAAATAAGGGCTTACCGGTAATAGCATAATACTCCTCTCCTGTATCCAACAAATCATCCAACCATGGTAGAAGTTTTTTTGTACAATGATCAGTATGCAAAATAACTGGTATGCCATAGTTTTTAGCCATTTGATGAACATGATGAGCACCTGAAATTGCACCCATAACCGCGGCTTTGTGACTAGTTACTGATATCCCTTTGCCAGCAATAAATGCCGCCCCTCTATTGGAGAATTGGATAATTACGGGTGCACTTACTTTAGTGGCAGTTTCTAATACTGCATTAATAGAATCCGTACCTACACAGTTTACTGCTGGTAATGCAAAACCATTTTTTTTTGCAATAGAAAATACTTTTTGTATATCATTACCACTAATAACTCCTGAGCTTACAAAATCAAAAATTCTTAACATATTGCTTACCTTATTTTTGATAATTACTAAATAAAATAACGTGCTTGTATTTATTACTTTGCTACGGAGTACGTTCTTCTAATACAGTAACTACTGGAAGTGTTTTTTTTTCTATAAATTTAAGAAAAGCTCCACCACCAGTAGAAATGTAGGATATTTTATTAGTCATACCAAAAAGATCGATTGCAGCTAAAGTATCCCCTCCACCAGCAATAGAAAATGCAGCACTATCAGCAATAGCCTTAGTTAACATTTCTGTGCCTTTACGAAAATTATAAAATTCAAAAACACCAAGTGGACCATTCCATAAAATAGTTTTAGCATTTTTTATAACATTAAATAAATATTTAGTAGAAACATCACCAAAATCAAGGATTTGTTCTTCATCTTTAATATTAGTTACCGCTTTCATAATAGCAATAGCATTTTCAGAAAATTCAGTGGAAACACGAACATCATTTGGTAAAAGAATATCATAAGTTATTAATAGTTTTTTAGCTTCAGGTAGCATATTAGCTTCATATAATGATTTACCTACATTATGACCTTGAGCGGCAATAAAAGTATTAGCAATACCGCCGCCTACAATTAATTGATCAGCGATATTTAACAATGCTTCTAGTAAGGTTATTTTAGACGAAATCTTTGCCCCACCAACAATAGCAACTACAGGACGCTCTGGGCTGTCTAACGCTTTTGCTAAAGCTTCTAATTCAGAAAATAATAATGGTCCAGCACAAGCAATAGGAGCAAATTTAGCTACACCGTAAGTAGATGCCTGTATGCGATGAGCTACTCCAAAAGCATCCATTACATAAATATCACATAAATCTGCATATTTTTTTGACAAGGCTTCATCATTCTTTTTTTCACCTCGATTAAAACGTACATTTTCTAATACTACAACTTCTCCAGTCATTATGGTCACACCATTAAGATAATCTTTCACTAAACGAACTGGGAAAGAAAAATTTTCTTGTAAGTAATGAACTACTGGAAGGAGAGAAAATATTTTATTATATTTACCTTCAGATGGACGCCCAAGGTGAGATGTTAACATAAGAAATGCACCCCGTTGGAGCGCTAATTCAATTGTTGGTATTAACGCAAGAATACGAGCAGCATGAGTCACTTTGCCTTCTTTTATTGGTACATTAAGATCAGCACGGATTAGCACGCGTTTACCTGCTAAATCTAGATCAGTCATTTTAATCATAGATATAGTCTATACTCTCATTTAATATATTAAATATTAAATTTGCAAATTTATGGTAAATATTAGAAAATTAAAAACCTATTATATTAGCAACAATGTTTAATAGTTATTAACATAGTAGCTAATACTCTGTTAACAAACCTCTATTTATTGTTACTATAATAAAAAATTTTAATTAAATACTACCTACTAAATCTTATTTATAAAGTTATTCACGATAGTATTTATAGATCATGATTAAAATTACTTAAATTAAGGTTAATATTTTCTGAAACTAAGGTTAATATCGTACAGTAATGTACTAAAGTACATATGATAAATATTGATAACTAATTAATTATTATAGATATTATCTAACTATTATAATGCGGATAATATAATTTATGATATAAAATCTTTAGAGATAAACCTATAACTTACGTATAAATTTTAACGATTAATACTACAACAGTAATATTTAAATTAGTACTACTAGGATGAAGAAATAATACTTTTTAATATTTATCTATAAACGTATCTTATTATTTTGATAATTATAAAAAACACTACTATCATCTAATATATATTTATTTTTAATTTATACTAAGATAAATATTTTATTTAGGTTTTTATGTAATACATACATTGAATATGACAAAAATTATTTATCGCTATACAAATTGCTATTTTACTTCCTGTTAATTAACACTTTAGCAGTAGCGATAATATTATCGATAGTAAAACCATATATTTCAAATAATTTATCAGCAGGCGCGGATTGACCAAAAGCTGTCATACCAATGATAGCACCGTTAAGACCTACATATTTATACCAATAATCTGCAATACCTGCTTCTATAGCAATGCGTGCACTAATAGTAAGTGGTAATACCGATTCACGATAAGCTGTATTCTGAGCATCAAATACATCTGTAGAAGGCATTGATACTACACGAATTTGATAACCATCATTAGTTAGTCGATTAGCAGCATCCATGGCTAATGAGACTTCAGAACCGGTTGCAATTAAAATTAAGTCAGGCTGATTAAGACAATCTTTTAGTATATAAGCTCCCTTACTAATATTAATAAGTTGCTTTTTATCACGTAGTTGTTGCTTTAAGTTTTGACGAGAAAAAAGTAGTGCACTTGGACCTTTTTTATACTGTAATGCATACTGCCATGCAACAGCAGATTCAACTTGATCGCAAGGTCGCCAGGTACTTAAATTCGGTATTAGACGCAAACTAGCTATTTGTTCAACTGGCTGATGAGTTGGTCCATCTTCACCTAGCCCAATAGAATCATGGGTATAAATAAAGATACTACGTATTTTCATCAATGCAGCCATGCGTACTGCATTAACCGCATACTCAATAAAAATTAAAAATGTTGCGCCATAAGGAATGAAGCCACCATGCAAAGCAATACCATTCATAATAGCAGACATACCAAATTCACGTACACCGTAATGTATATAGTTACCTGCGTAATCCTTATTTAGTGGCTTAGATCCAGACCAAGTAGTTAAATTACTAGGTGTAAGATCTGCAGAACCACCAAGTAATTCTGGTAAAATTTTACCAAAGGCTTCTAATGTATTTTGTGATGCTTTACGACTAGCAATATTAGCGGGGTTATTTTGTAATTTTTTAATAAATTTTTTAGATTCAATCTCCCAGTTATCAGGTAATTTACCTTCAATACGACGCATGAATTCAGCTGCTAATTCAGGGTATTTATATTTATAATGAGTAAATTTTTTATTCCAAACCATCTCTCTAGCTTTGCCTATCTGCTTAGCATCCCAAGCAGCATATATTTTTGGAGGAATATTAAATGGTAAAAATTCCCAGCCTAATGCTATTCGGGTCGCCATAATCTCTTTCTCACCTAATGGTGTACCATGAATATCATGATTGCCAGCTTTATTTGGTGAACCATGACCAATAACAGTTTTACAGATTAATAATGAAGGCTTATCAGTAATGCTGCGTGCTTCTTTAATTGCCTTTTTAATAGCGCTATAATCAACTTCTTTTTCAATATCATTAATATCATGAACATTAATAAAGATAACATGCCAACCATAAGCAATAAAACGCATTGCAGTGTCATCGGTAAACCAACCTTTAACATTTCCATCAATAGATATACCATTATCATCATAAAAAACTATTAGCTTACCCAATTGCATCATACCAGCTAATGAGCAAACTTCATGAGAAATCCCTTCCATCATACAACCATCACCCATAAAAACATAAGTATAATGATCTACTATTATATAGTTAGGACGATTGAATTGTGCAGCTAACGTCTGTTCAGCAATAGCAAAACCTACCGCATTAGCAATCCCTTGCCCTAATGGACCTGTAGTAGTTTCAATCCCAGGAGTATGATGATATTCAGGATGGCCTGGAGTTTTAGAATTTAATTGCCGAAAATTTTTTATTTCATTTATTGATAGATCATAACCAGTAAGATGAAGTAAGCTATATATTAACATGGAGCCGTGACCATTAGACAACACAAAACGGTCACGGTTAACCCAATTAGGGTTATTGGGATTATGATTCATATAATCACGCCACAATATTTCAGCAATATCAGCCATACCCATAGGAGTACCAGGATGGCCAGATCCTGCTTTTTGCACCGCATCCATACTAAGTACACGAATAGCATTAGCAAGTTCTTTGCGAAAATTCATAATTTTTTCCTGAATTAATTTATAAAAATACAGAAAAATACTAAATTTAGATACCAAAAGAAGAGCCACAACCACAAGTAATTTTTGCATTAGGATTGATAACAATAAAACGCGAACCTTTTAGCCCTTCTGTATAGTCAATTGTGCCCCCTATTAAATATTGCAAGCTCATTGGATCAATTACTAAGGAAACCCCTTGATTTTCAATAGTTATATCATCATTATTAATTGTATCATCAAAAATAAAACTATACTGAAAACCACTGCAACCACCACCAGTAATATAAACACGCAGTTTTAGATAAGGATTATCCTTATTATTAATTAATAATTTAGCCTTGCTGGCTGCTATATCAGTAAACTGTAAGGGTACAGTTTTTTTATTCATTTTACATACTCTTAATTTATACTACTAAATAAGTATGACAAAAATTCACCTAACCCATTAATATAGAAAATAAATTAATAGAAATTATTAGATATTATTAAAAGTCTATTATTAATCCTAATACAATAAAAGGCATCTTACTTGAGAACAATACCTTTTAAATATTAACTAAATAGCATCAAATACCCATTGAATACTTTTTTAATTTTTTACGTAACGTGCCACGATTAATACCTAATATCCCAGCAGCACGAGTTTGGTTGCCACGAGTATATTGCATTATTCTATCTAATAACGGTTGTTCAACTTCAGTTAATACTAATTCATATAGCTGAGTAATATCCTCACCATTAAGCTGAGAAAAATAATTTTTTAATAATTGTTGAACCGAATCACGCAAAGACTTTAAAGATTTTGTCGTTACTTGATTTTGTGAATTCGTAACTGTAGTTGTGATTACATCAGAATTTTCTAATTGTTTATACATAGTTCTGTCAGCTCTTTTTTATTTACGTAATTTTTTAATATATCTTCAATGCTATAACTATTTACTAACATCTTTAGTACTTCTGTGCTTTATCATATGATATCCATATAGTGGTATCTTTTAGTATCTAGGTACTATTAAATTTCTCAGAAAATTAAAGATTTATCCTGGGTAAGAACGACATATGATTAAAATATTAGCTCTAGTGTAATCTAGTACCTCTTTATTTTTATATAAATTATTAATATCACTATTCATAATTACCATAATAGAAATACTCTAATTAATTACTCTTAAATTATCAAATTTTTATCTTACTCTTAAAGAAGTAAGAATAGATTCAGTTATGAATATTAAAATTTTTATACCACAACTTTTAGTTAGATAAGCAATTTCTATGCAATTGTATTTTTAGGTATCTTAGCTAGTATAAATTTTATTATATCAGAACATTTACTACTTTCATCTTTACTTCTGTGATTTATTTAACTAAGTTAAGAATATTATAATAATATAAATTATATTAATATATTATTAATTATTGAGTTAGAAGTCTCATGTTAATAGTTATGAGTCTTACATAGATGTGATTTATTTATCTTCTATTTCCTGAATTAAAAAAGACATGTTAAATATTACTATAACTAGCTTCTATTAAGAATAGAATGTCCTAAAAAACTAATTTATAACACTGTAACAAATTTAATAATCAAGCAATTTTTAAACTCTAAATATTCAATATATATAAAAATAATTATACTTTATTCATAAAGTTATATAGATTACATATTTTATTTTTAGATAAAATATTAAATGTTAAATTATTAACGTAAAAATTAATAAATGCGTAATATTTAGATAAAATCTAAATTTATTCTATATAATATTCAGTTAAATTTATTAAATAAATTTATATATTTTATTCTGAATTAAATAAATCTGGATTATTTTTAACCCCATACTTAACATTACTTTTTTCTACCCATATTGAACTAATAGGTTTTTTTATTTTAACACCTAAGGAATGAAAATTTTCTGCTTGTCTTATTAAATTACCACGACCTTGAGCTAGTTTATTCATTGCCTGTTCATAAGTTATTTGGGCTTTATTAATACTTTGTCCTACTGATTCCATATCATCGATAAATAGACGTAATTTATCATAAAGTTTAGATGCTTGTTCAGCAATCTGCTGAGTATTATTATTTTGATATTGATAACGCCATAAGTTATTAATAGTACGTAAAGCCATTAGTAAGGTGTTTGGACTTACTAACATAATATTAGATTGTAATGCTTCATTGATTAACTCAGGTTGTTGATCAATAGCGACTAAAAATGCTGGTTCAATAGGAATAAACATTAAAACATAATCGAGAGAACGTGAACCAAGAAATTGATGATAATCTTTTTTACTTAATGCTTTAATATGTCCTCGTAATGAAGCAATATGCTCATTAAGTGCAAGTTTTTTTTGTTCTTTATTTTCACTATTAAAGTAGCGCTCATAAGCTACTAATGATATTTTAGCATCAATTATGATATCTTTATCTTGAGGTAAACGCACGATAACATCAGGTTGTATACGACTATTATTATCAATCTTAATATTTACTTGTGTTTGGTATTCATGACCTTCTCGTAATCCTGATGCCTCCAATATCTTGTTAAGTATAACTTCTCCCCAATTACCTTGTATTTTATTGTCTCCTTTAAGAGCTTTTGTTAGATTAATTGCTTCCTTTGCCATTTGTGCATTTAATTGCTGCAAACTACGAATTTCATATGTTAATGCATGACGTTCACGCGCTTCTCGACCATAACTCTCTTGAATTTGACAACGAAAACTGTTTAATTGCTCATTCAATGGTAATAGAAAACTATTTAAACACTGTTTATTTTGTTCATTTACCTGATGCTTCGTTTTTTCAAAGATACGGTTAGCTAAATTTTCAAACTGGATTATTAAACGTTGTTCACTATCTAATAATAAACGTTGTTTTTCATTAAAAGCAAGTTGACTTTCTTCTAAACGAATCTTAGTTTCATGTAATTCAACTTTTTGATTATTATGAATTTTAAATTGAAGATGTAGCTCCTGATTAAGTTTTTTATATTGATTACGCCAATAATTCAGTTGTTGTAACTTAGTAATACTAACCACTATAAATCCACCCAATAGAATACTAAGTAAAAAACCAGCTAATACATAAAATATATTAATAGCCACAACTACTCCGATTTATTAGACTTTTTGCAAAATTTATTATATACTGTAAAATAGCACTCTAGTATCTCTATAAAAAAATAGAAATAATAGTTATTATATAGTATTTCATCGGAAAGCATAAAAGCCTAGGTCTTTAATAGTTAGTAAATAACTAATATTATTTAAGAATGTCTAGACTTTTATAAAAACTAGCTCCTTAACGACTGCGAAATGAGATGCGACCTTTACTTAAATCATATGGAGTCAGCTCTACAGTAACCTTATCACCCGTTAAAATACGTATATAATTCTTACGCATTTTACCAGAAATATAAGCGGTTACAATATGTCCATTTTCTAGTTCAACACGAAACATGGTATTTGGTAGTGTATCCTGAACAGTGCCCTGCATTTCAATATTATCTTCTTTTTTTGCCATTGAATCCTCTAAATATTGCTATATTAATTTTTAACCAGCAAGATTATGCTAAAATATATCTCATATAAAGATATACTATATAATTAATACATTCATGCTAATGTGAATACCCCCCTTTAATTACCTTTTATAGTTATATTTTGTTAAACAGAGAACAAATTGCTACTCGAATAATATAATAATTATTGATAGTGCCATTATAATAGAATAAGTAGTTTATGTTAGTTAGCAAACTAGTTTTAATAAGAAAAATTTCATAAAAAATCAATCTAAATTAAATATCAACAAAAAAATCATTGTTTTTATTTAAGAAGTTTCCACTTTGCTTTACTATAGTAGATGAAGCATTTCTACTAAAGATTAAGATTTTTCAAGATTTAATCAAACGTATTTAGCAATTAGATTTTTTAGCAAAACAAAATGATGTAATATATTATGGTTTTATACCTCAAGTTAGCACTATCTTAATGGAATCAAGATTAGCACTAAATATATTAATTTAGATGGAAAAATCTGTGGCATACTAAAACAATAATATATTGATTATATCTATAAAAAACTTATAGCAGCTAAAATTAAATTCCAGTTATAATACAAACAAAAAAAATAAAAAATATGAAGCGTATTAAATATAAGTAATATTTTATAATTATGGCAAATAAACTTAAAAAAGAAAAGAGTAGAGTTACATACCCAAAAAATTACTGTTACTAAAAATAAACTATTATTACAGAAAAAACCTACACAATAATTTAGTCTAGCTAAACTAATTATGAAAGCATACCTATTAAATTCTATACTGCTTACAGAAATATCTAATCTAAAAATTGGTCAAGAAATTAAAATAAAAGCAGGTAAAAATATAACAAGTGCAACCATATTAGCAATAACTAAAAATAGCATACGAATACAATTATCTTCTAGTTTAATAATAATTATTTATGCTATGCATATAGCTCTAATAAGAGACTATATATAAAAATTAATCAAACTAATTCTGATTACTATTTATTTTTATAATAACTATTAGCTAAGTTAGTAATAATAGTGCTACATTAATTAGCTTTTATAACTATATTATAAATATTAATACCTAATGCTCATTAAATTTATAACTTTATTCATTCATTCCTGTTGTTAGCAATTTTATTTAGATGATAATTTTATACATAAATATTTAATTACTACTTCAATATATTAGATTATATTTATAATATTTTTATTATCTAATATAGCTTAATTTATTACTAAAAAATATAACTTAATAAATAAATTAAAATATAATCAATTAAAAACCTATATGTATTATTTAATATTATATAAAAATGCTAGTTTAAAAATTATATATATATTTCTGTATTCAATAGGTCCATAATACTTATGAAAAATAAGTAATATGTAATTATTATAAATAGCTTTATTAAAAGCATATTAATTATGCTACTTCTAAATAATTTTAGAATATTAAAAACATTATTAATTTCAATATCTTAAAAAATAAAAAATCATTTTTTTTAAATTACACATAATATATAAAAGAAAATAATAAAAACATAACTTACTCAATATACTATAATAGATAATTTAAGCATAAAATAAGTAATCATTAAAATATTAATAAATTTACCTAAAAATTATTAAGAATCCGATTCATATTTAAATAAAATTATTTATGTTACTTTTAATTTATCTTAATATAAAAAATTAGATTAAAAATATTATATTAAATATAGTTAATTTATTATTAATACTAATATAGAACTATTTAAAAACTACAGTTTATTATCTAAAGTTAAGTTTTAGAAATAAATAACTGCAGAATATAGATTCTGAGCACCAGGTAATTAGGTTACGTAAAATTTGTAGTACGTATTTATAAATATATAGTAATTTATAAGATTAAATATTTATTTAATAAATTAATACGAAAAAACTTAAAAATTACTATATATTCATAAGAATAGTATAATAAATTTATTTACTTGTCAAAAGATCGTATTAATTACATTATGCTATTAGTATAGTTATACTAACTAAATAGCTATGTTGGCTAAATAATAAGGAAAGAAACTTTTATGATGCGTATGACTCTTTTTTTTCTCACTAATTTAGCAGTAATACTAGTTTTTGGATTGATTCTTAATTTGACAGGAATACAGTCAAGTAGCGTACAAGGACTAATAATTATGGCAGTACTATTTGGTTTAAGCGGCTCAATTATCTCGTTGCTAATATCAAAATGGATAGCATTACGTTCGGTAGGTGGTGAAATTATAAAACAACCGCGTAACGAAACTGAGCGCTGGTTATTACATATCGTTCGACAACAATCACAACAAACCAATATTGTAATGCCACAGGTTGCTATTTATCAGGCACCGGATATTAATGCTTTTGCTACTGGTGCACACAGGGACTCCTCTTTAGTTGCAGTAAGTAGTGGTTTATTACAAAATATGAGTCACGATGAAGCTGAAGCAGTTATTGCGCATGAAATTAGTCATATTGTTAGTGGCGACATGGTAACTATGACCTTACTTCAAGGGGTTATAAATACTTTTGTTATCTTTATCTCTAAGATAATTGCTCAAGTAACGGCAGATTTTTTTTCTAGTAGTCGTGAAGAAAAAGAAGAAAATAGCTCAAGCAATCCAATAGTTTACTTTATTTCATCTATAGTATTAGAATTAGTATTTGGTATGCTAGCTAATATAATTACTATGTGGTTTTCTAGATACCGTGAATTTCATGCAGATGCTAGTTCCTCAAAATTAGTTGGGCGTGAAAAAATGATTGCAGCATTACAAAGATTAAAAACTAGTTATGAACCAGAGGAAATTAGTAGTATGATGGCTTTTTATATTAATGGTAAATCCAGTTCTTTTAATAAACTATTTATGTCACATCCATCATTAGATGAACGCATTAAAGCTTTACGTTTGTATCAATATTTAAAATAATTTACTATATATAATTATTATTTAAAATTTTATTAAATAATTTTTAGAAGAATCATAGTTTGCTATGTAAAGGTAAAGTAAATAAAGAAAAGATTTAGAAAATACTTTAATAGTAAAATTAATTTATTAATTAGTTTATATTGAAGTAATTTAATAAGCGACTTAGTAGTAACTGTTTTTTATTATTTATTATTTTATATATCCAATAACTAGTTGATTACATTAACTATTAAGTTAATATTAATACTGTACTATGCTTAAAATAATTATATGAATTTATTTATTTTATACTATAATATTATTAATTGTAGTAGTATAAAGAAAATACTAGTATAAGTACAGGTTAGTACTACTACTTATTACTCTATGTTTAACTATTAGTAAAAAGTATTAAAGTCTATTTCTATAATACTATTAGCTAAAAGAAGAAATTATAGGTACTTAGTTAAATAGTTTATTGATTAAATAATATATAAGTAATAAAAATAAATAGTTATAATCTTAAGATAGTATTAAGAAAATACTATCTTAAGATAGTTATACTATATAAGTTGGCAAATTAAGTATTAAAATAAAATAATTTAGTATACTTTAAGCTAACTAATTTTTAATTATTAGATATAAAAATAAAACTATATGTTAAGATACTGATAGTTTAACATTAATTTTAATAAATAACTAACATAAAAACTAGTCTATAATTTTAACTACTAAATAAAAACAAGAATAAATATTAAGCTAGAAAAAATTTCTAGAAAAATAAAATCCTATATATACCGATTATATATACTAAAGCCATAGAATATTAAAAATAATTAATGCAAATAAAGTGTTACATTATCTTTATAAGATAACATTTCTTAATCATGCCTAATAAATTAGTACATATTCTAGTTACTAAAATGTAGATTATAGAATCTATACTAAATTTTATAGCAAAATTTAATATACCTTAATGCGTGATAGATACTTCCAATACTTCCACTCTAGATACTAAGTATTCTGTATTAATAATTATTAAAATAGCTCTCTATACTAAGCAAGAATACCATTCTATCTATTTAGTAATAATTTTATTAAATGTTAAGTGATGTTAATTTATTTAATTTATTATTCAGACTATTATTTCCTATACCAAAGTGTATTGTTGTTTATGTAGATTAGAACTTATTTTCTTTAATAACTAATACATGTTGACGAAATTTTTTATTTTCTAATATCTTTATTATTTATAGAAACCATTTCTTATAAAAATAATAATCATAATTTAAATTTTTATTTAATAATTTTAGAAAATTTATATCTTAGTCTAAAATATAAATTATTAGCAGCATTTTCTATCAATCAGTATTAATATACTTTATTTTTATTTTTATTTTGTCATAATGTATTTATTAATTTTATATTATAAATAAGGATAATTATCATGCTAGCAAAAACAATGGCAGAATACCTTAATGAACAATTAAATTTAGAACTTTATTCAGCAAATCTTTATTTACAAACAAGTGCTTATTGTCGTTATAAAGGTTTTGATGGTGCTGCTGCATTTTTAAAAATACATTCTCAAGAAGAAATGAAGCATATGCAACGTTTATTTGATTACTTAAGTAATACTGGAGCATTGGCCTTTATAGGTTTAATAAAGGAACCACCAGTTAAGTTTAACTCATTAGAAAATGTTTTTAAATATACTTATGCACACGAACAAGAGATTACAGAAAAAATTAATAATCTAGCTAATATTGCATTAAATACAAAGGATTTTCTTACTTTTAATTTTTTACAATGGTATATTGCTGAGCAAAATGAAGAAGAAAAACTGTTTAAATCTGTGGTAGATAAATTTACATTAGTTGGTGATAGTGGTAGTTCATTATTTTTGGTTGATAAGGATTTACAATCTATGGCAAGTAACTTACAACATCATACTATAGAATAATCTCTTTAAGATAAAATATTTTTAGTTTAAGTTTATTAAATATAAAATATTTAAAATAATTAGTTATCTGGATTATAATAAACACTTAAACTGATTCTAATGGATTAGAATAGCCGTTTTAGAAGCCTTTTATTTCTCTTATATAAAGATAAATCCCAAAATAATTAACTGTAAAATATAAAGTACTTAGTGCTTTATATTATAGAATATATTTATAAATTAGTCCCCTTAAATAACTTGATATAATAATATATCATATAATTTCTTTGCTTTTTATCAATAATTATTTGAGCTTTTAAGGTGTATTTTTCTAATTAAAACTATTTATATTTTTGTAAATTATTAAAAACTAATACTAAAATTATTAGTATTTACAAAGATATAAATCTATTTTTAAGTAAATTAAAAAGTGCTTTAAATAAATAGAAAAAAATTTATTAGCTAATTTTAAAAATAGAAATGATAAAATATTTTAATAAACTTAAATAGGAATTTAATCACACACGATACTATCTTTATCGTAGTACTTACATTAAATATTTAAGTAATATTTTATCTGCTTACTTATTGTTAGTCTTATTGCTGGAGTTACAAGGAGATGGCTTCTTTTACTTTCTTGATTAAGTACCATTCTATTATTACTAAATATCTCTATATATCATCTTATATAATAGCATTTTTATTAGGTTTTTCATTGCCTATATCTACTTTTTTGATAAATTGTATTCTTATTTTAATATTAATTTATGTATCATTAAAATATAATAGTCATTACATTAAAAAATTAGTGCAACATCCATTAATCTGGTTGCCTGCTATTATGTTTTTACTATTAGTATTTTCTTTGCTAAATCAACAAAATCCGTATGGTTTAGAAATAGTTAATAAGTATAAAAAATTACTATATGTAATGCCATTAACATTATTTTTCTTGCTTTCTCGTTCTTTAATTACCTATTTTATTAAAGGTTTTTTACTAGCTAATGTTATTATATTAGTTTTTAGCTTACTGATATTTATTTTTCACCTTCCCTTAGGAAGTGGCTCTCCAAGTAACCCCACTGTTTTTAAGCTACATATTACTCAAAATTTTTTTATGGCCTTAGCTGCAGTTATCTGGTTAACACAAGCTTTTTCTTATAAAGGTATAAAACGTTATAGTTATGCTTTTTTAGTATCCATAGCAATCTATAATGTGTTCTTTATGGTTGAAGGTCGAACAGGTTATGCTGCTTTAATAGTTGCTTTTATTACTTGGATATTTTTATCTTTGCCCCCTCGCCAGAAGTTTATGGCAATAATAAGTATATTAGTTTTAGGTTATATTCTTATTATAGTGCCTAATAAAGCCAGTGATCAAGTAAAAATAGGTATAGAAGAAATCAAGAGGTGCATGATAGCAAATAATAAAAATTCAAATGCTTCTTGTTATAGTTCTATGGGATTACGTACAGTATTTATATCAAGATCTTTACAGTTAATAAAACAATCTCCTTTATTTGGTCAAGGAGCTGGTAGTTTTTTTTATTCTATTCCTACAGAAGGCTATAGTATTAATAACCCACATAATGAATACTTAATACAAACTACCCAATCAGGATTAGTAGGATTGACTCTTTTTCTTAGTTGGATATTATGTTTATTTTATGTTATTTGGCAACAAACTTCTATAATTAGAAATCTTTTTATTGCATTATTAAGTAGTTACGTAGTAAGTAATTTTTTTAATTCATTTATACTTGATTTTTCTGAGGGTCACTTATTTATTATTCTTACCGCTATCTTAGCTAGTTACAGTTGGCCAGTACAAGATCTTAAAAAATAATAAAATTAATTATCACTTATTCTAATCTTTTTTACTATTTTTAAAAGAAAACAAACAAAATATATTCTATTTTTTAGATAAAATAAAAAGAAATTAATAAGTACTTTAAATATTTTTTGATATGAGCTATATATAACATGCTAAGCATTATAGTTTTATAAAAGTTTATTATAACATTTAACTTTAATAATAAATTCCAAGTAAGCAGGTTAAATTATGTATATTTTATACATTATTTTCAAGTAATACTTAATAATATGTTTGATTCATGTTAGTAATTTTATAATATTCGACTACTTGCTTATTCTAATGACATTACTATATTAGAAATAATATTTGTATTAAAACTATATTATTAGGAATATCTAAATAATTCTAATTTTATTAGATTTTACTGGTTATTAATGCTAAAAGTTAGTTAACTTACATTTAAGTATTAAGAAAGGTATTTTTATCTCTATCAAAAATTAGCAATAAATAAATAACAGTAATATATTAATAATAAAATATATTTTGTATAGAAAATAATTTAAATCCTAATTCTTATAGGTAAGTAAGTATCGTATGTTAATAAAAGTTTACATAAAACTGCAAAAAATTTAAAGATTATGTTATACCTATTATTTAATATTAATTATTTAATTAATTAAATTAGTTTATTTATAAGTTAGACTTTTTATATAATTTAATGTACGAAGTACTAAATTATTTTATTTAAAATAAGGTATTTTTACCATGTTAATTCATTGTAGTAAACTTTATTTAGCTATTATCCGACAGATTATTTTTTATAGTCTTATTTTATTAATTTTATTCTTATTTTTCTTGTTCGCAACTCGTATTGTTAATGCCGAAAACAAATTTAAAGTTATTACTACTTTTACAATTATTCAAGATATAGCACAGAATATTGCTGGTGATGCAGCTATTGTAGAATCTATTATTAAGCCTGGAGCTGAAATTCATGGTTACCAGCCAACACCTCATGATATCGTTAAAGCTCAATCTGCTAATTTAATTTTATGGAATGGAATGAAACTAGAGCATTGGTTTGAACCATTTTTTGAAAAAATTAAACAAGTTCCTTCTGCTATTGTTACTGTAGGCATTAATCCATTACCAATCCGTGAAGGTTCTTATAGAAAAAACCCCAATCCCCATGCTTGGATGTCAATATCTAATGCACTAATTTATATTGAAAACATTCGTAAAGCGCTAGTTAAATATGATCCTACCCATATTGAGATTTATAATCATAATGCTAAAATTTATGCCGCTAAGATTATTGCGTTAGATGCTCCATTACGTATGCGTTTATCGCATATTCCAGAAGAACAATGTTGGTTAGTAACTAGTGAAGGTGCATTTAGTTATTTAGCAAAAGACTATAAGTTTAAAGAAATTTATTTATGGCCAATTAATGCTGAAGAACAAGGTACACCACAACAAGTACGTAATGTTATCGATACTGTTCGTGCTCATAATATTCCAGTAATATTTAGTGAAAGTACTGTTTCTGATAAACCAGCAAAACAAATTACTAAAGAAACTCAAGCGCAATATGGTGGTGTGTTATATGTTGATTCGCTCTCAAATAAGAAAGGTATAGTACATACTTATATTGATTTACTTAATATTACTATTAATACTATTGCAAAAGGATTTAGTCAATGACAAGTAAAACATTTGCCCATCCTAAGCTAGTAGTTGACAATGTTTCTGTTACTTATAGCAACGGACATACCGCTATCCATAATGCTAGTTTTACCTTAAATGGTAGTACTATTTGTGCTTTGGTAGGGGTAAACGGTAGTGGTAAATCAACACTATTTAAAAGCATTATGGGACTCGTAAAACCAACTATTGGTGTAATAAGGCTTAATAATAGGTCAATAAAAGAGGCGTTAAAACATAATATCATTGCTTATGTTCCACAAACTGAAGAAATTGACTGGAACTTTCCTGTATTAATCGAAGATGTCGTAATGATGGGGCGTTATGGTAAAATGAATTTTTTGCGTATTCCTAATGCTCATGATCATGCTATTGTTACTCAAGCAATTGAGCAAGTCGATTTATCAGCGTTACGTTGTCGCCAAATTAGCGAACTTTCTGGGGGGCAGAAAAAAAGAGTATTTCTGGCGCGCGCCTTAGCACAACAAGGATCCGTGTTATTACTCGATGAACCTTTTACCGGAGTTGATGTTAAAACGGAAAATGCTATCATTAAGTTGCTACGTATCTTACGTGATAAAGGGCATTTAATTTTAGTTTCTACTCATAATTTAGGTAGCGTTCCAGAATTTTGTGATCATGTAATTTTAATTAATCAAAAAGTATTGGTTGCCGGATCTACGAAAACTACTTTTACACAAAAAAACCTAGAAATGACTTTTGGAGGTGTACTACGACATATTAACCTTTCTAGTTCTACATTATATAATAATAATAATGCACAATCTATCACAGTAATTACTGATGATGAACGTCCTGCTGTATTTTATGGTCATAGCAAAAATAATCCACCAACACATAGTCAGAAAAAGAGGGTTCATATATAATGTTAGAACTCTTATTACAACCTTTTAATTATAATTATATGGTTAAAGCTATGTGGGTTAGCATGATTGTCGGCGGTATATGCGCCTTTCTTTCTGCTTACTTGATACTTAAAGGTTGGTCACTGATAGGTGATGCACTTTCTCATTCAGTAGTACCTGGTGTAGCTGGTGCTTATGTTCTAGGATTACCCTATATTATGGGCGCATTTTTTACTGGAATATTAGCAATATTAGCAATGATGTTAATTCGTCATATCACACGGTTACGTGAGGATGCGATTATTGGTTTTATTTTTTCTATATTTTTTGCCGCTGGGTTATTAATTATTTCTCTTAACCCTATTTCAGTTAATGTGCAATCAATTATTTTAGGTAATATTTTAGGTATTGCTGATATAGATATATTACAGATTGAAATTATTGCTTTAATTTCTTTTATTGTTTTATATCTAAAATGGAAAGATTTATTAGTTGTATTTTTTGATGAAAATTATGCATTTTCACTAGGTTTGTCTCCATTGCGCTTAAAACTATTATTTTTTATATTGCTAAGTGCCTGTATAGTAACTGCCTTGCAGACAGTTGGTGTAATACTTGTTATTGCGATGGTCATTACTCCAGGTGCAACAGCTTATTTACTAACTGATCGTTTTAGTCACTTACTAATTATTTCTATAATTATGGGGGCATTTACCAGTGTATTTGGTACTTATTTAAGTTTTTATCTTAATGGTGCAACAGGTGGTATCATAGTAATATTACAAACATTGTTATTTTTACTAGCTTTTTTCTTTGCTCCTAAACATGGTTTATTATTAAAGCGTTATTGTACAAAGCGATCTTTTATTACGCAAGGAGATAGTTAATGCACACACTATTTAGTTTTATTAGTGAGCCACTTTCTTATCCTTTTATGCAACGAGCAATGCTAATAGCTATCATTACTGGTATAGTTTGTGCGATACTTTCTTGCTATTTAGTACTTAAAGGCTGGTCATTAATGGGTGACGCTATTTCTCATGCAGTATTGCCTGGTATTGTGTTTGCATTTCTACTTGGTATTCCACTGGCTATAGGTGCTTTTTTCTCTGGTATTTTTTGTGCTTTAGCAACAGGGTATTTAAAGAATAATAGCCGAGTTAAAGAAGATACTGTAATGGGGATCGTGTTTTCTGGTATGTTTGCTTTAGGTATTGTGTTATTTTCACAAATCGATACTGATCAACATCTTAGCCATATTCTATTTGGTAATATACTAGGAATTACTTTTACTGAATTCAAACAAACACTATGGATTGCTTGCTTTATTTTTTTACTTGTATTATTAAAATATAAAGATTTTATCTTATATTGTTTTGATCCTAACTATGCAAAAATAATAGGATTACCAATTAAGTTACTTCATTACAGTTTGTTATGTTTATTAGCATTAACGATTGTTGCTTCATTACAAGTTGTTGGTGTAATATTAGTAATAGCTATGTTAATTGCACCAGGTGTTATTGCTTTTATACTTTGCCATAATAGTTTTAATAAAATGTTAATTGTTGCGACATTAATTTCAGTCATTTCTTCAGTATTAGGAACACTAATTAGTTTTTATATCGATGGCGCAACAGGTCCTTGTATTATCATTATACAAGCATTATTTTTTATTATTGCACTAATTATCACTTAATTAATTATATTAGCAGAGTATAATAGACTATTATTTATTATAATTTACCAAAAATATTCTTAATTAATAGAGTTATAGGATTGCATTTATTATAAATAATGTAAGCTATTTTGATAGAAAATTAATCATAAGAGATATATAAAAAAAAATAAATAGTACAAAATAAAAAATTAATTATTATTAAAATAAATATATCTATTTAATGCATGTTTAGTTAATACTTAGTGTTGCTACATTTACTTTATTATATTAAAATTTGTCGTTTATACTTATAAGTTTTATTTAATATTTTTATTATCTTTTTAAGATTTGTCATGTTTAGTGCTAGTCAATTAATAAATTTTTTTTAGCACCTTTATTATTTAAGATTTTATAGATTTTCTATTTAAGAAATTTTACTAAAATTCTTACATAAATTCTAGTTACAAGGAAATCAAATATATTATTTTTCTATTTTACTAAAAGTGATTTATATAAAAATTTATTTTTATAGTAAAATAGCTTTTATTAATAAATTTTTAATATTAATAATACAGTCAAATTTATATCAATTATTATTATTATAATAATCTAAAGGCTCCAAAGAGCTTCTATTAGTTTTACTATCTATTGAAATTAGTAAAAATCATTAATTAATAGTCATTAAGCTCATATTACCTCCTACTGCAGCTGTATTGATACTAAGAGTATGTTCAATTAATAAACGTTCCAATAGAATATTACTTTCCCCTCGAGAGAAACCCTGTACTGAAATAATAGGCCCATCTCTTTGTGATATTTGTTTACAAAGTATGCGTAATTGTTCAGTATCACCATGAAATATAACTGCGTCAAAGAAAATATTACTCATCTTCCAATCGTGACTAAAACTAATATAAGATTGCACAGTTGCTGGTAATTGGTAAAATAGCTCTTTTTGTAATCTATTATCCACCCAAAGCACCTGACTACCTACTGCTAATACAGCTGCAAGCTGAATTAAGATATCATCATCATTATCAGCCAGGCAAAGAACTCTTTCTTTAGGTAATAGAGTATAGGTATTGCGTTCACCAGTTGGCCCAGGTAATAAATATACAGTACCTCCTTGTGCTAATTTAGCATAATCTTGAATTAACGGAAGCCATTTTAACTGTTGTTGTTCTTTTTTTTGTTTAGTTAACAAAAATTTAATTAAAGCATTATAAGCTACTAATAAGTGTTTACGCTCATTAATACCTTGTATTTTATGGCTGTTTTGGCGGGTTAATGTTATTAATAAAGCATTTTTTGGATATTGTGATAATAAGCGATACAAGTAAAGTGGGCCACCTGCTTTTGGCCCAGTACCAGATAATCCTTCACCACCAAAAGGTTGTACTCCAACTACTGCACCTACAATATTACGATTTACATAAATATTACCTACTTTAGCATGTTTAGTAACTCGCGAAACTGTTTCATCTATTCTAGTATGAATACCTAAAGTTAAACCATAACCTGTAGCATTAATTTTATTAACTAATATATCTAGATCTTGTTGTTTAAAACGGATAACATGCAATACAGGACCAAAAACTTCTTTTTGCAAATCTTCAAAATTTTCTAATTCTATTAAAGTTGGCATAACAAAAGTACCATGTTGCCACTCTTTTTCATCATAAACATTAGATCTTGCAGCCTGATACACTCTATGTCCTTTAATGCGCATTTCTTGAATATGGTTTTCAATATCTTCTTTAGCAATACGAGTAATAACAGGGCCAATATCCGTGGATAAACGTTCTGGATTACCCATGCGGTATTCAGCCATTGCTTTATGTAACATATGTAAGGTACGTTCAGCAATATCTTCCTGAATACATAGAATACGTAAAGCAGAACAACGTTGTCCGGCACTATCAAATGCAGAAGCAATAACATCAGTGACAACTTGTTCTGTTAGAGCTGAAGAATCGACAATCATGGCATTTAGACCACCAGTTTCAGCAATTAATGGAATAGGCTGACCTTGTGGTCCTAAACGGCCAGCTATATTGCGTTGTAATAAATTTGCAATTTTTGTTGAACCAGTAAATATTACACCACATATACGTTGATCATTAACAAGCCACGCGCCAACTTTTTCCCCTTTACCTGGTAATAATTGTAAAGCATTTTGAGGAATACCTGCCTGTAGCAAAATTACTACAGCTTTTGCTGCTACTAGTGGGGTAGGTTCTGCAGGCTTTGCTAACACTGCATTGCCTGCAGCAAGGGCAGCAGCAACTTGTCCAGTAAAAATAGCAAGTGGAAAATTCCATGGACTAATACAGACTACAGCCCCTAGAGGGTAGTAATTTTTATTAAGAAAATCATCGCGTGCCATTATAGCGTAATAACGCAAAAAATCTATAGATTCACGCACTTCGGCAATAGCATTATTAAAAGTTTTACCAGCCTCACGTACTAAGATGCCAATTAAACTCTGCATTTGATCTTCCATCAATTCTGCAGCTCGTAATAGAATAGCAGCACGTTCAGAGGAAGATGTTGAAAACCAGGTTGAATTAGAGGTAGCAGCATCTAACGCTTGATTAACTTCTTCTTTAGTTGTTTCGCGCACATAACCGACTATATCTCTTGGCTCTGCTGGGTTTATAATAGGTTTTTTAGGGTTTTGAATAAGATCCTGATTAAATTTAGTAGCAATAATTGGCTGTGAATACCATAGCGGATCATCACTATCTAACTTAGCGCTTAATGATATAGATAAAGAAGCTAAGCATTGTTCATTTGATAAATCCAACCCCCTAGAATTAAGACGATCCTGACCATATAGATATTTTGGTAAAGGAATTTGCGGATGTGGTAAACCTAATCTTCCTTCTAATGCTGCTATTGTCTCTACTGCTTTAATAGGATCAGCAACTAGATCATCTAATGCTAATGTAGTATCAGCAATTTGATTGACAAATGAAGTGTTAGCACCATTTTCTAATAAACGACGTACTAGGTAAGCTAATAAAGTTTCATGGGTTCCTACCGGGGCATAAACTCGACATGGACGATTGAGTTTACCTTCAATGACTTGACCAACTACCTGTTCATATAATGGTTCACCCATACCATATAAACATTGAAACTCATATTGACCAGGATAGTAATTTTGTCCAGCTAGATAATAAATAGCTGCTAGCGTGTAAGCATTATGGGTAGCAAATTGTGGATAAATTAAATTTGGTACAGATAATAACTTACGGGCACAAGCAAGATAAGCAATATCAGTATAGATCTTACGAGTATAGACCGGATAACCTTCCTGACCATCAATTTGAGCGCGTTTAATTTCGCTATCCCAGTATGCACCTTTAACAAGACGAATCATTAAACGGCGATTACTCCGTTGCGCTATATGGATAATTGCATCAATAACAAATAAACAACGTTTTTGATAAGCTTGAATTACAAACCCAATACCATTCCAACCTACTAATTGCGGTTCGTAACATAATTTTTCTAATAAATCTAGAGAAATCTCTAAATGTTCAGCTTCTTCTGCATCAATATTAATACCTATATCATACTGCATAGCTTGTAATATTAATGATAGCAAGCGAGGATAGAGTTCATCTATTACACGTTCATATTGAGCACGACAGTAGCGTGGGTGTAGCGCAGAAAGCTTAATTGATATGCCTGGCCCTTCATAAATACCAAGACCATGAGAAGCTTTTCCTATAGCATGAATTGCCTCTTGATAAGAAACCATATATGCCTGAGCATCTTCTTCTGTTAATGCAGCCTCACCTAACATATCATAAGAATAACGAAAACCTGTATTCTTCTGTTTTCTTGCATTAACAAGGGCTTTAGTAATAGTCTTTCCAGCAATAAATTGTGTGCCCATAAGACTTATTGCCACACTTACTGCTTTACGGATCAATGGTTCACCACTTTTACTGATTATATAGTTCAGCGAACTAGTAAGCTTAGTTTTATTATCTATAGAAACTAGACGACCAGTAAGTAATAGGCCCCAAGTTGTTGCATTAACAAATAAAGAAGAACTATGACCAAGATGAGAGCACCAATTTCCTTGGCTAATTTTATCACGAATTAAAATATCACGGGTTTGTTTATCAGGAATGCGTAATAGTGCTTCAGCTAAACACATCAAAACAATACCTTCTTGAGAAGATAACGAAAATTCTTGTAATAAGCTTTGTACTATTCCTGAACGACTATTTGTTTCTTTTTTATTACGTAATTTTTTAGCAATATCATAAGCGAGTTTATAAGTCGCTTGCGTAAGATTAACAGGTAAGCGTGCTTGTTTTAGTAATGCTGGAATAATTTCATTTTCTGGGCGACGATAGGCGGCAGTAATAGCAGTACGTATTGTTGATTGTGGCAGTATATGTGTAGCAAAATTTAAAAAAGGTTGATGGATAAATATTGGCTCTTGTGATAACTCATTATATACTTCAGTAACATAACAATTATCTGATGTTTTTATTTCTGGCACTATTTTATTTTTTTCTAAGTAAGTTAGGTAGTTTAAAATGGCCTGCTTGATTAACCAATGCGGTGTTCTATTAATGTTTTGTGCTGCTATTTTTATCCGGTTATAAGTGATTTCATCTAATCTCACGCCAGTTTTTGTACCACCCATGCCATTTAGCTCCTTTATATTATTTTTTAAATTTAGTAGGATAATAATTTGTTATGGCGCGAATATCCAGCGTGTTCTATTTTTATACAAACAATGCATAAAAATGATAAACTGTCAGTTAGTCAGGTTTTTTGACATTTCAAGCCAATATTTATATCATTTTCTACTATAATCATAGTAGTTATTATGAACTATAAAGTTTATAATTAATTTTTCTATTATATTATTTATCTTGTAATGAAAAATGAAAACTCTTAGAAATAAATGTGTTACCTAGATTAATTTTTACATTACTTTTTAGTAAATCTAAAGTTTTATCTATTACATAGTAAAAAATAATAGTTTCATAAAAAACTAATTAGATAACTCTATCAAGAATTAAATTAATAAAGAATATAAATAAATTTTTTGTAATAATTTTATTTATTACTAAATTATATTATATAGTTAAGTATAAAAAAATCAACATAATACCAGAATAGACCTATTATGAAATAATATGAATTCAATGACCTAGTGCTTGACTTCTTAAATTACATATATAAAGGTGGCAAACACTATGTTGCAGATAACTTTTAGCTTTCGTAATAGGTACCTAATAAAGCAAGATATAAATAGATGACTATGGAGACGTTGCATGACAACAAATACACCAATGCTAGTAACTTTTTCAATTTATATTCTTGGGATGATTCTTATTGGATTAATGGCTTATAGGGCAACTAATAATTTTGATGATTATATTTTAGGTGGCCGTAGCGTGGGTAGTGTTGTCACTGCTTTATCTGCTGGCGCTTCAGATATGAGTGGTTGGTTACTCATGGGTTTGCCTGGTACTATTTTTATGTACGGTATTTCAGAAAGTTGGATTGCTATTGGATTAATTATTGGTGCTTATCTTAACTGGAAGCTAGTAGCAGGACGTTTACGTATTCATACTGAAGTAAATAATAATGCATTAACATTACCTGATTATTTTACTAGTCGATTTGGCGATAAAAGTAAAGTATTACGCATAATATCAGCAGTAGTAATATTAATTTTTTTTACTATTTATTGCGCATCTGGAATTGTTGCTGGTGCACGGTTGTTTGAAAGTATCTTTGATATAAATTATCAAAATGCATTATGGGTTGGGGCAGTAGCTACTATTGCTTATACGTTTATTGGTGGATTTTTGGCGGTAAGCTGGACAGATACTGTACAGGCTACTTTAATTATTTTTGCTCTACTTCTAACACCTATTATTGTAATATTATCTGTCGGTGGTATTAACGCATCAATCATGGTGATAGAAGCAAAGAATCCAGCTAATATTAATATATTTAATGGTTTAAATTTAGTAGCAATTATTTCTTTATTGGGATGGGGGTTAGGCTACTTTGGGCAACCACATATTTTAGCACGTTTTATGGCAGCAGACACGCATCATACTATTCATAATGCAAGACGTATTAGTATGATTTGGATGATTTTATGTCTAGCAGGCACTATTGCTATAGGTTTTTTTGGTATTGCCTATTTTGAAAATCACCCTGAACTAGCTAGTAATGTATCTCGTAATGGAGAGCGAATATTTATTGAACTAGCTAAATTATTATTTAACCCATGGGTTGCTGGTATAGTTTTATCTGCAATTTTAGCCGCAGTAATGAGTTCACTAAGTTGTCAGTTATTAGTGTGTTCAAGTGTAATAACAGAAGATTTATATAAAGCATTTTTTCGTAAAACTGCTAGCCAAAAAGAATTAGTTTACGTAGGTCGTTTTATGGTATTGTTAATTTCATTGGTTGCTATTATGCTAGCAGCAAATCCAAATAACCGTGTACTTGGTTTAGTTAGTTATGCTTGGGCTGGTTTTGGTGCCGCGTTTGGACCAGTCGTTTTAATCTCTGTGATTTGGTCAAGAATGACACGTAATGGTGCACTAATTGGTATTATAGTTGGTACGATGACCGTTATTATTTGGAAACATTTTGGTTGGTTAAATCTATATGAGATTATTCCTGGTTTCTTTTTAGCGAGCCTCTCTATTATTATTATAAGTCTTATGGGAGCAGAACCTTGTAAAAAAATTACATCACGTTTCTATAAAGCAGAAGTAGAATTTAAAACAGTCTAGTTTATTTACTTACTATGCTTCTACAAATGGGAAGCATAGTAAGTATTTTTTATATAAATAATTAAATAAAATTATAATTTTTCTGATACTTAATAACATGTACTATGCATCTAGTATAAGTAATCAGGTTATCTGTCATGCATTAAAGCATATCAAATTTTTCTATAAAAATTTAGCATAAACTCTATAATTTATGCTTTAGTAACTAGAATGTGTACTAATTTATTAGGCATCCTTAATTAAATATCAATTAATAAATTTTTAGTAACTATAAATAAATTTTGCTTATATGCTTACTAATTTTATCTAAATTAATTAGTGAAAATAGTTAGGATTACTAATAAAATAGAAGAGTTAAAATTAGCACCACACTAAAAAATAATAATATCATAAAAGCTAATTATAAAAGTACTCTGGTTGATGGTGCTAAATTTAATAACTCTTATAAACGTAGTAAGATAACTTTTTATATCTTAATAGCATAATTCTTAGTGAATATGAGGTATCAAAAAACTGGGAAAGAGTTAAAACTACTTTAATAATCCTACCTGATTTAACATGTAGTAAAAATAGTATTCTAGCTAGCATCTCTATTAAATTTACACTAATATTTAAGATAGTACTATCAGATATATTCTCTATAAGAATAAAAAATAGAAAAATCTTAATGCTTACTAAGTAACTGTTATAAACATTATTGTGTTTAAAGTTATAATCTTTTTACACTATAAATTTCATGAGGTAGTCAAAATATTTTATTTGAATTATTATTTATTAGTTACTAGTCCTTACATATAGACACTTAACAAGCTAGTAGTACTTATCAATTTATGTAAGCACTATTAATTACAGGTTATCAATTAGCTAGTATTTTTTATCGCTAATAGGCATTGAATGCGAATCAATTAACAGCACCGGTCACAGATGAATTTAATCTTGTATAAGAGCATGACAAAAGTTATTTCGTGGTAAAAATAATACTTAACGTCTGCATAGCAGTGGCATTATGGCGTAATATTAGCAATAAAGTGGTACAGGATAATCTTAGTATACTGCTAGTTTATAATCTAATTTTATATTTAGCAGTTTGGGTGTATTAGCTGAAATATTATGGATCTGTGATCGCATAGTGCAATTTTAATTTTAATATATAACTTAATAATAAAAAAATTAATTCAGTCGCTTTTGTTTTTACATGATCAACTCATAATTCTATCGTAGATAGAGAAAAGTTAGATGCACTATTTGCTAATTTAGTGTTAATGGATAATACAGATAGAATTGTTATTTTTCTTTATTGTTAATAACGTGTTATAGCTATCATCATAAATAATAACTAAAAAATTTTTAGTTTAAGACTATATTACTATTTTTTAGTATACTATCATTATATAATATAAAAATACTATCTATGCAAAACTTTATTAAAGCAACATAGACTTAATATTGATAACAAATAGATTATTAATGATATTATCTTATTGTTTCTAATAGATTTGAGCCTTCAACTAAAGATTTATGATATTAAACTAATATTTTAAAAACCTATTCTAAATCTCTTATATTCGTTACTATTTTATAAAAAATATACTAAATACTATGTACTCTATTTTATATGCAATAAAAGAATAGGATATATTATATCTGTGTTTTTTCTTTTAAGCACAGCGAAAAGATTTATAATAAGACTCTAAAGTTATTAATCAGGATAGGATGCTAATATAGTGTATAGTATTAGTTATTTTCCATATTAATGTAATTTAGTTTCTCTATTAAGGTAGTAACACTATAGGATAATATCTTATTTTTATAGGATGGCGTAATAGTTTTAATAAAAAGAATATAGTTTATAAATTAATATTAAGTCAATTAAAAAATCTGTTTGTGCTGGAAGATGATTTAGTAATACAAGACTTACATTATCAAATTACAGATTATATTAAGGTAATTAACTATAATACTTTCATTAACCTTACTATTAAACATTATTAATATTTAGATGGTAAGCATAATAAGATACAATAATCTAGGTAATATTGTATATTTCTTGACTCCTTGTATTGTCAGCCATAAAATTTTACGTTCTCTTAATTTGCCAGTTATGCACAGGGAGAATAATTTATTATCATTTATAAAGAAAGCTAGGAGTTTATTTAATAATGACAACGATTAACCAGTTAGTTCGTAAGCCACGTAGTAGTAAAATTATAAAAAGTAATGTTCCTGCTCTGGAAGCTTGCCCGCAAAAACGTGGGGTTTGTACTCGCGTATATACCACTACACCAAAAAAACCTAACTCTGCAATGCGTAAAGTATGTCGTGTACGTTTAACTAATGGATTTGAAGTAACTTCTTATATTGGTGGCGAAGGCCATAACTTACAGGAGCACTCAGTAGTTTTAACTCGTGGTGGTCGTGTTAAAGATTTACCTGGTGTTCGTTATCATGTTGTTCGTGGAGCGCTTGATTGCTCAGGGGTTAAAGACCGTAAACAAGCACGTTCTAAATATGGTGTGAAAAAACCTAAATCTTAATGGTACTTCGTTAAGTAAGGCTAAATATTATTATTCTAATATTAAAATAAACTCACAGAATTTTGGACAACCCTGAATTATCAACGGAGTTATTATCATGCCACGTCGTCGCATTATTGGCCAACGTAAAATTTTACCAGATCCTAAATTTGGATCTGAGTTATTAGCTAAATTTATTAATATCCTGATGGTAGATGGCAAGAAATCTATTGCTGAAGCTATCGTCTATAGTTCGCTAGAAAATCTAGCACAGCGTTCTAGTAAAAATTATTTAGAAGCTTTTGAAATAGCGTTAAATAACGTACGTCCTACAGTAGAAGTTAAATCGCGCCGCGTTGGTGGTTCTACTTATCAGGTACCGGTTGAAGTCCGTCCGGTTCGCCGTAATGCTTTAGCAATGCGTTGGATTGTTGATTCTGCACGTAAACGTAACGACAAGTCAATGGCTTTACGCTTAGCGAATGAATTATTTGATGCAGTAGAAAACAAAGGTGCCGCTATTAAAAAACGTGAAGATGTTCATCGTACAGCTGAAGCTAACAAAGCATTTGCTCACTACCGTTGGTAATTTTAGTACTATTCGTTAATTACTAAGCAGGAATATACTAACCATGGAAATACTATAGTAGCAAGTTTAGTATATAGGTTAACCTGAACCTTTAGGAGAAATTACATGGCTCGTAAAACGCCCATTGAGCACTATCGTAATATTGGTATTAGTGCGCATATCGATGCTGGTAAAACAACTACTACTGAACGAATTTTGTTTTATACTGGTGTGAATCATAAAATCGGTGAAGTGCATGATGGAGCGGCAACTATGGACTGGATGGAACAGGAGCAGGAACGAGGGATTACAATTACTTCTGCTGCTACTACCTGCTTTTGGTCTGGCATGGCTAAACAATTTGCATCTCATCATATTAATATCATTGATACTCCAGGACATGTTGATTTTACTATTGAAGTAGAACGTTCCATGCGCGTTCTTGATGGTGCAGTAATGATTTATTGTGCTGTTGGTGGTGTTCAACCGCAATCTGAAACTGTATGGCGTCAAGCGAATAAATATAAAGTTCCACGTATTGCGTTCATTAATAAAATGGATCGTATGGGCGCTAACTTTCTACGTGTTATTAAGCAATTACGAGATCGTTTAAATACAAATCCAGTACCAATTCAATTAGCTATAGGTGCAGAAGATAATTTTACTGGTGTTATTGATCTAGTAAAAATGAAAGCTATTAACTGGAGTGATCATGATCAAGGAGTCACTTTTAAATATCAGGATATCCCATTCGATATGCAAGCATTAGCTAATGAATGGCGTGAATATTTAGTTGCAGCGGCCGCTGAAGCTTCAGATGAACTGACAGATAAATTTTTTACTGATAGTAATTCTCTAACAGAAGAAGAGATTAGAAAAAGTTTACGTGATCGAGTATTAAAAAATGAAATTATTTTAGTTACCTGTGGTTCTGCATTTAAAAATAAAGGCGTACAGGCTTTACTAGATGCTATTATCGAATATTTACCAGCACCTACTGATATTCCAGCAATTAATGGAACATTGAATGACAATACTCCAGCTGAACGTCAATCTAGTGATAAAGAACCATTTTCTGCATTAGCTTTTAAAATTGCTAGTGATCCCTTTGTGGGAAATCTTACTTTCTTCCGTGTTTATTCTGGCGTAGTTAAGTCTGGTGATATGGTATTAAACTCAGTAAAAGAACAGCGTGAACGCTTTGGCCGTATTGTGCAGATGCATGCTAATAAACGTGAAGAAATTAAAGAAGTATATGCAGGTGACATTGCCGCTGCTATTGGTTTGAAAGATGTCACAACAGGTGAAACTTTATGTGACTTAAATCCTAATAGTATAATTATTCTTGAACGAATGGAGTTTCCTGAACCTGTTATTTCTGTTGCTGTAGAACCAAAAACTAAAGCTGACCAAGAAAAAATGGGTATGGCTTTAGGACGTTTAGCGAAAGAAGATCCATCTTTTCGTGTAAGAACTGACGACGAATCAGGCCAAACTATAATTTCTGGTATGGGTGAATTACATTTAGAAATTTTAGTTGAACGAATGCGTCGTGAATTTAATGTAGAAGCAAACGTTGGTAAACCTCAGGTTGCTTATCGTGAAACTATTCGAGCTACTGTTGAGCAAGAAGGAAAACACGTAAAACAGTCTGGTGGTCGTGGTCAATTTGGTCATGTATGGTTAAAAATTGAACCTTTAGTAAAAGATGATAATGCAGAAGTAATAGATAACAAGTTAAACTATGAATTTGTTAATAATATTGTTGGTGGTGTTATTCCTAAAGAATATATACCAGCAGTAGATAAAGGTATTAAGGAGCAGTTAAAGACAGGTATTTTAGCTGGTTACCCCATTGTTGATGTTAAAGTTACTTTGTTTGATGGCTCTTATCATGAAGTAGATTCCTCAGAAATTGCGTTTAAAATTACAGGTTCTATGGCATTTAAAGCTGCTTTTATGAAAGCAAAACCAGTTTTATTAGAACCAATTATGAAAGTTGAAGTTGAAACACCAGAAGATTACATGGGTGATGTTATTGGTGACTTAAATCGTCGTCGTGGTATAATCGAAGGCATGGAAGATACAACTACTAGTAAGATTATTAGCGCTAAAGTGCCATTAGCTGAAATGTTTGGTTATGCTACTGATTTACGTTCTCAAACTCAAGGGCGTGCTTCTTACTCCATGGAATTTCAACAGTACGATGAAGCACCGCATAATGTAGCTTGTGCTATTATTGAAGTTCGTAATGCTAAATAATATTACAATTTTAAAAAAAATTTAGATTAAGTGTTCTTTCTTTAAGAAAATACTAGAGTGAGGAAATAATCGTGTCTAAAGAAAAATTTGAACGTAAAAAGCTCCACATTAATGTAGGTACTATTGGCCATGTTGACCATGGTAAAACTACTCTAACTGCCGCTATTACTTCAGTATTAGCTAAAACGTACGGCGGTACTGCTAGGGCGTTTGAGCAAATAGATAACGCGCCAGAAGAAAAAGCACGAGGTATTACCATTAATACTTCTCATGTTGAATACGATACCCTAATTCGTCATTATGCACACGTTGACTGCCCAGGACATGCTGATTATGTAAAGAATATGATTACTGGTGCAGCTCAAATGGATGGAGCAATCTTAGTTGTTGCCGCAACAGATGGCCCAATGCCACAGACACGTGAGCATATTTTATTAGGTCGCCAAGTTGGTGTTCCTTATATGATCGTGTTTATGAATAAATGCGATATGGTTGATGATGAAGAGTTACTAGAATTAGTTGAAATGGAAATTCGTGAACTTCTTACTCAATATGAGTTTCCGGGTGACGATACGCCAATTGTAAGAGGATCAGCACTAAAAGCATTAGAAGGTGAGGAAAAATGGGAAGCAAAAATTATTGAACTTACTAATTGTTTAGATAACTATATTCCTGAACCAAAACGTGATATTGATAAACCATTTCTATTACCAATTGAAGATGTATTTAGTATCGAGGGTCGTGGTACGGTAGTAACTGGTCGTGTAGAGCGAGGCATTATCAATAAGGGTGATGAAGTAGAAATAGTTGGTATTAAAGATACAATTAAGAGCGTTGCTACAGGTATTGAGATGTTTCGTAAATTACTTGATGAAGGCCGTGCAGGTGAGAATATTGGTGTCTTATTGCGTGGTATTAAACGTGAAGAGATTGAACGTGGGCAAGTCTTATGTAAACCAGGTAGCATTAAACCTCATACTATATTTAAAGCAAAGATTTATGTTCTTACTAAAGAAGAAGGTGGTCGTCATACCCCTTTTATCAATAAATACCGTCCGCAGTTCTATTTCCGTACTACCGATGTAACTGGTGCTATTGAACTACCAGAAGGTGTAGCAATGGCAATGCCAGGTGATAATATTGAGATGGAGATTACCTTAATACATGCGATAGCAATGGATGAAGGGTTACATTTTGCGATTCGTGAAGGTGGTCGTACTATTGGTGCTGGTGTTGTTGCTAAGATTATTCAATAACATTTAAACATTAAAAGGGTACAGAGGTGCCCTTTTAATGTTTTATTATAAAGATTATTAATACTAACTTGTTTCCTATTAAAGTTTGTGTATAGTAGCATTACTTTGCTAGGCCTTAGTGAGTTATCAAGTTAGTTTAAACTCATTATTTTAATATTATCAGCAAATAAATACTCCCGACAGAGGAGTTATATATTAAATGACTGCACTCTTCTTCTTATTAATTAAAAAATAAGAGTGATAGTTGTTTGCTTTTTATAAATTATTGGAGCTCTGGTCTCATGCAGAAACAAAGGATTCGTATCCGCCTGAAAGCATTTGATCATTATTTAATCGATCAATCAACAGGAAAAATCGTCGAGACTGCAAAACGTACTGGTTCGCGAGTTCGTGGGCCAATCCCATTACCAACCCGTAAGGAGTGCTTTACTATTTTAACTTCTCCGCATGTTAATAAAGACGCACGCGATCAATATGAAATTCGTACTCATGAGCGCCTGGTTGATATTGTTGAGCCAACTGAGACAACTATTGAGGCCTTAATGCGCCTCGATCTAGCTGCCGGTGTCGATGTGCAGATTAGCTTGAGTTAATCAGACCATTGAACGATTGAGGTTAAAATAATGATTGGTTTAGTTGGTAAAAAACTTGGCATGACACGTATCTTTACTAAAGAAGGTGTCTCAATTCCTATAACTGTTATTGAAGTGGAAAATAATAGGATCACTCAGGTTAAAACTTTAGATACTGATGGCTATTGTGCTATTCAAGTTACTACTGGTAGTAAAAAAGCAAATCGTATAAATAAACCTACGGCAGGACACTTTACCGAAGCTGGTAAAGTAAAATTAGGTAGAATGGTAAGTAAAAAAGCGCGTAAAACACGTAAAACACGTGAAGATGCGCGTAAAAGAATGAGTTTAGAAACAGGTGAAAAATTAGGTGTAAAAGCAGGTCGTGGTTTATGGGAATTTCGTTCTACAGAATGCCATGAATATGCTGTTGGTAATGAAATTAGCGTCAAAATTTTTATAAATATTAAAAAAGTTGATGTTACTGGAACATCTAAAGGTAAAGGTTTTTCAGGTACAGTAAAACGCTGGAATTTCCGTACTCAAGATACCACTCATGGTAACTCCCTATCTCACCGTGTCCCAGGTTCCATCGGTCAAAACCAAACTCCAGGTAAAGTATTTAAAGGTAAAAAAATGGCCGGTCAATTAGGTAATGAACGTATAACTATTCAAAACCTAGACTTAGTACATATTGATGTAGAACGTAACCTCTTGCTAGTTAAGGGCGCTGTACCAGGAGCAACTGGTAGCAATTTAATTATTAAACCAGCTGTTAAGGCGTAGCGTCAAGGAGATAAAATGGAATTGGCAATAAAAGACGCATCAGGTGTACTGACTGTTTCCGAAACTACTTTCGGGCGTGATTTTAATGAAGCGCTAGTGCATCAGGTTATTGTTGCTTATGCAGCAGGATCTCGCCAAGGTACTCGTGCTCAGAAAACCCGCGCTGAAGTAGTAGCTTCGGGTAAGAAACCATGGCGTCAAAAAGGAACAGGTCGTGCGCGAGCAGGTTCCGTTAAAAGTCCTATTTGGCGTTCTGGTGGTGTTACTTTTGCTGCGAAACCCCAGGATCATAGTCAAAAAGTAAATAAAAAAATGTATCGTGGTGCGATGACATGTATCTTGTCAGAACTTGTGCGTCAGAATCGTTTGATCCTTGTTGAAGAGTTTTCTATTATAGCACCTAAAACTAAGTTATTAGTACAAAAGCTTAAAGAAATGGGCATAAAAGATGTATTAATTATAACTAATATAATTGATAAAACATTATATTTGGCTGCTCGTAACTTATATAAAGTTGATGTTTGTGATGCTACGAGTATCAACCCAGTTAGCCTAATTACTTTTAATATAGTAGTAATAACTACTGATGCGTTAAAGCGCGTTGAGGAGATGCTAACATGATTCCTGAAGAGCGTTTACTAGAAGTATTACGCGTTCCATTAGTATCTGAAAAGGCAACTGTAGTAATGGAAAAAAATAATACTATTGTTGTTAAGGTTGCTAAAAATGCGACTAAAACAGAGATTAAAGAAGCAGTAAATAAATTATTTTTTAGTACTTACGAAGTAACTTCTACTCAGGTTAATACAGCAGTAAATAATCTAAATTTCTTAAGTAATACAGAAATCATAGCAGAACTACACAAATTATTCGCAGCTACAGGTGCATTTAAAACAAAAATTACTATTATTATAAATGAGTTATTCAAAAAAACTAAAGAAAAAGTAACTGAAACAGAAGTTAAAACAGAAACCTATAAATTATGTAAAATTAGAAAAGCACCTAAAATAGGAATCGACAATGCTTTGGAAAAACTATTTCTTAATGTTAACAGTATTAATAAAATAAGTTTTCAAAAAAGCTTATTGCATAAACAAATTAAAACTGAAAAAGAAATTTTAAAAGTACTAGAAGATCTATTTTCTAGAACTAAATTTATAACTAAATCAGAACTAAAAGCTTTAATAGACAATATATTTATAATACCCAGTGAAATAAAAATTAATACTGTAATTAGTAAGTTATTTGAAGCTCGCAAAGCGCTTAAAGTAGAAACTAAGACTGCGATGAATGAATTATTTTCTAAAGCTGAATCTAAGACTAAACCAGGATTTAGAAAATTTTTAATAGATTTAGATAAGCTAACAAAAAAAGAAGTAAGAGACTCAAAATCAATTAGGTATACCGGTTTGCTAAAAACAAAACTTAATGTTGTAATTAATAAATTATTTGAAAGTAAAGTTAAAGATGTAAATACTTTACTAGTTAAAGGTAAAACTAAGCGTCGGGGTCAACGTATAGGTCAGCGTAGTGATTGGAAAAAAGCTTATGTCACCCTTAAAGAGGGCTACAGGCTAGATTTCATCAATGACGCAAAGTAAATCGAAGGAGAGTAAACAATGGCACTACTTGTTAAATGCAAACCTACATCTCCGGGTCGTCGTCATGTTGTTAAATTGGTTAGTCCTGAGTTACATAAGGGTAAGCCCTATATTTCGCTACTTGAAAAATTAAGTAAAAGTGGCGGTCGCAATAACCAGGGTCGTATCACTACTCGTCATATTGGTGGTGGCCATAAGCGACATTATCGTCTTATTGACTTTAAGCGTAATAAAGACGGTATTCCTGCTAAGATTGAACGTTTAGAGTACGATCCGAACCGTTCTGCTAATATCGCGTTAGTTTTATATTCAGATGGTGAACGTCGTTATATTCTAGCCCCAAAAGGTCTAGTAGCAAAAGATACAATCCAATCGGGTATTAATGCCGCAATTAAATTAGGAAATACTCTACCTATGTATAATATTCCAATGGGATCAAAAGTTCATAACGTAGAGATGAAACCAGGTAAGGGCGGTCAATTAGCGCGTTCTGCTGGTGCATATGTTGAGATTGTTGCGAGCAATGGCCCTTATGTTACTCTACGTCTACGTTCTGGCGAAATACGTAAGGTTTTATCTGCTTGTCGTGCTACTTTAGGTCAAGTTGGTAATACTGAACACATGTTACGTCAATTAGGTAAAGCAGGAGCTAGTCGCTGGCGCGGTATTCGTCCTACTGTTCGTGGTACAGCAATGAACCCAGTAGATCATCCACATGGTGGTGGTGAGGGGCGTAATTTCGGTAAACATCCAGTAACCCCATGGGGTATTCAGACTAAAGGTAAAAAAACACGTAGCAATAAACGTACTAATAAATTTATAGTATATCGCCGTAATAAAAAGTAATTATTAGAGGATAAGCCATGCCACGTTCTCTCAAGAAAGGTCCTTTTATAGACTATCATTTGCTGAAGAAGATAAAGAAAGCGGTGGAAAATAGAGATAAAAAACCAATTAAAACTTGGTCCCGTCGTTCAACAATTCTTCCAGAAATGGTTGGCTTAACCATCGCTATCCATAATGGTCATCAGCATATTCCAGTATTTATTTCCTCAGAAATGATCGAGCATAAATTAGGTGAATTTGCATTAACCCGTACTTATCGCGGCCATGTAGCCGATAAAAAAATTAAAAAACGCTAAAGTAGGAGGAGAGATGGAAACTATTGCTAAACATCGCCATGCTCATTCTTCTGCCCAGAAGGTTCGTCTTGTGGCGGATTTAATCCGCGGAAAGAAAGTATCGCAAGCTCTAGAGACTTTAATTTATACCAATAAAAAAGCAGCTAATTTGGTTAAAAAAGTATTAGAGTCTGCTATTGCTAACGCAGAACACAATGATGGTTCTGATATTGATGAGCTTATGGTTGCAAAAATTTTCGTAGATGCAGGTCCTAGCATGAAGCGTACTATGCCACGTGCAAAAGGTCGAGCAGATCGTATTCTAAAGCGTACCAGCCATATTACTGTGGTTGTGTCCGATAATCGACGAGACTTTGTTGGAGACTAGTAATGGGTCAAAAAGTACATCCTAATGGTATTCGGTTAGGTATTGTTAAGCGCTGGAACTCTACTTGGTATGCAGATACTAAAGAATTCGCTATTAATCTAGATAGCGATTTTAAAGTTCGTCAATTTTTGTATAAAGAACTGGCAAAGGCATCTGTTTCTCGTATAGTTATTGAACGTCCCGCAAAAAGTATTCGGGTAACTATTCATACAGCTAGACCAGGAATTATTATTGGTAAAAAAGGTGAGGATATTGAAAAATTACGTAAAATGGTAGCGGATATTGCTAGCGTACCAGCGCAGATTAATATTTCAGAAATTCGCAAACCAGAATTAGATGCAAAATTAGTAGCTGATAATATAACTTCACAGTTAGAACGTCGCGTTATGTTCCGTCGTGCAATGAAGCGTGCCGTACAGAATGCTATGCGTCTTGGTGCAAAAGGTATTAGAATTAACGTTAGTGGTCGTCTTGGTGGTGCTGAAATTGCGCGTACTGAGTGGTATCGTGAAGGTCGTGTTCCGTTACATACATTACGTGCAGATATTGATTATAGCACATCTGAGGCGCATACTACTTATGGTATTATCGGCGTTAAAATTTGGATCTTTAAAGGTGAGATCTTGGGTGGTATGACCGCTATTGAACAACCAGACCAAACTGCTCAGCCTAAAAAGCAACAGCGTAAAGGCCGCAAGTAAGGAGAATCGCTGATGTTACAACCAAAACGCACAAAATTCCGTAAGATGCAGAAGGGTCGTAATCGTGGTCTAGCACATGGCAGAGATATTAGTTTCGGTGAATTTGGCTTAAAGGCTTGCGGTTGCTGTCGCATAACAGCGCGTCAAATTGAAGCAGCTCGTCGTGCATTAACACGTGCAATTAAGCGTCAAGGTAAAGTTTGGATTCGTATATTTCCTGATAAACCAATCACTCAAAAACCACTAGAAGTACGAATGGGTAAAGGTAAAGGTAATGTAGAGTATTGGGTAGCTTTAATTAAGCCAGGAAAAATGCTATTTGAAATGGCTGGTGTTTCTGAAGATATTGCTCGTCTAGCATTTAAGCTCGCGGCAGCAAAGTTACCTGTTAGAACCACGTTTGTAACTAAGACGGTGATGTAATGAAAGTGAAAGAGATACATAAAAAAAGCATTACGGAGCTAAACACTGAGCTACTTAGTTTATTGCGTGCACAATTTAACCTACGCATGCAAATAGCTAGTAATCAGTTAAAGCAAACTCATCTGTTAAAACAAGGACGGCAACAGATCGCACGTATTAAGACTTTACTAACCAAAAAGACTAAAGAGGCTAAAAAGCGGGTGCATTATGACTGAAAAAAAGATCCGTACGAAGCAGGGTCGTGTAGTAAGTGATAAAATGGATAAATCTATTGTTGTTACTATTGAGCGAATGGTAAAGCATCCAGTTTATGGTAAATTTATAAAACGTACAACAAAATTACATGTACATGATAAAGATAATGAATGTAGTATTGGTGACATAGTAAAGGTCCGTGAATGCCGTCCACTATCAAAGACTAAATCTTGGATACTTGTTAAAATTGTAGAAAAAGCAATTCTTTAATTTATATTGCTACTTAACAAATTAATTTAAAACGTATTATTTATTTTGTCTACCTATAATCTAGTAGCAATGTTATAATATTTTATCTTAATTTACTAGGTCTTAACTAGTCTATCTCAGGCTCTAATGTGTCTATTTAGGTCTAAATAATAGTTGATATTAGCGGAGTATTAATATGATCCAAGAACAGACTATGCTAGTCGTAGCCGATAACTCTGGTGCACGTCGCGTGATGTGTATCAAGGTTCTTGGTGGCTCACGTCGCCGTTACGCACACATTGGTGACATCATCAAAATTTCTATCAAGGAAGCGATTCCTCGCGGAAAAGTAAAAAAGGGTGATGTAATGAAAGCGGTAGTTGTGCGCACTAAGAAGGGTGTACGTCGTCTTGATGGTTCTGTCATTCGCTTCGATGGTAATGCTTGTGTTATATTAAATAATAGCAGTGAACAACCAATTGGTACCCGTGTTTTTGGTCCTGTCACTCGTGAACTACGTAGTGATAAGTTCATGAAAATTATTTCTTTAGCACCAGAGGTACTATAAGGAGTGAACTATGGCAACAAAAATTCGTTATAATGACGAAGTAATTGTACTTGTTGGAAAAGATAAAGGTAAGCGTGGTAAAGTATTGAATGTTTTATCTTCTGGTAAAATTATTATTAATGGTATTAATTTTATTAAAAAACATCAAAAACCCGCTCCAAACCAGAAGCAGCCAGGTGGTATTCTTAAAAAAGAGGCAGCAATTCAAGCTTCTAATGTTGCACTGATTAACACAGAGACAGATAAGGCTGATCGCGTGGGCTTTAGATTTCAAGAAGGTAAAAAAGTGCGTTTCTTTAAATCTAATGGCAAAACTGTTCCTAGTAAAAAAATTAGTAAGTAATTTGGAATAATACGATGGCAACACTTCATAATTGCTACAAAAAAAAGATAGCCCCAGAATTAAAAGTTAAGCTTGGTTACAGCTCTATTATGGAAGTTCCTAGGATTAAAAAAATTACCTTAAATATGGGCGTTGGTGAAGCTATTTCTGATAAAAAATTATTAGATAGTGCAATGAATGATTTAGCAGCTATTTCAGGCCAAAAGGCATTAATAACTAAAGCTCGTAAATCAATTGCAGGATTCAAAATTCGTCAAGGTTATCCAATCGGTTGTATGGTAACCCTGCGCGGTAAACGTATGTGGGGGTTTTTTGAGCGTCTTATTTTTATTGCTATACCTCGTATTCGTGATTTTCGTGGTTTATCTACTAAGTCATTTGATGGTAATGGAAATTACAGTATAGGGGTGCATGAGCAAATTATTTTTCCAGAAATTGACTATGATAAGATTAATCATATACGTGGCTTAGATATCACCATTACTACTACTGCAAAATCTAATAAAGATGGTTATGAGTTACTAGCTGCTTTTAAATTTCCATTCCGCGATGATTTCCTATTTCCAACTTGCAAGGAAGGTAAGGTTATAACCTATGGCTAAGCAATCATTAAAAGCACGTGAAATAAAACGTTTAGAGTTAGCTATTAAATATCAAAAAAAACGCGTGGAATTAAAAAGTATTATTGCTAGTAAAGGAAAAGCATCCGAAACGCATTGGAGCAATGAAGAGCGCTGGGCTGCTGTTCTTAAACTACAAACCTTACCACGTGATTCCAGTCCATCTCGTCAGCGTAATCGCTGTCGTCAAACTGGTCGTCCGCATGCTTATCTAAGAAAGTTTGGCTTAAGTCGCATGAAAGTCCGTGAAACCGCAATGCGCGGTGAAATACCGGGCCTCAGAAAGGCTAGCTGGTAATCACCTATTAAGAATCACTGGAGCAAAGATAAATGAGCATGCAAGATCCAATCGCAGATATGTTAACTCGTATCCGTAACAGTCAGGCTGCAAACAAAGTAATAGTTACTATGCCTTCCTCTAAGCTAAAAGTAGCTATTGCTATAGTTCTAAAAAAAGAGGGTTTTATTAATAATTTCTGTATTACTGGAGAATCTAAACTCACCTTAGAACTAGAGCTTAAGTACTTTGAAGGAAAGCCAGTAGTAGAAACTATTCAACGCATTAGTCGTCCAGGTTTGCGTATCTATAAGAAAAAAGATGAACTACCAAAGGTTATGGCTGGTTTAGGTATTGCTATTATCTCTACCTCTCGAGGTATTATGACTGATTATGTAGCTCGTAAAGCTAAAGTTGGTGGTGAGATTATCTGTTACGTAGCTTAATTTGGGAGGAAGAATGTCTCGTATTGCAAAATTACCCGTTATTATTCCTGCCAATATAGAGGTAACACTCAATAGTCAGGTTATTTCAATTAAGAGTAAAAATAGCGAGCTAACTCGTATAATCCATAGTTCTGTTATTATTAAGCATGAAGAAAATACATTATTTTTCGCTTCATATGAAGGTGCTATAGAAGGTTCAGCACAAGCAGGTACTGCTCGTGCATTAGTTAATGCTATGATTCTTGGTGTAACTAAAGGTTTTACTAAGAAGCTACAATTGGTAGGTGTAGGTTATCGTGCTAAAATTAATGACAACAAAATAAACTTAACATTAGGTTTTTCTCATCCTATTGAATACAAGCTTCCAATTGGTATTACTGCTGAATGTCCAAACCAAACTGAAATCGTGCTAAGAGGCGCTGATAAACAGGTTGTTGGTCAGGTTGCAGCAGATCTACGTGCCTATCGTCGTTCCGAGCCTTATAAAGGTAAAGGTATCCATTATAATAATGAGATCATGCGTACTAAAGTAGCTAAGAAAAAATAAGGTACACTATGGATAAAAAAGTAGCCCGTATCCGTCGTGCGACCCGTACACGACGTAAATTAAAAAAACTAGGCGCAACTTGCTTAGTAGTGCATCGCACCACACGCCATATGTATGCACAGATTATTAATTCAAATAGTTCTAAAGTTTTAGTAGCAGCCTCTACAGTAGAGAAAGTTATTAAAGAACAATTAAAATATACTGGTAACAAAGATGCAGCAGTAATAATTGGCAAAGTAATTACTGAACGCGCGTTAGCAAAAGATATACAGAATGTATCTTTTGATCGTTCTGGTTTTCAATATCATGGTCGAGTTAGGGCATTGGCAGATGCTGCCCGTGAAGCTGGCCTTTGGTTTTAAGGTAAAAATAAAATGGCTCATACTGAAAAACAAGCTGGTGAATTTCAAGAAAAGCTAATTACGGTGAATCGTGTATCTAAAACTGTAAAAGGTGGTCGTATTTTTAGTTTTACTGCACTTACAGTTATAGGTGACGGCAATGGTCGCGTTGGTTTTGGTTATGGTAAAGCACGCGAGGTTCCGGCAGCAATCCAAAAAGCAATGGAAAAAGCACGACGTTCTATGATTAAAGTTCCATTAAATAATGGAACTCTACAGTATGCTATTAAGGGCACTCATACGGGTTCTAATGTATTTATGCGACCTGCTTCTGAAGGTACTGGCATCATTACTGGTGGTGCTATGCGCTCTGTTTTAGAAGTTGCAGGGGTTCGTGAAGTATTATCTAAAACTTATGGTTCTACTAATCCAATTAATGTAGTTCGTGCAACTTTTGCCGCCTTAAAAAGAATGAAATCTCCAGAAATGGTTGCTGCAAAGCGTGGTAAAACTGTTGAAGAAATTCTAGGGTACTAATAACCGTGATAAAAACTATGATTAAAATAACCCAAACTCGCAGTTCTATTGGTCGCTTACCTAAACACAAGAAAACACTCATTGGTTTAGGACTACGTCGTATTGGTCATACTGTAGAGCGCGAAGATACCCCTTCCATACGCGGTATGATAAAACAGCTTTCTTACATGATAAAAGTTATTAAAAAAATCAATGTTGAGGAGAGCAAATAATGCGTTTAAATGCTCTGTCTCCAGCTAAAGGAGCAAAAAACATACCAAAGCGTGTAGGTCGCGGTATTGGTTCTGGCTTAGGTAAGACCTGTGGTCGTGGTCATAAAGGTCAGAATTCGCGATCTGGTGGTGGTGTGCGTCGTGGTTTTGAAGGAGGCCAGATGCCTCTACAGCGTCGTTTGCCAAAGTTTGGCTTTATTTCTCGTAAAGCTAGATTTATAGCAGAAGTTCGTCTTTCCGAACTGTTATCAATAGACACTAATATAATCGATTTAAATACATTAAAAATTGCTAATATTATTAATTCTCAGATTAAATCTGTAAAAATTATTATGTCTGGTAAAATTAATCGTGCAATAATTTTACGTAGTCTATATGTTATCAAACATACTCATGAAGAGAGTATGGGAGATTTGCGCGTTACTAAAGGTGCCCAAACTGCTATTGAAGCCGCTGGTGGTAAAGTTAAAAAAACTGTAATTGCAGAAATCAATTTATTCAGGCTAGCTAAAATAGAAGGTAATATCATTAATTTAAGTATACTAAAAGCAGCTAATATTGTTAATACTGAAGTTGAATCTGTGAAAGTTGTATTACCTGGTAAAATTAATCGCGCAATAACTTTTTATGGTTTACGTGTTAGTACTAATGCCCGCACTGTTATTGAAGCAGCTGGTGGTAAAATTGAGGAATAAGTAACAGATGACTAAGCAACCAGGACTAGATTTTCAAAGTGCTAAAGGTGGATTAGGTGAGCTAAAACATAGACTACTATTTGTTATTAGCATACTTGTTGTTTTTCGTATTGGCTCTTTTATTCCAATTCCTGGTATTAATGCTGCTATACTTGCTAAATTACTTGAACAACAGAGTGGCACCGTTATTGAAATGTTTAATATGTTTTCTGGTGGCGCTCTTAGTCGTGCTTCAATTTTTGCCTTAGGCATTATGCCATATATTTCAGCATCAATTATTATTCAATTATTAATGTTAGTTAATCCTGTATTAGCAGAGATAAAGAAGGATGGTGAAGCTGGTCGTCGAAAGATTAGTCAATATACTCGCTATAGTACGTTAGTATTAGCTATATTCCAATCGATTGGCGTTGTTACTGGATTACCGAATATGCCTGGAATGCAGGGTTTAGTACTAAATCCTGGTTTTGCTTTTTATTTCATTGCTATTGTAAGCCTAGTTGCTGGAACTATATTTCTTATGTGGCTAGGTGAGCAAATTACTGAACGAGGCATTGGTAATGGAATTTCGATTATAATCTTTGCTGGTATTGTAGCAGGATTACCATCAGCAATAGCCCATACTATTGAGCAAGCTAGACAAGGTGATTTACATTTTCTTTTATTACTGTTAGTTATGATATTAGTATTTGCAGTTACTTTTTTTGTTGTTTTTATCGAACGTGGCCAGCGGCGTATTGTTGTTAACTACGCAAAACGTCAACAAGGTCGTCGTGTTTATGCAGCACAGAGTACACATTTACCATTAAAAGTAAATATGGCTGGAGTTATTCCAGCAATTTTTGCTTCTAGCATAATTTTATTCCCTGCAACTATTGTTTCTTGGTTTGGCGGTGGTACTGGCTGGAATTGGTTAACAACTATTTCAATGTATTTGCAACCAGGGCAACCGCTTTATATATTACTATATGCATCAGCAATTATTTTTTTCTGTTTCTTTTATACTGCATTAGTATTTAATCCTCGTGAAACAGCAGACAACCTAAAAAAGTCTGGCGCATTCATCCCTGGTATCCGCCCAGGAGAACAAACAGCTAGATATATTGATAAAGTAATGACGCGCCTTACCTTAATTGATGCTATTTATATTACTTTTATCTGCTTAATCCCTGAATTTATGCGTGATGCAATGAAAGTACCTTTTTATTTTGGCGGCACTTCACTATTAATTGTTGTAGTGGTTATCATGGATTTTATGTCACAAGTACAAACTTTAATGATGTCAACTCAATATGAGTCTACATTGAAAAAAGCAAACCTAAAAAGCAATAATAGTTAGTTAGATAGAAATCTTAAGAAGCGAAGTGGAGAAAAAAATGAAAGTTCGTGCTTCTGTTAAAAAATTATGTCGTAATTGTAAAGTCGTTAAACGTTATGGCATCGTTCGTGTAATTTGCAGTATTGAACCAAAACATAAACAGCGTCAAGGATAATTTTTTACATAATTTTCTTGCAAAGCTGAGTTAAGCTAGCTAGATTAGCTAACTAATCTTTTATATATAACTAGATGTCATTTAAGTATCCTAAAATGAGCTTTTAGAATGGTATTTTTTTATAAAATAATTAGGAGTGCATGGTGGCCCGTATAGCAGGCGTTAACATTCCTGACCAAAAACATACTGCTATTGCGTTAACAGCAATTTATGGTATAGGGAAAACTCTTTCACAGTCTATCTGTGATATTACAGGTATTGCTAAAAATATTAAGGTGAAGGAACTTTCTGAAGAACAAATCGAGAAGTTACGTCAAGAAATTACCCGGTCAGTTATGTCTGATGATAATAAACTTAAGCCTAAATATGTTATAGAAGGTGATCTACGTCGTCAAATTACTCTTAATATCAAACGTCTTATAGATCTTGGAACTTATCGTGGCTTGCGCCATCGTCGTAGTTTACCAGTTCGTGGGCAACGTACAAAGACTAACGCACGTACCCGTAAAGGTCCGCGTAAACTAATTAAGAAATAATCAGGGTAATTAAATAATGGCAAAGGTTTCTGTTCATACGCGCAAGCGTATAAAAAAACAAGTTTCTGATGGTATAGCTTATATTCATGCTTCTTTTAACAATACTATTGTTAGCATTACTGATCGTCAAGGTAATGCTTTAGGTTGGGCAACAGCGGGAGGATCTGGTTTTCGTGGTTCTCGTAAGTCAACTCCATTTGCAGCACAAGTTGCAGCAGAGCGCTGCGCTGAGGTAGTTAAAGACTATGGTATCAAAAATTTAGAAATTATGGTTAAAGGACCAGGTCCAGGTCGTGAGTCTACTATCCGCGCGTTAAATGCGGCAGGCTTCCGCATCACTAATATTACCGATGCGACTCCTATTCCTCATAATGGTTGTCGTCCACCTAAAAAACGTCGTGTGTAGTACTGTACTAAATTTGTTGGAGAAAAAAAATGGCAAGATACCTGGGACCCAAGCTTAAGCTTAGCCGTCGTGAGGGTACTGATTTATTTCTAAAATCAGGCACACGTACGATTGGTACCAAGTGTAAAATTGATCAACCACCTGGCCAGCATGGTACACGTAAACCACGTTTGTCCGATTATGGTATACAGTTACGTGAAAAGCAAAAAGTTCGCCGGATATATGGCGTTTTAGAACATCAATTTCGTAATTATTATAAAAAAGCTGCAAGTATAAAAGGGAATACAGGTGCAAACTTATTACAACTATTAGAAAGTCGTTTAGATAATATTGTTTACCTTATGGGTTTTAGTGCTACTCGTGCTGAAGCACGTCAGTTAGTAAGTCATAAAGCTATATTGGTAAATGAACATATTGTTAATATTGCTTCCTATCAAGTATCTCCAAATGAAAAAATAAGTGTTCGTAAAAAAGCAAAAACACAAAAACGCATTAAGGCTGCTTTAGAGCTATCTGAGCAGCGTGAAAAACCAAATTGGTTAGAAGTTAATGCTGTTGAAATGATTGGTATATTTAAGTGCATTCCTGAACGTACTGATTTATCTGCGGATATTAATGAACACCTGATCGTTGAACTTTACTCTAAGTAAAGTTCAGTACCAAAGAGAGAGGATATAATGCAGGGTTCTGTAACAGAGTTTCTAAAACCACGCTTAGTAAACATTGAACAAATTAGTCATACGCATGTCAAGGTAACACTTGAACCTTTAGAACGTGGCTTTGGCCATACTCTTGGTAACGCACTACGCCGCATTTTACTTTCATCTATGCCTGGTTGTGCAGTGACCGAGGTTGAAATTGCTAGTGTACTTCATGAATATAGTAGTAAAGAAGGTATACAAGAAGATATTCAAGAAATCCTACTTAACTTAAAAGGATTAGCAGTAAAAATTCAAGGTAAAGATGAAGTTATTCTTACTCTGAATAAATCTGGTATTGGTTCTGTGATAGCTGCTGATATTACATATGATAGTGAAATTGAAATTATCAAACCACAACAAATAATTTGTAACTTAACTAACGAGAACTCATCTATTAGTATGCGTATCAAGGTTCAACGTGGTCGTGGCTATGTTCCAGCTTCTACCCGAATGCATTTAAAAGAAGATGAGCATCATATTGGTCGTTTATTAGTGGATGCATGCTATAGTCCTGTAGAGCGTATTTCCTATGATGTTGAAGCGGCTCGTGTAGGACAACGCACTGACTTGGATAAGCTAGTTATTGATATGGAAACTAATGGTACTATTGAACCTGAAGATGCTATTCGTCGTGCTGCAACTATTTTAGCTGAACAGTTAGAGGCTTTTGTTGATCTACGTGATATACGCCAACCAGAAGAAAAAGAAGTGAAGCCAGAATTTGATCCAGTTTTGCTACGTCCTGTTGATGATTTAGAGTTAACTGTCCGTTCCGCTAACTGCCTTAAAGCAGAAGCTATCCAGTACATTGGTGATCTAGTACAACGAACAGAGGTTGAATTACTAAAGACGCCAAATTTAGGTAAAAAATCGCTTACTGAAATTAAGGACGTACTAGCTTCGCGCGGTCTATCTTTAGGTATTCGCTTGGAAAAATGGCCTCCAGTTTGTATTGCTGATAATCTACCAGAACACTTATAATAATCGTAGATTAAAGTTTTATTGAAAAGGATAAGGTTTATGCGCCATCGTAAAAGTGGTCGTCAACTAAACCGTAATAGTAGTCATCGACAGGCTATGTTACGTAATCTAGCCAGTTCTTTGCTCCGTCATGAAGTAATTAAAACAACCTTACCGAAAGCAAAAGAGTTGTGTCGTATTGTTGAACTACTAATTACTATCGCTAAGAACGACTATATAGATCACGAAGGAAGTTATGAAGTTAAGAAAAAAGAGTATGAAGTTAAGCAGGATAAATACAAAGTTACGAAAAAAAAATACGATACTAAAGTAGAGGAATTAATTACAGAAAGTAAAGAATATAAATCTGAGCAAGAGGAAAATCAAAGCTTTGTAGGGTTTGAGAAACATCTTAAGAATTTTAAAAAAAACCTTAAAGCAAATCTTAATAAGAGGTTTAAAGAAAAACACAGTCAACTCGATGAATTCGATAAATATAATGCAATTAAAAAAATCAAGGTAGACGCTATTAAACCAGTAGCTAAACATTTAGCTAGATATCGTCAAGTATTTGATTATCTTCGTGATAATAAAATAGTAGTAAAGTTATTTAATGATTTAGGTCCAGGTTTTATAGCACGTCCAGGCGGTTATACTCGAATTTTAAAGTGTGGTTTTCGTATCGGTGATAATGCACCTATGGCATATATCCAACTAGTTAAGCCTAAATATCCAACTAAGTAGAGAAATAAAATAATTATAGCAAACTACCGTAAGCATATAAAAACCGGGCCCATCCGGTTTTTATATTAGTTAAGGAAGATACGGTTATTTAAGAAATATACAATTATTTATAAAATTCTATAGTAATAATTTAACTAATTAAACTTTAATATTACTCTGGTACTATTAATTATTTTATAGCCTTATAAATTAAATATGTAGTTATTAAAGAAAATAAGTCTTAATATATACAAATAATAGCGCTTAATAGAAATTAAGTATGTTAATCACAAAAAAATAATAAATAATATATTAATATAATTACTTTTATTATTAAATATAATTATATCATATCGCCATTCCATATAAAAAATAGATTGTATTTTTCTCTCAGAGCGAAGAATATTATCATGAAAAATATTAATCCTAGCCATACTCCTGCCTGGATAGCATTACAGCAACATTTTAAAAAAATAAAAAATGTGCATATCCGTGATCTTTTTGCTGAAGACAAAGAAAGATTTAATAAATTTTCAATTATATTTGATGATCAATTATTAGTAGACTTTTCAAAAAATCGTATTACTACTACAACTATGAAAAAATTACAAGCTCTAGCAAAGGAGACTAATTTACAAGACGCAATTAATTCAATGTTTAACGGTGAAAAAATTAATCGTACAGAAAACCGCGCAGTTTTACATATCGCTTTACGTAATCGTAGTAATAATCCTATTTTACTAGATGGTGAAAATGTAATGCCAAAAGTGAATAATGTACTAACAAGAATGAAAAAATTCTGTCAGGACGTTATAGATGGAGTTTGGAAAGGCTATAGCGGTAAAGCAATTACTGATGTGGTTAATATTGGGATTGGTGGCTCAGATCTTGGTCCTTATATGGTAACTGAGGCACTTTACTATTATAAAAATCATCTACAAATACATTTTGTTTCTAACGTTGATGGCACTCATATTACTGAAACATTAAAAACACTTAAACAGGAAACAACACTATTTTTGATTGCATCTAAAACATTTACTACCCAAGAAACAATGACTAATGCTCATAGTGCTCGTAAATGGCTTCTTAAAACAGCTAGTCAAAAAGATATTGCAAAACATTTTATAGCATTATCTACTAATAATAAAGCAGTAAGTGAATTTGGTATCAATATAGTATATATGTTTGAATTCTGGGATTGGGTGGGTGGTCGTTACTCTCTATGGTCTGCTATTGGTTTACCTATCGCATTGTCAATTGGCTTTAATAATTTTTTAAAATTATTAGATGGCGCTTACGCAATGGACTGTCATTTTAAAGACGCTCCAATTAAACAGAATATACCAATTTTATTAGCACTAATTTCTATCTGGTATAGTAATTTTTTTGGTACAGAAACTGAAGCTATCTTCCCTTATGATCAATATATGCATCGTTTTCCTGCCTATTGTCAACAAGGTAATATGGAATCTAATGGTAAATGTATTGATCGTAATGGTCAACAGGTAAATTACCAAACTGGTTCAATTATTTGGGGCGAACCTGGTACTAATGGTCAACATGCTTTTTACCAATTAATTCACCAAAGTAGTAAAATAATTCCTTGTGATTTTATTGCCCCAGCTATCAGTCATAATCCACTTAATGATCATCATTTTAAATTATTATCAAATTTTTTTGCTCAAACAAGAGCGCTAGCATTTGGTAAGACTAGAGTTGAAGTAGAAACTGAATTTACTAGTAAAAATTTAGCACAAACAAAAAATATTATACCATTCAAAGTTTTTGAAGGAAACAAACCAACTAACTCAATCTTACTACGTGAAATTACTCCATTTAGTCTAGGATTATTAATTGCTTTGTATGAGCATAAGATTTTCACACAGGGAGTAATCTTGAATATCTTTAGTTTTGATCAATGGGGCGTAGAACTAGGTAAACAATTAACTCATAAAATTTTACTTGAATTACAGAACAGTACAAATATTTCTAGTTATGATAGCTCAACAAATGCTTTAATTAATAAATTTAAACAATGGTGTAAGAGCTAATATTTTAGTATTAAATTAATTTGTATAAATGTATTACTAATTTTATATAGTAATATAAAAAGTATTAATAAATTTTTCAAAAATATTTAAATAAATTAAAAGTTTATTTAGAGTAGTTGTTAGTAATGCTTTAAAGCAATAAAAAATTAATAATAAATATACAATGATTTATTAAAAAATCATTGTATACGTAAAAATTATAATGGCGGTGCGGACGGGATTTGAACCCGTGACCCCCGGCGTGACAGGCCGATATTCTAACCAACTGAACTACCGCACCACTAATTCTCTTATGTTATCAACGTAAAATATTGATAATGTAAAATATGAAGCCTGGCAGTGTCCTACTCTCACATGGGGAAACCCCACACTACCATCGGCGCTACAACGTTTCACTTCTGAGTTCGGAATGGGATCAGGTGGGACCATCGTGCTAAGACTACCAGGCAAAACTCTTTTTTTAAAATATTCGTTCTAGAAACAAGTTAAATTAACATAAAAACAACTTTGGTGTTGTAAGGTTAAGACTCCTGGGTCATTAGTACTGGTTAGCTCAATACATTACTGTAATTACACATCCAGCCTATCTACGTCTTCGTCTTAAACGTCCCTTCGGAGATTTTTATCTCTGGGAAGAATAATCTTGGGGCAAGTTTCCCGCTTAGATGCTTTCAGCGGTTATCTCTTCCGCATTTAGCTACCGGGCTATGCCATTGGCATGACAACCCGTACACCAGCGATGCGTCCACTCCGGTCCTCTCGTACTAGCAGCAGCCCCCCTCAATCTTCCTACGCCCACGACAGATAGGGACCGAACTGTCTCACGACGTTCTAAACCCAGCTCGCGTACCACTTTAAATGGCGAACAGCCATACCCTTGGGACCTACTTCAGCCCCAGGATGTGATGAGCCGACATCGAGGTGCCAAACACCGCCGTCGATATGAACTCTTGGGCGGTATAAGCCTGTTATCCCCGGAGTACCTTTTATTCGTTGAGCGATGGCCCTTCCATTTAGAACCACCGGATCACTAAGACCTACTTTCGTACCTGCTCGAGCTGTCACTCTCGCAGTCAAGCTAGCTTATGCCTTTGCACTATCCTCACGATGTCCGACCGTGATTAGCTAACCTTTGTGCTCCTCCGTTACTCTTTAGGAGGAGACCGCCCCAGTCAAACTACCCACTAGACACTGTCCTTACACCGGATTACGGCGCTAAGTTAGAAAATCAAAAACTAAAGAGTGGTATTTCAACAACGGCTCCATATAGACTAGCGCCTACATTTCATTGCCTCCCACTTATCCTACACATTAATTCTCAATTTCCAGTGTCAAGCTATAGTAAAGGTTCACGGGGTCTTTCCGTCTTGCCGCGGGTACACTGCATCTTCACAGCGAATTCAATTTCACTGAGTCTCGGGTGGAGACAGCCTAGCCATCATTACGCCATTCGTGCAGGTCGGAACTTACCCGACAAGGAATTTCGCTACCTTAGGACCGTTATAGTTACGGCCGCCGTTTACCGGGGCTTCGATCAAGTGCTTTTCTTTATAGATAACACCATCAATTAACCTTCCGGCACCGGGCAGGCGTCACACCGTATACGTCCACTTACGTGTTAGCACAGTGCTGTGTTTTTAATAAACAGTTGCAGCTAGCTGGTCTCTGCGACTTACATACGCTCAGCACGTTTTCAGTGCTTCACCTATATTAGCGTGCCTTCTCCCGAAGTTACGGCACCATTTTGCCTAGTTCCTTCACCCGAGTTCTCTCAAGCGCCTTGGTATACTCTACCTGACTACCTGTGTTGGTTTTGGGTACGATTATTTATTACATTTCACTTAGTAGCTTTTCCTGGAAGCTGGGCATCTATTACTTGAGTACTTACATACTTCCCCATCTCGCCTTAGAATTATGTGTCGTCGGATTTGCCTAACTACACTTCCTACACGATTGAACCAGGTAAACCATCTCCTGGATAATATAGCCTTCTCCGTCACTACTTCGTCATAACAAACTGTACAGGAATATTAACCTGTTGCCCATCGACTACGCTTTTCAGCCTCGCCTTAGGGGTCGACTCACCCTGCCTCGATTAACGTTGGACAGGAACCCTTAGTCTTTCGGCGAGCGGGTTTTTCACCCGCTTTATCGTTACTTATGTCAGCATTCGCACTTCTGATACCTCCAGTAAACATCTCTATTTACCTTCTACGGCTTACAGAACGCTCCCCTACCCAATAATTATTACAAATGTAATGATTATTGCCGCAGCTTCGGTGTATGGTTTTAGCCCCGTTACATTTTCCGCGCAGGCCGACTCGACCAGTGAGCTATTACGCTTTCTTTTAATGATGGCTGCTTCTAAGCCAACATCCTGGCTGTCTTCGCCTTCCCACTTCGTTTCCCACTTAACCATAACTTTGGGACCTTAGCTGGCGGTCTGGGTTGTTACCCTCTTCACGACGGACGTTAGCACCCGCCGTGTGTCTCCCGTGATATATTCTTTGGTATTCGTAGTTTGCATCGGGGTGGTAAGCCGGGATGGCCCCCTAGCCGAAACAGTGCTCTACCCCCAAAGATAACCTCACGAGGCGCTACCTAAATAGCTTTCGGGGAGAACCAGCTATCTCCCGGTTTGATTGGCCTTTCACCCCCAACCACAAGTCATCCGCTCATTTTTCAACATAAGTCGGTTCGGTCCTCCAATAGACGTTAACCTATCTTCAACCTGCTCATGGCTAGATCACCGGGTTTCGGGTCTATACCTTGCAACTTATCGCCTTGTTCAGACTCGGTTTCCCTACGGCTCCCTTAAACAGTTAACCTTGCTACAAAATATAAGTCGCTGACCCATTATACAAAAGGTACGCAGTCACCTTATACAAGGCTCCCACTGCTTGTACGTACAGGGTTTCAGGATCTCTTTCACTCCCCTCGCCGGGGTTCTTTTCGCCTTTCCCTCACGGTACTAGTTCACTATCGGTCAGTCAGGAGTATTTAGCCTTGGAGGATGGGCCCCCCTTCTTCAAACAGGATTTCTCGTGTCCCGCTCTACTTTTTGAGTAAAATGTTAGCGTATTTTTAAGTACGGGGTTATCACCCTTTATTACTGGTCTTTCCAAACCATTCCTCTAATACCCTTAACAATAAATATACTCTAGGCTGCTCCCCGTTCGCTCGCCACTACTAAGGGAATCTCGGTTGATTTCTTTTCCTCGGGGTACTTAGATGTTTCAGTTCTCCCGGTTCGCTTCGTTAAACTATGTATTGATCTAACGATAGTGTAACGTATTACACTGGGTTGCCCCATTCGGGAATCGTCGGTTATCTCGCTTCATATCAGCTTACCGACGCTTTTCGCAGATTTGCACGCCCTTCTTCGCCTCTGACTGCCTAGGCATCCACCCTGTACGCTTTACTACTTAACCTTACAACCCAAAATTATCTTTAGGTTTTAAGTTATTACAATGATATACGTTAACTTTATATAACGCATAACTTTGTTATCTTAACTTTAACTTGATCTAGATTATTAAAGAGCAACTATTCCTTAATATATTTTTACTTTTAATATCAATATATTATAAAATAGTTTTTATATGGTGGAGCTAAGCGGGATTGAATTACTAACCTCATGCCTTATACGCAGGAGACTTCCCACTACATAAAAAATTAATAATATCATCATTATAATTTTTTAAATAAGATACAAATACTATAATTTTTTATTACTATAATACTATAATAGTCTATTATTTATGTTATTGTCAAGTTTTAGTGGACTTAAATCACCGACCTCACCCTTATCAGGGGTGTGCTCTAACCACCTGAGCTACAGACCCAACAAGATATAAAACTAAGCTAAGTTTAGTTTTACTTTTATCAGACAATTTGTGTGGACACCAGATAAATACTTATCTTTAGATAAGGAGGTAATCCAACCGCAGGTTCCCCTACAGTTACCTTGTTACGACTTCACCCCAGTCATGGTTCACAAAGTGGTAAGCGCCATCCTAAAGGTTAAGCTACCTACTTCTTTTGCAAAACACTCCCATGGTGTGACGGGCGGTGTGTACAAGGCCCGGGAACGTATTCACCGTAGCATTCTGATCTACGATTACTAGCGATTCCGACTTCATGGAGTCGAGTTGCAGACTCCAATCCGGACTACGACGTACTTTATGAGATCCGCTTACCCTCACAGGCTTGCTTCTCTTTGTATACGCCATTGTAGCACGTGTGTAGCCCTACTCGTAAGGGCCATGATGACTTGACGTCATCCCCACCTTCCTCCAGTTTATAACTGGCAGTTTCTTTTGAGTTCCCACCTTTACGTGCTGGCAACAAAAGATAAGGGTTGCGCTCGTTGCGGGACTTAACCCAACATTTCACAACACGAGCTGACGACAGCCATGCAGCACCTGTCTCAAAGTTACCCAAAGGGCACGTCAACATCTCTGCTAACTACTCTGGATGTCAAGAGTAGGTAAGGTTCTTCGCGTTGCATCGAATTAAACCACATGCTCCACCGCTTGTGCGGGCCCCCGTCAATTCATTTGAGTTTTAACCTTGCGGCCGTACTCCCCAGGCGGTCGATTTAACGCGTTTGCTCCGTAAGTCACAGTTTATAACTACAACCTACAAATCGACATCGTTTACAGCGTGGACTACCAGGGTATCTAATCCTGTTTGCTACCCACGCTTTCGCACCTCAGCGTCAGTCTTTATCCAGGGAGCCGCCTTCGCCACTGGTATTCCTCCAGATATCTACGCATTTCACCGCTACACCTGGAATTCTACTCCCCTCTATAAGACTCTAGGCTCTCAGTTTCAAATGCCGTTCCTAAGTTAAGCTCAGGGATTTCACATCTGACTTAAGAAACCGCCTACATGCCCTTTACGCCCAGTAATTCCGATTAACGCTCGCACCCTCCGTATTACCGCGGCTGCTGGCACGGAGTTAGCCGGTGCTTCTTCTGCGAGTAACGTCTATTAACAATATTCTTCGTATTGATTCATTCCTCCTCGCTGAAAGTGCTTTACAACCCGAAGGCCTTCTTCACACACGCGGCATGGCTGCATCAGGCTTTCGCCCATTGTGCAATATTCCCCACTGCTGCCTCCCGTAGGAGTCTGGACCGTCTCTCAGTTCCAGTGTGGCTGGTTATCCTCTCAGACCAGCTAGGGATCGTTGCCTAGGGGAGCCATTACCTCTCCTACTAGCTAATCCCATCTGGGTTCATCTAATGGCGCGAGGTCCGAAGATCCCCCGCTTTGGTTTTATAACATCATGCGGTATTAGCTATCGTTTCCAATAGTTATCCCCCTCCATCAGGCAGATCCCCAGATATTACTCACCCGTCCGCCGCTCGCCGGCAAAAATAGCAAGCTATTTTTCCGATGCCGCTCGACTTGCATGTGTTAGGCCTGCCGCCAGCGTTCAATCTGAGCCATGATCAAACTCTTCAATTTTATTTAATATTTTGTGTTTTAATATAAAAAATTTATCTTAATTATTTTGCATCAAAAACATACAAACAAAATAACTATAGATATATTTATATCTTTAGCACTTTATTCTTACTTTTACTTAGTATCTTTCAAAACTAAGCGATAGTATATTACTGGTGCCCACACAGATTGTCTGATAAATTATTAAAGAGCTACTATAAAAGATTTATTAAATTACTACTATGTTAGTAAAGGTATATTATAGAGAATTTATCTTAGTCTGCAACCATTAATTTAAAAAGAATTTTTTAATTACTTAATCTATTCAAAAAATATATCATAAAATAATATAGCACACTTAAAAACATATAAAAGCTTTATATTTTAATTAGATTAAACATAAACCTAACCCAGAAGAGTAAAAGTTATCTAATATATTTAACAATAGCATCCTAATAACGTCCAAATTTTATTAACAAAGAGTAGTATTTTCTAATAAAGGATATTATTTTAAGATAATTATATAACTATAACTAAAAATATGATTTATTATATCTAGTCTATATAAACTTCTAATAGTATTTAATATAGCTTATTAATAGAATATTTTTAAATATACTATATTTTCTTAAAACGTATGCAATTATTTTAACTAGTATCTAATACTTTCGTGAGATAAAGACGATATATTTACTTCTAGTGGTATTAAACTAGGGTGCTTTATAGCCTTTATCTTAACTATAAAATATTCTATCAAATATTTTATGCAGCTATTCATAACTTAGTAATTAATAGTTATTAGCTTTTTAAGATTTTATTTTTTACTATTTTATTAAATATAAGCTTTATTCCATAATTAATAATGGTAAAAAGATAGTAAAATACTAATAAGATAGGAATAATTTATATATAAAAAATCTTTTTGCAAAATGTTTCTACAAACTAGTAATATAAGATATTTTAGTTTAGTGTTGCTAAAATAGGTCTATTGTAGATATCTTATAATATTATAATTTACTAATTAAATAGTCAATATTTTTTGCTTTAAAAATTATGGAAGCTATCCTTATTATAAATTTATCATAGATTACTTTATTTATTAATTGTGAAATACTACTATATTAAAACAATAGAGTAAGAAGATAGAACTCTTTTATTATAAATACTTTATTAATAACTACAGTATTATAATTGACATTAATTTATTTAATCTATTATAGTAAAATTTAAAGATAATTAATGCCTATTGACTGCTTAATTTATAAGTAAAAAACTAATAAGAAAATAAAAACTTACATTTTTATAATATGTAAAATTAATAATAATAAAGGAAGTATAATTTCTAGATCATTAATTATAAATATATTATATTCAAGTTTAAATAATTTTAAAACTATTTATTTTATAATAGATTAGAATTGCTATATTATAAAAGAATTAGATAGCTAAATATAACATAAAATCAGTTTTAATAAAAATTATATAAGAATAATTTTTAGTCTATTTATGTGACTATTTTGAGATAATAATTTTTAAGTTTATAGTTATGCATGGTAGCATTAATTCTATTATTATAATCTAAAAATTTTTACTTATAAAGAAATTAGTACTACTATTAAAATCTAATAAACTATTGAAATTACTATTGAAAAGTTTAATAAATTTATAGTATAAAATACTATTAGAAGTTTATATAGACTAGATATAATAAATCATATTTTTAGTTATAGTTATATAATTATCTTAAAATAATATCCTTTATTAGAAAATACTACTCTTTGTTAATAAAATTTGGACGTTATTAGGATGCTATTGTTAAATATATTAGATAACTTTTACTCTTCTGGGTTAGGTTTATGTTTAATCTAATTAAAATATAAAGCTTTTATATGTTTTTAAGTGTGCTATATTATTTTATGATATATTTTTTGAATAGATTAAGTAATTAAAAAATTCTTTTTAAATTAATGGTTGCAGACTAAGATAAATTCTCTATAATATACCTTTACTAACATAGTAGTAATTTAATAAATCTTTTATAGTAGCTCTTTAATAATTTATCAGACAATCTGTGTGGGCACCAGTAATATACTATCGCTTAGTTTTGAAAGATACTAAGTAAAAGTAAGAATAAAGTGCTAAAGATATAAATATATCTATAGTTATTTTGTTTGTATGTTTTTGATGCAAAATAATTAAGATAAATTTTTTATATTAAAACACAAAATATTAAATAAAATTGAAGAGTTTGATCATGGCTCAGATTGAACGCTGGCGGCAGGCCTAACACATGCAAGTCGAGCGGCATCGGAAAAATAGCTTGCTATTTTTGCCGGCGAGCGGCGGACGGGTGAGTAATATCTGGGGATCTGCCTGATGGAGGGGGATAACTATTGGAAACGATAGCTAATACCGCATGATGTTATAAAACCAAAGCGGGGGATCTTCGGACCTCGCGCCATTAGATGAACCCAGATGGGATTAGCTAGTAGGAGAGGTAATGGCTCCCCTAGGCAACGATCCCTAGCTGGTCTGAGAGGATAACCAGCCACACTGGAACTGAGAGACGGTCCAGACTCCTACGGGAGGCAGCAGTGGGGAATATTGCACAATGGGCGAAAGCCTGATGCAGCCATGCCGCGTGTGTGAAGAAGGCCTTCGGGTTGTAAAGCACTTTCAGCGAGGAGGAATGAATCAATACGAAGAATATTGTTAATAGACGTTACTCGCAGAAGAAGCACCGGCTAACTCCGTGCCAGCAGCCGCGGTAATACGGAGGGTGCGAGCGTTAATCGGAATTACTGGGCGTAAAGGGCATGTAGGCGGTTTCTTAAGTCAGATGTGAAATCCCTGAGCTTAACTTAGGAACGGCATTTGAAACTGAGAGCCTAGAGTCTTATAGAGGGGAGTAGAATTCCAGGTGTAGCGGTGAAATGCGTAGATATCTGGAGGAATACCAGTGGCGAAGGCGGCTCCCTGGATAAAGACTGACGCTGAGGTGCGAAAGCGTGGGTAGCAAACAGGATTAGATACCCTGGTAGTCCACGCTGTAAACGATGTCGATTTGTAGGTTGTAGTTATAAACTGTGACTTACGGAGCAAACGCGTTAAATCGACCGCCTGGGGAGTACGGCCGCAAGGTTAAAACTCAAATGAATTGACGGGGGCCCGCACAAGCGGTGGAGCATGTGGTTTAATTCGATGCAACGCGAAGAACCTTACCTACTCTTGACATCCAGAGTAGTTAGCAGAGATGTTGACGTGCCCTTTGGGTAACTTTGAGACAGGTGCTGCATGGCTGTCGTCAGCTCGTGTTGTGAAATGTTGGGTTAAGTCCCGCAACGAGCGCAACCCTTATCTTTTGTTGCCAGCACGTAAAGGTGGGAACTCAAAAGAAACTGCCAGTTATAAACTGGAGGAAGGTGGGGATGACGTCAAGTCATCATGGCCCTTACGAGTAGGGCTACACACGTGCTACAATGGCGTATACAAAGAGAAGCAAGCCTGTGAGGGTAAGCGGATCTCATAAAGTACGTCGTAGTCCGGATTGGAGTCTGCAACTCGACTCCATGAAGTCGGAATCGCTAGTAATCGTAGATCAGAATGCTACGGTGAATACGTTCCCGGGCCTTGTACACACCGCCCGTCACACCATGGGAGTGTTTTGCAAAAGAAGTAGGTAGCTTAACCTTTAGGATGGCGCTTACCACTTTGTGAACCATGACTGGGGTGAAGTCGTAACAAGGTAACTGTAGGGGAACCTGCGGTTGGATTACCTCCTTATCTAAAGATAAGTATTTATCTGGTGTCCACACAAATTGTCTGATAAAAGTAAAACTAAACTTAGCTTAGTTTTATATCTTGTTGGGTCTGTAGCTCAGGTGGTTAGAGCACACCCCTGATAAGGGTGAGGTCGGTGATTTAAGTCCACTAAAACTTGACAATAACATAAATAATAGACTATTATAGTATTATAGTAATAAAAAATTATAGTATTTGTATCTTATTTAAAAAATTATAATGATGATATTATTAATTTTTTATGTAGTGGGAAGTCTCCTGCGTATAAGGCATGAGGTTAGTAATTCAATCCCGCTTAGCTCCACCATATAAAAACTATTTTATAATATATTGATATTAAAAGTAAAAATATATTAAGGAATAGTTGCTCTTTAATAATCTAGATCAAGTTAAAGTTAAGATAACAAAGTTATGCGTTATATAAAGTTAACGTATATCATTGTAATAACTTAAAACCTAAAGATAATTTTGGGTTGTAAGGTTAAGTAGTAAAGCGTACAGGGTGGATGCCTAGGCAGTCAGAGGCGAAGAAGGGCGTGCAAATCTGCGAAAAGCGTCGGTAAGCTGATATGAAGCGAGATAACCGACGATTCCCGAATGGGGCAACCCAGTGTAATACGTTACACTATCGTTAGATCAATACATAGTTTAACGAAGCGAACCGGGAGAACTGAAACATCTAAGTACCCCGAGGAAAAGAAATCAACCGAGATTCCCTTAGTAGTGGCGAGCGAACGGGGAGCAGCCTAGAGTATATTTATTGTTAAGGGTATTAGAGGAATGGTTTGGAAAGACCAGTAATAAAGGGTGATAACCCCGTACTTAAAAATACGCTAACATTTTACTCAAAAAGTAGAGCGGGACACGAGAAATCCTGTTTGAAGAAGGGGGGCCCATCCTCCAAGGCTAAATACTCCTGACTGACCGATAGTGAACTAGTACCGTGAGGGAAAGGCGAAAAGAACCCCGGCGAGGGGAGTGAAAGAGATCCTGAAACCCTGTACGTACAAGCAGTGGGAGCCTTGTATAAGGTGACTGCGTACCTTTTGTATAATGGGTCAGCGACTTATATTTTGTAGCAAGGTTAACTGTTTAAGGGAGCCGTAGGGAAACCGAGTCTGAACAAGGCGATAAGTTGCAAGGTATAGACCCGAAACCCGGTGATCTAGCCATGAGCAGGTTGAAGATAGGTTAACGTCTATTGGAGGACCGAACCGACTTATGTTGAAAAATGAGCGGATGACTTGTGGTTGGGGGTGAAAGGCCAATCAAACCGGGAGATAGCTGGTTCTCCCCGAAAGCTATTTAGGTAGCGCCTCGTGAGGTTATCTTTGGGGGTAGAGCACTGTTTCGGCTAGGGGGCCATCCCGGCTTACCACCCCGATGCAAACTACGAATACCAAAGAATATATCACGGGAGACACACGGCGGGTGCTAACGTCCGTCGTGAAGAGGGTAACAACCCAGACCGCCAGCTAAGGTCCCAAAGTTATGGTTAAGTGGGAAACGAAGTGGGAAGGCGAAGACAGCCAGGATGTTGGCTTAGAAGCAGCCATCATTAAAAGAAAGCGTAATAGCTCACTGGTCGAGTCGGCCTGCGCGGAAAATGTAACGGGGCTAAAACCATACACCGAAGCTGCGGCAATAATCATTACATTTGTAATAATTATTGGGTAGGGGAGCGTTCTGTAAGCCGTAGAAGGTAAATAGAGATGTTTACTGGAGGTATCAGAAGTGCGAATGCTGACATAAGTAACGATAAAGCGGGTGAAAAACCCGCTCGCCGAAAGACTAAGGGTTCCTGTCCAACGTTAATCGAGGCAGGGTGAGTCGACCCCTAAGGCGAGGCTGAAAAGCGTAGTCGATGGGCAACAGGTTAATATTCCTGTACAGTTTGTTATGACGAAGTAGTGACGGAGAAGGCTATATTATCCAGGAGATGGTTTACCTGGTTCAATCGTGTAGGAAGTGTAGTTAGGCAAATCCGACGACACATAATTCTAAGGCGAGATGGGGAAGTATGTAAGTACTCAAGTAATAGATGCCCAGCTTCCAGGAAAAGCTACTAAGTGAAATGTAATAAATAATCGTACCCAAAACCAACACAGGTAGTCAGGTAGAGTATACCAAGGCGCTTGAGAGAACTCGGGTGAAGGAACTAGGCAAAATGGTGCCGTAACTTCGGGAGAAGGCACGCTAATATAGGTGAAGCACTGAAAACGTGCTGAGCGTATGTAAGTCGCAGAGACCAGCTAGCTGCAACTGTTTATTAAAAACACAGCACTGTGCTAACACGTAAGTGGACGTATACGGTGTGACGCCTGCCCGGTGCCGGAAGGTTAATTGATGGTGTTATCTATAAAGAAAAGCACTTGATCGAAGCCCCGGTAAACGGCGGCCGTAACTATAACGGTCCTAAGGTAGCGAAATTCCTTGTCGGGTAAGTTCCGACCTGCACGAATGGCGTAATGATGGCTAGGCTGTCTCCACCCGAGACTCAGTGAAATTGAATTCGCTGTGAAGATGCAGTGTACCCGCGGCAAGACGGAAAGACCCCGTGAACCTTTACTATAGCTTGACACTGGAAATTGAGAATTAATGTGTAGGATAAGTGGGAGGCAATGAAATGTAGGCGCTAGTCTATATGGAGCCGTTGTTGAAATACCACTCTTTAGTTTTTGATTTTCTAACTTAGCGCCGTAATCCGGTGTAAGGACAGTGTCTAGTGGGTAGTTTGACTGGGGCGGTCTCCTCCTAAAGAGTAACGGAGGAGCACAAAGGTTAGCTAATCACGGTCGGACATCGTGAGGATAGTGCAAAGGCATAAGCTAGCTTGACTGCGAGAGTGACAGCTCGAGCAGGTACGAAAGTAGGTCTTAGTGATCCGGTGGTTCTAAATGGAAGGGCCATCGCTCAACGAATAAAAGGTACTCCGGGGATAACAGGCTTATACCGCCCAAGAGTTCATATCGACGGCGGTGTTTGGCACCTCGATGTCGGCTCATCACATCCTGGGGCTGAAGTAGGTCCCAAGGGTATGGCTGTTCGCCATTTAAAGTGGTACGCGAGCTGGGTTTAGAACGTCGTGAGACAGTTCGGTCCCTATCTGTCGTGGGCGTAGGAAGATTGAGGGGGGCTGCTGCTAGTACGAGAGGACCGGAGTGGACGCATCGCTGGTGTACGGGTTGTCATGCCAATGGCATAGCCCGGTAGCTAAATGCGGAAGAGATAACCGCTGAAAGCATCTAAGCGGGAAACTTGCCCCAAGATTATTCTTCCCAGAGATAAAAATCTCCGAAGGGACGTTTAAGACGAAGACGTAGATAGGCTGGATGTGTAATTACAGTAATGTATTGAGCTAACCAGTACTAATGACCCAGGAGTCTTAACCTTACAACACCAAAGTTGTTTTTATGTTAATTTAACTTGTTTCTAGAACGAATATTTTAAAAAAAGAGTTTTGCCTGGTAGTCTTAGCACGATGGTCCCACCTGATCCCATTCCGAACTCAGAAGTGAAACGTTGTAGCGCCGATGGTAGTGTGGGGTTTCCCCATGTGAGAGTAGGACACTGCCAGGCTTCATATTTTACATTATCAATATTTTAGGGGTGTAGTTCAACTGGTAGAGCACCGGTCTCCAAAACCGGATGTTGGGAGTTCGAGCCCCCCCACCCCTGCCAAATATGTTAAATAAAAATTATTCACTAAAATATTTTACTTGATATATTAATTTTTTTATTTAAACACTTTAAATAAAAAAATGATTAGTAAGTAGTATAAAAAATTACTTAATATTAAAAATTACTGAAAGGTAAAAGTAATTTATATATGTTATATAATTCTATGCTATATTAGTAAGGATAATTATATAAATCTAAATTATATTATGAAATAATTAATATAAAATAGATGCAAATTACATACAGTTTAGCTATATTACATTATAAACTTAAATAAAATTAATTATATTACTAAAGTAGTATAATTAATTTTATTACTAAAATATGTATTAACTGTAATTATTAAGAAACCTATTTAAAGATTCTTATAATAAAGATAATAAAAATAATAAAGATAATAGATAGTATTTAATGTAAAAATAAAATATTTAAAATAATAAAGAAATTATATATCTAGAATTTTTAATTTAAATAAAATTTTAAAAATATTCAAATTAATCAAATATTAATGTACAGGATAGTATCTTAATTATACTAATTAAATAGTTAATATAATTAATTAAAATTAATATAATAGTAAACTAGATATTTATTATTTTAATATATTAATTTTAAATGCAAAAAATAATAATAGCAAAATATTAAAAAATTAATAATTATTTTAAACCTTAATTACAGTAATGATCTTATAGCTTAATACTTAATATATAAATAATTTATTTCTATATAATATCAAGATTATTATCCATTTATATTTTATTAACATGTATTAGCTATTAAAAAATAATTTCTAGTCTACATATAAATAATAATACACTTTAGTATAGAAAATAGTAATCTAAAGTAGTGAGTTAAATAATGATAAACATCACTTAGCATTTAATAAAATTATTACTAAATAGATATAATAGTGTTCTTTTTTAGTATGGAGAACTATTCTAATACTTATTAATACAGGATACTTAACATCTGGCAAAATTATTGGAAGTATCTATTATATATTAAGGTATACTAAATTTTGCTATAAAATTTAGTATAAACTCTATGATTCACGTTTTAGTAACTAGAATATGCACTAATTTCTTAGGCATTGCTAAGAAATGCTATTAATTATGATGCCTTTAATTACGATATTAATAATATTTTCTATATCTAAATAGCCTAAGACTTAATAGCTAAAGTATCTAAAAGTAGTAATTATTACTACAGATAATATATGTTTTATATAATATTATTTTTTGTTTTCTTGTAACTCTATTAAGAATTAAATTATTTATTTTATTGAATAATTATGGAAATATAAATTATTAGTGTATCTTAAATTTTTTTTATACTTTTTTAAAGTACTAGGTTATTAGTTAAAAAATACAATAGAATATATATATTCTATTTGGTAACTAAATATTAGTTATGATTTATATTGGTATTCTATAATTTATATATAATACTACTTATGTATAAGTTAATAATAAAAATCTTTAGGTTATATAGTAACTATATACTAAGTAATTATATTCTGTAATCATCATAACAAATAAAATTATACAACATTTAATAAGTAATAAACAAAAAAACTATTAGTTTTTAAATATAAAATATCTATTAATTCTAATATTAATATATAAGTTATAATAATATTTAACGTTAATTATTTTAATATCACTTAAGTAATAATTTTATTAAATTAGCCTAGAAAAAAATAAAATATGCTAAAAAATAAGTAAATTTAATTATTAATTATAGTAACTTAAGTCAAAAGTTGATCATAATAATTAGTATAGTTAAGTCTGTCCAATAACAATTAAAAAATAATCTAATAATTTATTTTCTTTTAACTATTAGTTAGTAGTACTAATCAGTCTATTAAATAATAGGTCTTTTTAGGGAGTAGAAAATACAGTAAATTTTAAAAGAGATTTAAAAACTCTTAATGCAAAAAAAATAAATAAATACAGAATAATATTCTGGATAATTTAACCTCTACTAATATCTATAAAGCATCATAAAGATTATTTAATAAACAAAAAAATTATAAAAAATATTAACTAAATCTAGTTATAGTTTTCGTCATAAAATCGAAAATATTATTGAACAAGATCGTATTGGTATTAATAGTAAAGTAGCTAAATTAGCTAATTGTATCTATGTTTACAAAGTCAATAAAAATTTATTTAGATGGTGAAGTACTATTAATTACTAAATCATAAGAAATACTATATATATTCTTACTTATTATAAACCTAATAGTAAATTATGCTCCACTATAATCCTAAAGTATAACTAACAGCATTTGATTGGCTACCTAAATTATGTGATTTCGTTAGGTTATTATAGGATATTTAGGTGTTAATATTTAAAGTCTAATAGTATTTAATACTCGTGATCTATTAGCCAATTATTTAATATACTATATGGATTTTTAGTAAAATTAATAATGATATAATTAAAATACTAAAACAAGGTATATAGCTAAAAAAGACTTATCTAGCTCCGTGTTATTAGTTTTTAAAAAGAAGAGATTTGAATTAGTAATAATATTATTATAGTAGAAGGTATTATAATAAAGCTATTATATTTAGCAGTAGTATTGATTCAAGTAAATCATTTAATTAATATTTATTACGGTAGTGTATTTTTATCTAAAATCTTGTTACGTAATAAGTGTATATAATTTAATTAACAAACCACTAGCTACTTAAGAAAGTTAGTAGGATTATAGATTAAACTTTAAGTAAATTATTAATTAAAAATAAAATAGCACCACTAATAAAAATTGATTCAATTAATTTACTAAAACATTATACTTTTATATAACACAAGAAAATTTAGCGTAAAATATAGTTATTAGTATCTAATATAAAATATTTAATATAAAACAAAGAATTATTATAAAGCATTGCTAGTGTTAGTTAAAGTAAAAGATTAAGTATTTTAGAGTAAAAAATATAAGTGCTATATAGCCTAGTTTAATAGTTTTATAATTAATATTATATCATATTAATATTTACCTGTAACTTACTAAAATTATTACTATTTATAATTATATTATAATTTATATTACTAATTATAATGTATCTATCCTTTATATTATTAATGATTTATCTTTATAATAGTACGATCTATAAAGAGTTAAATAAAAATATATTTATATAAATAATAAATATATTTTATAAATAATAGTGAGTACTCAGGCTAAAGATAGAGCTGTTAGATGCTATTAGAACTAATAGTAATTTATTAAAATCTAAAATAGATAAATATAAAGTTTTTAGTGTAATTTATAAATATTGTATTTAATTAACTTATTAAATTACTAAAATACAACATAAAGTATTAATTGTTTATTATTACATTGATAGTAACATTATGGAAATTTATTAATATAAAAACTAGATATTTCTAAAATACAAAAATTCTGGCAGATAAAAATCTAGGTGTTAGAGTAAATAATTGAAGGTAATTATGGATAAAGCTCTCGTAATAGTTGAATCACCGGCAAAAGCTAAAACTATTAACAAATATTTAGGTAATAGCTATGTGGTCAAATCTAGTATTGGTCATATTCGTGATTTGCCAACTGGAAGATCAAATAGAAAAAAAAATATAGATTTAGCTGAAAAAAAAATATCAAAAAAAGATCAACTAAATAAAAAAGTTAAAAAAAATAAAAAAATAGCATTAGTTAATCGAATGGGAATCGATCCTTATCATGACTGGCAAGCACAATACGAAATTTTACCTGGTAAAGAAAAAGTAGTTGCTGAACTAAAATCATTAGCGGCAAAAGTAAATCATATTTATCTTGCAACTGATCTTGATCGTGAAGGAGAGGCTATTGCTTGGCATCTACGTGAGATTATTGGCGGAAATAACACGCGTTTTAGTCGCGTAATGTTTAACGAAATTACTCAAAATGCAATTGGACAGGCTTTTAAATATCCTATTGAGCTAAATATTCATCGCATCAATGCCCAGCAAGCTCGTCGTTTTATGGATAGAATTGTAGGCTATATGATTTCACCATTATTATGGAAAAAAATCGCCCATGGCTTATCTGCAGGACGAGTGCAATCTGTTGCTTTACGTTTAGTTGTTAAACGTGAAAACAATATTAAAACTTTTATCCCAGTAGAATATTGGGATCTTAATGTAGAATTATTAACACAAAGTGGCATTAGTGTCCAAATGGAAGTTACTCATGTACAAGATTGCGTATTTAAACCTATTAGTGCTAAACAAATACATACTGCGGTAACATTACTAGAAAATGCTCAATACAAAGTATCAGAATGGAAAAAAAAATCCATTATTAGTAAACCTAATGCTCCTTTTATTACTTCAACGCTACAGCAAACTGCAAATACTCGCTTAGGTTTTAGAGTAAAAAAAACTATGTTAATAGCACAGAGATTATATGAAGCGGGTTATATTACTTATATGCGTACCGATTCTACTAATTTAAGTAATGATGCTTTAGCAATGGTACGAAATTATATTCATGCTAATTTTGGTGAATATTATCTATCATCATCAATTAATCAATATAATAATAAAAAAAATTCTCAAGAAGCTCATGAAGCTATTCGCCCATCTAATATTAATATATTAGCAACACAATTAACAGATATGGAAGGAGATGCACAAAAGTTATATAAACTAATTTGGTGTCAATTTATTGCTTGTCAAATGAGTGCTGCTATATATGATTCAACTACACTAATTGTTCAAGCATTAGATTATCAACTAAAAGCAAAGGGAAGAACATTGCGTTTTGATGGATGGACTAAAATAATACCTACATTAAACAAAAGCAATAAAGATTGTACTTTACCAGTAATAAATATTGGTAGTATATTGTACTTAAAAAAACTACAACCAAATCAGCATTTTACTAAACCACCATCGCGTTACAATGAGGCTTCCTTAGTAAAAGAGTTAGAAAAAAAAGGAATTGGTCGTCCTTCAACTTATGCTACTATCATTTCTACTATTCAAGAACGTGGTTATGTACGAGTTCATAACAATCGTTTTTATGCTGAAAAAATAGGTGAAATTGTTACTGATCGGTTAGAAAAGAATTTTCATGAATTAATGAATTATGATTTCACAGCACGAATGGAAAATAGACTAGATCAGATTGCTAATAATCAGGCAAAATGGAAAACGGTACTTGATGTGTTTTTTAGTGAATTTAATGCACAACTAATAGAGGCAGAAAAAGATCCAGAAGAAGGTGGTATGTGTCCAAATTCCATAGTGTTAACTCAGATTATATGTCCAACATGTAGTCGTCAAATGGGAATCCGTACTACTAGTACTGGGGTATTTTTAGGGTGTTCAGGTTATACATTACTACCAAAAGAGCGTTGTAAAATGACAATTAACTTAATTCCTGAAACTGAGATCCTTAATATTCAAGAAGGAGAATATGCTGAAACTAATGCGTTACGCGCGCGCCATCGTTGTCAAAAATGTAAAACAGCAATGGATAGTTACCTTATAGATACAGAATATAAGTTACATGTTTGTGGTAATAATCCTATATGTGAAGGTTATGAAATTGAAAAAGGTAAGTTTCATATTAAAGGTTACAAAGGTCCTATTATTAAATGTGAAAAATGTAGTGCAGACATGCATTTAAAAATAGGTCGTTTTGGCAAATACATAGGTTGTACTGGTGATAAATGTAAAAATACCCGTAAGATTTTACGTAATGGGGAAGTTGCACCGCCAAAAGAAGCGCCAATTCTTTTACCAGAGTTACCTTGTGAAAAATCTAATGCTTATTTTGTACTTCATGATGGAGCTGTTGGCGTATTTTTATCTGCTAATACATTCCCTCAATCACGGGAAACTAGGGCTCCACGAGTGGAAGAGTTAGTTAGATTTAAGCATCTTTTACCAGAAAAATTACGTTATTTAGCTGATGCTCCAGTAAAAGATAAAGAAGGAAATAAGACTTTAGTTCATTTTAGTCGAAAGACAAAACAGCAATATATTTTATCTGAAAAAGCTGGGAAAACAACCTCTTGGTCGGCTTTTTATGTTAATGGTAAATGGATTGAAAGTAAAAATAAGTAAAAATTAAAAATTTAATACTATTAAATTACAGTAATTTCATTACATTTTTAAAATAGTTAAATATAATTTGAATATATTATTTAATACTAAAGATCTAACGTCTAGAAACTAAGCATTAATAAATAGATAAAATTCTAGGCAATAAACTAAAAAATTTTAATTATTATATAGCAAATATTTAATACAGACAATAATAGCTATACAGGAAATAATTAACTTATAAGTAAGGTACTATTGAAATTATAAACAATAAAAATTAATTATTAAAGATGTATCATATTAAGATTTACTTGATATTATAATAATATATAACTAAAGTATATTATTATTTTACTATAAATAATTAAAAGTTTACTAGTTATTTCATAATATGTTTTACATATACATTAATATATCTATTAAGATTACTATAATTATTAATAATAATAATAATATTACTTAAAAAATATTAAACTTATCAAATAAAGCTTCATTATACTATATTAATTATAAAATACTATTTTAGGGCTAATATATAAAAATAATTACTCGATTATATTATATTAATCTAACACATATTCTATTAAATAAATATTATGTAGGTATTTATTTTCTTTGTAATTAATATCAATAATTATTGTATACTACTCTGTATTTTAGTAATTATTCTATTTCTAAGTAATAATTTTATAAAAAGTTTAATAATTTTTTAATTAGATAAAACTACGCTGACGTACTACTTCAAATAAACAAACACCAGCAGCAACAGAAATATTTAAAGAATATACTATACCAACCATTGGAATACGGATTAATTTATCACAATATTTACGAGTTAAATAATTCATTCCTCTACCCTCTGACCCCATTACTAAGGCTATAGGTCCAGTTAAATTATTTTGATATATATTTTCTTTTACTTTACCTGACGTACCAACAATATAGATATTTTGTTCTTTTAATAGCTGCAAGGTACGTGCTAAATTAGTTACCTGAATTAAGGGTACATTTTCAGCCGCACCACTCGCTACCTTCTTTACTGTAGCATTAAGCGAAGCAGAACGATTACGAGGTATAATAACTATATCTACACCAGCTGCATCTGCACTTCGCAAACAAGCGCCTAAATTATGTGGATCAGTAATACCATCTAATATCAATAAAAAAGGGATTTTTATATTAGATAAAAAAAGAAGTAAATCACTTTCCTGATACTGGCGTCCTTTACGAACTCGCGCTACAATATTTTGATGTATTCCCCCTTTAGTTTGGGAATCTAACCATTTTCTACTAGCATATTGAACTGCTAAACCACAAGTTCTCACTTGAGAAACTAACGTTTGTAACCGATTATTATTATGATTCTTTTGAATAAAAATCTCTAGAAAACGTTGTGGTTCATGATCTAATAAGACTTTGATAGTATGAATACCATAAATAATTTCACTCATATAAAGATCTGCTTTTAATTATAACTCAATAAATTTAAATACATTTTATTAACCAAGTTAATTATTCTTACTTACAATAATAAGTATTATTTTTAATAATTTCTACTTAAAAAGTAATATTATATCATATAAGTTTTTATGTATATCTACTAAAATTAATAAATTTATAGTATATTTTACTTATACATAACTCTTTAAGCTCATTATTTTAATAACTTACTTTTTGATACTTTTATTTAATATTTATTAACTTAAATTAGGTTATATAAGTGTATTTATATTTAACTTTTTAAAAGTAATATATTTTACTTTAAAAATAAATAAATTACTAACAAGAAATACTAACTTACACTTTTTTATTTCTGTAATAATTAATATTATTAATGGGTTAAGTGGTAAACTGTAAAGTATAATTCATATTATAGTTATGATATTTTTATAAATTTTAATAAATAAGTTTTTATATTACAAATATTAATCTTTTTATTAAAACTCATTTTAAAAAACTATACTAAAAAATTTTTAATTATCAATAATATGATAATTAATTAAACTACAGAAGCATACAAGTAACATATAATAAAAATAAACATGAATAACTAACATTAATATAAATTAAAAGACAAAAATATTGTATTTTAGTAAAAAATTTTAGTTAAATAAATTTTTTAGTTTTAATTTTTAAGTAAACTTAATACTATATATTTTCTGTTATTATAAGTTTAATTACTATTTATTATATTTTTAAAATAAATAACACATAAAAATAATTATATGTTTAATCAAAAAACTAAAATAGTAACTAAATAGTTTAATAAAATAAAATCGTATAGAATTATATTCTAATTTAGTAAAATAAATATGGAGCTTAATAAAGAATAATACTACTATTCTAAAAATTTATAGTAAGTATTATATATAAGTAGTTATTATTTGCTAATATAAAATCTCTATACTAATAGAGCTAATAATTAGTATAATATTTACCTTTAATTTAATTAAATTAAAGTATAGTAATAACCTAAGAAAAATTCTAATCAATAATTTACTAATAAATAATAATAATTAATAAAGAATTTTATAAAAATATAGTTTGAGATACTATTCAACTGTCACTGATTTTGCTAAATTACGTGGCTGATCAATATCGGTACCTTTAATTAAAGCGACATAATAAGCAAGTAATTGTAGTGGTATAGTATAAAAAATAGGCGCAATAATTTCTTCTACATATGGTAATGGAATAATTTTCATTTTAGTATTATTACTAAAATATATATTCTTATCAGCAAAGATATACAGCCATCCTCCTCTAGCACGTACTTCTTCAATATTTGATTTCAATTTTTTTAATAATTTATTATTTGGTGCATTAACAATAACTGGCATCTCATTATCGACTAATGCTAATGGACCATGCTTTAGATCACCAGCAGCAAAAGCTTCAGCATGAATATAAGAAATTTCTTTTAATTTTAAAGCACCTTCCATAGCAATTGGGTATTGATCACCACGTCCAAGAAATAATGCATGCTTTTTATCAACAAAATTTTTTGCTAATGTTTCAATAGTTTTATCTAATGTTAATATCTGTTCTATTCTTGCTGGTAACTTTTGTAATGCTTGTGCAATATCATATTCTTTACTTATTACTTGACCTTGTAAACGTCCAATATAAGCTACCAGCATTAATAATAAGGTTAATTGACTCGTAAATGCTTTAGTAGAAGCAACACCAATTTCAGTACCGGCTTTAGTTAGTAATACCATATTAGATTCACGTACCAATGAAGATACTAAAACATTAGAGATTACTAATGAACTTAAATAACCAAGTTCTTTAGATAAGCGTAAAGCTGCCAACGTATCTGCTGTTTCTCCTGATTGAGATAATGCAATTAGCAAGCTATTTTTACGTACGCAAGATTTACGATAACGAAACTCAGAGGCAATTTCAACATCGCATGCTATACCTGCTAAAGATTCAAACCAATAGCGAGCTACCATTCCTGAATTATAAGAGGTGCCACAAGCAACAATTTGAATATGTTGCACTACTGATAATAGTTCCTGTTTTTCAGTTAATTCTGATAAATTAATTTTACCCCGATTCAAACGACCTTCTAATGTATTTTTAATTGCTATCGGTTGTTCATAGATTTCTTTTTCCATATAATGACGATAGGTTCCTTTACTGCTAGTATCGTATTTTGTTTGTAATTCTACTACTGGACGTTTTACTATATTGTTATGCTTATCAAATATACTCAGATTATTAGCGTATATTTCAGCTAAATCCCCTTCTTCTAAGCAAATAAAACGGTGAACAATAGATAGTAGAGCTAACTGGTCAGAAGCAACAAAATTTTCCCCCTCACCACAACCAATAATTAATGGACTACCTGAACGTGCAGCTACTAAATGACTAGGATCCTGGATATCCATTATAACTATGCTATAAGAACCACGTAGCTGAGTAATTGCAGTTTTAACAACCTTAAGCAGAGAACCACCTTGTTGTTGTTGCCAATTTACTAGATGAGCAATAACTTCAGTATCAGTTTCAGAAGTAAAATGATAACCACGATCGATTAATAACTCACGTAATGATTCGTGGTTTTCAATAATACCATTATGAACTACATAAATATGTTGTGAAACATGAGGATGTGTATTAGCTTCTGAAGGCTCACCATGAGTTGCCCAGCGAGTATGTGCAATTCCAGTGCTACCATCTAATTTTTGTATCATATCAGCATCAGATAATACCTGTACTTTACCTACTCTGCGTAAACTATTTATCTGACCTTTATTATCTACTACGCTTAAACCAGCAGAATCATAGCCACGATATTCAAGACGGCGTAAGCCTTCAATCAATATTTTAGTAATATTACGTAGTGCTACTGCACCAATAATTCCACACATTAGTTTATGTTCCTATTTGATAATTTTTTTTACTGGACGTCGCCACCCTTGAATATTGCATTGTTTAACACGGCTAAGTACTAATTCATTTTCAGCAACATCATTCGTTACGGTTGTACCAGCACCAATAGTTGCACCATTTGCTACTTTAATTGGTGCTATAAATTGGCTAGCTGAACCAACAAAAACATTATCACCAATGCTAGTTTTATATTTATTAATACCATTATAATTACATGTAATACTTCCTGCTCCGATATTTACTTTAGAACCAATGTCAGCATCTCCAAGATAAGAAAAATGACCTGCTTTTGAATCTTTACCTAGATGTGTATTTTTAATTTCTACAAAGTTACCAATTTGCACTCCATCAGCTAACTTGCTTCCTGGACGTAAGTGAGCGAAAGGACCAACTCTACAAGTTACTTCTAAAAAAGCATTTTCTATTATAGTATAGGGTTTTATTTGACAATCATTATTAATCTGTGAGTTTATTAAAATACATCCAGTACCTATATATACTCGATCTCCTAAAGTAACACTGCCTTCAATAATTACATTAGTATCAATAGTGACGTCGCGACCACAAATTAAATCACCGCGTAAATCAAAACGCTCCATATCTAGTAAAGTAACGCCAGATAAAAGTAATCTTTTTGCTTGCTCTATTTGAAATATCCTCTCAAGACTTGCAAGCTGTAAATGGTTATTAATACCTTCAACTTCACTAAAATGAGAAGGTTGAATAGTAACAATTTTTCTACCCTTAGCATAAGCAAACGCAATAATATCAGTAAGATAAAATTCACCTTTAGCATTATTATTATTTAGCATAGACAATAATTGTTTAAGATCAGTACCATTAGCAACTAAAATACCAGTATTAATTTCATTAATTGCTTGTTGATTATTATTAGCGTCTTTATGCTCAATAATGCCAATGACATTACCATTTTCACGTAAAATACGACCATAACCACAAGGATCATTCCGTTTAATTGTTAGTAAGCTAATACCTCCTGCAGGCTTAACTGCTAATAAACGCTTTAATGTTTCAACTGTGATTAAGGGTACATCACCATATAATACTAAAATATCTTCATCAGCAGAAAAATAAGGTGAGGCTTGCTGTACAGCATGTCCAGTACCAAGCTGTTGTTGTTGTAATACCCAATTTAATTTTAGATCAATTAATGTTTCTTTAAGTAATTTACCTTCATGTCCATAAACTATATGAATATTTCTTGATCCTAATTTTAAAATAGAGTCAATGATATGTCGTATCATAGGTTTTCCTGCTAGCGGATGCAATACTTTAGGAAGCGATGAATGCATCCGTATTCCCTTGCCAGCAGCAAGAATAACGACACTGAAACTGTTTGTCATAAATAATCTAATTACTCTATTTAAATCATTAAATATAAAATAAAAAATATATTTAAAATAGACTTTAATAAAATTATATGTACTACTAAAAGTAAACTAAAGATCTATTACTTTTAGTCAATATAACTATATTGTTTTTTAATTAATTTAATTATACGTAATTTTGCAATTTCTTTTGCTAGTTCAGCAGATAATTGGGCATAATTAATATTATGACGGGTATCATTAATATAAATTTCTGCTTTACGTTTAGCTTCAAGCGCCTTTACTTCGTCAAGATCTTCTCCACGAATAGCAGTGTCAGCTAATAAGGTTACAATATTTGGATGCACCTCAAGAAAACCACCAGAAAGATAAATAAATTTTTCTTCACCAAACTGTTTAATAAAACGTACCATACCAGGTTTAATAAAAGTTAATAGTGGAGCGTGACCTGGATAAATACCTAATTCTCCTTCACTACCTGTCACTTGAATTTTTTGTACTAAGCCAGAAAATATTCTATTTTCTGCACTAACCACATCTAGATGGTAATTTATTGTAGTCATGTCACCTTCCTATCAGTAGTATTACAGTTTTTTAGCTTTTTCTATAGCTTCTTCAATAGTACCAACCATATAAAATGCCTGTTCTGGCAAATGATCATAATCACTATCTATAATACCTTTAAAACCACGGATAGTATCTTTTAATGATACAAATTTACCTGGAAAGCCAGTAAAGACTTCTGCAACAAAGAATGGTTGTGATAGAAAACGTTGAATTTTACGGGCACGAGAAATGATTAACTTATCTTCTTCTGATAATTCATCCATTCCTAAAATTGCAATAATATCTTTTAATTCTTGGTAACGCTGCAAAATCGATTGAACCCCTCGAGCAACATCATAATGTTCTTGACCAATAATTAAAGGATCAAGTTGGCGACTAGTAGAATTAAGTGGATCAACTGCTGGATAAATACCAAGAGAAGCAATTTGACGGCTCAATACAACAGTTGCATCCAAATGAGCAAAAGTAGTAGCAGGTGATGGATCCGTTAAATCATCAGCAGGTACATAGATAGCTTGCACTGAGGTAATAGAACCTTTTTTTGTTGAGGTAATACGTTCCTGTAATACTCCCATTTCTTCTGCTAAAGTAGGTTGATAACCTACTGCTGATGGCATACGTCCTAATAATGCAGAAACTTCGGTACCTGCTAAAGTATAACGATAAATATTATCAACAAAAAACAAAACATCACGTCCTTCATCACGAAATTTCTCTGCTATAGTAAGCCCAGTAAGTGCTACACGTAGACGATTACCTGGTGGTTCATTCATTTGACCATATACCAAAGAAACTTTATCTAATACTTTAGAATCTTTCATTTCATGATAGAAGTCATTACCTTCACGAGTCCGCTCACCAACCCCAGTAAATACTGAGTAACCTGAATGTTCAATTGCAATGTTACGAATTAACTCCATCATATTTACTGTTTTACCTACTCCAGCACCACCAAATAAACCAACTTTTCCGCCCTTAGCGAATGGACAGATTAGATCCATTACTTTGATTCCGGTTTCTAGTAAATCTTGTGAATTAGCAAGTTCTTCATAACAAGGCGCTTCACGATGGATTGCCCAACATTCTTCTTCACCAATAGCACCTTTCATATCGATAGGTTCGCCTAACACGTTCATAATTCGACCAAGTGTTGCTTTACCAACAGGTACCTTGATTGGGCTACCTTGATTAATTACTTGTAATCCACGTCGTAAACCGTCCGAAGAACCCATTGCAATACAGCGAACAATACCGCCTCCAAGCTGTTGCTGCACCTCTAGTATTAACTTACTCTCTATCCCCTTCACTTCAAGAGCATGGTAGATTTTGGGTGCCATATCTTGAATGAATTCAACGTCCACTACAGCACCAATTACCTGGATAATTTTTCCAGTAACCATCTTAAATCCTCTAAGTAACACGTTAAATTTTTACTTTAAACCGCGGAGGCTCCTCCAACAATTTCAATAAGTTCTTGAGTAATGTTAGCCTGACGCGCTTTATTGTAAATCAATTGTAACTCTTTAATAAAATTACTACTATTATCAGTAGCGGCTTTCATTGCAACCATACGTGATGCTTGTTCACTAGCTAAATTCTCAACTACTCCTTGATAAACCTGTGATTCTAAATAGCGACGTAAAAGTTTATCTAGTAAGATTTTAGAATCTGGTTCATACAGATAATCCCAAGATTTTTTTTCTAATTTATTTTTTTTTATAGGGACAAGGGGTAATAACTGTATAATTTGTGGTTCCTGAGATAGGGTATTTATAAATTTATTGTTGACAATATATAACTTATCTAGATGACCTTTATCATAGGCTTGCAGCATAACTTTTACTAAACCAATAAGTTCTGATAGTAATGGATTATCTCTAATTCCAGTTACTTCAGCAATAATATTACCTGGTATACCATTATTAATAAAGGACCTAAAAAAAGAAACTGCTTTCAATCCAATTAAAGCTAAATTACATTTAATACCTTTTTCCAACCAATTTTGCATTTCAGCTAATAATTTCTTAAACAGATTAATATTTAAGCTACCACATAAACCACGATCAGTAGAAACTACTAAATACCCTACATGTTTAATTTTACGTTCTTCTAAATATGGATGCTTGTATTCTAGATTGCCTAATGTAAGATGCTCAATTACATTACGTATTGCTTCTGCATAAGGACGACTAGCTATCATATATTTTTGTGATTTACGCATTTTAGAAGCAGCAACCATTTCCATAGCTTTAGTAATTTTTTGCGTATTTTGTATATTAGTAATCTTAGATTGAACCTCTTTTGCTCCAGCCATTATTTCTCCTTGTTACCAGGATTTAGTTTCCTTAAACTTTTCTAAAATATCTTTTAATTTACTCTTAATTTTATCGTCATATGTACCAGTTTTGTTAACGTATTGTAAAAACTTAAAGTATTCACGATCAGCAAAATTTAATAACATAACTTCAAAGCTACTAATTTTTGTTAGTTCAATATCTGTTAAATAACCCTGCTCTACTGCAAAAAGTACTAAAGATTGTTGAGCTATAGACATAGGCGCATATTGTTTTTGTTTTAATAATTCAGTCACTTTTTGGCCATGATTAAGTTGTTTTCGTGTTGTATCATCTAAATCAGAAGCAAATTGGGAAAAAGCAGCAAGTTCGCGATATTGTGCTAAAGCAGTACGGATACCACTAGATAATTTTTTAATAATTTTAGTTTGTGCAGCACCACCAACACGAGATACTGAAATACCAGGATTAACTGCTGGGCGAATACCTGCATTAAATAAATCTGATTCAAGAAAAATTTGACCATCAGTAATTGAAATAACGTTTGTTGGTACAAATGCAGAAACGTCACCAGCTTGCGTTTCTATGATTGGTAGAGCTGTAAGAGAACCAGTTTTATTTTTTATCATGCCTTTAGTAAAAGTATTGACATAAGCAGCATTAACACGAGCAGCACGTTCTAATAAACGTGAATGAAGATAAAATATATCACCTGGATAAGCTTCACGACCAGGTGGACGACGAAGCAATAGAGAAATTTGACGATATGCAACAGCTTGTTTAGATAAATCATCATAAATAATCAATGCATCTTCACCACGATTACGAAAATATTCTCCCATAGTGCAACCAGAGTAAGGTGCTAAATATTGTAGCGCAGCAGATTCAGAAGCTGTTGCTACTACTACTATAGTATTTATTAAAGCATTATGTTCTTCTAATTTACGAACTACATTTGCTACTGTTGAGGCTTTTTGACCAATAGCAACATAAATACATTTAATATTAGAATCACGTTGATTAATAATCGTATCAATTGCTAATGCTGTTTTACCTGTTTGACGATCACCAATAATTAATTCACGCTGACCTCGACCAATAGGAATCATTGCATCAATAGATTTATAACCTGTCTGAACTGGTTCATCAACAGATTGACGTTCAATTACCCCAGATGCAACAGCTTCAATAGCAGAAAAACCATCATTTTCTATTGGACCTTTACCATCAATAGGTTTACCTAACGCATTAACAATACGACCTAGCAAGTTATGACCAACAGGCACTTCTAAAATACGACCAGTACATTTAACTTTCATGCCTTCAACAAGATTGGTGTATGGTCCCATTACTACAGCACCCACAGAACCACGTTCTAGATTTAAGGCTATTGCATAAAGGTTATCTGGTAGCGCAACCATCTCTCCCTGCATCACATCTTTTAAACCATGTATACGGATAATGCCATCGCTAACAGAAATAATAGTGCCTTCATTATAAGTTTCGCTGATTATCTTAAATTGAGTAATACGCTTTTTAATTAGTTCACTAATTTCATTAGAATTAAGTTGTTGCATATACTTCCGGTTTCCTTAAGACTGCAAGATACCTGATAGACGTCTAATGTGACTACGTACACTACCATCTATAACTATATCGTTAGTACGAATAATTACACCAGCAATAATAGATTTATCAATCTTACAGTTTAGCTTAATTTTATGTAGTAATTTTAGTTTCTTTTTTATTGCAGTAGATATTTTTTTTCGCTGCGTATCATTTAGCACTCTCGCTGAGAAAACTTCAATTTCAATAGTTGACTCTAGTAAAGCTCGTAGCTGAATAAATTGTTCAAGTATTTCAGGTAGAATTTGTAAACGACCATTTTCCGCCATAATCCGAATAAAATTTCGGGCAAATTCATCAAGCTCATTATCACAAATAGTAATAAATATTTCTGATATTATTTCTGGTGCTAAAGAACGAGAAAATAATTCGGCAATATATTCATTACGCGCTACTTTAACAGCAAAAACTAACATATTCTGCCAAGATTTAACTGCTTGATGTTTAATAGAAAAATCAAAAGCAGCTTTAGCATAAGTACGAGCTACAGTAATAAAATCAAACATTAACCACTCACTTACAGTTTAGTAATCATTTTATTAATTATATCATTACTAATAGTTACATCTATAGAACGTTCAATAATTTTCTCAGCACCAGCTATTGCTAACACTGCAATTTGCTTACGTAATTCTTCATAAGCACGTTTACGTGCAGCTTCTATATCAGTCTGTGCTTGCATTAAAATTTTATTACGCTCCTGTTTAGCCTCAGTTTTTGCTTTTTCAAGAATCTGGTCTTTGCATTTATTTGCTTGCTCAATAATTGTTTGAACTTGCATTTTGGCTTTATTTAATTCATTAGTCGCATTGATTTGCGCTAAATCTAGATCTTTTTTAGCACGCTCTGCAAAAGCAAGACCGTCAGAAATTTCTTTTTGACGTTTCTCAATGGCAGTTATAATCGGTGGCCATACATATTTCATACAGAAAATAACGAATAGAAAAAATGCGATAGCCTGACCAAAGATTGTTGCATTAAGATTCACAGCACAATGTCTCTTTAAAAGTTAATAGATAAGCATAAATTTATAACAGTAATAACTATGCTATTTTACGCAATAGTAAAAATTAGATACAAACCAAGACCAACAACAATCATAGGGATTGCATCAACTAACCCCATAACTATAAAAAATTGCGTACGTAATAAAGAAATTAAATCGGGTTGACGTGCCGCTCCTTCTAAAAATTTACCACCTAAAATACCAATACCAATAGCAGCACCGATTGCTGCTAACCCCATCATTATAGCAGCAGCCATGTATAATAGATCCATATTTAGATTTTCCATGATAGTCTCCATATTAAATTAAAATATAGTAATATAAAAAATTAGTGCTCTTCAGATGCCATTGAAAGATAAACAATTGTTAGGACCATAAAAATAAAGGCCTGTAACATAATAATTAAAATATGAAAAATTGCCCAAGGTACACTTAATAACCATTGTGACCACCAAGGCAAAATAGCGGTAATTAGGATAAAGATTAACTCACCTGCGTACATATTACCAAATAATCGTAAACTTAGTGAAACTGGTTTAGATAGCAGGCTAATACCTTCAAGAACCAAATTAACTGGAATAAATATCGGGTGATTAAAAGGTTGTAGAGTTAATTCTTTTATAAAGCCGTTAAATCCCTTTATTTTAATGGTATAAAATATAATTAAAAAAAATACACCTAATGCCATTGAGACGGTAATACTTACATCAGCAGTAGGGACTACACGTAACGCTGGTAACCCAAAAATATGTTCAGCGATATAAGGCAATAAATCAATTGGTAATAAATCCATAGTATTCATTAACGCTACCCAAACAAATACTGTTAAAGCAAGTGGTGCAATAATTTTGCTTTTACTGTGATACATGTCATAAACATTACTATCAACAAAACTAATAACTAATTCAACTGTAGTCTGTAATTTATTAGGAACGCTATTGGTGGCGCTTTTTGCTATTTTATAAAAAATAAGTAAAAAAAAGATACCTAATGCAAAAGAAAAAAATAGCGAATCAATATTTAATGTCCAAAATGAGACTGAATTTGTAAAATCTGGATTTATTAACTTAAAAGTATGAAGATCCACCTGAAGGTGATTCAAGTGATGAGTTATATATTCTTGTTGAGAAATGCTTTCTCCTGATGCAGACATAATACCTCTATAACTACTGATAATTATTGATAATTTATAAATTTTTTGTAAAACCTATTACGTTATAAGTTACTTATTTTTCTTATACGCTAGAATATGAAATTTTTATATTATTTATACTTGTAGTTTAACTTAACTTAAATTTTAAATATAAGTAAATTAATTAACTAAAGATAAATAAATTATACATAGTAATAATATTATTTTTAAGATAACTAAATAAGATTCTTTAGGCAAATTTAATATTTATAATTTTGCTATTAATTTTATAGTTATTTCTAATAGGTAAATTTGCTAATTTATTATTTAATTTTAGTTTTTTAGTACATAAAATATTCTTTATATTGTTTGTTTACTAAATAGCGATACATTAATAACATATTTTGTAATAAAACAAATATATAACTATCACATTATCAAATAATAGATTTATAACAAAGTTTTTAACATGGTTTTGTATTAGTATAACATTAGACATTTTTAATTTACGCTGTATTTATCGTATAAAATGAACTCTTTTTTCTAAGTTATCAAGTAAAATAAAATAAATATTAGGATAAATAATAACTATGGTAAAATGCTAGGTAAACCTGCGCTACTACTAATATCAACAAATTTTTTGCTTCTAGGTAAGGTTTAATGATTATACTATCCATATTTATTCTATTTGTTTATAACTAATATGTTAACTAGTTATTTATTTTATTTGTTAGATGATCATCTATTTTATTAAATAAAAATTATAATTTTTAGTATTAAAATATTTTTTAAATTTAAATTTATATCACAAATGCTTAAATTAAGCACTACGGTGTAATAGGTTTTGTTTTTTTAACCAAATTAATAAAATGGATATTGCTGCTGGAGTTACACCTGAAATACGAGATGCTTGACCAATAGAATTTGGTTTGTGATCGTTAAGTTTAGCAATAACTTCATTAGATAAACCAGAAATATTCTGATAATTAAGATCTATAGGTAATAAAATATTTTCATTATATTGTTGTTTTTTTATTTCTTTTTTTTGACGTAAAATATATCCTTGATATTTAGCTTGAATTTCAACCTGTTCAGTTACTTGAGAATTAGTTAATGCTGGAATAAATAAATCTAATGTAGTAAGCATTTGGTAATTAACTTCTGGTCTACGTAGTAACTCTTCGCCATTAGTTTCTCGTAATAAAGGTGATTGTAGTAGCTTATTTAGTTGATTAGCATTTTCTGAATGCGGATGTACCCAGGTATTACGTAAACGTTGTCTTTCTTTTTCTATTTGTTCAGTTTTTTTATTATAATGCGCCCAACGAAAATCATCAACTAAACCTAACTTACGACCAATTTCAGTTAAACGTAAATCAGCATTATCTTCACGTAATATTAAACGATATTCAGCTCTAGAAGTAAACATACGATAAGGTTCTTTAGTGCCTAATACACTTAAATCATCTACTAATACACCAAGATAAGATTGGTCTCTTCTTGGTGACCAACCTTCATCTCCATTAGCTAAACGTCCAGCATTAAGTCCAGCAAGTAATCCTTGAGCTGCTGCTTCTTCATAACCTGTAGTTCCATTAATTTGACCTGCAAAAAAGAGTCCATGGATATATTTACTTTCTAATGTAGTTTTTAAATCACGAGGATCGAAATAATCGTATTCAATAGCGTATCCAGGCCGTATAATATGTGCGTTTTTCATTCCTTTAATTGAGCGGACAAACTGTATTTGTACATCAAAAGGTAAGCTTGTTGAGATACCATTTGGATAGATTTCATTACTAGTTAATCCTTCAGGTTCTAAAAATATTTGATGAGCATTGCGATCAGCAAAACGTATGATTTTATCTTCTATTGATGGGCAATAACGTGGACCAATTCCTTCAATTATACCTGAATATATTGGGCTACGATTAAGGTTATTACGAATAATTTCATGCATTTTTTCATTAGTATAAGCAATATAGCACGCGATCTGTTTAGGGTGTTGTGTTGGATGACCAAGGAAAGAAAATACTGGTATTGGCATATCACCTAATTGAAAATTTAATTGATTAAAATCGATAGTTTTTGCATCAATTCTTGGTGGAGTTCCTGTTTTTAAACGGTTTATTCGTAAAGGAAGTTCTTTTAATCTCTGAGATAATGAGATTGAAGCAGGATCGCCAGCACGACCACTACTATAATTTTTTAAACCAATATGTACTTTGCCATCTAAAAAAGTACCAACGGTCAATACAACTGCTTTAGCATAAAATTTTATTCCAATTTGTGTTACAACACCAATAATTTGGTTATTTTTAATTACTAGGTCTTCAACTGATTGTTGGAAAATCCTTAGATTAGGTTGATTTTCTAATGCAATACGTATTGCTTGACGATAAAGAATTCGATCGGCTTGGGCGCGAGTAGCTCTAACAGCAGGTCCTTTGCTAGAGTTAAGGATTTTAAATTGAATACCAGCTTGGTCTATTGCTTTTGCCATTAAACCACCTAAAGCATCAATTTCTTTTACTAGATGTCCTTTACCAATACCACCAATTGCTGGATTGCAAGACATCTGTCCTAAAGTATCGATATTATGCGTTAGTAATAGAGTTTGACGTCCTATTCGAGCACTAGCCATAGCAGCTTCAGTACCTGCATGACCACCACCAATAATAATAACGTCAAATTGATTATAATAAAACATAATGCCTATACCTCGCTTAATGCAAGTAGTAAGTCTTGTATTCTAAGAGTCTATAGAGATTTTAGATAAATTCCTAGTATTACTAGTTCTATGTAAATTTAATAAATTAACTAAGTAATCTTAAATTAAGTTTAATTTTATTTTTTAGTTATTTTAGATCTTTTATAGATCTTTTATTATACTTATTACTAAGATCGTGGTTATCTGTGGATAA